>JADFSO010000039.1 GCA_022560735.1 Pseudomonadota bacterium
TATCGACCCCGACAAGATCGAGCGGCTCAATGCCGGCGAGGTGCGGATTTTCGAGCCGGGTCTTGAGCGGATGGTTACGCACAACCGCGAGGCCGGGCGCATGGTATTTACGACCGATGCCGAACAGGGCGTCGCGCATGGCCTGTTCCAGATGATCGCGGTGGGTACGCCGCCCGATGAAGACGGTTCGGCGGATTTACAGCATGTGCTGGCGGTGGCGCAGACCATCGGCGAGCACATTAAGGATTACCGGCTGGTGATCGATAAATCGACGGTGCCGGTCGGTACTGCCGACAAGGTGCGCGACAAGATTGCATCGGTTTTGGCCGAGCGTGGCGTCGAGATTGAATTCGATGTGGTGTCGAACCCGGAATTTCTCAAAGAGGGTGCGGCGATCGGCGATTTCATGAAGCCGGACCGGATTATTGTCGGTACGAGCAATGGGCGCGCGACCGAGAACATCAAGGCGCTGTACGAGCCGTTCAACCGCAACCATGATCGCCTGCACATCATGGATGTGCGCTCGGCGGAGCTGACCAAGTACGCGGCCAACGCGATGCTGGCGACCAAGATCAGTTTCATGAACGAGCTGGCCAACCTGGCCGAGCGGCTGGGCGCGGATATCGAGAAGGTGCGCATCGGGATCGGTTCGGACCCGCGGATCGGTTATCACTTTATATATCCGGGCATCGGTTATGGCGGTTCGTGTTTCCCGAAAGACGTGCGCGCCTTGTCGTTTTCGGCGAAGGAAATCGGTTACCAGCCCGACATGCTGGATTCGGTCCAGGCGATCAACGAACGCCAGAAGCAGGTGTTGGCGGAGAAGATCAAGAAGCACTTTGGCGCTGCGCTGAAGGGCAAGACGATCGCGTTGTGGGGGCTCGCGTTCAAGCCGAATACCGATGACATGCGCGAGGCGCCGTCGCGGGTGCTGATGGAAAGCCTGTGGGCGGCCGGGGTAACGGTCCGTGCCTATGACCCGGCGGCGATGGACGAGGCGCGGCGGATCTATGGCGAGCGCGCTGAGCTGGTGCTGTGCGAGTCGGCGATGGCGGCGGTCGCCGGCGCGGATGCGCTGGCGATTGCGACCGAGTGGATGGAATTTCGCAGCCCGGACCTCGATGCGTTGCGGGAATCGCTGAGCGAACCGGTCATCTTCGATGGCCGCAATCTGTATGATCCTAAGTACCTGAAACGACAGGGATTTACCTATTACGGGATCGGGCGGGGAGAACAGCCGAAATAGGCGGCAGCTTGGGGAAACTCTCCGGGCGATGCTATACTCGATGCCAGTTTTGGGCTGCTCGACGACGGTTGTGGTTGGGCTGCTTTTTTTTGGCTTTTCGTTTTACCTCTATAACCCACAAGAGAATTGACTATGCAGGAAGCGATTGAGCCACTGACATGGGGCACGCCCATGGCGGTCTCGGGGATCATTCTGGCGGTGACCTTTGTCGGTATATTTACCGAAGCCGTGCATGGATTTCATCGGACCAAATTCGCCATGGGCGGCGCCGCCGTGATGATATTGGTCGGCCAGTATTATGGCTTCTACAACCCGACCCTGGCGGTCGAAGCCATCGACTGGAACGTCGTGTTCTTGCTCGCCGGGATGATGACGATCGTTGCGATCATGATCCCGACCGGCGGGTTCCAGGCGCTCGCGTATCGGATCGCCGACTTCAGCAAAGGCCGGCTGTTCTTCCTGATGGCCATGCTGGGCACGCTGGTGACGGTGCTCTCGCTGTTGCTGGATAACGTGACCACGGTGGTGATTTTCGGCCCGCTGATCATCCTGATCTGCCGGACCATCAAGGTCAACCCGATTCCGTTCCTGCTGGCGGCGGCGTTGTTGTCGGACACCGGCGGTGTCGCGACTTTGGTGGGTGACCCGCCCAACCTGATGATCGGTTCGGCCGCCGGCATCGACTTCAATACCTTCTTCATTCACATGGGTGGGCTGGTGTTCGTGGCCTGGGTCGCGATTCTTTTCTTCCTGAAAATTTTGTTCAGGAAAGAACTGGCGGTGAAAGCGCAGATGCCGCATTTCGAAGCGCTGGAAAAAATCAAGGACCCGTATACCTGGTGGGTGGCGATCGGTATTCTTTGCCTGATGGTCGTGTTGTTCATCCTGCACAGCAAGTTCCACTGGGAGCCATGGTTCGTCGCGGCGATCGGTTTGACCTTGCTGGTTTTCATTGGCAAGAATATTGAGCTGGACGAGTCATTCTCGCAGGTGGAACTGAGCCTGCTGATGTTCTTCATCTCCTTGTTCATCCTGGTGGGCGGGGTAGAGCACAGCCAATTCCTGGAGTACCTGGGGCAGTTTATTCAGCCGTATGTTGTCTCCGACCTGATGGTCGCGGCGATCATGCTGATGTGGGGTTCGGCCGTCATGTCGGCGGCGATCGACAATATCCCGTTCACCGCGGCGATGATCCCGATTATCCTGGGGTTCGAGACGCAGGGCATCAACGTGACGCCATTGTGGTGGGCGCTCGCGATTGGCGTGGGCATGGGCGGTAACGGCACGCATTTGGGCTCGACGGCCAACGTGTTTATCGTCACAATCTCGGAGCGCCTCGCGAAGGAAGAGGGCGATCCGAGCCTGGCCATCACGCCGGGGCTTTGGTTTCGCAAGGGAACGCCGGTGATGTTGATTACGCTGGTATTGTCGTCGATCATCATGGTTACGTTTTGGGATTTCTTTATCTGACCGCAGAACTTGTAGGAGGGCCTTCAGGCCCGAAGAGGCCAGGTTTGATATGGTAGGGCCTTCAGGCCCGATCGGCGTTCCAATCGGGCCTGAAGGCCCTCCTACACCCGTTCCTACAAGGGGTTCGTGGATTACAAATGGCACAAGACCTGATCCCCGTCATTCTTTCCGGTGGTGCCGGTACCCGGCTCTGGCCGCTGTCGCGCGAGGGCTACCCCAAACAACTGCTGCCTCTCGTTACCCAGAAAACCATGCTGCAGGAAACCGCGTTGCGGCTGCGGGGTCTGCCGGACCTGGCTAAACCCATCGTCGTGACCAACGAGGCGCACCGTTTCCTGGTCGCCGAGCAGCTTCGGGAAATCGATGTCGAGCTGCAGGCGCTGCTGCTCGAGCCGAAGGGCAGAAACACCGCGCCGGCCGCGGCTGTCGCGGCGCTGTTGGCGGTGGCAAGCGACGCGCAGGCCCGCATCCTGATCCTGCCCGCCGATCATGTGATTGAAGATACCGCTAAGTTCCAACTGGCTGTCACCAGTGGCCTGGCGCTGGTGGACGAGGGGCGGCTGGTGACTTTTGGCGTCGTGCCGACCAGCCCGGAGACCGGTTATGGCTATATTCGCAAGGGCGGGGAAGCCGGGGTTGCGGGACCGGTCGAGGAGTTTGTGGAGAAGCCGGATCTGGCCTCGGCCATGCGCTACCTGTCCTCGGACGATTATCTTTGGAACAGCGGGATGTTCTTGTTTGCCGCCGCCGATTACCTGGCCGAACTCGGGAAATTCGCGCCGCAGATGCTGGCCTCGTGCAAACGATCCCTCGCCGGGGCGGAAACCGATCTCGATTTCACCCGCCTGGATGCCGATGCGTTCCTGGCCTGCCCGGCGGATTCGATCGATTACGCGGTGATGGAAAAGACCGATCGCGCGTCGGTGGTGCCGCTCGATGCCGGTTGGTCCGATGTCGGCTCGTGGGCCTCGCTGCACGATGCGCTGGACAACGATGAGCACAACAATGCGGTTTATGGCGATACCATTATCGAAGACTGCACCAACTGCTATGTCTATGCCGGCCACCGGCTGGTGGCGACGGTCGGGCTCAGGGATCATGTCGTGATCGAAACCAAGGATGCGGTGCTGGTGGTGCCGAAAAACCGCGCGCAGGATGTGAAGGCGGTGGTGGCCCGGCTGAAAGAGCAGAACCGCTACGAAACGGAACTGGGCCGGCAGGTGTTCCGGCCGTGGGGCAGCTATGACAGCATCGACCACGGCGACGGGTTCCAGGTCAAACGCCTGATCATTAATCCCGGCGCCAAGTTGTCATTGCAGATGCACCGGCATCGGGCGGAACACTGGGTCGTGGTGCGCGGTACCGCGCGGGTTACCCGCGGCGAGGAGGTGTTCGATCTGCAGGAGAACGAATCGACATTCATCCCGATCGGCACCAAACACCGCATCGAGAACCCCGGGGACGAGCCGGTGCATATCATCGAGGTGCAATCGGGTTCGTACCTGGGCGAAGACGATATCGTGCGCTTCGAAGACACCTACGGCCGCAAAGGCCGCACGGATTGACTTGTAGGAGGGCCTTCAGGCCCGATAGGAACGCCAATCGCAGCTAAACCTGCTCCTACAGCGAACAAAACCATTCGCTGGCATAATCCCACAACGCGCGCGAGCCACCAATCGGTCCGACTTATTCAAACACGCATTCCGCGCTCTGCGGTTTGGTCTTCAAGGGTCATTAAACAACGATCCAAAGCTTGCTCAATAGCCGCATCCCCCGGATACTACTAGCTACTGCCACCCGTGCGCATATCAACCCATTGAGGACAAAAATAATCAAATCCCGAGCATCCACGCAAACGCGCCTGCTGGCACTGCCGATCATCGTGGCCCTGTTTTCGCTTTCTACCGCATTGGCCGGCCCGATGATCGCGCCGGGTGACATGGCATTGCGGAGCGATATCCAGCGCCTGGCAGACTACGGCGTCATCAAAGGCCCCGTTACGACCTGGCCGCTAGCCTGGGGGCCTATCGTTGCGGATATTCAAAACGTGGAGCGAATCGACGAACTGCCTCGTGATGTCATCGACGCCATCACCCGGGTAAAAGCACGTTCAAAATGGGAGATGCGAACAGGTGAGGTGACGTTCAACACCAGCCTATCGGGCGCGGAAGAGCCAACCCGAATTCGCTCATTTCAAAACACGCCACGTGAATCCGCAGAACTCAGCGCAGGCCTTTCCTATACGGGCGACAGATTTGCCGTCTCCCTAAACGGCCAATCAGTCGATTCGCCGGCCGATGGCAAAGACTTTCGCGCGGATGGCTCGATGATCGGCGTGGTGCTTGGCAACTACTCTTTCACGGTAAACACGCTCGATCGCTGGTGGGGGCCTGGCTGGGACGGCAGCCTCATTCTCTCGAACAATGCGCGGCCAATACCTGCCATATCGATCGATCGGAATTTCACAGATCCGTTCAAGACCAAATGGCTTAGTTGGCTCGGCCCCTGGGATATGTCGGCGCACTTCGGGAAGATGGAAAGTGACCGCGCGGTGCCGAATACGCAATTCTTCGGGTTGCGTGTCACCTTCAAACCCATTCCATCGCTGGAGCTTGGGTTATCGCGCACGGCGCAGTGGTGCGGTAATGGCCGACCTTGTGGATTCGACACATTCGTTAAACTATTCACTGGTCGCGATAACCGCGGCCAGGCGGGCATCACCGTGGAAAACGAGCCGGGAAATCAGGAAGCTGGATTCGATGCGCGCTGGGCGACGAGACTGTTCGATGTGCCATTCGCGTTTTATGCGCAGTACATTGGTGAAGACGAATCCCACCGCTTGCCAGCCGACAACTACGGCCTGTTCGGGTTGGAGTCGACCGGTATCTGGGGCGAGCGCTGGTCGTACCGGTGGTATGGCGAGATCGCCATTACGATCTCCGACTTCACGAAATCCACGAACAAATTTAACTCTGTTTACAATCACTCAATATATCTAACCGGCTATCGCTATCGGGGCAGGGTCATCGGTCATGGGATCGAAAACGACTCTCGCGTAGTTTCGACTGGTCTTATGCTGGTAAACGATGAAGACACTCAATGGCTGGCGCTGTTTCGTGTTGGCTCGCTAAATCGCGGCGGCGCTCCGGACCCAAGGAACAGCCTGACGCCGACCAGGCAGGATATCGTGAGCCTCGATGTTACTCACAGCAGGTTTTTCAAGTACGGGCAGATAATTATCGGTCTGGGATTCGAACGGGTCGATGACATCGTGAGCAACCAAACGAGCAATGAGACGCGTGCATTCCTGCAATGGCGCAGTTCATACTAAACAAAACGGCTGGACAATAATTTCCGATGACAAAAATCACCTGTTTCAAAGCCTACGATGTCCGCGGTCGCGTCCCCGACCAGCTCAATGCCGATATCTGTTACCGGATCGGGCGCGCGGTCGCCGATTACCTGCAACCGAAGCGCATGGTCGTCGGTCGCGACATCCGTCATTCGAGCGAGGAACTGTGCCAGGCGCTGACCCGCGGGCTGGTGAGCAAGGGCGTGCAGGTTTTCGACATCGGCGAAGGCGGCACCGAGCAGGTCTATTTCGCGACCTTCCACGAGCACATGGATGGCGGGATCATGGTCACGGCCAGCCACAACCCGATCGATTTCAACGGGCTGAAATTCGTCCGCGAGGACTCGCGGCCGATCAGCGCCGACACCGGGCTTAAGGACATCCACCGCCTGGCCGAGGCGGACGATTCGACAGACCCCGGTGGGGCGGAATCGGCCGCCACGCCGATCGATATTACCGCTGACTACATCGAGCATCTGCTGGGCTACGTCAATATAGACGAGCTGAAGCCACTGAAAATCGTCAGCAACCCCGGCAATGCCGGCGCCGGCGCCGTGATCGACCGGCTGGCGCCGCGGCTGCCGTTCGAATTCATCCGCGTGCATCACCAGGTGGATGCCGATTTCCCCAACGGCATCCCCAACCCGCTGCTGCCGGAGAACCGGCCGGCCACGCGCGATGCGGTGATTTCCTCCGCGGCCGACCTGGGCGTCGCCTGGGATGGCGATTTCGACCGCTGTTTCTTTTTCGACGAGCTGGGTCAGTTCGTCGATGGCTATTACATCGTCGGTTTGCTGGCCGAGGCGTTTTTGCAGACCCATCCGGGGGCGTCGATCATTTACGACCCGCGGCTGACCTGGAACACGGTGGATATCGTCGAGGCCAGCGGTGGCGTGCCGGTGATGAGCAAATCGGGGCATTCGTTCATCAAGGAGCGGATGCGCGCGGAAAACGCCGTCTATGGCGGTGAAATGAGCGCACACCACTATTTCAGGGATTTCGCCTACTGTGACAGCGGCATGATTCCGTGGCTGCTGGTGGCGCAACTGGTCTCGACCAGCGGCAAGAGCTTGTCCGCACTGGTGGCCGACCGGGTGGCGCAGTTCCCGGCCAGCGGCGAGATCAACCGGCAGATCGACGATGCAGTTGGGGTCATGAACAAACTGGAGGCGCATTACGCCGCCGATGCCGTGGTCGTGGAGCATATCGACGGGTTGAGCATGGAGTTTGCCGAATGGCGCTTTAATATCCGCTCATCGAACACCGAACCGCTGGTGCGGTTGAACGTCGAAAGCCGCGGCGACAAAGCCCTGATGGAGGCGCGGACCGAGGAATTGCTGGAGCTGATGAGCTAAAAAAGGGGGCAGATCTATTTTTTGTCTATTTTTTGCCGGAGGAGGGCCTTCAGGCCTGATGGGGGACGCCAATCGGGCCTGAAGGCCATCAATTTGGAGTAAATCAGCATAGATCAGGTTTAGTTATTAAACGATAGGGCGTTATCGTTTCATTACGAAATCCAAGAGCAGCCTTAATCAAAGGTTCCAGCTCAATTTTTGTTCTATGCTGGTAATAGGGAAAAGAAAAAACCGGATGAGAAAAATAATATTAATTGCCGGGCATAGCCGCAGCGGCAGCACCTTGCTCGACCGCCTGCTGGGCGAGATGGATGGTTTCGTCACGGTCGGCGAGCTCCGTTGCCTGTGGATTCGCGGTCTGCACGAAGACCAGTTGTGCGGTTGCGGTACGGCGTTCAAGTCCTGTGGGCACTGGCGCGATATCGTCGCAGACCTGCCGGCGGCTGAAACCCGGGAGTCCTGGGTGAGCCGGGTTCTGCGGCTGCAAAGGTTGGTCGAGAAAAGCAAAGCCATACCGCTGTTGCTGAATCCGTCCTTAAGGCCCAGGGAGTTTTCGGATCAACTCGATGAATACAAGCGCGAATTGCGCAGCCTGGTTTCTGGTATTTTCGAAAAAACCGGCGCGCGGGTAATCGTCGATTCATCGAAAAAACCGACCTATGCGTTGATCATGAAGGAACTGTTTGGCGATGACGTGCATGTGGTTCATCTGGTCCGCGACAGCAGGGCGGTCGCTTTTTCCAGGCTGCGGACCAGACTGCGACCGGAAATCCACTGGATGAAAAAGCACATGGCGATCGGCAATCCGCTGCGGACCGGCGTGGAATGGCGGCTGGCGAATAGCGTGCTGACCGCGATGCACGATGCGGGCCGGTGCACGCAGTTACGCTACGAAGACCTGGTCGAGCGGCCGCGCGCAACCATTGCCGGCCTGGTCGCCGATGTTTTTGCGGTCAACCCGTCGGCCGTCCAGGTGCCGCACATTTATGCCGGCGCGGCGGAACTGAGCATGGCGCATTCGGTGGCCGGTAACCCGATGCGGTTTGCCACCGGAAGAATACCGATCACCCTGGATGACGAGTGGAAAAAGAACCTGTCCAGGATGCGGCGCAATGTCGTCACGCTGCTGACCCGCAAGCAACTCAAACAGTACAACTTCATTTAAAAGGGGACGGCGTTATTTTTCGCGTACAACAAAGGATACAACAAAGGACACCCACGGACTTTCTGAGCAAACCCTACAAATATCCCCTTGGCTGATCAGCAGTGCGATGAATTTCACGAAAAGGTGTGGATGTCCTTGGTTTTCTCCTGCCTGACTTCGTTATTTATATGCCTTGACGAATCTCAAAGTATGACCAATAATCATACTTTGGAGGCGTCCCATGAGCAGTAGCAAAATCGCAATCACAATGGAGTCTGGTTTGTTGGCCGAAGTCGATGCGTTGGTGAAGAAACGCATGTTTCCGAATCGGAGTCGTGCAATTCAACAGGCGGTCAAAGAAAAACTGAGTCGTTTGAATCGCAGTCTCCTGGCTCAGGAATGCGCGAAACTGGAACCGGCGGATGAAAAGGCTATGGCAGAGGAAGGCCTGACGGAGGATTTGTCTGCATGGTCCGAATATTAAGGGGTGAGGTTCGCTGGGCGGAGCTCAGCCCAACTCGTGGCCATGAACAAACCGCGCGCAGGCCAGTGCTTGTGCTAAGCCATGATGTTTTCAACAAGCGTTCCGGCACTGTTATTGCCATGGCCGTGACGAGCCAGCCGCAAAAAGCGCGTTTTCCGCTCACTTATCCCCTCGAATCCAGGCAATTACCGAAACCGTCCTGGGTAAAAATCAGCCAAATACGCACTTTGTCCGTGGACAGAATTGGCAGGAAGCTAGGCACCGTCGAGCCTGAGCAGTTGGCGGAAATCATAGATGGCTTAGATCAAATAGTCGGGATATAGCACAACAAACACAACAAAGGACACCCACGGACTTTCTGGGCGAGTACAACAAAGGACACCCACGGGCTTTCTGAGCAAACCCTGTAAATATCCCCTTGGCTGATCAGCAGTGCGATGATTTTCACGAAGGGATGTGGATGTCCTTGGTTTTTTTGTCGGCGAAAAGGTGTGGATGTCCTTGGTTTTCCTGCGTGAAATCGATTTTATGTGGCATATGGACGAAAAAAGCTAGGTTTAATAGCCTTTTAACATAAATAAGTCTAAATAAAGACTATTTTTTGGTTAAATTTAGGTTGAAATATCGTACTAAATGGTGCATTATCGCTTCAGTAGCTAACGAGGCACAATCATGGAAACGATATTCGCAGACTACACTGTCAGTATTTCCGACTTCAAAGCGCGGCCAGCGCAGATCGTTGAGGACGCTGCGGGCAAGCCGCTGGCAGTGTTATCCCACAACAAGCCCGTCTTCTACGCTATGTCAGCCAAACTGTTTGAAAAAATCGCAGACATCCTCGATGACTACGAGATGACCAAAATTGTTCAGGCCCGTCTGGCAGACCCGAGAATTGTTGATGTCTCTATAGACGATCTGTAACCCATAGTGGCGGGGCAACAAGCTAAAGCGAAGCCGAAGTTTGCGCTTAAGTTCGATGAGCGGGCGCTAGCAGAGTGGCACAGGCTTGAAGTACAAATCCAAAAACAATTCAAGAAAAAGCTGACTAAGCTCCTGTCTGGTGTGGAAACTCCGTCACCGAGGGCTCGGGTTTCCGGGCTTGGTCCCGGCTACTACAAAATAAAGCAACGTAGCAGTGGATACCGCCTCGTATATAAATACGAGGACAAGAAGCTGGTGATTCTCGTAATTGCAGTCGGAAAGAGAAACAGGAACATCGTTTACGATGTCGCGCGCACTCGCGTCGGCAAGCGTTAACCGTCCCGCCTATTTGGCGGATTTCTTTTTATTTGGTTTATCCTTCTTAGATTTACGAGGATCAGGCGGCGTACTTAACATACGCTTTAGTACATCGTCCCGCTTTTTGTCTTCTTTACCTTTACTCATGAGATTATTATGGCAGACGACCCAGCATCATTCGACGAATACTTTACGGCTGCGGGGAAAATACTCCAGGCCGCGGCCGCTGCTGACACTCTTTTGTTTTCTGCGTTTACCATTCTATCGCAATGCCATTCTCCGCTAAATCGTGCTGTGTATTACAACATTGAATCATAGTACAACAAAGGACACCCACGGACTTTCTGAGCAAACCCTACAAATATCCCCTTGGCTGATCAGCAGTGCGATGATTTTCACGAAGGGATGTGGATGTCCTTGGTTTTTTGTCCTTGGTTTTTTTGTCGGCGCGAAGGGATGTGGATGTCCTTGGTTTTTTTGTCGCCGTCGAGCCGGAGCAGTTGGCGGAAATCATAGATGGCTTGGATCAAATAATCGGAACATAGGGAAAAGGGGACGGATTTATTTTTCGGCCAATGTTGCCAAGGGTTGGCGCTACTCGGTGCAAAAATAAATCCGCCCCCTTTTTCGTCCATAGTCATTATAAGTCGTAATAACTGACGAGATAACGTATAATAACCATATAACTCGTCTAAGGTGACGACTATGGAAATAACAAAACTCCTCGCCGATGAAGCCATTCTTGCCGAAATGGGCAGGCGGGTCGCGCGTCGCCGGCTCGATCTGTCGGTGACCCAGGCGGATGTGGCGGAACAGGCGGGGGTTTCCAAACGGACGGTGGAGCGGATCGAATCCGGGGCGTCGGCGCAAATGTCCAGCTTCATCCGGGTCCTGCGTGTCCTGGACCTGTTGCCGGGGCTCGAGCAAATGATCCCCGAGGCCGGTCCGAGCCCGATGGCGTTGTTACGGCGCAAGGGAAAGAAGCGCCGACGCGCCTCGAAACGCAGATCTTCGGAGCAGACCGGCAAGGCGTGGTCCTGGGATGACGACCCGTGAGCATCGTCGCCGAGGTCAAACTTTGGGGGCGCACGATTGGTGCGGTTTCGCTCGAAGAGGGCGCCCAGGTCACTGCCTTTGAGTACGATTCGGCCTTTGCCGGGAGCGGTATCGCGGTTGCACCGTTGACCATGCCGCTTTCACGGCAGATTTATACTTTTCCCGAACTTCCGCACGAGACTTTTCATGGCTTGCCGGGTCTGCTGGCGGACTCGCTCCCGGACCGGTTCGGCAACGCGCTGATCGATGCCTGGTTGGCCACCCAGGGTCGCCAGCCAAATTCATTCAATGCCGTCGAACGACTTTGTTATACCGGAGAGCGGGGCATGGGTGCGCTGGAATTTTCCCCGGCGATCGGGCCGCAGGCGCGAACGGCGAACCGGATACAAATCGATCGACTGGTCACGCTGGCATCGGATGTGCTCACCCATCGCAACGACCTGAGAGTTTCCTTTGCCGATGACGGCAAGGAACAGGCGCTGAACGATATTCTGCGGGTGGGCACGTCGGCCGGGGGTGCGCGCGCCAAGGCGGTGATCTCCTGGAACCCGTCGACCAATGAAATGCGTTCCGGCCAGGTTCCGGCAAGCGAGGGGTTTGAATACTGGCTGCTCAAGTTTGACGGTGTCGCAGGCAACCAGGACAAGGAGCTCGAAGACCCGCAAGGCTACGGTCTGATCGAATACGCCTATTCCAAAATGGCCGGCGACTGCGGAATCACGATGAGCGAGTGCCGCTTGTTCGAAGAAAACGGCCGCCGGCACTTCATGACCCGGCGCTTCGACCGGCCAGCCGGCGGCGGGAAACTCCACATGCAATCGCTGGGTGCGCTGGCACACTACGATTTCAATAGCGCGGGTGCGCATGCCTATGAACAGGCACTGCTGGTGATCCGGCAGTTGGAGTTGCCCATGCGTGCGATTGAGGAACAGTTCCGCCGCATGGTGTTCAATGTCGTTGCCCGCAACCAGGACGACCATGTCAAGAACATTGCCTTTTTGATGGACCAAACCGGCCGCTGGTCGCTCGCACCCGCTTTTGACATGACCTACAGTTACAACCCGACCGGTGCCTGGACGGCCAGTCATCAGATGACCTTGAATGGCAAGCAGGACAATTTCGTATTGGCTGATTTCAAGGCCTGTGCGAAAGCGGCTTCGATGAAACGCGGGCGTGCCGAGACGATTATCGAAGAAGTGCAGGAAACGGTGTCGCGCTGGCGATCCTATGCGGAGGAAGCCGGCATCCGCGCTGACGTGCGCGACAAGATCCAGCGGGTACTGCGTCTGCAAGCCTTTAAATAAACCCGTGCAAAGCAAAAGAAAACGTAGGAGGGCCTTCAGGCCCGATTGGAACGCCTATCGCGGCTGAAGCCGCTTGTATGGTAACTCGTGCCGGAAATCAGGATGATGGAAGGCGCCGGGATGGGAGGGACATAAAAGCCGCTTCTGACCTTTTGGTACAGACCGTAGGAGACTTCGTCCCCATCCCCTCACCATAGAACGCCAATTAAGAATCTAGCTGCCTAAACAGCCAATTGATTGCAAGCTTGCGTCCGGTGAGTTCCCGGCTTCACGGCAACTTAACCGCGGAGGTCATTGTGGCAAAACTGGTCAAAAAAATCACGCTCGGAATCGATGTATCCAAGGATGAGCTGGTCATCTGTGACTGGGATACCGAAGAAATCACGAGGCTGCCGAATCAAGGCAGCCCTATCAAGGCCTGGCTTAAATCCTTGTATGGGCCGGTTCGGATCGCCATCGAACCGACCTCAAGTTATCACCTGGCGGTGGTTGAACAAGCCCATGTGCTGGGCTGTGAGGTCTATCTCATCGACTCTCGCCAGCTGGTCCACTATCGGGTAGCGGTCAATGTACGCAACAAGACCGACCCGCAGGATGCCTGGTTGCTGGCGCGTTACCTGGCCCGTGAGTGCAGCTCTCTGCGCCCGTTCAAGCCCCTGTGCGCCAAGGCGCAGCGGCTTTGGGCACTGCTAAAAAGACGTGCTGCGGTGGTCAAGATGCGCACCCAGCTCGAACAGAGCTTTAGCGGGATCAAACTCTCGACCAAGGCGCTGTCCACTGAGATCCAGCACCTGCTCGATCGT
Source organism: Pseudomonadota bacterium (assembly GCA_022560735.1). Lineage (GTDB taxonomy): Bacteria > Pseudomonadota > Gammaproteobacteria > Steroidobacterales > MnTg04 > MnTg04. Next base: position 13,454 of record JADFSO010000039.1, read on the forward strand.
ATCGACAGGCACATGCAGGCACTCGTGCGGGCGCTGGGTTGGTGGGCAGATTATCAGCGATGTTTATCCATCCCCGGCATCGGTCCGTTGAATGCCGCGGCTTTGGTCAGCGTCTTTTACCGGGGTGCTTTCGCCGGCAGCGATGCCTTTGTCGCCTTCATCGGGTTCGATATACGAATGCGCGAATCCGGCAAATACAAAGGCCAACGTAAACTCACCAAGCGCGGTGAAGCCGAAATACGACGCCTGTTGTTCTGCGCCACCCAACCGGCAAGATCCTACGCACTCTTCGACCACTACTATCAAAAACAACTCGACAAAGGACTGTCCAAGATCGCTGCCAAAGTCGTCCTGGCTCGCAAACTCGCCAGAATCGCCTTCACCTTGTTAATCAACCAACAATCCTTCAAAAAACAGGAGACCGCCTATAGCTAAGTGCCATAGAATCTCCTACCAGCCACCCCTGCGAGCTATTCTGAACCATAAAATAAATCCGTCCCCTTTTCCCAGGCCATCCAAAGGCGTAGGGTTGTATCTAACAACGGACGGGAAAATCCACTGATGTCCATTTTCCAGGAACTCAAGCGTCGTAACGTATTTCGCGTAGGATTCGCCTACGTCGTCACGTCCTGGCTGTTGTTACAGTTTGCCGACATCGTATTGCAGAACATCGCCGCACCGAACTGGGTGATACAGGTGTTTATGCTGGCGCTGGCTTTGGGGTTCCCGATCGCTTTATTTTTCGCCTGGGCCTACGAACTCACGCCGGAAGGTCTGGAGAAAGAAAAAGACGTGGATCGCGGCCACTCGATCGCGTCACAAACAGGCCGCCGGCTCGATTTCATCATTATCGGATTGCTGGCGATCGGGCTTGGGATTTTTGTTTTTCTGTACTTCTCCGGGCCCGGCAAGAGCGGTGCAGATGGTGGAATTGTAAGCAGCGGCCGGCCGGCTATCGCCGTGTTGCCGTTTACGAGTCGCAGCGCAGATCCGGATAACGTCTTTTTCGCCGATGGTATCCACGACGATCTGCTGACCATGCTGGCCAACATCGGGTCAATCAAAGTCATTTCCCGTACGTCGGTCATGCAATATCGCGACACCAGGAAAAACATGCGCGAGATCGGTGAGGAACTCGGCGTCAATACGATTCTCGAAGGGGCGGTTCAAAAGGCCGGCAACAACGTAAGAATCAACGTACAGTTGATCGATACGAATGTGGACCAACACCTTTGGGCACAGACCTATGACAGGCAACTCACCACCAATAATATTTTCGCCATCCAGAGTGAGATTGCCACAGCGATTGCGAGCGCCTTGCAGACGACATTGACGCCTGAGGAGCAGGCCCGGCTCGATTCGGTCCCGACCGAGAACCTGGAGGCCTACAACCTGTATCTGGCCGGTCGCAACAATATTTACTCGCGTCGGCTGGGCAACCTGCAGCAGGCCAGGCAGCAATTCGAGCGTGCTATTGAACTCGATCCGAACTACGCCAAGGCCTATTCCGGTCTTTCCGACAGCGTCATGCTGATCCTGGCCAACCACAACGCGATTTCGACCGACGAAGCATTTCCAATATCCGAGTCGGCCCTGGACAAGGCTATAGCACTCGATACCAGTGATGCCGATATCTACGCATCGGTTGGGTTGTACAACATGGGGTTGTGGGGAAATCAGGCCGACAAAGCGGCCCGTGACGCGGCACACGAGGCGTTTGAACGTGCCCTGGCAATCAATCCGAACCATGTCCAGGCAATGATGTGGAAAGCTGGCCTGTACGATGAGAGCGAAACCAGTAAGTCGATTGAACTCTTGCAACGTGCCATCGAACTCGACCCCCTGGCGCGAGTTCCGCAAAATAATCTCGGTGTCCGGTATGCCCAGCTCGGGCAAAATGACGCCGCGCTCAGACAATGGCTGAAAACGATCGACCTGCATCCGGACTGGCCGACTCCCCACAGTGTCGTCGCAAATCATCTTGCCGGACTCGGTCGGCTGGACGAATCGCTAGCGTGGATCAAAAGAGCAGGAGAACTCGGTACCGATCCGCTGGACAGCGTGAATGCGATCACTGTCTATCTCGACTTTGGTCGACCTGAAGTCGTCGGTCCGATGATCGATGCGATCCCCGATAGTCATCCGCTTTTTATGCTGGCGCAGGCCTTCAAGTTGCGGTTTGTGGAGGACTATGCCGGGGCGCGTGAAATTCTAATGCAGATAATGAAACAGATGGAGCGGCCACCGACGTTCATCGTGGATTTTGTTGCCGATAATGCGTTCCTCGCGGAGGATTACGCCACTGCGTTTGAGTACTATGAGCTCGCCGACCCCGAACTTGCCACGAAACCACCGGTTGTGAAGGCCGATAATCTCGCCAATGCAGTGGCTTTGGCCTACACGCTACAACAACTGGATCAACCGGATCGGGCCAGGCAACTGCTGGAAGTGACACTCGCGCTGCTGGAAACACGGCCGAGAATGGGGTTGCTAGGATTTGGACCGCGCGATGCGCAGATCCTGGCTCTCATGGGACGACCGGATGAAGCGATTGCCAAACTACAAGAAGCATACGATGAAGGATGGCGGAGTTCGTGGCGGTATGATGCCTGGTCGCTGGAAGACGACCGATATCTCCAATCGGTGAGTACAAGACCGGAGTTCCAGGCGATCGTTCAGGCACTCAAAGCCGATCTCAAGGTGATGAGTGACCGCGCTCTGGCGGCGGAAGAGAGTAACGACTGGGATGAGCTACGCAATGTAGCGGCCGAAAAGCTCGCACCGCGCGGTTAATCAACAGCTCCTTTAGCAGAAACCAATGCCGTGTGCAGGCGGCGCTCTTCGGTTCAATATTTTAATCTCACTGAATTTCGCGAATTTTACATCCACATACCGCGGTCTATGCTTTTCGCCTGCCAGCTTCATTGGCACGACAAAGGGCACCCACGGACTTTCTGAGCAGGCGTACGGACGTACAACAAAGGACACCCACGGACTTTCTGAGCAGGCGTACAACAAAGGACACCCACAGACTTTCTGAGCAAACCCTACAAATATCCCCCTGGCTGATCAGCAGTGCGATGAATTTCACGAAAAGGTGTGGATGTCCTTGGTTTTCATGAATTTCACGAAAAGGTGTGGATGTCCTTGGTTTTCTCTCCAGGCAAACTGAGCAATTCTCTACTACACTTGATTATTAGAACCGACAAAGCCAAACGCGCCAAAGTCAGGGACACCGAGCCACGGGTTGCTTACTCTGAGAAGCCATGGAAGACCTCCCAAAGTAGCCAGAAACCAGTGAGAAATGTTGCACGGGAGACTGGACATGACCACAAAAATCGACGGTCGGACGCCACGCATTCGATTGGGGAAAGGAATGCGCCTTTTCCTTTCGCTGGCTTTTCTCTTTCTGGCGTCCTGCATCACCGTCTATAACACTGAAATTGAACCTATTGAATACCAGGAGCAGAGCGAGTCCCCCCTAATCGTTGAATCCCCTGTAAAGGCGCACCTTGTAGATGGTTCCACTGTCGTATTTCCAAACGGCGTTACTATCGAAAATGGCATCGTCAAAGGCCAGGGATTCAAGTACGACATTACTCTTGAACATAGTGAACCGGTGACCGAAGTCGATTTCGACGAAGTCGCGGCAATGGAAAGCTACCAGACCCCCGTGAATACCGGGGCAACCGCCGTTGCGAGCGGCGCAGCAACAATTGGCGTCGCCGCTACCGCTGCTGCTCTCGCAGTGATTATTTTCGGCTCCTGCCCCACTATCTATTCACTTGAGGGCGTGGAACCACTACTCGAAGCGGAATCATTCTCCTACAGTATCGCGCCGGGCTTCGAGGTAAGAGATGTTGACCGACTGGGTATTGATCCAGGTACGGGAGATTCGGTTGAGTTAGAGATACGCAACGAGGCGCTGGAAACACATTACATTAATCACATCGAATTAATGGAAGTGGTTCATGCGGCTGCGGAATCGGTCTTTCCGGATCCTGAAGGTCGCCCGGTCATCGTCGGCTCGCTCAGAGCTCCGCAGGTGGTTATCGATCGTAGCGGGCGTCATATCGATGGAATTGTTGGCGCCGCTGACGGAAAAGCCTGGCGTACCGATGAGGCGCGTCTGCAGAATGTGTCCACTGACGATATGGAGGACTATATCGATCTCGAGTTCGAAATGCCGACTACCGGTCGCGAGGCAGCGCTCGTTCTTCGGCTGAGAAACAGTCTCTTGAATACGGTGTTTTTCATTCACATGCTGAAGGGCCAGGGTTTCAGAGCGCTCGACTGGATGAGCGATGACCCGAAACGATTGGGTGAGAAGTACCAGCTGAGGCGCTGGTACCGGAAGAGAATGGGCATGCGGGTCGCAATTTGGGACCAAGGCCGATACAGGCAAGTAGCCACTATTGCCGAAACCGGACCCATTGCCTGGACTGAACTGGCAATACCGTTGCCGGCCGTAAAAGGTGACAAGTTGCAGTTACGCCTCTCTTTCGTCGCCGATAATTGGCGCATCGATCACCTCGCGCTCGCGACGGTGGTACGCCACGCCAAAGCCAAAAAAATCCCGGTTACCCAAGTAACCAGCGCAGCTGGAGATGAGCTCAGGCAGGCAAGAAGGAACCTGCATGCGGCAGACGCTGCATATGTCATCACTAAACCCGGTGAATATCTACGTTTGCGGTTCGATGTCGGCGAAGCCCCACACGGCCTCAAACGAACGTACTTTTTGGCCGCCGAAGGCTATTACATTGAATGGATGCGCAAGGATTGGCTGGAGACAGAAAGTGCTCCTGCCTTGGTACCGAATGATGCCGCGCTGCAGGCCTCGCTGCTGACCGCAATGCGGCTTTGGGAGCCACAACGTGAGGAATTTCGCGAGCGCTTCGAGTCGACAAGGATAAACGTTCGATGAGGACGGTCCACTCATTACTGTTCCTGCTGATGCTGTTTGCTGCAGGATGTAGCGTTGGCGTTGGCGTCCAGATCGAGGATTTCAAGCCAGCTCAGGGACCGCAGGGTGTGCATATTGAGCTAAGGCTCAAAGGCAAGGTGATTGGTGGAAACACGATCTCGGGAGAGCTTCTGGCGGTCCGTGCAGATCGCATACTTTTGAATGTCATTGATAACCCGGATTCTCCGAACGCTAAAAGTCGAGTGGTGTTGATACCGGTGTCGATGGTGAAAACTGCCGAGCCTGAACAGATGCACCGAGTGAAGGTACGATCAAAGCGAAAGGAACTGGGTGAGGAACAAGTGAACCGGTTGCGCCTGGTCGCCCGATTTCCGCAAGGATTGTCTGATGAGATGCTGGCGGTATTGCTTGCGGATCTGGGTCAGGATCGAGTCGACGACTGGTCCGGCTACAACAAAGGACACCCACAGACTTTCTGAGCTACTACAACTACAACAAAGGACATCCACAGACTTTCTGAGCAAACCCTACAAATATCCCCTTGGCTGATCAGCAGTGCGATGATTTTCACGAAAAGGTGTGGATGTCCTTGGTTCTCTTGGTTCTTTGACGCAAACAGGGCTTTTAGAGCTAAAATCCAGAATCTCGGTTGGCAACATAATCCCAAAAGTAGACAAAACAGTTCTATCGTGGCTAACTGCTTATCGCCTATAGTATCCAAGTGAAGGTTCGTCTGCCTTTTGCATAAGACATGATGAATGGTGATAGCTCACCGCCAATCACCGGAATAACGAGGCAGGCTGATGAAACATCGAAGAATCCATCTAACCGGCTTTTTGGGGACAGCTTTTTTGTTCTCAATGCTTTTGTTGGCCGGCAATTCAGTCGCTCAGCAGCCTGAGCCAGGTAACAGCCGATCCATCGATTCCAACAAAGCCAGAGTGGTTGAGTACTGGACCAGCGAGCGAAGAGCCCGCGCGATTCCGCGTGATTTGGTTATCGATGCACGCGGTCTGGGTTATCTTCGGAAACCAGACGGTTCCCTTGAGCCCTATGGCCACCAGGTTGCAGCCGAAGCAAAAAAGAAAGATCCTACGCCGTTCGCCAAACCCCCTGGCGCAGGTGGCAGCAACGATAATACGCCGCCATCGATTTCAGAAGAAACAATGGACCCTAAAGGCGGTGCTGTCATAGGTGCGTCGCACACCTTCTCCGTGAAAGTTACCGACGACATTGGCTTAAAATCTGTTTCATTTACGATTGGATTCCCTGACGGCTCAACGACTCAGACCTTTAGCGCTAATGCCGGTGCAGATGATCTTTGGACTGTTACTTTGTCCGGTTTTACCGACGGCGCCTGGAACTGGTGGGTTGTCGCAAAAGACACGGCGAAAAAGGGCGGCAACACAGCCACTTCCGAACCTGTCAATTTCATGGTTGAAACTGGTGGCGGCGGCGAACCACCCGACGGCAACGGCGATACCGTCGCCAACGCGGAATGGACGTATGGTGATGGTGGCAAGGTGCAAACGGCTGCCGGACGGCTTTATTTCGAGATGCCAAAGAATGCCAAGCGGAAAGGACCCTGGGGCGCCTTTGTTTGTTCCGGCACGGCGGTAACAGACGGTATTGACGATCGCTCGGTGATCCTGACCGCGGCACACTGCGTATACGATGACGCGAACAAGGCGTTTGCGCGAAATGTTCTTTTCATTCCCGACCAGGCCGGCACCACTGGATCGGGGACGGATCTGGACTGTGGCAACGATCCGCTTGGTTGCTGGGTTCCTTCATTTGGTGTTGTGGATACGGACTGGACGACACGAACCTTCCCCGACAACATCCGTTGGGATTACGCCTATTATGTGGTAGCGGCGACAGGCGCTCATGCCGGTAATGCCGGTAGCGACGATACAACGGAGAGTCTCGAAGCAGCTGCAGGTACATTGACCATCGACTTCACGAAGACACCGGTTTATGACGACGGAACACCGGGCGCCAACAGTATCGATTTCACCTATGCGCTTGGTTATTCATTTAACGTCGACCCGGATTTCATGTACTGCGCCGATGATATGACGGAGGAAGGCATGGAAAACTGGTGGTTGCCGAACTGTGGACTTTCCGGTGGATCTTCCGGAGGTCCATGGGTTCAACCCATGAATACGGGTACGGGGGATGGCCCCGTAATCTCGGTGAACTCCTGGGGTTTCGTCGGATCACCGGGGATGGCGGGGCCGAAACTGCAGGCTACCTCTGCGAAATGTGTTTTCGACACCGCAGAAAACACCGGCTGGTTAGAAGTCCCATCCACGGATGGCGATGCCGGCGTCGCGGTAGGTTGCTCCCTTTAGCAACAGCAACACACTGAGACTCGGTTGCAATTTCCACTGCCTTAACGGCAGGCTCACGCCTGCTTCTGGCGGAAAGCGAACCCAATGATCATCCCTTTGATGAGTGTTGCTTCCGATACAATCGCTTCTTCCACCTACAGCGGTCTAAGCTTTTCGCCTGCCAGCTTTATCGGTACTGCGAACTTTCGGCAGCGGTTTCATTAACATGACATCGGTTGTTTTTACCAGGATCGGCTTCTGAAGGTAGAAAACCAACTCGCCGTCAAGCCACAACGGAGTAAATTCCTGGCTTTCCCTGGGCTTTATTTTGACTACCGGGTAATCAAAGCAGTCGCGGAACTCAAGCAGTGGAATGCTGGCGCTGCCGTTGGTTTCGAGTTGACCTACATACCGTCGCGGCAGCCCGAGGAATCCCGATGTTAGCTCAACGTATGATTTTTCCTCGGAGCTAATTCCCGCAGCAATCTCATGCCAGTAGCCGCCAAGTCCCGAGACATTGACAAAAAAAGTCAATCTTCCCACTGATCCCAAATGCAAAAGGAGTTGCGGGCTAACGTTCAAAAACTCACATGCGCTTTTCAGGGGGTAGCATTCTGGCTGCAGCTCAAACAGTCTGCCTGCCTGGGTCGATGTCAGATCCTGGAACTTGCCAACGCTACAGTCACGTGCTCGCTCCTTTTTGAACGATAACGCTGTGCGCAATTTTCTTGGCAGGATAGGGCTCATTGGTGTACCGAATGTTCAGCCGATTTAGCTAGGACTATATGCGCCGCGAACTGGCAATTTTGTGACCTGCATCACAAAAAGCCGAACGAATTAATCGCTTTTATTTGTTTTATCGCTTCTGAGTAACGGCAGTAAAATTTTCTCGTGTAGGAGGGCCTTCAGGCCCGATTAGAACGCCAATCGGGCCTGAAGGCCCTGTAGGGCGCAAAAACTCCATCGGTGTTGTCAAGCTGCCCATTGGTACACATGATGCAGCCCGCCGAGGACCGGTTTTGATGTGAGATGCCTGGCCGGTTTTCTCGATACCTCTCTAACATGCG
>JADFSO010000056.1 GCA_022560735.1 Pseudomonadota bacterium
CGTAGCGAATCAGTTACGGGACTTTGTTTGAAGTAGAAAACTCTGGCCGTTCCTTCTTTGCGACTGACCAGTAGCCCGACTTGTTCAAATTTGTTTAGTTGATTTTGGACCTGGTTGAGCGACATACTGAATGTCCTGGAAATTTGAGACGCGTAGCCCTTGCTATAGTTCTCCAAGTACATGATGACTTGGTAGGCATAAATGAGGACATCCACGGTCTTCATGACTGGATCGAACAACGCATTCTGTTTCTGGCCAAGGTATTCGCGATCGATGTCTGTGCCTATGCGGTGATGAGCAATCACTATCACCTGGTGGTACGCCTGACACCGGCAATGGCTGAGGATTGGGACGAAGCGGAAGTGTTGGGACGCTGGGGCCAGGTGTTTGAAATCCCACCCGCCGTTGCCAAGTCCAACGGCCATCTTCCGTCCCCTGACGGCGTGACTGATTGGATCAGCGTGTACCGCGAGCGCCTTGCCAGCCTGAGCTGGTTCATGCGTTGTATCAACGAGCCCTTGGCGCGTCGGTCTAACAAAGAAGACGATTACAGCGGGCGTTTTTGGGAGGGGCGGTTCAAAGTCCAGGCCTTGCTGGATGAGGCCGCCTTGTTACGTTGCATGGCTTATGTGGATCTCAACCCGATCCGGGCCAAACTGGCAACCACCCCGGAAACCTCGGTTCATACCTCGGTGCATGCGCGCATCAAGGGTGAGGGCGCATCGTTGCTTGGCTTCGAAAACCAGCAAGCTCGTCCTGCCTTACCTTGTTGCTGGAAAGATTATCTCACGCTGGTGGAGTGGACTGGCCGCGAGTGGAGCCAGGGCAAACGCGGGCGGATCGACTCGGATTTGCCCTTTATCCTGGAGCGGTTGGAAACCGATCAGGAGACCTGGCTTAAGGATCTCAGGCGAATGAATTCCTGGCATGGCCGTGCCCTGGGCTCGCTCGAAGCATTACAGGCTTATTGTGAGCATCTTGGGCAGCGCTGGATGCACGGACTGCAACATCATTTAATCCCAGCCAGGGCCGCCGCCACCGCGTCTTAACGTTCTGCCTACCATAGTGCTCATCCGGTTGCCGGAGGCGCGCTGCTGCCTGTTAGCAATAATCGACAGCTGACAATTCACGGGCTCCATCACATGGTCCAAAAACCTGACGATGATAGCGTTGACGGGCATTGGTCCATCGTGAAGACTGTGGATGTCCCCGTTTATGGTTTATTGCTCGATTGTGGATGTCCTCATTTATTCTTCTTATGAAAGTTTTTTATCTGACTACATCGATCAATGTGCTTTCTTCTCGTCCAAGGGCACTGTCACCATGCTACGAAAAGTGAATCCGGCGTCTGTGAACAGCTTCGCCATTTGCGCGTCCGTGAGCGTCACCCCCTCGGCTACGTTCACCGTTACCAGCCCGTTGTTCAAATCAACATCGATTTTCTCGACGCCATCGATCTTTCCCAGTTTCTTTTCTATTCCATAGGCGCAGTAGGGACAGGCCAGCCCATCAACCCGCATCCGGTACTGGGTTCCGTCAGCAAAGGCCGCCGTGCTCATTGCCAAAAACAAAAGAACCGATCCAATCAGTTTTTTCACAGTCTCACCTCTTGCGTGCTGAATCTGGCACCTTACAGGTGCCATTCAAGTGTAAGATTCACCCGAACATCCGACTCGTTCTGGGCACCATTTAAATTGCTGACGATGGGTATTTGAACACCGGCCTTAATCGCAAAATTGCGTTTGGTCCAGAAAATTCCTGGTGATACAAACCACTCCGTACCACCGGTATTTGCCACGTTAATCCCGTTTAAATCGGCACGGTCGCCGTACTCGCCGTTAAGTTCCAACAGCCATACCGTATCCGCTTCCAGATAGCCGGTGGGCCTGAAGCGGATGCCTCCGACCAGATCGAACAGAACCTTCTCTCCGCGTTGTAGGCCGGCGTCGTTCGTACCATTGAGCCGGTAGCGAACGCTTGCCCAGCGGTACCACTTTCGGCCTTCGTATCCATACGTCAGACCGAGAATCGTATCCGTGGTGCCCGTCCCCAGGGCTGGATTAGCGTTGCCATTGGCCGTATCCAACTTGACCTTGAGCAACACTGCAGCGGACTCCTGGGCACCGAGTGTGTCATTGCGCCAAAAACGATATTTGGTGAACACCTTGATGTCTCCACGACCGCTGGCGCTCACCGGCCCGGCCTCTTTGTTTACGTACGGCAACTCGATCCCAACAGCCCAGTCTCCGGTAAGCCCGTAGGTAATCTCCAACCCTGTCTCCGTCGCGCTCTCGTCGCCGGCTTCCTCGACATGCATATCCGGCGCAATCTCAACGCCGCCCTTAAAAAGCACATGCGGCCCGATGCCGAAAATCGGGTCGTGGGCCCAGACGGGACCACTCAACAGGCATGCGATCAGACCGATAAACTGCGTCAACTGCTTGCTTCTGTAAGATCGGCGATCTGTCATTCGGCAAGCCTCCTTCCTTTATCCTCTACTCAGTTGCACGATTGCTAAATCAAGCCTACAGCTTAGAGTTAACTCCAAGTCAAGCCCTTTCTGGGGTACTGTCAAGTCGTGAAGACTGTGGATGTCCTCGTTTATGACGCAGAGTATCGCGCCAAGTGTGCCTTCGGACATTTACCAAATTCAGCATGATAGTAATCGGTGGCGTCCTTTCGCAACTGGTTCTAGCTCAGGCTACTCCGTGGTTCGCCGAGATCGCAGAAACGGCCGTTTACAAAATGTCTCGTATTCGCATGCTAATTGCTCGCGGCCACCACCACGATTTTTTTGTACTGACAATGGGGCTTATTTCTCACTCACGGTACCCGGGACCCGGTGGCAGAAACTCCACACGAAAGGGCAAGACATTATGGGCTAACGCAGATGACAAGGATCCCGTTGTCGGTATCACCGCGTTCCCATTCAAGAGGTCGATTAAGATCCGTAAGGTAGAGGCCGCCATGTGCGCCTTGGCCCTCCAAGTTTGCGCGCTAGATGATCCTCTGGCTGTCAGGCGTGTAGACGATCGAGTAACCGAAGTCATAGTGCGGAACCGTCGGACTGACCGGAATCCGCTTGTTCGGAGTGTCCACAGAGAACCGATATAGTTGCTTACTGCGATCTTGCTGTTCGGATTGGCCTATGATGGTTCGCGAATTTGGCGCGAAGGGAGCCGTGTATTCTTGCCGTGTGGTCGGTAGATCAGCGAGTTCCGATTCTGAATAATGGGGGATTCCGAATGTTGCGAGATCAATCACGTGAGTGTTGGAATGCTTCGTGGTCAGATCGAAGATGCCATAGAACAAAATCCTCCGGTTCGGACTCAAGTGGAATCCGAAAATCTCTGCATCGGTTTGACGATCAATAGAGATCTGGTGGCTTGGGTCCGCGGTATCGACCAAAATGAGGCTGGATTCCCTCGGTTCGTCGAGCCACCGGTTATAGAAAATGTAGTTGCCGTACGCGCTAAAGTCGTATCGCCCGGACCCAAAGTTAAAGTCCTCCGCAATAACGACAGGATGTCGGCTCAAATGAGCGACCTCCACAAGCAGTATCTTTCCGACTCTTGAGTTTCCGCGTAGCCGAAGGTAGGCAATCTTTGAGCCGTCGGGGCTATATCTCGCCGAGATTACGTGATCATCGGCTTCGGCCGGTACGGCAAATCGCTGTTGTATCCGTAAATTGTTTAGGTCAACCAAGTAAAGCGATTTGCGATGCTCACCTTCAGGTTTTCCAAAGTAAACGAAACTCTGACTGTCTGGACTGATTGCAGCTACATACGGTATGTGCTGTTCCTGTTGCGGTTCATTGATTACGATGGAGTATCCTGGATTATCCATGTTGACGAGATGGAGATCATGAAAATCCAGCCTCGTGGTCGCTGTCGTATATAGAACATTCCGCCCGTCCGGCGTTACCCAGAAATTGAAGATCCCGCGAAAGCATCCTGCGAGCGGGTCGCCGGAATTTGCCTGCGCTGCGGACATCAGGAACCGAATGAGTCGCTCGTACCAAGGCTTCCCAGGGCAGCCGGCTGGCAGGGGCGAGTTTACCTTGACGAGCCCTCCAGACTGCTCACCGTCGAATAGATAGAGTTGGGGGCGTTCTGGTGATTCGTGATTGGAAAGAAAGATTAATCGCGGCTGTTCCGCGCCGACATTATCGTTCGGCTGCGCTTCAATCTCCAGCGAGACAGCAAGACAAACAGCGATCCAATAGATGTGACGCATCAGAAACCTCGATTGGACTCTCCTCGCTAGTCCGATGCAACAGTCTGTTCAAAACGACCGCTTTGGGTCGTTAGCGACCCGTCGTCGTCATTCTAGCTCAACGGCCGCTTCCGGGTGGTGATCTCAATTGATCGACGCAACACATTCATTAAATTTCTCTGCAGGTGAGCAAAAACCCAGAGTCTTCCTTGGGCGATCATTCAGCTCACAAGCGACATTGTTTAGGTGTCTCTGAGAGTGTACCGATAGATCGGTTCCCTTGGGAAAGTACTGTCTGAGTAAGCCGTTCGTATTCTCGTTGGAACCTCGTTGCCAGGGACTTTGCGGATCACAAAAGTAAACATCGATGTCGGTCGCCAGACTAAAGCGTTTGTGATCGGAGAGTTCTTTGCCCCGATCCCAGGTGAGTGACCGATAAAGTTCCCGCGGTAATTTCTTCGACTGCTTTATGAGCGCGTTGATGACCGTTTTTGTATCTTTGCCATCCACTTTCACCAACATGACATAGCGCGTATGACGCTCCACCAAGGTCGCCATGTAACTGTCATTGGATCCGACAATGAGATCGCCTTCCCAGTGCCCCGGTACTGCACGATCTTCAACCGAGGCTGGACGTTCGCTGATCGAGATCATGTCCTTGATTTGGCCCTGGCCTTCGCCGCTGCTGTTGCCGTGTCGGGAATGACGCATCGTACGCTTGCTACGCAGGTGCTTTATCAGCTCTTTCTTAAGCGCTCCGCGGGCTTGAACATACAAACTGCGATAGATGATCTCGTGTGACACTTGGTAATTCTCATCCTCCGGGTAGGTCTTTTTCAACCAGCCAGCGATCTGCTGCGGTGACCAGCGTTGTGTGAGCTTCTTCGCCACGAGTTGCGCCAGTGCACGGTTCTTGGCCAGTTTACAGATCTTGCGCCGATGTGCCCGGTCCCAGGCTGCTTGCTCGGCTTTGTTGGCTCGGTAGTCTCGACGACCGCCGTTACGATTAATCTCACGGCTCACCGTTGAAGCTGCGCGACCCAATAGCTCTGCTATCGATCGGATCGAGTGGCCAGCCATAACGCCGCGAGATATCTCTTCTCGTTCCGACAATGTAAGCGCCAGTCTGGATCGACTTCGTTGCCGTGGACGTATTCCCCCAGCATCCGAAAA
>JADFSO010000040.1 GCA_022560735.1 Pseudomonadota bacterium
TTGCATCCGTGAGTTCGGAAACAGCACAAGAAACGTCGGTTCGTTCCGATGACAGCATTGACCCTGCTTTTGACTGGCTCAGAATCGCTCGCCTGATGCTGACCTCGCGGGCCATCGACCGGATCGAGGAAAACGAACTGGTTCCGCAGAAGAAAGTGCTTTACCAATTCTCTGCGCGCGGCCACGACCTGGCCCAGATCCTGCTGGGTTCATTGCTGAATCACCCGCGCGATGCAACCAGCGGTTATTACCGGTCCAGGCCATCGCTGCTGGCGATCGGGCTGTCGATCGAAGATGCGTTCGCCGGCCCGCTGGCCCGCTCCGGCGGATTCAGCGACGGCCGCGACATCGGTGTGGTTTTTAACCGCCCGTCGGATGGCGGCGCCACGGTACTGCCGATGTGCGGGGGCGTCGGGGCACAATACACGCCGGTCGCCGGCTGGGCGCAGGCGATTCTTTATCACGCCGATGAACTCGGTGACGATAGCTACAAGGGTGCAATCGGCGCCGCCCTCGGCGGTGATGCATCGGTAGCGACCAATGGCTTCTGGTCTGCGCTGACGATGGCGACCACGCTGAAACTGCCGATGCTGTTTTATATCGAGGACAACGGCTATGGCATTTCGACGCCTTCTGCCCTGCAGACACCGGGGGCAAATATCGCAGCCAACCTCAAGTCGTTTGAGAATTTGCAGGTTCTGGATGGCGATGGCACAGAACCAGCCGAGGCGGCCAGGCTGATAAGCCAGGCCGTAGACCACGTACGCAGCGGTGCCGGCCCAGCCTTGTTGCGGCTCACCGTGCCTCGGCTGGAGGGCCATTCAGCGCAGGATACCCAGACCTATAAGTCGGCCGAGTTTATCGCGGAAGAGGAATCCCGCGATCCCCTGCCCAAACTGCGTGCCTACCTGATACCGGCATTGATCGACGAAGCCGCCTGGCAAAAGCTGGAAAAGGAGGTCGAACAGGAAGTCGCCGATGCACTCGAGGCGGCGCTGGCGAGAGCCCAGCCCGATCCGGCAGGGATCGAACGGCATGTTTTTTGTGAAGCGGGGCCTGACGGCAACCCCGAAATTCAACAACAAGGTGGCCTGGCCGCCAGCGCCCATGTTTTTCCCGAATCTGGCGAGCAACCGGAACCCGAGCCCACCCGAATCAACATGCTGACGGCCATTCGCCGTACGCTCGAATATGAACTGGCGAGCAACCCGAAACTCGCCGTCTTTGGCGAAGACGTCGGACCCAAGGGCGGCGTGCATGCGGCGACCATGGGTTTGCAGGAAAAATTCGGTATTAACCGGGTCTTCGATACCAGCCTCTCGGAAGAAGGCATCATCGGCCGTGCCGTGGGCATGGCGATCGCCGGGCTGATGCCGGTGCCCGAGATCCAGTTTCGCAAGTATGCCGACCCGGCCACGGAGCAATTGAACGATTGCGGCACGATGAGATGGCGGACCAACAACCGCTTTGCCGCACCGATCGTAGTCAGGATCCCGGGCGGCTTTTTCAAATGCGGCGATCCCTGGCACAGCCAGACCAATGAAGTCCAGTGGGCCCACGGCATCGGCTGGCAGGTCGCCGTGCCATCCAATGCCGAGGACGCAACCGGTCTGTTGCGCGCGGCGTTGCGCAGCAACAACCCGACGATCTTTTTTGAACACCGCTCGATGCTGGACGATGCCTGGGCGCGCAGACCCTACCCCGGCGACAAATACGTGCTGCCGTTTGGCCAGGCAAAAATCACCAGGCCGGGTACGGACTTGACCGTCGTGACCTGGGGCGCGATGGTGCCGCGTTGTGAAACCGCGGCCGGCCAGGTAGCTGGCAGCGTAGAGGTAATCGATCTGCGCACGATGATGCCGTGGGACCGGAAAGCCATATTGAGTTCGGTCGCCAGGACCAGGCGCTGCCTGGTCGTACACGAGGACAACATGACCGCCGGTTTTGGCGCGGAGATTGTCGCGACCGTGGCCAGCGAAGCTTTTTTCGATCTCGATGCGCCGGTCGGGCGGCTGGCCATGCCGGATATACCCAGTCCGCACAATCCCTTGCTGATGCATGCGGTGGTCCCGGATGTGGCCGGGATAGCCAGAAAAATGACCGCTCTGCTCGAGTGCTGACGGACCAGGAAGCAAATGCCAGAACTGATCGACATTGTCGTGCCGGAAGAGCAGCAGGAAGGGACTGAATCGACGCTGATGCAATGGCTCAAGCAGGCCGGCGATACGGTCGCGCTGCACGAGCCCCTGATCGAACTGGAAACCGACAAGGTCGTCGTCGAGATCGCCTCACCCGCCAGTGGCGTTTTGCACGAGCTGCTGGTCAAAGAACAAAGCCAGGTCGAGCCCGGCGCCGTGCTGGGTCGAATCGCCGCAGGCGCCATGGCCGCGGTGAAAACCGCCGACACTGAAAAAGCAGCCGGGCCGGCTGCCACGACGCAAAGCGCCGTAGCCGCCGACCAGCCGAAATTAAGCCCCGGCTTGAAAAAATTGCTCAAAAAACACGACCTGGATGTGTCCGGCATCAGCGGCACTGGCCGTGGCGGCCGCGTGACCCGCGCAGATGTAGAAAACCATATCGCGGGTGGCATAACGACCCTCGCCAAGGACCAGGATGTCCTGGCGCCGCTTGCAGGAGCGACGATCGTGCCGCATACCCCGATGCGCAGGCGCATCGCCGCACACATGGTGAAAAGCGTGCAGACCGCGCCCCATGTCACCTGTGTGTTCGAGGCCGATATGTCGGCCGTCATTGCGCATCGGGCGAAAAACCGGGCCGGCCTGGAAGACCAGGGCATCAAGCTGACCTATACCGCCTATTTCATCAAGGCCGCAGTCACAGCGCTGCGCGCCGTGCCCGAAGTCAACAGCCGTTTCCACGATCAAGGCCTGGAACTGTTTAGCGATATCAATATCGGCATCGGCACGGCGCTGGGTGACGAGGGCCTGATCGTTCCCGTCATTCACCGCGCGCAGCAGATGACGCTGGACGCGATTGCCGGGAAGCTGCAGACCCTGACCGAGAAAGCGCGCAAGGGCGAGCTGGGCCAGGACGAGGTCAGCGGCGGCACCTTCACGATTTCAAATCATGGGGTCAGCGGCAGCCTGATGGCGTCGCCGATCATCATCAACCAGCCGCAAAGCGCGATCCTCGGTATCGGCAAACTGGAGAAAAGAGTCGTCGTCATCGAGACCGGCGGTCAGGACCAGATGGAAATCCGGCCGCTTTGTTATGTGACCCTGACTATCGATCACCGTGCACTGGACGCGCACCAGACCAACGAGTTCCTCTCGGTCTTCGTTTCAGCGCTCGAGGGCTGGCCGGACTGATCAAGCGGCTCGCTGGCTTTTTGTCGCCACCATCGTCAGCACGTCGTAAGCGGCGACGATGTCTCCATCCTGGTTAGTCACTTCGGTATCCCAGCGAACCTCACCGTAATCTTCGCCCTCGCGCATCGTTTTTTGCTTGCAAGTCAGCCGAACCTTCAACTCGTCGCCCATGTAGACCGGTTGCGCGAATCTCAGGTCGTCGAGCCCGTAATTCGCCAGCACCGGTCCAAAATCAGGTTGCACGAACAGCCCCGCCGCCATCGATATGATAAAATAGCCGTGTGCGACCCGTGCATCAAAAAACGGGTTTTTTGCCGCCAGCTCGTCATCCATGTGAGCATAGAACTTATCGCCGCTGAGTTCGGCGAAATTCTCGATATCCTCTACCGTTATTTTTCTCGCTGCGGTGTGGTGGGTGTCGCCGATCTCGAGTTCTTCGAAGTATTTTGTAAACGGATGCGCCTCATCGACCTGCTCTTTGCCGCCGCGTATCCAGCGTCGCGCAATCCTGCCAAGCGTCGTTGGCGACCCTTGCAGGGCAGTGCGTTGCATGTAATGCAGTACGCCGCGTATGCCGCCCATTTCCTCCCCGCCGCCTGCCCGGCCGGGTCCGCCATGCACCAGGTGCGGCAACGGCGAGCCGTGGCCGGTCGATTCGCCGGCCGAGTCGCGATTGATGATCACCAGGCGACCGTGATACGGCGCGATGCCCAGCGCCAGCGTCGCCGCAATTTCATCATCGCCGGTGAATATCGAACCGGCCAGACTGCCCTCGCCCATCCGCGCCAGGGTAATCGCCTGGTCCAGCGTGTCGTATGGCATCACCGTGCTGACCGGCCCAAACGCTTCGACACTGTGCACCGACCGGCTGGTCAGCGGCGTCTGGCAGTGCAGCAGCACGGGCGCGAAAAAAGCGCCTTTTTTGGCATCGGCATCGATCAGCTCGAAATTCTCCAGATCGCCATAAACCATGTCTGCTTCACCACTGAGTTCGGCTATGCGCTCCCTGACTTCGTCACGCTGGTCCTGGCTCGCGAGCGGGCCCATCTGGACTTCCTTGCTGGCCGGGTCGCCGACGCGGATCTTGCCGAGCGCCTGGGCGAGCGCACTGACCAGTTCAGCACTGAACTCGGCGGGCACGATTATCCTGCGTATCGCGGTACATTTTTGACCGGCTTTCACGGTCATCTCGCGAACCACTTCCTGGATATAAAGATCGAATTCGGCCGTGCCCGGCTGCGCATCCGGTCCCAGTATCGATGCGTTCAGCGAATCGGTCTCCGCGGTAAAGCGCACCGACTGAGCGATCACGGTCTGGTGCTGTTGCAGGAATTCCGCCGTGTTCTTGGAGCCGGTAAACGCGACCACATCCTGGCAGTTCAGGTGGTCGAACAAATCACCGATGCCGCCGCAGATCAATTGAACGGCGCCATCGGGCAATATGCCGGACTCGATAATGCGTTTGACCATCGCCTCGGTGAGGTAGGAGGTGCTGGTCGCCGGTTTGACGATCGCGGGCATGCCTGCGAGCAGGCACGGCGCAAGTTTTTCGAGCATCCCCCAGCAAGGAAAGTTGAACGCGTTGATATGAATGGCGACGCCCTCGAGCGGCAGGAATATATGTTGAGCGACAAAACTGCCCTTCTTCGACAGAAACTCAGGTTGACCATCGATATAAACGTGGTCATTCGGCATTTCGCGCCGGCCCTTGCCCGAGTACACGAAAAACGTGGCAATGCCGCCGTCTATATCGATCCAGGAATCCGTGCGGGTCGCGCCGGTCCTGGCGGAAAGCGCATAGAACTCCTGCTTGTGCTCCAGCAGGTATTTGGCCAGCGCCTTGAGCATGTTGGCACGCTGGTGGAAGGTGTACTTGCGCAGATTGGCCCCGCCGGTGGTGCGCGCGTAATGCGCCATCGCGCCAAAATCCAGGCCCTCGCTCGACGATGTGGCGATCTCTGCGCCATCTACGGCACTGACCAGTTGCACGCCGTCGGCGGCGCCTTGCTGCCAGCGGTTTTCTGCGAATGACTGCAGCTTCATGACAAACCTCATTGCGATTTGATAACGGGCGGCACAGAATAGCCGATCACTCGGTCGAGTGCATACGATAACCGCCGCGCCGGGCGCCCACGGGTGTCACGGCCAGGCGACAGGGAAAACCTGGAGCACAAATGAGTTTTGCAACCATCGAATTCGGTATCACAGACGGCATAGCGAGGCTGACCCTGAACCGCCCGAAGAGCCTGAACAGCTTTAATGAGGCGATGCACCGGGAGGTGGGCGCCGCGCTGGACTCGGTCGAGTCGGACGATTGCAGGGTTTTATTGCTGACCGGGGCCGGGCGCGGCTTTTGCGCGGGCCAGGATCTGTCCGAGCGGCGGGTTTTGCCGGGTGCGGAGCCAGCGGACCTGGGTTACACGCTGGAGAATTTTTATAACCCGTTGATCCGGCGGTTGCGCAACCTGGAAATGCCGGTCGTCTGTGCGGTAAACGGCGTAGCGGCGGGAGCCGGGGCCAACCTGGCGCTGGCGGCCGATATCGTTATCGCGGCACGATCGGCCAAATTCATCCAGGCCTTTTGCAAGCTGGGGTTGATCCCGGATTCCGGCGGCACCTGGATATTGCCGAGACTGCTTGGGCCGGCGAGAGCGACGGCACTGGCCATGCTCGGTGATTCGCTCAGTGCCGAGCAGGCGGTCGAATGGGGCCTGATCTGGCGTTGTGTAGACGATGAACAATTGCTGCCAGAGGCGGAGGCTATGTGCGCGCATTTCGCCAGCCAGCCGACTCGCGGGCTTGCGCTGATCAAGAAAGCGCTGAATGCGAGCTGGGGCAACACGCTGGACCAGCAACTGGATCTCGAGCGCGACCTGCAACGCGAAGCCGGCCGGACCGAGGATTACCAGGAAGGGGTCGCCGCATTCATGGAAAAACGCAAAGCGACGTTCAAGGGCAGATAGACGCATGACCGATCTCGAGCTGGCCAGGGCGTGCCGGGATGCAATGTATGCAAAGGACCTGGCGTCGCAGGCGCTGGGCATCGAGGTCACGATCCCGGAACCGGGCTCGGCCGAGGCTCGCATGAACATAACCGCGGCCATGCTCAACGGCTTTGGCATTTGCCACGGCGGCTATGTGTTCGCACTGGCGGACACCGCGTTCGCCTTTGCCTGCAATGCCTACGACCGGGTCACGGTGGCGGCCGGGGCGAGTATCGACTACCTGAAACCGGTACACGCCGGCGACGCACTGCGCGCCGATGCACGCGAAATACACCGCGGCCGGCGCGCCGGCCTCTATGAAGTCTGCGTACGCAACCAGGACGACGTACTGGTGGCCGTATTCCAGGGCCGATCCAGCGCACTGGACAAATCGCTGCTCTATGACCTGGATCAAGGGTAAGGCCGGGAAAATACGCTATTATTTGTCGGGCTTATTGCCGAAGCATTTGCGGAGCTTTCATGTATACCCAGGGCCTGGACCAAAAGCAGAAAAAGTCGGCTGCCGATCCCGCCGACACACCCGAACGTCTGGCTGCATTCCAGGCACGAATCGACGCCGAGGAAAAAATCGAGCCAAAAGACTGGATGCCGTCAGGCTACCGCAAGACCCTGATCCGGCAGATGTCGCAGCACGCCCATTCCGAGATCGTCGGCATGCTGCCCGAAGGCAACTGGATTACCCGCGCGCCGACGCTGCGGCGCAAGGCCATACTGCTGGCCAAGGTTCAGGACGAAGCCGGTCATGGCCTTTATATATACGGCGCGACTGAAACCCTGGGGGTATCTCGCGATGACCTGGTCGCGGACTTGCTCAGCGGGAAAGCCAAGTACTCGAGTATTTTCAATTACCCGACCATCACCTGGGCCGATATCGGCACGATCGGCTGGCTGGTCGATGGCGCCGCGATCATGAACCAGATTCCGCTGTGCCGCTGCTCCTACGGCCCCTATGCCAGGGCGATGGTCCGGGTCTGCAAGGAAGAGAGTTTTCACCAGCGCCAGGGCTATGAAATCATGCTCGAACTGTGCCGCGGCACGGCTGAGCAAAAGCGCATGGCGCAGGACGCCCTGGACCGCTGGTGGTGGCCATCGCTGATGATGTTCGGCCCGAGCGACAAGACCTCGGAGCACAGCGCCCAGTCGATGGCCTGGAAAATCAAGCGCATCAGCAACGACGAACTGCGGCAGAAGTTTGTCGATGTGACGGTGCCGCAGGCCGAATACCTGGGGCTCAAGATGCCCGATGAGGATCTCGTTTTTGACCAGAAAACCGGCCATTACCGTTTCGGAGAAATCGACTGGCAGGAGTTTTGGGAAGTGCTCAAGGGCAACGGAAAATGCAACCGCGAGCGACTGGAAACGCGCAACAGGGCCCACGATGAAGGCCGCTGGGTTCGGCAAGCGGCGCGCGCCTACGCCGAAAAACAAGCGGCAAGAAAAGCCGCATGAGGGAATCATGAGTAAACAGGACTGGCCGTTATACGAAGTATTCATCCGCGCCCGATCGGGTCTGAGCCACCGCCATTTTGGCAGTATTCACGCCGCCGACGAGGCGATGGCGCTCGACCATGCCCGCGATCTGTATACCCGGCGCAACGAGGGCGTCAGCATCTGGGTGGTCAGATCCACCGAGATCATCGCCTCCGATCCGGCGGACAGCGCCTCGTTGTTCGAACCGGCCGCCGACAAGATCTACCGCCACCCGACTTTTTACAAGATACCGGACGATGTCGAAAACATGTAAGGGCCTGCCGAGCAGATGAGCAAAGACCAAGCATTGATCGCGTATGTCACGCGCATGGGGGACAACGCCATCGTCATGGCGCAGCGGCTTTCCGAGTGGGTTGGCCACGGCCCGGAACTCGAAGAAGAAATGGCGATGAGCAATTTCGCGCTCGACTATGTCGGGCAGGCGCGTATGTTTTTCTCTTATGCCGGTGAACTCGATGGCAAGCGACGCAGCGAGGACGATATCTGTTTTCTCAGGGATGGCTGGGATTACGGCAACGTCCTGCTCGTGGAGCAACCCAACGGCGATTTCGGCGAAACCATTGCCCGGCTCGTGTTGTTCGAAACATTTTATTCGCTCCAGCTGGAGGCCCTGGCGACATCCCCGGCCACAAAACTCGCCGAAATAGCCGCGCGTGCGATCAAGGAGTCCACTTATCACCTTCGCCACGCCAGCAACTGGCTGATTCGTCTCGGCGATGGCACCGACGAAAGCCACCGGCGGGTGCAAAACGCGATCGATCGCCTGTGGACCTACACCGCTGAGTTGTTCGAGGCTGACCCGGTCGATCAAATCATGCAGTCAGAATGGCAAGGACCGGATCTGACGGTCCTGCGCGAGCATTGGCATCGGCAAATCGATGAGTTGCTGGCCAAAGCCACTTTGCAAAAACCGGAAGATGGCTGGATGGACTCCGGCGGCAAGGGCGGCCATCACAGCGAGCATTTAGGCTACATCCTGGCCGAGATGCAAAGCATGCAACGCACCTACCCGGGCGCCAACTGGTAAGACCATGCAGGCTGCGCGCAAAACTCTCGAGACATCGGCGTGGGAAATACTCGAGCAAATACCCGACCCGGAAATCCCGGTCCTGAGCATCGTCGATCTCGGCATCGTGCGCTCGGTCGAAGTGGATGGTACAAAGGTGACTGTCGGCGTCGCGCCAACCTACTCGGGTTGTCCCGCGACCGAATTCATCGAGGACAGCGTCGTCAAGTCGCTGCAATCAGGGGGTATAACCCAGGTATCCATACGGCGGGTGTTGTCACCGCCATGGACCAGCGACTGGATCAGCGATCGCGGGCGCCAGAAATTGCGCAAGTATGGCATCGCGCCGCCGGAAAAAGGGGCCGTGGCGCGAGGCAGGCTGCTCGGTGACCCCATGGCAACGGAACGCATCGTCGCCTGTCCGAGATGCGGCAGCGAGAACACGGAAAAGGTCAGTGAATTCGGCTCGACGGCTTGCAAGGCCTCCTACAAATGCATTGAATGCCTCGAGCCTTTCGAATATTTCAAATGCATATGATAATGTGCGGAACCGCGGCCAGCGGTATGGAAAGCAATTGATAACATGAAACATTTTCACAACTTGACGGTTGCCCGGATCGAGCCTGAGACACCGGATTCGGTGTGCGTTTACCTGGATGTGCCGGAGGAACTCCGCGATGAGTATGCCTTCGTCCAGGGCCAGCACTTGCCGGTACGCGCCGAGATCGATGGCGAACAGGTCAGGCGTACTTATTCGATTTGCACCGCGGTCGGCGACCCGGAGCTGCGCATTGGCGTTCGTGTACAGGAGAACGGTCTGTTTTCCGGTTATATCGCCGGGACTTTGAAAGCCGGGGATGTGCTCGAGGTAATGCCGCCGGTCGGCCATTTCCAGACACTGTTATCAGCGGAAAACAAGAAAAACTACGTGGCATTCGTCTCCGGCAGTGGAATCACGCCGCTGCTGTCGATAGTGAAAACCACGCTGGCTGTGGAACCGCAAAGCCGGTTTTTCCTGTTCTACGCGAACAGGACCCAGGAAAGCACGATGTTTCTCGAGGAGTTGTACGCCCTGAAAAACCAGTATACGGACCGCTTGTCGCTGCATTTCGTTTTCAGCCAGGAGGAGCAGGAATTCGAAATCGCCAGCGGGCGTTTCGATGCGGACAAAGTCCGTCGGCTCTACCAGGGTTTCTGTTCGGGCCTGACCGCCGATGAAGTTTTCGTCTGCGGGCCCGGCACGATGAACGATACGGTCAAGGAGACTCTCATCGAACTCGGCATCGGCAATATTCACAGCGAGCGGTTTGCGGCGAGCAAGAAGACCGGGGAGACGCCGGAAGCCGTTGCCCCGCAGCCCACCGACGTGGCCGAGGATATCGCCAGCGTCACGGTAATCCTGGATGGACATACGAAGAAGTTTGCCATGCCGATGGATGGCATATCGGTGCTGGATGCAGGTCGCGAACATGGCCTGGAACTGCCTGCCTCATGCGAGGCCGGGGTCTGCTCAACCTGCCGCACCCACTTGCGCGAAGGCAAGGTGGAAATGGAAGAAAACTATGCGCTCGAGCCCTGGGAAGTCGAGGAAGGATTTATCCTCGCCTGCCAGGCGCGCCCGCTCAGCAGGACATTGATCATCGACTACGACAAGACCTGATCGCGCGGTCAGGATGGGGTCGCTGCCGTTTAATGGTTGCCCCGCTAAAACGCTACAATAAGCGCTCACCATCACCCGGGGATAAAACTGGATGAGCGAAACAGTCACCCTGGCCCGGCATGGCCAGGTCGCGGTCATCACCATCGACAACCCACCGGTCAATGCCTTGTCTCACGCCGTGCGCAAAGGCATCGGCGACTGTCTCGCCGAAGCGGACGGCGACGATGCGATCGAGGCGCTGGTTATTTACTGCGCCGGCCGAACATTTATCGCCGGCGCCGATATCCGTGAATTCGGCAAACCGCCGCAAAGCCCATCGCTGCGGGAAGTCCTCGCGCAACTGGATGAATTCCGCAAACCGACGGTCGCTGCAATTCACGGCACCGCGCTGGGGGGCGGACTGGAAACCGCGCTGTGTTGTCACTACCGGGTAGCGGCCAGCTCTGCGAAACTGGGTCTGCCGGAGGTCAGGCTGGGGCTGTTGCCGGGATCGGGCGGCACCCAGCGGCTGCCACGGCTGATCGGAGCGGAACACGCGCTCGACATGATGACCGGCGGCAAGCCGGTGGACCCGGCAACCGCCATGGCCTGGGGATTGGTCGATGCATGTACCGACGACGAATTACTAAAAACCGCCATTGAATTCGCCGATCTGAAAATTACTGAAAAAAATCTGCCGCGCATAAGCGAGCGCAAGGTTGCCAATGTCGAGGCCGGCTTTTTCGCGGCATACCGAAAAAAAATCGCCCGCCGCACGCGCGGCTTCGAAGCGCCAGAAAGAATCGTGCAATGCGTCGAAGCGGCGGTCTCTGTTTCCTTCGCTGACGGTATGCGCAAGGAACGCGAACTGTTTCGCCTGTGTCGCGATTCGAGCCAGAGCGCAGCGATGCGGCACTTGTTTTTCGCAGAGCGCCAGGTGGCCCGCGTTCCCGATGTGCCGAAGGAAACCGAGGTACGCGAGATCAGCAAAATTGCGGTTATCGGCGCCGGCACCATGGGCGCCGGCATCGCGCTGAGCTGTCTCGATGCGGGTCTGGATGTAGCCATGCTCGACAAGGACCGGCAGGGCCTGGAGCGTGGCCGGGCCACGATCGAGAAATCGCTGGCGGCAGCGGTCGGCAAGGGCCGTATTTCAGATACGCAGATGCAGGCGCGGTTATCCCGCCTGGATCTGATCGATGATTTCGCGGCGCTGGCCGATGCCGACCTGGTCATCGAGGCCGTATTCGAAACCATGGCCATCAAGGAAGAGGTGTTTTCAGCACTGGACCGAGTATGTCGCGATGGCGCGATACTCGCGAGCAACACATCGACGCTGGATATCGACCGGATCGCATCGGCAACCTCCCGCCCCGAAGACGTGATCGGGCTGCATTTTTTTAGCCCGGCAAACATCATGAAACTGCTGGAAATCGTTCGCGGCGCCAGGACCTCGGCCGAGGTCATCGCCAGTTCGATGCGGTTTGCGAAACAACTGTCGAAGATCGGCGTGCTGGTCGGCAATTGCTTTGGCTTCGTCGGCAACCGCATGCTGTATGGCTATGGCCGAGAGAACCAGTTTCTGCTGCTCGAAGGCGCCGCGCCGGAATACATCGACCAGGTGCTGACAGACTGGGGCATGGCGATGGGTCCGAACGCGGTCGGCGACCTCGCCGGGCTGGATGTCGGTTACAAGGTTCGCCAGGAGCGCACCGACCTGCCCGACGATCCCCGCTATTACCGGGTCGCGGATATGCTGGCCGAACAGGGCCGCTATGGCCAGAAAACCGGCCGCGGCATTTATTTGTACGACAATGGTTCACGCAAGCCGATCGCCGATCCCGAGGTTGGCGAAATGATCCGGCGGGAAGCCGAGCGCCTTGGTGTTGAGCAACGCGAGATCGGCGGCGCAGAAATCATCGAGCGATGCATATATGCGCTGGTCCTCGAAGGGGCAAAAATACTCGAAGAGGGTTTCGCGTTGCGCGCGAGCGATATAGACGTAGTCTGGGCGAACGGCTACGGTTTTCCGCGCTATCGCGGCGGCCCGATGTTTTATGCTGATACCATGGGCGTCGAAAAAGTGTATGACGCAATCTGTGGGTTTGCCGAGCGCTTCGGCCCGCAATACTGGTCGCCATCGGAACTGCTGGCAAGGCTGGCACGCGATGGCGGCACTTTCGCCGAACTGGATAAGGAATAGGTCATGAGCGATGCGTTTATCTGCGATGCGATACGAACTCCGATCGGCCGCTATGGCGGGTCGCTGGCCAAAGTTCGCGCCGATGACCTGGCGGCCAGGCCGATCGCGGAAATCCTGAGCCGGAACGGCGGTCTCGATCCAAAGGCCATCGATGATCTTTATTATGGTTGCGCGAACCAGGCCGGCGAGGACAACCGCAACGTAGCGCGCATGGCCGGTCTGCTGGCCGGTTTACCGGTCGATGTCCCGGCCTGCACGGTGAACCGGCTGTGCGGTTCCGGGATGGATGCGATCGGGTTGGCCGCGCGCAGCATCAAGACCGGGGAAGCTTCGCTGGTTATGGCTGGTGGCGTCGAATCCATGTCGCGCGCTCCGCTGGTGATCCCAAAACAGGAAACGGCGTTCGGGCGCAGGGCGGAGATGTTCGATACGACGATGGGCTGGCGGTTCATCAATCCATTGATGCAGGAATTGTATGGCGTGGATTCGATGCCGGAAACCGGCGAAAACGTCGCCGAGCAATACAGCGTCAGCCGTGCCGATCAGGACGCGTTTGCTTTTGCGAGCCAGCAACGGGTTGTGATCGCACGGAAAAAAGGATTTTTTGCCCACGAGATCATCCCGGTCAGCATCCCGCAGCGGCGCGGCGATCCGCTGATCGTGGACACCGACGAACACCCGCGTGCGGATACCTCCCTGGAGAAATTGTCGCTGCTGCCGACGCCGTTTCGCACAGACGGCACGGTAACCGCGGGGAATGCATCGGGGATCAACGATGGCGCCTGCGCACTGCTCCTCGCATCGGGCAAGGCGGCGAGAAAACACGGTCTGAAACCGCTGGCCAAGGTGGTCGGCATGGCGGTAGCCGGTGTCGAGCCGCGCATCATGGGTATCGGCCCGCTGCCGGCGATAAAAAAGGTGCTGGCGGTGACCGGGCTCGAACTGGCGCAGATGGATGTCATCGAAATCAACGAGGCTTTTGCCGCGCAGTCGCTGGCGGTCATACGCGTACTCGGTCTGCCGGACGATGCCGCGCAGGTAAACCCGAATGGCGGTGCCATTGCATTGGGTCATCCGCTGGGTATGACCGGCGCACGCCTGGTCACGACCGCCGCCTACCAGTTACGCGAGACCGGCGGCCACTACGCGCTGTGTACGATGTGCATAGGTTTAGGCCAAGGCATCGCAATGATTATCGAGAGTGTTTGAAGCGCCTATAGCGACGATTTCCCGCTGAACTTCGGCGCTCGCTTTTCCTTCAGCGAGGCAAGGCCTTCGCGAATATCGGCTTGCCTGAACCCCATGAACTCGAGCGCGAGCGAAGTATCGAAGTTCGGGCCTGCCATGCGCAGCCAGTTGTTCAACGCATACTTGGTCCAGCGTATCGCGCTCGGGCTGCCATTCGATAACTCGATGGCGGTTGCCAGCGCCGTCGAATACAACTCGTCGTCGGCAACGCAAAGCGAGACCAGGCCGATTCTCTCCGCCTCCTCGCCGCTTATCGGCTTGTTGGTCAACAAATAATATTTCGCCTTTGCCATGCCGCACAACAGTGGCCAGATCATCGCCGCGTGATCGCCGGCCGCGACACCTAGCCGGACATGCCCGTCGAGGATGCGGGCGTTTTTCGCCACGATGGAAATATCGGCCAGCAGACCGACCGCCAGCCCGGCGCCGACCGCCGGACCGTGAATGGCCGAAATCACCGGTTTCGAACAATTGATCAGGTTATAAACCAGGTCGCGCGCTTCCTTCCAGACGCGCACGAGCGTGTCATCGTCCTCGATCATCGACTCGATCAGCTCGAAATCGCCACCGGCTGAAAACCCCTTGCCGCTGCCTTTGACCAGCACGGCATTGACCGAGTCATCCAGGTCGATGTCGCGCCAGACATAGGCCAGGTCGCGATGCATGTCCGCGTCCGCGGCGTTGAGCTTGCCCTCGGCGTGCAAGGTAATTTCAAGAACCCGATCGGCCGGCATGGAAAATTCAAGCGCCGGAAAACTGTCGGCATACTTATCAATTTTCATTCCGTTTACTCCACGTGAACTATTGCCGCAGTCAATGCCGATCCGGCTACATTACTCCATAGGCGAGAATGGCGGCGGCAACCTTGGCAAAACCGGCCGAACGCTTGCTTTCTCCCAAAATCCGCGCTCAAGGGTACGAAAATGATCGTCAACTAGCCAGAATGGAATTCAACAAAGCCACGAGCTGCGGCGCGCCCCATACTTCGCCCTTTTCCAGTCTTGAGGCCCTATTGACGGCTACCCCGGGTTCAGCTTCAGTTCAGCTACCCCGGGTTATGGTTGACCTACCATGGAGGAAGTGGGAGTGTCAGATATGTTCAAGTCATTACACAACAAGCGGTTTTTGTCACTGGCGGTACTGTCGGCGGCATTATGTTCAATGACCCTGGCACCAGCAGCCGTAGTCGCCCAGTCGGTGGACAATGGCGAACCCAATCATGTCGTGGTCGGCAATACGGGCGATACCGCCCTGGCCGGAGCAGACGGCGGGCAAATCCAGCCGTTTACCACTGCAGAGCTCGAAGACCTGGTCGCGCCGGTCGCTCTTTATCCGGATGAGCTGCTGGCCATCGTTCTGCCGGCCGCCACATATCCTCTGCAAATCGTGCAGGCCGCCCGTTTTCTGGATGACCTGGAAAATGACGACTCGCTGCAACCCGATGAGGACTGGGACGAGTCGGTCGTCGCCCTGCTCAATTATCCCGAAGTCATCGATTTGCTCAACAGCGACCTGGAATGGACCTGGCAGCTTGGCGAAGCCGTGTTGAACCAGGAGGAGGAAGTCATCCAGGCGGTCGAGACTTTCCGCGACCGTGCGCTACTGGCCGGCAACCTGGAGACAGATGAACACCAGGTCGTCAGCAGCGGAGACGGCGCGATCGAAATCACGCCGGTCGACCCGGAAGTGATTTACGTTCCTTATTACGAACCGGAGCAGGTCGTCGTTTATCAGCCCTACCCGGTGTATCACTATTATCCAAGGCCCTACCCGGTCTATTACTACCCTTACTCGGCCGGTCACCATTTTAACTCCGGTTTCTTCTGGGGAATCACCACCGCCTATGCGATCGGCTGGCCTTCGCATCACCTGAATCTGCACTACTCGGATTACTACAGCCATCCGTACTATGGCTACACCTATTTTCGCCAAAGCCATTATTACCATCGGCCATCGCATCACTTCGGTGGGCATCGTTTTGCCGGACACCCGCGGCATCATGGCGATCGCTGGCGGCCAAACCGCCGCCATGGCGCCAGGCCCGTACACCGGAGCCCGAGCTTTGACCGCGGTGGCAATGATTTTGTCAGAAGCTCCGGTGGCTCGAGATTCGGACGGCCAGGCGCGTTCAAACCGCGCCCCGGGTTCCGCGGCAAGATCATCAAAGGCGTCAATACTCGCTCCCGGGATGCAGACTTCAGGACCAAGGTCAGACCCGCCATATGGACGACCCGGGATGCCCGGAGACCCGCTCGGCGTGGTGGCGCCAGGAAATTCAATGCCACACCGAAAACGGCATTTGCCCCGCAAAACCGGCGTTCATCCGGCGAAGTCCGGCGCAACCGCCCGCACCGGGATCAGTTTTCGCGTAACCTGAAACGCGAGCCGGTCGTGCAGGACAGATCTCGCGGTAACCGCGTAGTTCGATCGGCAAAACCACGACGCAGTGTCAGCGAACCGTCGCGACCCTCGAATCGGGGCCAATCCGTGAGCCGGCCCGGCCCCAGACACGCGGTGCGGACCAGCCGACCGGAACCGGTCGCAAGCAATCGCCCGCGCGGTGGACATGCCCGTTCCGACGCGCATTCGAGCAGCCGTGAGTTCAAACCCTCACCGCCGCCGAGACAGTCCAGACCCGCCAGCCGGCCACCGCAAAGCCGGGCGCCGGAGAGCCGGCCCGCTGCCGCCGCCAGCAAGCCGTCAAGATCGGATCGCGGAAGAAGCCAATCAAAAGGTCGCCGTGGCGGAAGCCACAGGGATGGACGTGGCCGGCGCCCATAAAGGACAAATCCCTGGAGCAGGCAAACGCCTGTAAAGCTCGGAAAAAGACAAGGCCCCTTTCGCAGGGGCCTTTTTTTGTGGCCTGGCCCACCCCCCTTTGCAGGCCAGGTTCCTGCCATCCTGGCTATGGCCAATCAGCCAAAAATGAGAACCAGTTAACAGCTTAATACCTATTTATTCCTCAAAATCATGCAAATCATGATTTACGTCGAAACAAATAGGCTATTTCAAGCGATTAGCGACTGGATTTTTGTCTGTTTCGATTTGCGATCCGGTTGTTCAAGAGACGGCTGCACGTTGCCAGGACTGGGTGCTCGATGAGAATACTGAAAATAATTACAGCAATTTGCGTACTGGGAATTTCCGCTTGCGGCGGTGGCGGCGCAGAATCGGTTGCACCGGTCGCGGCCCTGGTCACGTCAAAAACAGCGCCGCCAAGAACCTTGCCCGCCGATGGCGAAATCATGGCAAAGGTGTACAACACCTCATACCAGGTCCCAGATGACTTTTTCGTGGACGACCGTGCGAGCACGCCAGTAAGCTACACGGCCCACCACGTTAAAGATGTGTCCTTGTCGTACGAGCTTTGTACGAACGACCATGATGAAGCGCTCGAGTGGGAAGCAGCCGATAACAGCAGCCGCTCGGTAAGCGGATTCTTCGTTGGCTCAACCGAGAACGACAAATACTTTGAAATTGTCCGGGAATTATCATTCACGGATAGTATTGGCAATATTACCGATCCTACTTCTCCCGGATTCAGCCGCGTTTTCAAATGCGCCTATGTCAATCGAGATGGCGTCGATAGAAACCTGCGCAACGGCTACGCAGGCACACTCAACGTGCGGCCGCTGTCCAGTAACGTCATCAGAACTTTTTCCGAATACCTGTGGCAGTTTACGTTCTTCTGGCCTGCCAGCGCGAAAGTCCTGGAGAGCTTTTCCAGCGAGCAGGAAGACGCCTATGAACATACCCTGTTGCTCGCTTTGGCGACTATTCAGGGCACAGACCAATGCGATCTTATCGAAGTCGTCGATTGGGTATTCAGTGTGGATAAGAACAGCGGGCAAATTACGAAGAAATTCAATATTCTTTTCGAATTCGAAGCCCGTTTGGCAAATGGCGTCCCGGAACCATGCAACAGGTGATTCCCCGCTACTTCCGGCAACTCAACCATCGCGCGAACCAGATCGTCGTGGAGTCCGGGTCCAGGCCAGGTACAGCACCCGCAATATCAGATCACGACGGCTCGACTTTGATTAAAGCCTGGAATCGACCAGCCGAATTGGATTTGCCAGCTATCTCCCGCTGGCACCCGGCAAACCAATGGCGGCCAGCAAATCGGCTTTCGAAACCGGCTTGGGCAGACAAACTTCGGCGCCGAGCTTGACAATTTTGGCTGCAGACGCCGGGTTTGGATCCCCGGTAATGGCGATTATCCGGATACCCATGGTCGCGGGGTCAGCTTTGAGATTCTTGCACAGATGAAAGCCATCCACTCCCGGCATAATGAGATCGAGAATCATGACGTGGGGCTCGAATTTCTCAACCATTTGCCCGGCGGTAAAACCATCATGGCAGGTTTCGAGTTCCAGTTCGGGGTCCGCCGCTGCCAGCACCCTTTTGAGCATTCGGGTGACAGGTTTTTCATCGTCCACGATGAGGATTCTGAGCGTGCCTTCCTGCGGGCTGGCTAATTCGATGCCATGTTCGAGGGCGAAAGCCTCCACATCGCGGTAACTGAAGCGGCGGTGACCTCCGGCCGTGGTCGTGCCACGAAGCTTGCCGGCCTGGTTCCACAAGCGCACCGTCCCCGGTTCGACGCGCAGCAATTCCGCAACCTCGCTGGGCTTCAAATATGGCTTCGTTCGCAAGCGTTTGCTCATAATTTCACCTTTTTTGACTCAAGGCCGGCCAGAGCTGGCGCCAGCTTAATAGTTTTTGGCGAAATTCACCATAAAATCGAAAAAATACTATATCGGGGCTTTATGGGATAGCGGAAACCTGAGGCTCGCTTGCCTGGTCCCATGCAATGTGAGGTCAGCGACAGGGACTTCCCTACAGATCTAGCACGCACATGGTGTCCGTATCTTCCAGGACGATGGGATCGTGGCGGACGAAGTCGCCTTGCGCATAATCGATGCCGATCTTGCACGAAGCTGCCATTGTCGTTGCATCCTCGATGCGATTTCCAATGGTTTGAATGCCGCGCTCTTTGGCGTCATTTACAATTATAGCAACCTGCCGTTCGACACTTCGGTCACGAGCCACGCCCTGCATCAGGGCCGCATCGATTCTTGCGAACTGCATGGGAACATTTTGCAGAATAGCCATCGTATCCGGTGTGGTACCCAGTTGATCGACGGCAAACCTGAACCCCATTTTGATCAAGCCTTTGGCCTGCTTGATTGTTTGTTTCAAAAATTGCGAGGCGTTCGCCTCCGTAGTTTGGAAACAGATCTGCGAAGCATTGGCGCCGGGCTTTTCCAGTATCGATTGCAGCCATTGGCCCAGAGTGTCATCCACCACCGAGTCCTGACTAAGCTGGACAAAAACCAGGTCCGGCGCCCTCTTGGCACAGTAGGTTAACGATGCGACGATGACCCAGCGATCTATCATCGTCATCAGCTTATGGCTTTCCGCAATGGGCATGAACTCTCCGGGAAGCATCAGCCCCCCGTCTTCGGCCACCATTCTTACCCACGTGTCCCGCAGTTTGCAGGACCTCCCGTCAAGCTTGACGATAGGGCTGCGAACCAGTTGGAAACGATTTTTCCGCAATGCCGACCGAATGCGATTGGCCTCCTTTAGAGCATGTTCCTGGTTGTTCCGAGTTGCCTTGGTACTGGCGCCAAGACAGACTTCGCCGCCACCTCTCAGTCGTCCCTGATGGCAGGCGTCATGCGCCTCCTGCAGGAGTTCTGCAATAGTCATCGTTGAATCCGCGACTTGACAGACTCCTGCCGTGCAGCTCAGTTCCACGGCAGTGCTTTCACGATCGAATGGGCTATCGGCAACCATCTTGCAAAAGTGTTTTAACCATGCTTCCACATCTCTCATGCAACCCCGTTCGAGTAAAACCGTAAAGACGGTGCC
>JADFSO010000041.1 GCA_022560735.1 Pseudomonadota bacterium
GTCTTCGCTTGGTAAAGGTTCATCGTTTCTCTCCTTCAAAAGATGTGCATCTGAATCACGGGAATTATAGTAATACCTTGATAAAGCAATAAAAATCGATATAATTTCACCTATTAATGTGAGTTTTAATCACAGCTATGAAAAGACTTCCACCACTGAACGCGCTGCGGGCCTTTGAAGCCGCCGCGCGCCACAAGAGCTTCACCGCGGCGGCGAGCGATCTGTTCGTTACCCATGGTGCGGTGAGCCGCCAGATCCGGCAGATCGAGGAGTTCCTGGGCCGCCGCCTGTTTGAAAGATTGCCCCGCGGCGTCGAATTGACCGACGAGGGCAGGGAATACGCCGCGGTCGTCCGGCGCGCCTTCGAACAGATGGCGGAAGCCTCCGACGCCATCCGGACGCGTGCGGACGAGAAACAGATCCTGACGATCAGCACCACGCCGAGATTCGCGGTTGGCTGGCTGATGTCGCGCCTGCATCTTTTCCAGCGCGATTTCCCGCAATATGGCATCCGCATCAGTTCGACCACGCGGCTGGTCAATTTCGAGCGCGAGCGCATCGACGTGGCTATACGCTATGGCCGTGGCAACTGGCCGGGATTATCGGTTACCCGGTTGTTCGACCATGAGGAGGTGCCGGTCTGTGCCCCGGCGCTGCTGGAAGGACCCAACGCTTTGCGATCTCCCGAGGACCTGGCGCGGGTCCGGCTGTTGCATGACGGCAGCTACCAGTACTGGAAGTCATGGCTGGAATTTGCCGGTATCGACAATGTGGACCCGCACGAGGGCTGGGTCATGGACGACCCCAATGTCATGTTCCAGGCGGCGATACAGGGGCAGGGCGTCGCGCTGTCCAACCCGCGAACCATTGAAACGGAGTTGCGCGACGGCAAGCTGGTCAGGCCGTTCGACATTGTCCTGGCCACCGATGTCGCGGCTTATGCGGTCTGTCCGGAGCAAAACGCCGACGATCCCAAGATCCGTGCAATGATCGAATGGCTGGTCGCACAGGCCGAGGCGCAGGAGTAGGGCCTGGTTGGTGCTATGATTTCGACCGGTATTCCATTGGGTGAGGTTTTGCTTTGACCCGAAACGGCGGCTTTTTCCAGGAACTCAAACGCAGAAATGTGTTTCGCGTTGCCGCCGTCTATGGCATCGTCGGCTGGTTGCTCGTCGAGGTCGCCTCGGTCATTTTTCCGACCTTCAACGCACCCGAATGGGTAATGCAGGTCTTCACATCCTTGATGATCCTGGGGTTCCCGGTCGCTTTGGTGTTTGCCTGGGCATTCGAGATCACGCCCGAGGGCATCAAGCTTGAAAAGGACGTCGACCGCAGTCAGTCCATCACCCATGTCACCGGCCGAAAACTGGATTTTACGGTTATCGCCATCCTCGCCGCGATCGTCGTGTGGTTCGCCGCGGACAAATTCTTCCTGTCCGGCGCGCAGCTACAGACCACCGCCGGCAACTCGCTGGATCGCCGCTCGATCGCCGTGCTGCCTTTTGCCAATCGCAGCTCGGCACAGGAAAACGCGCAATTTTTCGCCGATGGCATCCACGACGACTTGCTGACCCTGCTCGCCAACCTGGGTTCGCTGAAGGTGATATCGCGTACCTCGGTCATGGAATACCGCGACACGACCAAGAACATGAAAACCATCGGCGAGGAACTGGGTGTGGCGACCATACTGGAAGGCGGCGTACAGCGCGCCGGCAACCAGGTGCGAATCAACGTGCAATTGATCGATGCCACCGCCGATGTACACATCTGGGCAAAGACTTATGACCGTACGCTGACCGCCGAGACCCTTTTCGCCATCCAAAGCGAGATGGCGGCATCGATCGCCGAGCATCTCGAGGCGGCGCTATCGCCTGAAGATCGGGAATTACTGGAGAAAAGACCGACCCTGAACCTGGACGCCTACAATGCCTACCTGATGGCCGGGCAGTTCTTCGCTCGATCTGGCTACAGCGATCTTTTTCAGGCCGAAAGTTATTACCGGAAGGCGATTGAGCTGGATCCCGATTATGCGGCCGCCCACACGGGCCTGGTGCGGACCTACAATCAGCTCGCGGATACGGGCGCGATTACGCTCGTCGAGCTCATGGAAAAAGCGGCGTCCATCGCTCAAAAAGCCATCGCGCTGGATAGCCAGTCGGGTGAAGCCTGGGCTGCGCAGGCTACTTTTCGATTTTTTACCGATGGCGATGGCGTTGAGGAATTGTTTCGGAAGGCACTGTCGCTAAGCCCTGATAACTCGATGGTTCTCAAAGGCTATGCCGAGTATCTGAGAAAAGAAGGTCGCTATGAAGAAGCGATCCCGTATATCGAGAAGGGATTGGCTATCGATCCATTGGCCACCGATCACCTGTTCGAACTTGGCAGGGCGCATTATTTTTTGGCCCGCTTCGATGACGCGTTGGCCGCGTTTGCAAAGATCCGCATGCTGAGCCCGGCAAACCCGCAGGGATACTATGGTGCGTCCGGCGTCTTTATGGCATTGGGCGATTATGCCAACGCCAGCATATTTCAGGAGCAGGCCGCGCGGCTGGATCCGGATGACTATGAGACGATCAGCTTTCTGGGTTGGGGGTATCTGAGTCTGGGCGATGAAACTTCAGCCTATAAGTGGCTGGGCCGGGCGCTCGACAAGGGTCCGGACCAGGCATTACCGATGGCGGTGAGCGCTGCGTTCAAATTGTATGCCGGCGAACACGAACAGGCGGCCACGATTGCACGAACCGCGTTGCAGAACCAGGTCGATGATCGCTGGGGGGCGTATTCGATCTTTTTGAGAGTTTTGCGGGACGCCGCGCTGCGATCCGGGGAATACTCGGAAGCGCTGGACTGGTACCGGCAACTAATGCCGGATTTGTTTGCAGCTCACCTTGATATTTCTCGATCAGATGTGCAAGACGCCGTGAACCTGGCCTTGTTGCTGCGCGAGTCGGGTGAGCAGGAGCAGGCGAATCGATTGCTCAGCGCAGTGCATGTGTTTGAAGATCCCACGTTCGGATCCTATATTTACAATGGTGCGCGGGGAATCAGCAACGTCCACGCCCTGGCAATAGCGGGGAGGACCGAGGAGGCGATCGAGGCATTTCGCGTCGCTGTCGATAACCGGTTTCGGGTTGCCTGGGAATGGGCTACCGAACTGAACCCCAATATGGAATCGCTGCGCGATGACCCGCGCTACCAGGCCATGATTGCCGAAATCAAAACGGACATGGCGGCGCAACTGGAACAATTGCGTGCAAAGCAAGCCCAGGCCCGTGAATAGCGACGATCGCCGATAAGCAACTCCACGAATTTATTTTTCTGCAGCGTGAGTTTCGTGACCCGTCAAATAATGGGCCAGCGCGGAGCCGGCGTAATAGCCGCCATAAGCGGCGATACACCATAACCATATCCGGTCGGTCTCTATTTCCGATAGCCAGTAGACTGGCCAGGTAACAGCGACAATAAAATTCTTCAGCGCTTCGACAAAGATATTAATGAGGAGGCTTAAATTTAGCCGGGATATCAGATCGCCAAAACCACTGAGCCCGCGCAGAAAGTCGATAAATTCATACCATTCGACGAGGGCATAGGTCATCAGGGCGACGGCGCCGTAAAAGCCACCGCCAAATACGAACCACTTTTTGTACAACGGGTTGTTTTTGAATTTGTGCTTGTCTTTCTTGCGCTCTTTGGACATGCGCTTCAATTCTTTGTGAAAGTCCGCTACTCGATCGGGCCGCTTGATTTGACCGAGGTGCAGACCCCAGTAGATCAGTCCGAAACTGAATGCGCCCACCAGTAAAGACGCTTTGAGTATTGCTTCAAAGAATTCCAGAATCATCGGGTTCAGAATCGCTCAGCAAATGTTTTAGTTACCGGACATCGACAGTTGGCCTTTTTTGCGGATGCGGAGGTCCGGCAGCAACCCGCCGATATCGATCGTCGCGGCAAATTCATAATTCACCAATTCCTTTGGGTTTCTGACCAGATCGACAAGCAGGGCGGCGCCGCTGACCAGGTTCGCCTGGGCCAGGATCGGGTATTCGCCCTCCCCATTGGCCTCGACGCTGCCCAGCGCATCGGCAGTACCGCTGATGATCCGGTGGCCTTCGATGCTGGCCGAATAGGAGATTCCATTCAGCTTCAGCGTAACCGGGTTCGGGTTCTTGATATGCAGCATGATTTCAAAATTCAGGGCAGTACCCTGGGAGGGCAAAGCCCGAAACGAGCTTACCGTTATTTCAGGTTGCTGGATATCGAACAGCAAGGTCGCGCACGCCGCGCTCATCGCCATCAGCAACAGCACAAATATTTTGCACGAGGCTTTCATCGGTTTGGCCATGCTCCACCCGGTTTCCTTATATAGAGTCTTCGCCCATCAGGCTCAAAATCACCGCGCCCTGCTGGTCTGCCGTAGCCTCGATTGAGATCGGTTTGCAGCAGACCTCGCAATCTTCCACGTAGACCTGGTGATCAACGCTGCAATCGACGACCAATGTAATCTGTTCCCCACAGTAAGGACAGCAGGCCCGTACGGTTTTGCTCTCATTCAGCATTATTGTCAGCTTTTTTCCCGATTGCCCGCTCGAGCCAGGGCGCCTGGCGGCAAATCGCCGGGAATTGACCAAAAATTAATCAAAACCAGTCGATTAAAAGCCCTCAGCCAACCAGATTGTGATCCAGGTCACTGATTGCGCTTATGTAAGGTCACTACAATTGGACCTGGTTTTTTCGCAAGTGAATCCATGTACGCCGACCCGCATATTATCAGTTCTTTGAGCGTTGCCGCGGCGGCGGCGGTTTTGTTTTTGCTCGGCAGCAAAGCCTGGGTTTTGGCCGATACCTGGCTGCGGGCGCAGACGCCGTTCGCATCGATGATAAAAAGGGAAGCAGTTGGCCATTACTCAAAGACGCTGAAAAACATGGAAGCGTCAATGAATACCCATGCAGCGGCGTTTGCCGTTGCGGCTTTGGTGTTTCTCAGTATTTTCTTTTTCGCCAGCGAACCGTGGTATTCGCCGCTCGACAACATGAGCTGGTGGGCGGTTTTTGTTTTTCTGAGTGTCCTGCTGGTCGTGGAAATCGTCAGCCTGGTTCGCTTGCAGCATTCCCGTTTCCTGCTCGCCAAACAATTCGACGCCAGGGTCACGGCCGCGCAGGGGTTGCAAGTCGTAGCGACCAAGGGCAATCATATTTTCCATTCCATCCCGATCGGCGATGAGCTGATAGATCATGTCGTCGTGGGATCGGACGGAATCTATGCAGTTCATGTGCTGGTCCGCAATCCGAAGAAACACGGCACGGTCAATCTCAGGGACAACAAGCTGTTATTTGGCCAGAACGCGCCCGCGTACAGCCTCGATAACTGGAACAAGACGCTCAAGGCTTTTACGACGATACTGAACGGCGTGCTTGGGCACCCGGTCCGCGTCATGTCGGTTATCGCCGTTCCCGGCTGGTTAACCGGTGATTACGGCTCGGATCGCCACCTGATCGCTAACCAGGACAACCTGATCACGCTGACCGGCTGGAAACATGCCGACGCCTACCTGATGAACGATGACGTCGAGAAAGTAAAACACTATCTGGACATGCAGTAAGGGCTTGCGCTTGGAAAAAGTTGGTCCCGTAGACACCAAGAATCCAATTCTCAATGTGGCAACGCTTTTGTCTGGCGTTTGTTAGCAACAAATAGATTTGTCCGGTTTTGTAGCGAATAGATTGTCCGCTTTTGTCTAGCGTCTTGACGTTTAGACGTCAAGACGCTAGAATTGATTTGTGAAAGAAACCGCCCAAAAAAGAGCCACCGTCTACTTCGATCCGTTCCTGCATCGTGCGTTGCGCTTGAAGGCGGCTGAAACCGATCGCAGTATTTCCGAGCTTGTGAACGAGGCGGTCAAAGCTGCGCTTGCGGAAGACGCCAGCGACATTGAGGCCTTCGAAGTTCGGGAAAAGGAACCAGACTATGCGTTTGAAGACGTCGTTAAGGACCTGAAACGACGTGGCAAAATATAGTCTGCGGATCAAGAAGTCGGCACGTAAAGAACTTGAGTCGATTGCTACAAAAGTAGATCGGCGGCGCATTATCACGCGAATCCAATCACTTGCCGACAACCCAAGACCTCCGGGTGCATTGAAGTTGTCAGGCCTCGAGCGTTATCGAATCCGCCAAGGGCACTATCGCATTCTCTACACGATCGAGGATGCGGTTCTGATCGTCCAGGTAATCAAAATCGGCGATCGCAAGGATGTTTACCGAAGCAAGTAGACAACGATGAGTGACAACGTGAAACTTCACAGGAGTTCGGCAGGTCCGATCATCAAGATAGCGCGACAACGCCTGTGTCACTTCATACAAAAAGCGTTCAGCTTATTGCCATCAAGATCCCTGAAATACCCTGCGTAGAATCCACTTGCGGCGTATCGATTAATGGTCTGACCAGACAACCCGGCTTTCCCGGTTTTGGGCGTCCATAATCGTGGACATTAAGAGAAAGTGGTTTTATCCTCTACGCACTACCCCGGAGGTTCCATGATCAGGCAAATTGCTCTCGTCGCACTCGTCGGTGTCTTCTCTTTGAACGTCGCCGTAACCCAGGAAGTTGTCATCTATAAGGCCGCTGTGGTGGTGTTGGTTGAAGATTCTGCCGTCAGGGCTGATTTTGAGGAGAGTCTGGCCGCGAAATTCCGCGAGCACAATTACGACGCGATAACGACATATGACTTTCTGCCTGAAACCACCGGGGTGGACGGTGCCGGTTTTGCCGGGCGTCTGGCAGAGCAGGGGATTCAGGTCATTCTGATGTTGAGGCCTGCCGCGATCGGAGCCGGATCGACACTGGAGTCCGTTCAAGGCGAGGTCCGGTCGTGGTACGCGAAAGCTGTGGTCGCTGCGCGCATCCACTACCATGTAGTTGGTTTCCGGCATGTGACAAGTCCTGCAGGCCGCGGCCGGTAATTACAATTCTCGCGCTCTGTTTGAAAGGGCCATGGTCGCTGAGTTGAAAAGCAAGGGCGTTTCGGCAACCGCCTATCATCTCATCGTCAAAGGCAGTCGACCGCTCATCCGTGACGATGTCATCGATGTGGTCAAAACCCATGGATATGACGCTGTTTTGGTTGCCCGGGTAAAAAGCCGGAAAGTAGACGCGGATATAACGACAGGCCCTGCAGAAATGAAGGTAACCAAGAAACAGAGCGGTCACTTGACCTTTATTCGCTACGACTTATGAGGAATTGAATGATCTCAGAAAAATAAATTTGACGGCTTCGGTAGTCCTGGCGACTGAGGTACATTCGGCAACCAGTGAAGAAATGATTTGGGCCATAGAGTTTAACAGCTCGGGTTCGACGGAAAATAATATCGAACAACTGATTGACAATGCGACCGGCACGATAATAGAAAGCCTGGTTAAAACAGGCTGGTCAGACCTTGAGAGTCGTTGAAGCTAACTTGACTGATCGGTACAATGGTGCCGGAGATCAATCTCAGCCTCCCGATGCATGAACTGCCTGGTTTTCGATGACAACTGACAAAATCACAACGGACAACATCATACGTTTTGGGCTGGTAGCGCTAATCGTAGTTTGGTCGATCACGATCATCGCGCCATTTGTCAGCGTTTTGCTCTGGGCCGTCATCATTGCGATATCCGCGTACCCGGCATTTTTCTGGTTATCCGGTAAGCTGGGTGACCGCAGCGGACTGGCGGCGACGGTTCTCGTGTTTCTATTGCTTGCCCTGTTGGTAGGGCCGATTGCAGGTTCACTGCCGAGTTTCGCGGATTCCATCCATTCACTCGCCGAGAAATTTCGGTCGGGAACACTCACGGTGCCAGTGGCTTCCGAAAATATCAGGCAATGGCCCCTGATCGGCGAGCCGCTGTATGCGTTGTGGCAGGAGGCCGCGACCAACCTGAGCCAGGTCCTCGACAAGTTTCGGCCGCAGTTAAAGGGCGCCGGCGTGGTACTTCTGGGTTCGATCGCTGCAGCGACCCTCGCAATTTTGCAATTTGTTGTTGCGGTCATAATCGCCGGAGTGATTCTGGCGCATCACCATCGAGCGATTCAGCTTGCGAAAAAGCTCGTTGGCCGAATCGTGCCGGAATCACAGGAACGATTTTTGGCCCTCATCGAAAATACGGTGCGCGGTGTAACGATGGGTGTCGTCGGAGTTGCCGTCGCTCAGGCGATTCTCGCCGGTATTGGATTTGCCGTGATCGGTATTCCTGCCGTAGCATTCTGGGCTTTTGCATGCCTGGTCCTGGCGATATTGCAAAT
Source organism: Pseudomonadota bacterium (assembly GCA_022560735.1). Taxonomy (GTDB): domain Bacteria; phylum Pseudomonadota; class Gammaproteobacteria; order Steroidobacterales; family MnTg04; genus MnTg04. The sequence continues at coordinate 8,281 of JADFSO010000041.1, forward strand.
CAGTATCGTACTTGTTGTAGCGCCGATCGCGATCTATGTCTTTTCCAGTCATGAGTTGCTTCCGGCATTGCTGTTTGTTGCGTGGAACGTGCCGATCCTGGCGCTCGATAACATTTTGAAACCGATACTCATGGGGCGTGGCGTCGATGCGCCGATGCTGGTCATATTCATCGGCGCGATCGGCGGTTTAATCAGCTTCGGTTTTCTGGGCTTGTTTTTTGGTGCAGTCGTTCTGGTGATTGCTTACGACCTTATGATATTTTGGCTTGACGAAGAAAGAACCCCCGAGCCCTAGGGTACTTGCCGTACTAATGTTCTTTAGGTTCGCTTTGTAACGTCGTAATGGGTCCGTCACTATCGACACGGCCTCCACCTCGCCGCCCACCCTGGAACCGCCTGCTCGTGCTGCTTCTGCTAAAGCTGCTTCGGGCGTTGTAACTCTGATAGCCATTTGTTCTCGCACGCTGGCTTTGATTTAGTTCTTTGTGTCGATTCGTGTCAAACGATCCTTGGTAACGGCCCGTATCGAATGAGGCATTTGAGCGATCGCTGCGATTGCCATAGCGATCGGCCGCAGCGCTTTTTTTCTGATCGATTTGCGCCGCTCGTTCATCCGGAACCTCTACTTTGTTCCAGCTACCTTCGTCCTGTTGATACCACTCGTCATCACCATGTTTGTATGCCTGGCCGTCCTTCGCGGCGTATATGTCTCCTTCCGCTGTGCGGCCAATGGCCCCGGTTTGCCCGGAACCTGTCTCCACTCCGATGACGCCACCTTGCTCCCCACGGGCCGAGTAGGTATTGAGTGATTGGTCCCCGCGCTGGAATTCTCGCGTGCGAGTGGTGACATCGCCGGACTGATTGATTTCAATTTGCCCGCTACCGCCGAGCCGGCAATTTCATCGTTGTCCCAAACGGCGCTGCCACGCGCATAGGTCCCGGTTTGTGGATTGTAGGATGCGGCGCGTCCATAACCGCCATACGGCCCGTAAACACTATTCGAGCGACCGTACATGCCGGTATTGGGGATCGGATTGTTATCGGTCGGCGTCGCAGGATGGGAATCGCAGGGACAGGATATACGTCTCGCCCCGCGGGCTGGACTTTGCATCTATAACGTTGGTGCCGCCATGGTGTTCGTGACACTTGGCACATACGGCGGCATGAATGGGATACTCCTGTGGCCTGCAGCGGTGCTACACGCATTGTTCGGCGCGATGATGCTATGGGTGATCCTGGCGCCGTCGCAGAATGCTCCCGGTGAGTGACGTGGAAATGCTGTAGATATTTGCGTTCAGGCGTTTTTCGATTTCGTCGCTAGCCTTCCAGTTCCGCGTTCAGCAGCGATCCAAAAGGTTCACTACCGTATTGCCGGTAAAAACGGAAAGAACATACATTCCGGGCTGGATGCTAAATGCCAGTGCCGCTCAGCCCTGGCTCATGCAAAAAGCGTTCAGCTTGTTGCCATCGAGATCCCTGAAATAACCCGCGTAGAATCCGCCGTCGCCACGTTCACCCGGCGCCCCCTCGTCCTTTGCACCGAGTTCCAGTGCCTTGGCATGCAGTTGATCCACTTTGTCAGTAGAGTCGACGCTAATAGCGACCATGACTCCGTTGCCGACGGTCGCCGGGTTGCCGTCATTGGGTTTGATCACGGATATGGCCGGCGTGGTCGGGGAAACAGTCCACGCAATAAAGGTTTCAGATTCCATGAACCGGCTAGCACCCAGCTCACCCAGAAGCGCATCGTAAAATGCCGCCGCGCGTTCTATATCGTTAGTTCCCAGTGTTACGTATCCAATCATTAGCAGTCTCCTTAAACCAGGTCCGGGCACATTTGCCCGGCACAATTCCATCGTGCAGCTTAGCAGATCATTATCTATACTGTGCCGGGTGTGAAACCGCTGGGAACGAAAATGACAATCAGATGGGCAATGATTGCGACGATGCTGACGGGCATCATCGCTTGCGCACCAGACAACCCGGGAAAAATCCCCGAATACCTGTCCGCCGGCCAGCTTCAGCAGGCGATGACGAGCGGCGAGTTCAGTTCCGCGGAACTGGTGTCTCACCTGCTCGCACGCATTGAAGCAATAGATCGCAGCGGTCCCGGACTTCATTCGATCATCGAGATCAACCCCGATGCCCTGGCGATCGCGACTGCCCTGGACGACGAGCGCAGGGCAGGGCGGGTGCGCGGGCCGTTGCATGGAATTCCAATTGTGCTGAAGGCGAATATCGATACCGGCGATCGCATGGCGACGACGGCCGGTTCATTGGCGCTGGCTGCTCATCGTGCGCCGGACGATGCGTTCCATGTTGCTGCCTTGCGTGATGCCGGTGTGGTCATCCTGGGCAAAACCAACCTGAGCGAATGGGCCAATTTCAGGTCTTCCGATTCGTCCAGCGGCTGGAGCGGGATCGGTGGGCAGACCAGCAATCCTTATGTGCTGGACCGCAACCCTTGCGGCTCATCGAGTGGCTCGGCGGTTGCGGTAGCGGCGGGGCTGGCGCCGCTGGCAGTCGGTACCGAGACCGATGGCTCGGTCATGTGCCCAGCCGGTATCAATGGCATCGTCGGGATCAAGCCCACGGTAGGGCTGGTCAGCCGTGACGGGATCATCCCGATCGCCCACTCGCAGGATACGGCCGGTCCGATGGCGAGAAGCGTAAGGGACGCTGCCGTGCTGTTGACGGCGATGGCAAAAAAAGACGAGGCGGATTTTGCTTCCTCGGCCTATCCGGGCGACAGAGACTACACAGTGGGGCTGGATTCAGCCACTCTTGGCGGCGTGCGTATTGGCGTCTGGCGGAAGTATCACGGCGCCGATCGGCGTCCCAGGGTAAAAGCGATTTTCGAGCGCACCATTACCAGGCTGGATGAACTTGGCGCGACGATCATCGACCCGATCGGTTTCGATATCCCCGACGGGGCCAATGACGCTGAGTACGAGGTGTTGTTGTATGAATTCAAGGCGGGCCTGCACAAGTATCTTGCCAATGCCGGCGTCGGCCCGTCGATAAATACTCTGTCCGGGATCATCGCCTTTAACCGCGATAACGCTGCGCAATCGATGCCCTGGTTTGGCCAGGACATCCTGGAAAAGGCCGTGGGCAAGGGAAAACTGGACGAGCCCGGGTATTTGCGGGCCTTGCAGGATAGTCAGACGGCGATGCGGCGGGCGCTCGACGAGGTTTTGCAACGCCACCGGCTGGATGCGATCATCGCGCCCACCAATGCGCCGGCATGGCAGACGGATTTCCTCGATGGCGATCGCTTCAGCCTGTCCAGTTCCAGGCCGGCGGCGGTCTCCGGTTACCCGGCAATCACATTGCCTGCAGGTGAAGTGTTGGGCCTGCCGGTCGGCATCACTTTGTTTGGCGCCCCGTTTAGCGAAGAAAAACTGATCCGGTACGCATTCGTGCTGGAACAAGCCACAAAAGCCAGGAGAAATCCGCAATTCATCCGTTCGCTGGAGGAATAATCCAACGAGGCCGGGCAATGTCATAATCAAAGGCACGGGGTTTTCGCTGTATAGCGGCGCCTTGTTTGATGCTGTACAGTTCAAAACAGATACCGGCGCCCGTTGAAAAAAGGGGAGGAGGCGGGGAATGAAAATTACAAGATTCGTTTTTGGCGTGATTCTGGCTACGCTCGTTTTGACCGGTGTGCCGGCGTTCGCCGAACAAACAGCCGACGATGCAGTTGTCGATCCGGGCCCGACCTTGTATGAGCGCCTGGGTGGCGGCGAGGGCGTACAGAAAATCATTGACCATACGATTTCGTTACACTTGGAGAACCCGACAATCAAGCACCGGATGGAAGGCGTCGATCTGGATTACCTGGCGGCCTCCGTGGCGGCTTTTCTCTCCGCCGGGACTGGCGGGCCAAACAATTATACGGGTCCGGATATGGCCACAGCGCATGCCGGCATGATGTTGAGCAACGAAGAATTTGACGCGGCCGTAGCGGACGTGCTGGCCGCAGTCATGGGCAACGTTGACGATGGGCAGGCCGAACATGACGAGGTGCAGGCAATATTGCTGTCGTTTCGTGACCAGGTGGTCGGCAAGTAAGATCCGCCTGTCATCATGGATTCGATGTCGGCAGCAGGGAGTATTACCAGCAGATGCTGTTCCCGTCCGCAGTGATTTTGGCTTGAAAAACGGGGCCGGGAAAACAGCAGGTCACCAAAGATCCAGGCAATAAAAAAGGGGATGAAGTACGAATACCTCATCCCCCGTTCAGTTTTCTCTTCCCGGTTCATCCGCGAGGTGAATCGCTTCTGTTCCGGTCGGTTCCAACTCGGCCCCTGACTTAGCCACCGACGTAGTCCATGACTTAGCCCGATACCGGCTCGGGAACCTCAGTCCCCTGGAATTTCTTTTTGGACGCTTAGCTACGTCCCCCGCCAAAGCATTCCGGTAACGCTTTCACGAGCCCTGGCAGCTTCCCTCTACATCGCAGCCCGATTATTCATCCGACTACTTCGCCGCGTATATTGCCCTTTCGGGCCCTACCCACGTGTAGACTTCGTCTACCGGTTGGTCACTCCTGGCGTGTGACCCTGCCCCAGCCAATTGGAGCCCGGCTTCCTTCCAACCGAGGTTTTCCGGTTGCCGTGGATTTAATATATCACTAATAAAAATCCTGCCAATAGCAAAACTTGTGTGAAGTTTGTGGATAAACGGTGCATATTCAAAAAAGATCGATTCGGGGACTTTTTTGCTTGTTTTTCTGCGTTTTATGATAGAGAAAAGCACTCTTCCCACCTTCTTTTCAGGAAAATTTAGATGCTATTTATCAATAACTTGTTGCGATCTTATGAGGTTTAAATTGAAGAAAATGCAAAAAAAGACTATCGGTGCAAGGAGGCGAAAGCCGACAATTCAGAATCCAATCGCCAGCATAATGTGTTGATTTATAAAGAGTAAAAAAAAGCAATCCAGCAATGTTGCGCTTGGCCAGATCGATATTCGGCTATCTGTTATTTGCGGCGACACTTTCGTAGTCGTCGAGACTCGTCTCATTCCCGTCGGTGTCGAAGCGGTGTTGCATTTTCGTTGCCGGCGGCGCATTGCGCTGTCAATGAGGGCTTTCGCTTGATAACCTCAGGCCCGGCGACCGTATATTCGTTTTTATTCCTATAAGACACTTATGCATCAGCCCGCTGTCAGTTTTGCAAAAATCAGCCGACCGCGTCTGCCGGAGGTCGCATCACGCCCTCGTTTGTTCACACTGCTGGATGAGGGCAGGCAAAGATCGATAATCTGGGTATCCGGCTCGGCCGGGTCGGGCAAGACCACACTGGTCGCGGATTATCTCGATACCTGGGCGCTGGATGATATCTGGTACCAGGCGGATGAAAGCGATGGCGATGTCGCTACCTTCTTTTATTACCTGTCGCGGGCAGCCGCTGAATCCGACGATAGCGATAGCAAACCCCTGCCGGCTTTTTCTCATCAGTACCTGAGCGATCTGCCGGCGTTCTCCCATGGTTATTTCCGCGAGCTCTTCGATCGCCTGGCACAGCCTTTTGCCGTGGTTATCGACAATTTCCAGGATGTACCGGCCAAGTCACGATTTCACGACGTGATTCGTGATGGCCTGGCCGAGATACCGCCAGGCAGTTGCGTGGTCATCATCAGCCGGGAGGAGCCGCCGGCCTGGACGGCGAGAATCAGGGCGAACCAGCGCATGCTTGTGCTGGACCAGTCCGACATGAGGCTCACGCGAGAAGAATCCGATGCCGTTATTCGCGTTCGCGGGCACGAATTTGACGACGAGGCCTGCGAGCGATTGTTTCAGCGGACCCGCGGGTGGGTCGCCGGCCTGGTCCTGATGCTCGAGCAGCAGCACGGGAGCAGACCGCTAAAAGACGTCCCGGACGATTCTACGCCACAGGTGATTTTCGATTACCTGGCGGGCGAAGTCCTCAAACTCCTGAACGATCAAGACCAGGAATTCATGTTGCATACTTGTTTGCTGCCGCAAATCACCGCAGAACAGGCCAACCAGCTGACCGGTCGCAGTAACTCAGAAAGAATTCTCAGTTTTCTCACGCAAAATGGAGTTTTTGTCACTTCCCGGCAGGGTCCGGACGAAATTATTTATGAATATCATCCTTTGCTGCGCGAGTTTCTGTTGGCCAGAGTCAAGGAAAAACTCGGTAAGAAGAAGTTCGCAGAGCTACAGGAGCGTGCTGCCAGCTTGCTTGAAGAGCAAGGACAAATTGAGGATGCGATCAATTTGCGCATCGAAAACCAGCAATGGGAAGAGTTGGCCAAGCTGATCAAGAAACATGCAGCGATGGTACTGGAGCAGGGCCGCGACGAAACCTTGCAGGAATGGCTGGAAAAATTGCCTGCCGGACTTGTGGAAAAAGATCCGTGGATGTCGTACTGGATGGGCGCTTGTCGAACGGCACACGCGCCAATGGAAAGCCAGCTTTTCTGTGAGCGCGCCTATGCGATGTTCCGCGAGCGGAAACAAATCGACCGGGACGGGCTTTTCATGGCCTGTGGCGGCGTGCTGGACGCGATTTTATACGATTTGAACGACCTGGCGCCGCTGGACCACTGGATCAGCGAAGTCGAGCGCTTGCTGGAGGAGTACCCGGATTTTCCCGAACACGCTTACGGCGCCAAGGTGACTTACAACATGTACCTGGCGCTGGTCTATCGCCAGACTTCGCACCCGGAAATCAAGCATTGGGCGGAACGCACGGTCGGGGTGATCGAAACGGCGCGCGATTCGTCTACCCGCCTGCAGGCTGCGACCATGCTGTGTTCCGGGATCGTATGGACCGGGCGTTTCGACGTTGCCCGTACCTTTATCGAATCCATACGGCAGATTGTCGATGCACCCGATGTCCCGCCGATCGCGGTCACCACTTTGCATGCGTTCGAGACCATGCATTATATGCTGTTGGGACAACACGAAGAATGTTTAAAGGTTGCAGGCCAGGGTCTGCAGGCAGCGCGGGACAGCGGCATTCACTTGTGGCGGAACACGACGCTGATTTTTGGCGCGGCCGGGGCGCTGTGCGCCGGGGACCTGGAAACCGCGGAAAGCATGCTGACGGAAATCGACCAGGAAGCATTGAAAACCAGGCGTTTCGATTCCAGTCAGTATTATCTGACCCGTGCCTGGATCGCGATGGAAAGGGGTGATTTGCAGGACGCTTTCAATCAACAGCGAGCCGCACTGAGGTTGATCAAGGAACTCGGTCTGCCGTTTTTCGAAGCCGTTACCAGGATGGGTATGGCGCAAATCCAGTTTGAACTCGGCGATACGCGCAAAAGTATCGAGCACATGAAAATCGTCAGCAAAATAACGCAAACCATCGACAACCGGCTTTTCGAATTCCAAAGCCTTTTGATCTATGCCTACCTGGCATTCGAGTATGGTCGCGAATCGCGGGGACTGCGTGCCTTGAGTACGGCACTGAAAATGGGCCGGGAAAATAATTTCTCATACACCATCTGGTGGCAGAAGAAGGTGATGGCCAAGCTGGCCGTTATCGCATTGCGCAACGGGATTGAACCCGAATACGTCAAGTGGCTGATCGTAAAACGGCGGCTGATGCCTGCCGAACCGCCACTGGATGTCGAAGACTGGCCGTGGATGTTCCGCGTCACGACGATGGGGAAATTCGATATTGAGTGGGTCGGGCAGGCGGCCAGGAAAAAAGGCAAGGCGCAGGGGAGGCCGATCGAGTTGCTAAAGGCCGTTATTGCTTTTGGCGGCAGGAATGTTCGCGTTCAGAAAATTACCGATGCCATGTGGCCACACATCGACAGTGACTACGCGAACCGTTCTTTCAACACGACCCTTCACCGCCTGCGGAATATCCTCGGCGACGAGCAGGCGCTACTCCTCGAAGGTGGCCAGCTAAGCCTCAACCCAAGCCTGTTCTGGCTTGACCTCTGGGCTATGGAGCAGGCGCAGAAACAGGTCAGCGGGATGATTGCCGGCGATATTCCCGGTGGCCTCGATAAAATCAGGTCGGTCGTCGCCAAGGTCATGGATATCTACCAGGGCGCCTTCCTTGGCGATGAAGAAGCGTCCTGGGCGCTGGGTACGCGCGAGCAGGTCAGAAACCGTTTCACCCGATACAGCAGCCAGGCGGTCAATTATTTCAATGCGAATGATTGCCCGGGAGAGGCGATAGGTTTGCTCGAGCATGCGCTCGAGACCGATGACACATCGGAAAGTCTTTACCGCCTGCTGATGCTTTGCCATGTGGATCACGGGCGCAAGGCGGAAGCCATAGAAGTGTACAACCGTTGCCGGACCACGCTGGAAGGCAGGCTGGGTGTAAAGCCGTCGCCGGAAACCGAGAAAATTTATCAGCAGATCCGCGGCTGAGGCAGGTTCCTGCCATTAAGGTCAAAGGCCCACGCCCGGGATTTCGCTGATCCGCATCGCCGACCAGGCAAAAAAAGCGTAGCGAGAGACGATTCCGCCAAACCCGGCGCCGATAAACATGCCAAAAGGAATGCGCAGGGTTCCACTGGCGATCGTGACGGCAAAGAAGGGTGGTACCGACAACGATGAGCTTGCCAAAAGTATCATCGCCATCACCTTGCGCTTCTCTTTGTATTTTTCCGCCTGATGGATGAACTCACGAGCCTTTTGCGGCAGGTATTTCGGCGCCCAGCGGGCCGCGACGTAGAGGCTGGTTTTGGCGAGCATCTGGGCCGTTGTGCTGACGATTACCAGGGGAACCAGGGCCTGTGGCGAGACCAGTAACGCGGCACCAATCAAGATGGCTTCGGCGCCTGGCCAGGGGAGGAATCCGGCGATCAATATGCCCGCAAATACGCCTGCCAGGAGTTGAATATCCATCAATTCATCTCCGCGAGTGTTTTGCGTTGCAAGAAGCAATGTGCCCGCGGGTGTCGGTTAATGCCGCTGCCGATCAGTAACAGGCTGACCATCATCACGATGCACGAGATATCGAAGTGCGTGAACCATGGCCCGATCGAAAGCTGGAAGACATAGATCAGACCGGTCAAAAAGGACAGCAATAGCCCGGCCGCGATCCAGCCGCTGCCGGCGTACGCAAAACGCCAGGTAACGATATTGGCAAGCAGTACCGGCATCAACCCCAAGGCCGAGTTTGCAACGGCGACCAGGAAGCCATCGGCGATAGTGCCGATCGCCAGGAAAACAGCCAGTTGCAGGTAAATCGCCAAGCGCAGGAAAAAACGCGTGTTTTTGCGCAACACAAAAGTTTCAACGGTCGCCAGCTGTGCGCAGGCAGTCGCTGCGCCGCTGGCCAGGCACGACACGAGGACTGCGCTGCCATACAGCACGCCCGGGTAATTGTGAAAGCCGTGTTTGATTGCGCCCGCGAGCGTGACGATTGCCAGGAACAGGAAAAAGCGCGCCCAGTATGAATTTCGGGCAGTGGCGGCTGCGGGTACTGCCGCGCGGGACATTTGCCGGTACAAAAACACACACAGGACCGCCAGCAACAGATTGCTCATTACGGTCAGCGGCCAAAGTATGACGACGCCCAGGAACTCGATCGATGGAATGTTCATGAGCCGTTCTGCATGGCGTTACCGTTGGACGCATGATTTTTTTTCCACCAGGCGAAGGCTTCCGGGATGCCGATGTCCGGGGTCATATAAGGCGACCAGCCGAGTTCCTGCCGGGCGCGCCTGGATGTGAACGGGTTGTCGCGTGCCAGCAAATCGAAGACCCCCCGCATGTGTTGCGCAAGGTCGCGACGCCTGACGGTCGATAGCAACAGCGCGAGTGTCCGGAAACCGGCTTGTCCCATGCGCATGGGAACATCGACGGTCCTGATTCGCCGGCCGAGCCCTTTTTCGGCCAGCGCAACAAAATCCGCCAGGGTCAGCTCAAAATCGTTGGTGAGATGATAGATTTTTCCGCCGGCGGAAAATCGAGTGGCGGCGCGCACGGCGCCATCCGCCACCGAGCTGGCGTGTACCACGGACAGCGTCGTACGGCCGCCGCCGATCAAGGGAAATATCCCGCGCCTTAGCAAAGGAGCAATGCGCGGCAGGAACTGGCGGTCGTGCCTGCCATACATGACTGGCGGGCGGATGATGCAGCCCCATATCCTGCCCCGGCTATGCGCCGACAGGATGACTTTTTCGGCGTCCTGCTTTGACCGGCCATAGACATCGACTTGCGGCAGTTTTGGCAGTGGGGAAAATTCGTCGGTTGGTTCTTCGTGGTAACGGTCGCGGCCAAATACCGAGGTTGTGCTGATGTGGACGACCCGGGCCCCGGCGATGGTCGCGGCCCGCACCAGGTTGGCTGTGCCGACGACGTTGCCGGTCCAGATCGCGCTCGGGCTGTCGCCGGTACCGATTACCGCGGCCGTGTGAAATATCACATCCCGGCCCATCGCGGCCTTTTTCAGAGTACTCACATCGAGGATGTCGCCCTGGATCAGGGTCCCGCCGATTTCCTCGAGCCAGGCGGACCTGGCCGGGTCGCGAACGAAAGCGGCAACGCACCATCCATCGGCATGCAATCGCTTTACGATGTAGGAACCGAGCATGCCGCTGGCTCCGGTTACCAGTGCTGATTTCATAATCAATCCTTGCCGGGATCCGGCAGTGCGTAGGCGACGATGTAGTCGCCCAGTGATGAGTGCATGAGGGCATGGCCACCGGCGGCGATGACCAGGAACTGGCGACCGCCCTGGCGCGCCCGGTAAGTCATCGGGGTTGCCTGGGCGGATGCGGGCAGTTCGTCTTCCCAGGCGATCTCGCCGCTGGCCAGGTCGAAAGCGCGAATACGGCGGTCCATCGTGGCGGCAATAAAAACCAGGCCGCCGCTGATGATCGCCCCACCCAGATTGGGCGATCCCCAGGCCGTTGGAGACGGCAGGACAACCAGGTCGCGCATGGTCCCCAGCGGGATTTCCCAGCGCAGCTCGCCGGTGCGCGCATCGATGGCGTGCAACAGCCCCCAGGGAGGCGGGCTGCAGGGAACGTTTAGCGGCGACAGCAGGACCGAGCGGCGGACACCGTATTGAGCGGGCGCCTGGGCCGCGATGACGGACTGGTCATCAACATTGCTTTTCGCCCCGGCAAGCTGATTCCTCGGGATCAGTGTCACGACCGTGGCGATCCGGTTGGTGTTGGTAACGATGACCTCTGTCTCAGGGTCATAGGCGATGCCGCCCCA
>JADFSO010000057.1 GCA_022560735.1 Pseudomonadota bacterium
CTCACTTATGTGTCCGGGACTGCTCGCATAGACGGCCAGCCGGTCAGCGATTACGCGCAAAGTGGTCGCATGCTCAATTTCCCATTGCCCGACGGCAAGGACTGGCAGCAGGAGATCCGTTTCCGGGCCGCGATCGGACCCGAGTTGAGTGGTGAACTGATCAGCAAGGCGTTGATCAGTTTTGACACGCCGCTGGAAAAGAAATTACGCACGCCGGTTGCAGAAAACCGGTTGCAACTGTCGCCAGCCTCAGTGGACCGGTTCGACTATATTTTTACCCCACATTTTCCGACCCTGGAAACTGTCCTGAGTGAGCAGGACGAGGCTGAACTCGACATTGTCGTAGCCGACTGGGAGGGTTTGACCAATCTCCACCTGCGCTCCGTTGGCCACACGGACAAAACCAGAATTGCCGTGCGCAGCCGTTTTTTGTTCGCTGACAATTACGCGCTTTCAGAAGCGAGGGCGAGAAGCGTCGCGGATTACATTGCGGCCCAGCTGGGCCTTTCCCCGGATCAGATCAGCGTCGAAGGCAAAGGCGCCGATCAGCCGTTGGTCGTGGAAAGAACCGTAGAGGACGCACGCGTTAACCGGCGCGTGGAGTTGCATGTCTGGGGTGAAAGAATGCTGAGCCCGGAAAAAGCGCAGCTGACCCAGGCCAGCAGCGGTATCCTGGCTGTGGACACCGTCCAGCGGTCGTCGCGCGAAGAGTATCTGACTGGCGAGCAGCGGAAGCAGGAGTCGTTGCCCGATCCTGATGCGCGATACGACGACCCGGCACTGCTTGACAGCCTGGCGCCGGGCATGGGCTGGGTCTGGCCGAAGGATGGCTACCGGCCGCCGATTCCCAGCCTCAAGGTTGCGGTCAAACATGATCCGGAGCATACCGTCGAGCTGTTCGTGAACGGGCTGCAAATCAGCGCACTGAGTTTTGAGGGAACGAGGATAGCGGCAAGCAAATCGGTGAGCCTGAGTCGTTGGCGCGGTATCAACCTGATCGATGGCAGCAATGAACTCGATGCTGTGTTCCGTGATAAGAATGGCAATGAGGTCAAACGTCTGACCCGCAAGCTGCATTATTCAGGCGGCCCGGAGCGGGCCGAGGTTCGGGTCGAGGCATCGGTGCTGATCGCCGATGGCCGAACCCGCCCGGTTATCGCCATACAGATGTACGATCGCTGGGGCGAGCCGGCGCGACCGCGCACGATCGGAAATTTCCACATCGATCCGCCGCACCGCTCATGGTGGGAAGTGGAATCGCTCAAAGAAAACCCGCTGGTTGCCAGCGGCGAGCGGGAGCCGGTTTACACGGTTGGCGACGATGGCGTCGCGCTGATCGAGCTGGAGCCGACGACCGTTTCCGGCGAGGCGGTGCTGCATTTCAAATTCGCCGACCAGCGGGAACAGGAAATCCGCGTCTGGCTAAAACCGGAAACCCGCGACTGGATCCTGGTCGGTCTGGCCGAGACCACGCTGGGCTACAACGACATCAAGGACAACGCGCAGCTCGCCGATCTAAGCGGCGTCGAGGACGATTTCTACGAAGACGGTCGCATCGCGTTCTTTGCCAAGGGCCGGATCAAGGGTGAGTACCTGCTGACGATGGCCTATGACACGGCCAAAGACAAAGACGAAGCTCGCCGGAAATTATTCGGCAAGATCGACCCGCACCAGTTCTACACCCTTTATGGCGATAACACCGAGCAGGGCTACGAAGCATCGAGCCAGGAAAAACTCTATCTCAAGCTGGAAAGAAACCAGTTCTATGCCTTGTTCGGCGATTACGAAACCGGGTTGACGGTCACCGAGCTGGCGCGTTACAACCGCCGTCTCAACGGGGTTCGCTCCGAGTACCGCGGGCGCACGCTCGCCTACAGCGCGTTTGCGGCACGCACCGAACAAGTCTTTGTCAAGGACGAGATCCAGGGTAACGGGACCTCGGGTCTGTACCGGCTCAGTGCGGCGGACATCGTGCTCAACAGCGAACAAATCAGGCTGGTGGTGCGCGATCGTTTTCGCAGCGAACAGATTATCAGCAGCAAGACGCTGACCCGTTATCTCGATTACAACATCGACTACCTGGCGGGCACGGTCTACTTCAAGAAACCGGTGCCGAGCCGGGACGAACTCTTTAACCCGTTGTTCATCATCGTCGAGTACGAAAGCCGCAACGCAAATGGGCTGGATACCAGCGGCGGCGGACGCGCATCGTTGCGTTCATTGGATGGCAAAATCGAAATCGGCGCCAGTTTCATTCACCAGGGCGATAGCAATAACGCAGGCGATCTCGGCGCCGCCGACCTGCGCTGGCAAATGGGCAAAGCGACCGAACTGAAGCTCGAGCTGGCGCGCAGCGATGGCACCCGCGCCGGTATCGCTGTCGATGGCGACGCTTACCTGGCCGAGCTGAGCCACCAGAGCGCAGGGCTGACCGGGCGCGCGTATTTCCGCAGACAGGAAAGCGGATTCGGCCTCGGCCATCAGCTTGCCAGCGAAAGCGGCACCGAGAAAACCGGCTTCGATGGCCGTTACCAGCTCAACGAGCATCTCGATGTGACCGCCGATGTATTCCGCCAGAAAAATCTGCAATCCGGCGTTACCCGGGATGCGATCCTGACCGAACTCACTTACCGGCAAAACAACCGCAGCGCGACGATTGGCTTTATCGACGCATCCGACAAGGATGCCGCCGGCAACACCCAGGACTCGCAGCAGCTTTACCTGGGCGGGTCGATCGATGTGCTGGACCGGCGGGTGACCCTGCGGGGCTCGACCGAAATCGTCCTGTCGGATAACGACGCCAATGCCGATTTCCCGCAGCGCAAGACGCTGGGTGTCGATTTCAGGCTGAGCGACAGCATCACCGTGTTCACAGAGTATGAGACTACCGATGGCGCAGACATCGAAACCGATATGACGCGCGTCGGGATCAGGGCCAAGCCCTGGAACCAGGCCGAATTCAGCAGCACCTTCAACCGGCAGTACAGCGAGTACGGGCCGCGCACTTTCGCGACGCTGGGGCTGACCCAGGGTGTGCAACTGAGCGAAAAACTGTTGCTGGATTTCGGCATCGATCATGCCAACACCATCGCCGGTGGCAGCATCCAGCCGCTGCAAGGCGATTTCCCGCTGGCTTCCGGCGGCGACGATGATTTCGTCGCGACCTGGGCCGGCGCGACCTACCGGGCGCAAGTCTGGTCGGCGACCGGGCGGGTCGAATATCGCAACGCCGACAGCGGCGAACGCTTCGGCATTCTCGGCGGCTTGTACCGCGAAGAAAACGCGGGCCATGGTTTCTCGGCGGGGCTGCATTTGTTCAGCGACAAACCGGCCGCCGGCGGGCGCACGACGACTTCCGATCTGCGGCTGAGCTGGGCCTACCGGCCCGACCTGAGCCGCTGGATAATCTTTGACCGGCTCGACCTGATATACGAGGAACAGCACCTGGCCAGCATCGACCAGCGCAGCTGGAAAGTCGTCAACAATTTCAACGCCAACTGGAAGCCGTCTTTGGCTACCCAGTTCTCGTTCCAGTACGCGGCAAAATTCGTGCGCAGCAATTATTCGGATACCGATTACACCGGCTTTACCGATTTGCTTGGCATCGGCATGCGCCGGGATGTCGATCCGGAATGGGACTGGGGCGTGCATGCCAGCGCCTTGCATACGTGGAAGTCGAAGGTCGTGAAATACGGCCTCGGCGCGGATGTCGGTCACCGGGTGGCGAAGAACGCGTGGCTCAGCATCGGCTACAACCTGATCGGTTTCCACGACGCGGATTTCACCGAGGCGCGTTACACGGCGCAGGGGCCATACCTCAAGTTCCGCATCAAGGTCGACCAGGATTCGCTGAAGGAATGGCTGAAGCAGGCGCTGAAGCAGGGCGCCACTGGCTTGCGCTGATGCCCTGCTGTGCGCATCATGCAATGCCGCGGTTCGCTGTAAACAGGTAAATCGCCGGAAATTCCACTGGCTCAACATCACCGGCGATGCTTGAATGCATCCAGGGAAATATGCAGGATCTTAGCGACATTTTTGCAGCCGATGGCCCGTTGTCGAATGCCATAGACGGTTACACGCCGCGCCCGGCGCAACTGGAAATGGCGCTGGCGGTCAGCGCTGCGCTGGCTTCCTGCGGGCGGCTGCTGGTCGAAGCCGGCACCGGTACCGGCAAGACTTTCGCCTACCTGGTTCCCGTGCTGCTGTCCGGTATCCGGGTCGCCATTTCGACCGGCACGCGCAATCTGCAGGACCAGCTTTTTAACAAGGACATGCCCGAACTGTCGCGCGCGCTCGGCCGGCCGGTCAAAGTGGCGATACTCAAAGGGAGAGCGAACTACCTGTGTCATCACCGCTTGTCGCTGGCGGAAGATATGCGCGGCAAACCGGGCCGCCATCTGCAACAAATCAGGGCCTGGGCGCTGAGCACCCAAAGCGGGGATATTGCCGAACTGTCCGGTTTGCCGGAGCAATCGCCGGTCTGGCCGCAGGTCACCTCGACCAGCGAGAACTGCCTGGGCCAGGAGTGCCCGGTTTATTCCGCTTGTTGCGTGGTCAGGGCCAGGCGCGAGGCGATGGACGCGGATATCGTGATCGTCAACCATCACTTGTTGCTGGCCGACATGGCGTTGAAAGAGGAGGGCTTCGGTGAATTGTTGCCGGGCGTCGACGCGGTGGTCGTCGATGAAGCGCACCAGTTGCCAAAAATAGCCGGGCAGTTTTTCGGGCTCAGCGTCAGCAGCAGGCAACTGGAAAATATCGCCCGCGATACCCGGGCCGAATTGCTGGCGGCGGTGATTCACGATGCAGCAACCGAATCCTTGCTCGATGGTCTGCCGGCGCGGCTGGCCGATATTCGACTGACTTTGCAAAAAGGGCGCAGCGATTACGAAAACCTCGATAGCGAAAGCGAGCTGGCGCTGGGCAGGCTCGATGAGCGACTCGTTGAATTGATCGCGAGGCTCGATGAAATAGAGGAAAAAACGCCGGGGCTGGCACAGTGCTATCAGCGTCT
>JADFSO010000003.1 GCA_022560735.1 Pseudomonadota bacterium
AGCCGTGCTGATCTTGCTATTCCGCGATCAGCGTCTGCTGAGCAGGCATCCATATTACGGATGGCGCCGGCGCAGTTTACCAACGCGAAGCTGGCACAAAATCAAGCGATAAATAGCCCAGACCGCTGATCTGTTGAATCGATGCGGGGTTGCTAAACAGCGATCCACAGAGCTATGAATGTCGGTTTTTGGCTGCGATTTGTCATATTGAGGGGCAACACGCCATCTTCCGCGTTTTAGATAAAGTGTTGCATCGACCGATTGAAACCGCAGGTGTAAAGCGGACGTTCCGCAAGACCATCGGACGTCAGGGTGGAAGCCCGATAGTAAGTGGCAATTCACTTCGGCACTTTCTGAGGTCGGCAGGTCCCGCAAATTTCCTTCAGACCGTCTATAACCATTTTAATCAGCTGGGATGTCCCCTGTCTGAGTACGACAGCGCTCGATCGCCTGGTTCGAAACCAATTCCTTTGTGACGTATTTTCCGGCAAATCTCCGGCACCATTAACAGCTGGGTGGCCAGATCCCTAGCTATGAGAGCGTTCGGACACCGTGAACACCGCCTGTGTGCGGCAGTGCTTCGAACTACCGTTTCCGACCCTATGTAGACTTGACGGAATAACCCAGGGCGTGAAGCAGACATTCAGCACACTTTTTGACTGCCGGCCCTGGCTGGTCTCAATCGGCCCAAGGGCGTAGGGTTGTACTAAGCTAAGGGCAGGAAAACCCACTGATGTCCATTTTCCGGGAACTCAAGCGCCGTAACGTCATCAAGGTCGCGATTGCCTATGCGGTTGTGGCTTGGCTTTTGATCGAGGTCACAGCCACTACCTTCCCAATGCTAAGGCTACCCGATTGGACCGCCACCTTTGTTACCGTGCTGCTGATGATTGGGTTCCCCGTGGCATTGATCTTTGCCTGGGCGTTTGAAATCACTCCGGAGGGCATCAAACGTGAAAAGGATGTCGATCGCAGCCAGTCCATTACGCATATAACCGGGCGCAATATCGATTACATCATTATCGCGGCACTGGTATTGGCGCTGGGTTTCTTTGCATTCGACAAGTTCGTGCTCGATCCGTCGCGGGATGCTGAACTGGTGCGGGCTGCCACTGAAGCCGTAACCGAGCAGGTGAGCGAGCCCGGAAAATCAGAGACTGCTGAAAAATCCATTGCCGTCCTTCCCTTCATCAACATGTCCGACGATCCCGGCAACGAATATTTCTCCGATGGAATTTCAGAAGAACTGCTGAATGTCCTGATCAAGGTAGAGGGGCTCAGGGTGGTGTCGCGTACCTCTTCATTTGCCTTCAAGGGCAAGGACATCAGTATCCCCGAGATAGCCAGGAAACTAAACGTCGATCATATCCTCGAGGGCAGCGTTCGCAAAGCGGGCAATACAGTCCGTGTGACCGCGCAGTTGATCGATGTACGCACCGACAGCCACCTGTGGTCGGGGACCTATGACCGCGAACTGGAGGATATTTTCGCGATTCAGGATGAAATATCCGGGCAGATTGTGCAGGCGTTGAAGGTTGCCCTGGGGGCGGGTGAGCAGGAGGCGATGGCCCATGCCCGGAAGCCAACCGAAAACCTGGCAGCCTACGAGCTTTATCTCAGGGGCCGTTATTTCTGGCAGCGCCGCGGCGAAGACAATATCCGGCGTGCCATCGACCTGTTCGAGCAGGCAACAGAGCTCGACCCGCAGTTTGCCCGGGCCTGGTCAAGCCTAGCGGCGGCTCACATCACGTTGCCGACCTATTCCGACGCACTGGAGGATGAGCAATTTCCCCTGGCAGTGTCCGCCGCGCAGAAGGCACTGATGCTGGATGATACTTTGGCGGAAGCCTATGCGGTTTTGGGTGACGTGGCCCGCACTGACAGAAAATGGACGGAGGCAGAAGCACATTACCTGCGTGCCATTGCCAGCGAGCCGAAGAATTCGACGGCACACCTTATGGTATGGCGAGCATCTGCTCTCGGTCGGCCGCATGCGCGATGCGCTGGAAGAAAACCTGATTGCCTATCAACTGGATCCGCTGCACCTGGCTACCAATGGCAATCTGGCGTGGGCCTATTTGCGGCTTGGCGACACCCATAACGCGGTGAAGTATGGCGCGGCCGCGGCGGATCTGGGCTACGCCTTTGGAATGTACGTCCAGACGATGGCGAACTTTCGACTCGGGGAATTCGACCGGGCGATCGAGTTGGCCGAGCAGTACGACGAGCGGTTCGCCGATCAATTCAATTCCTCGGTGAAAATCCTCAAACTGGTTATCGAGGCAAAGTGGGATACGGCGAAAAGACCGTTGTTGCTCGAGACGCTCGCAGAGCATGAATCGAGGTTGCGTTTTAGGTTTTCGCTTCCGAGCTATGTCGAATTTGGCCAGATCGATGACGCCTATCGCGTGACCAATCTGCGTCGCGATTCGGTTAGCGCCGCTAATTGGTGGAATTTGTGGCGAGACGACATGACGACGTTTCGTCAGGACCCGCGGTTTGCAGAGCTTGTCACTGAACTGGGACTTTTGGATTACTGGCGTGAATATGGCTGGCCGGACGCCTGTCAACCAGCGGGCGACGGCTTGATTTGTGAATAGGCCGTGAGCAGACGTCCAGTTTGCCATAGGAATTGAGTGGAATTTGCGCAAATTGAGGGAAACCCGGCGCAAAAAATACTCGTCGGAAGAGAAAATTTTGGTCTATTTTCGGGTCCAAAACTCGGCTTTTAGGCCAAATTTCCAAGCAAAATGTGGGTGTTAATAGGGCCAAGAAATTGAGATCGTTGCATTTACTGGCTTGCAGCCGTTTTGATAGTCCTTTTGATAGTACTTTGATAGTACTTTGATAGTAACTTTGATAGTCCCCGGATAGTCCCCCTGATACACCATTGAACGCGCAGACCCCTAAGCGCGTAGCTTGATTCCAGTTTTGGTAACCATTGCAGGCTTCTTCTTTTCATCCCACTGTTAATCACAGAACGTGCCAATTTGGCCGCCAAGGGATTACAGAAAGATCAGCATGCAGCCGCGTTTCATACGTCTGACCAAAGCTTCCGGCTATCTGGGCATGGACAAGAATCGTTTTAACGTGGAAGTAGTCCGTCCCTACCTGACTGAAATTCCGATTGGCGTGCAGGGCATCGCGTTCGATCGTCTGGAGTTGGATATGTATGCGGACTACTATAAACAGGTCCGCGGGCGTCCTCCAGAAAGGAGGGCACCATGGCAAGAAAGCGTCGGCCAGGTCTGCGCAAACGCGGAGAATACTGGCATATCGAGAAAGTCATCAAAGGACATCGGATCTACGAGTCGACTGGCGAGACAACTTATCGAGAAGCGGAGGCGTACTACGACAGCCGCATCAACGATATCCGTCAAGTCATCGTCTATGGCGATCGTCCTGCGGTGACATTTGAAGAGGCGGTAGAGAAGTTCCTTCGGGAAGATTGTCCGACCAAGTCGCTGGAACGAGCCGGGTACGCGTTCGATAACGTTCTCCCGTTTATCGGGGATCATCAGATCGATCGCGTATATGACGACTCACTGGCGGCTTTTAGGGAAGCCAGGCTGGATGCTGGCGTCTCGGCCGGGACAATCGACAAAGAGCTGGGATTCGTCAGGCGGGTATTGATACTCGCAGCACGAAAGTGGCGACACCCGAATGGAATGCAGTATCTCTCTACGGCTCCTTTGATTGAGATGGTCAAGGGACCGGCAAGAAAGCTGAATCGCCCCTAATTTGCTAGACACCTTTCAGCCAGACAAAATGGCACTAGGAGAGGTGAATATGAGTAGCAAACGATATCCCGAAGAGTTCAAGATCGAAGCGGTCCGCCAGGTAGTTGAGCGAGGTCATAGCGTGGCAGAAGTAGCGAGTCGACTGGGCATGACGACGCACAGCCTTTACAGCTGGAAGTTGAGGTACGGTCCACGTTCCGATGAGCAACAGGCAAAGACCTCGGATGAGATGGAGATCAAGCAGCTCAAGAAAGAGCTCAAGCGCGTCACCGAAGAGCGCGATATTCTAAAAAAAGCCGCGGTGTACTTCGCCAACCAGTCCGAATGAGGTACGCCTATATCAGGGCCAACAGTGCGACTTGGCCGATTCGGCGGCTGTGCGATCTGCTGGAAGTTCATCCCAGTGGTTATTATGCATGGCGCAAACAGCCACATTCGGCCCGAGCGAATGAGAATCAGCATCTGACTGGTTTAATTAAGCAGTTCTTGCTGGGGCACGCCAAGCTCGAAAGCACGGTTCGATATCTTGGCATTGAAGTGGATGACGCGCTGGAATTGGCCGAACAAACCGAGGTATAAAGAGCAAAGTGCGGCCGTCGCATGACGGCCGCTTTCCGGCCATTGGGAGGCTATTGCGCTGACTGGCACATTCCGACCCGTAGCGGACATGCCCAGATTCGTGTAGGACTGGTTCGTGAGTCCGTTCGATTTTCGAGACCAAAAATAACGAGGAGGATGCCGTAATGCGTCAATCACTCTATTTCGCTGCCATGTTGGCAGCAGCCATGCCAACCTTCGCCGATAATCAGAAACGCCCGCCAATTATTGACATGCATATGCACGGACGCACCTCGATATCGCTTGACGAAAACGGTCAGCCTAGGGCTCGGGGATGCATGCCGCAACCGTGTCAGGTAGCAGTGCCACCGATGGCGCAAAGTGACGAGGATGTTGTTCCCTTAATGCTTGAGACAATGGATCGATACAATATTGTTCTGGGATTTCTAAGTGATAGACCGGACAGGGTCAAGAAATGGATCGTGGAATCACCGGGTCGATTTATTGGCGCGACTAAGTTCGACCCGGACTTGAATGTCGATGATCTGCGCAAAGACTATGAGTCGGGCGCATTTCTGGGCGTCGGCGAGCTGGGGCCATTATATTGGGGAATCTCAATCGACGATCCACGATTAGAGCCATATTTTCAAATTGCTGAAGATTTTGACTTGCCTGTTCTAGTTCATCTTCAGGGCATCGGTGGTCCAACCAAGGCATTTCGTATTCGGACAGGACACCCAGAATTGTTGGAGGAAGTCTTACGGCGGCATCCAACTGTCAGAGTATTCTTGGAGAACGCAGGTTTTCCATTTTTCGATGAAATGCTGTCGTTGATGTACATGTATCCGCAGGTTTATGCGGATTTATCTACGATCACCTGGATCGTGCCGCGCCCACTTTTTTATGACTATTTCGAGAGACTAATCGAAGCTGGACTCGACAAAAGGTTGATGTTTGGCACAGATGCGAGTGGGTCACCCGAAATATTTGGAGAGGCAATTTCAGCAATCGAATCTGCGCCTTTCCTCAACGCCAAGCAGCGGCGCGATATTTTTTATAACAATGCTGCTAGGTTTCTGAGGTTGTCGGACGAAGAGATAGCCGCTCACCACGAGCGCTAGTTGATATTTCTCATGACCGCTCCTGGCCGATTTCCGCCTGTCGCTACTCCGCCTTTCCAGGCATTTGAGCGACCTCTTTCGATGAAAGCAGGCCTTAAGTCGCTCGCCCTTACTTCGCACGTCGGTCCAGGGGTCGTTATTCGCGGCTCGCGTTTAGCCACCGCCCGTTAGCGAAACGGCGGTCCGCCAATCCAGGACACCAGGGACACGCGGGTTCCCCGGGTCACCGGTCGCACGCGATGCGCCAGGTACGAAGGAAAAGCGATCAGCGAACCACGACTGCGTGGACTGAGTTCATCGGTCACCGAAAGAAATTCAAGCTCGCCGCCGTCATAATCCGCCGCATCGCTCAACTGCACACTGAGGCTCAGTTTTCTGCTCGAGTAAACTCCGGGCCCGAGGTCGAGATGCCAGTCATAGCGCCCACCCGGCTCGTAAGTCGCTACCTGTATGCCGTCATAGAACCCGGTTAGTTCAAAGCCGTATCCGCGGTTAAGTTTCATCAATGCATCTTCCAGGAAATCGAAAAGCCAGTTGGATTCCTGCGATGGCCAGATAAAGCGCAGGGTCGAGTCCCTGCCTTTATCGGTGCTTAGCTCGGCTCCCGTTCTTCCTTCCAGCCGCGGCGACTTTTCCGAAAGCGCGATCACCCGGTCGCACATTTCGGGGCTCATCAGGCCCTCTACGAACGCAACCTGTGCCGTGGCGTCGTTGGTGCGCCGGTTAAGATGGCATTTCAAAAGGCGGGAAGCTTGCATCGTCATCGTCTCTTGCGGCCCAGTTCATCCTGCAAGTCGTGCTTGCGCAACAGCGCGCGCAGCTGGTGATAGCTCAGACCCAGTAACTTAGCAGCTTCAGGCTGCCTGAATCTCGCTTTTTTCATCGCTTCGCGAACCAGGTGAGCTTCCATTTTGCCGATCGTGCCTTTCATGTCCAGCGGAAAGTGGGTTTTCGTCGTTGCCGGTTCGACTGGATCGATCGTGCCAGCCGGGGCATGTTTTGCACTGGGAAACCGGTCTCTTGGGATAGGCATACGACCCGGAATATAGGGTGAGTCGAAAGGATCGAAAACGATGTTGGTCACTGGCTTGTCGGCTCGTTCGGTCCGGTAAACAGAGCGCTCGACCGTATGCTTCAGCTCGCGCACATTACCCGGCCACGCGTGGCTCAGCAGTGCCGATGCGGCGCGGTGTGAGAAACCCGGGAAAAAATCCCGTTTCAGCTCACCGACGATATCGATTGCGAAGTGATTTGCCAGCGGCAGGATGTCTGCTTCCCTGGCGCGCAGCGGTGGCACCGCAATGACATCGAAAGCCAGCCTGTCGAGCAGGTCCGGGCGAAACCGGTTTTCCCGCACCAGTTTGGGAAGATCCTCGTTTGAGGCCCCGACTATGCGGATATCGACATGAATGGTTTCGGTACCGCCGACTCTTTCAAATTCTCCGTATTCGATGACCCGCAATATTTTTTCCTGCATGCGCAGCGATATTGTCGACAGCTCGTCCAGAAAAAGCGTGCCTGTATCGGATCGCTCGAAGCAGCCGAAATGGGTACGGATTGCGCCCGTGAACGAGCCGGCCTCGTGGCCAAACAATTCGCTCTCCAGGACGCCTTCGGTCAGCCCCGCGCAGTTGAGTTTGATCAGTGGTTGCTCCCAGCGATTCGACAGGTAATGCAGGCGGCTGGCAATCAATTCCTTGCCCGTACCCCGCTCACCGATAACCAGGACCGGCTTGCTCAACTCGGCGGCCCGGGACACATGCTCCTGCATTTCGAGGAAAGCGGGGGCTTCGCCGATGATCGGCGTGGTTTCGGGTCTGTGTACAGTCATAGTAGTTAATTTAACTAAAAAACGAGTAAAATACCAATAACATGGTGAGAAAAACTAATTTAGTCGTTGAAAATAATGACGATTTCCTGCTAATTATCCTTATTAAACAGCATGTTATGCAAACTTAGGAAATCTGGCATGAATTTCGCATTATTAATATCGAGAGTGACAAATACGACAATTCGATCTGATTGAGGACGTTTCAATGGGTATTTTTTCAAGATTCAGTGACATCGTGAATTCCAACATCAACTCCATCCTGGACAAGGCGGAGGATCCGGAAAAACTGGTACGCCTGATGATCCAGGAGATGGAGGACACGCTGGTCGAAGTTCGCTCCGCCGCCGCGCGGGCCATTGCCGACAAGAAGGGTCTGAATCGCAAACTGGCGGCGCTGGAAAAAGAGGAAAAAGAGTGGCAGGACAAGGCGGAACTGGCGGTCAGCAAAAACAGGGACGACCTGGCCAAGGCGGCGCTGGCGGAAAAATCGCGGGCGGCCGAAGCAGTTGCGGATCTACGCCAGCACTATGAACTCATCGAGGAAGGGCTGGCCAAGCTCAATGACGATATCGCACGCCTTGAAGTAAAGATTGCGGACGCCAAGAACCGGCAAAAAGCACTGTTGTTGCGGCATCGTACGGCCGGAAACCGGCTTGAGCTAAGAAAGAAAATCCACGATTACAAGATCGAGGATGCGCTGGTTCGTTTCGAGCAATTTGAGCGGAAAATGGAAAACCTTGAAGGACAGGTGGATTCCTACGACCTGGGATTGCAAAAAGATCTGAATCGCGAATTGGCGAACCTGGAAAATTCCGAGGCAGTGGAGAAGGAACTGGCCGCACTGAAAAAGAAAATACGGCCAGTGGAAAAATCGGCTTGAAGCGGGTTTCTGGAAATAGGATGAAGAACTGATGATTGAAACCCTGGCAATTATATCGTTGGTTGTTATTGCGCCGCTCGCGATCATTTTGCACTACGTAACCAAGTGGAAGCAGTCCGGAACGCTCAGCGGAGCAGATGAAAAACTGTTGCAGGACCTGTGGGATATTTCGCACCGGATGGAGAGTCGTCTCAATACGCTGGAGACCATACTGGACGACGAAATTCCGGACTGGAGAAGGAGAACATGACAACAGGGCAATCGTTTCGAGGAGGAACACATATGCTTTACAGGGATCGCGAAAACGGCATGATCCTCGGGGTCTGCGCCGGCATCGCCGAAAGATTCGAATTCAACGTGCTCGGCGTGCGCATACTCGCGGTAGCCGCGATGGTCTGCCTGGCTTTCTGGCCGGTCGTTGTCGCCTACCTGGCTTTCGGCTTGTTGCTCCGTGACCGCCCGCTTAATTATTACGGGCGGGACTATGAGCATCGATTCTGGCGGTCCAACGATCGGGAAACGGAGTGAGCATGAGTCATTACCAGGAATTTCCAACACGGCGCTTTTTTCGTGACCCAAAGCACGGGATTTTTGGCGGGGTCTGCGCGGGGATCGCCAATTACTTCGGCTTTGCTGTAACCGCGGTCCGGCTGGTTACATTCTTTAGCATGTTGTTTTTCCAGTCGCTGATTGTGGCGTATATAGTGCTTATATTCGTCATTCCACGGCAGCCAAACACGCCGGAAAGAACAACAGCGGAAAGAGCTTTCGACCGGGCGATGCGACGCGCACCGAAAGCCACGTTCGCGGAGGTGCGCTACCGCTTTCGCGATATGGAGGCGCGCCTGCAGAAAATGGAGCGCTATGTGACCTCGAAGCGATTTCAGCTCGATCGGGAATTCGAGAATTTAAGAAACCAGGACTAAGACTCTTGTGGAGGCGTTTATGATCGGCGATTTGTTCCTGATAGCCTTGATTCTGTGTTGTTTTTTTTGCCTGCTTGCAACAACGGGTGGAAGTACTCGAGCGTATCGCCACCGATCGCAAGTACGCGTTACGCGAGAAATTTCTGGATCTTGAATAATCCATCACAGTTTGGGGCTGATGCCGCATGAGCAAATACGAATTCATCCTGTCCCTGTCAGCCATCCTGTGTGGCGCCTGGGTTTTCAAGGAACTGATCATTTCACGAAGGCACGGGAAGCGTTATCGGAGCAAGGGCCGGCATCGCGGGAACGCGGAGGCCGAGTTGCAGGCCGAAAACGATGCGGCCGCGGAAAAACTGAAAGCGATGGAAGAGCGTATCAGGGTGCTCGAAAAAATCATTACCGATCGCGAGGCGAATCTGCGCGACGAGTTTCGGGATCTGGAAAATAGCGACGACCGCTAAGACAGCAACCTCGATGTTTATGCCGAAGGAGCGGTCGGCTCAATGCGACCGGGAGCGTACCGCCTTATTCGCAGACCGGGCCATTCGCTGACGGTTTGCACCAGCGTGGCCAGCCGTTCTCATTCCAGTAGTCCGGCAGCTTGATTTCTTCAAGCAATAATTCAAAATCCGGCAAAGCCCTGAGGTAGTCATACCTTGGGAACCACAGATTAGCGATCATCGCAGGAGCATCGCTGACCAGTTTCCGCATCAAATCCAGGACCCTTGGCGACTTGATAATCAACAGTGTAAGGGTCGGGACACCGGCCGCGGCAGTGCCGCTGGCGTGCAGTGCCCATTCTGTGATCTCGCTTTCAAGCTGTTCGTCGCCACGCGCGGCGTAGGCAAGGCTGGCCGACTGGAAGGGCTCGATTCCGGAAAATCGATGCCACTCATCGATCATTTCCGCCGCGGATACCAGGTCGCCGCGCATTTCATAAATTTCGCTGAGCACCGCCAATGCGTACATGTGGCCAAGATCCCGGGCCCGGTTCGCATAGCGCTCGGCTTCCTCGATTTCACCATTAAGCAGCAGTGCCACGGCTAACCAGGTTTTGTTGACGCCGGTTCCCGGAGCCAGTTCCACGGCTTTGCGCAGGGGGTGCTCTGCTTTGTCCGGGTAGCCGATTTCCAGCAACTGAATGCCTTTCCATAGAAACGCCGATGGCTCGCCGGGGTTCAGTGCAATCGCCCGGTCAAAATACGCCATGGAGTCAACCCAGCGATAGTCTTGCGCCGTGACCAGGCCGAGCACGGCGACTGGTTCCGCCTGGCCCGGTCTTAATTCCAGCGATTTTTCCGCGGCATCACGGGCATCGATCAGCGACCGCCGCCGATCCATCGGCAAATAGTCCGGGTAAACTACGTACGTGGCAGCCAGGCCTGACCAGGCCGCCGCGTATTTTGGATCGGTCCGAACCACTTCTTTGAACCTGGCCAACGCTTTTTCCAGGTCTGCTCCGCGCTGATACAAAAAATGCCGGCCTTGCAAATACAACTCATAGGCCTCGACACTGCCTGATGGCGGCCGGTTGTCGGCGACTGCCGCTGCGGCATCGCCAACGTCTCCGACCGAGAGCGTAGCCTGTATTGCGTGTACGATTTTTTGCGCGATCTCGTCTTGTACCGCGAAAATGTCCTTGAGATCCCGGTCAAAAGTTTCCGACCAAAGATGGGTATCGGTAGCGACATCGATCAGCTGCGCGGTGATTCGCACCCGGTCGCCATCCTTGCGTACGCTGCCTTCGAGTACATGGTTTACGCCCAGTGCCGCGGCAATCTCGGCAATATCCATGTTCCGGCCCTTGAAGGCGAACGAGGATGTTCGTGACGGGACCCGGAGTCCCTTGATTTTGACCAGGACATTGAGGAGCTCTTCGGATATGCCATCGCTGAAATACTCGTTGTCCTTGTCGCTGCTCATATTAACAAAGGGAATAACCGCTATCGATACAAGGCCGCCTTTGGCAGGGGAAACTTCAGAAACTGCCGGGGTTTCTTCGATGGGCTCAGCTGGGCCCATTGAAATCCTGGGCTCGAGAAAGAAATAAATCACCGCAATGAGCAGCAAGCCGATGATGACAAAATCGATCCGCCGGCCGGTCCGGGGCGTTATCGACTGGCTGCGATGGACTTCCTCCTCACGTTTCAGCCCTTCGGGGGTCAATTCGAATGCCCACGCAAAAATCATTGCGAAAGGAAAGCCGATCAACAGCAGTAGCAGCACCAGCGAGCCGGCCCATTCAGGAATCTTCAGCAGTGGAAATGCGACATCGATAATCTGGATCGCCAGCCAGCCGGCTATAAGGTAAACAGTCGCGACCCTGACGACATTGCGCCGGCTCAGTTCGCCATAGAAATTCTTGATCAACGACACGATGCAAGACCACCTTTGACCCAGGCGAAGCCTAGCACCTGAACCGGCCGGCTGTACTGCCGTCAGCTATCAAAAAGAGCGTCGTGCGGTATTATCAGCGAAGTGGACCTGATTTTTGACGGAGTTGGCGATGTCGGCAACAGCAGAAAAAAACCGCTTGTCGTTCCACCGGTGTATCTGTTGCTGTTTATCCTGGGCCAGGTGGCAATTCATCGCTACTGGCCACTGGCGCAGCTTTTCGATGGGCCGATTCGTTACTCCGGCCTGATGCTCCTCGCTCTTGGCATCTTGTTCGTGGGCTGGGGAGCGCGTGCCTTTGCCCGGGCCGATACGGCGATCAGACCGCTGGAAGCATCGACCAGGCTGGTGACCCATGGCTTGTACCGGTTTACGCGAAACCCGATGTACCTGGGCATGATCCAGGTCCTGGCGGGCGTTTGCCTGTTGCTGGGCAGCCTGTCGCCATGGCTGCTGATTCCCGGATTCATTTTGATTATTCGTAATGCGTTTATTCTTCGTGAGGAAGCGATGATGGAAAGTACCTTCGGCGAGCAGTATCGCAACTACAGGTCCAGCGTCCGGCGATGGATATGATTCCGGTGGACGCAAGGTCATGCCATGATTAACAAGGCTGACTTCTATGTGCTCTACCGCTGGCGATTGAAAACCGGTATGGAACAGCAGTTCACCGATGCCTGGGCGAAAATGACCGAGCTGATACGAGAGCAAAGAGGGGGCCTGGGGTCACGCCTGCACTATCGCGACGATGGCTGGTGGGTCGCCTACGCCGCCTGGCCCAGCCGGGATCACTGGACGAAGTCGAAGGGCCTTGGGCCCGCGGACGAGACGCTCGCCAGTTTGATGAACGACGCTATCGCCGAGCGGAAACCGGCAGAGGAATTATTGCCGGTAAGGGACCTGGTTGCGGGGAAACAATGAGTTATCCTGGATGAACCAACAGGATTAATGAAGATGAGCAGAGATGCCGACGATATCTTGAGATACTGGTTTGGAGAGCAGGAAGACGATGCCGATGTTGCGAAAACGCAGCAGTCGTTGTGGTGGTCCAAAAATCCGGATGTCGACCGGGAGATTTCGGAAACTTTTGCGGCAACGCTCGAAGAAGCCTGCAGGGGAGACCTGGCAGATTGGGAAAACTCGGCCCGGGGCATGCTTGCCCTGATTATCCTCGTGGATCAATACAGCCGGAATATTTACCGTGATGATGCACGCTCATTTTCTAACGATCACCTGGCACGCAACTGGTGCCGCCAGCTCCTGGCGAGGAGGCTGGATATGGAGCTCCGGCCCATTGAGCGTGTATTTGCCTATCTGCCCCTCGAGCACTCCGAGGACATGGCCGATCAGGAGCGGTGCGTTGCGCTTTATACGACCCTTGACGCACAGGCGCCGCACCGTCACCAGGAGGTTTTTGCGGGGTTTCTCGATTTTGCCCGAGCACACCGAAAAATCATCAGGCGATTCGGGAGATATCCTCATCGAAACAGGATTCTTTCCCGCGAATCCACTGCTGCTGAAGAGACCTTTCTAACCCAGCCCGGATCATCGTTCTAGCGCGTGCGCTGGCATGGACGGGAAAGGAAGAAAACGTGATGATAGTCGCCAAGTGCACTTATGACAGATCATGAATCGGAAAAACTGAACCAGGCCTTGCCGGTCGATCCTCGTGAACTCGAGATCGTGTTTGCCGAATTTGGCGCGACGGTGCATGCGGCCCAGTGCCTGGAATATGCGTTGGGGCTGCTGATGGCTTTGCTGACCAAGTACGAGGATGCAAAATTCAAAGGCGGACCCGATGAAAGTCTCAGCGCGGCGCTCTCCAGTCAAACCCTGGGAGAGTTGTTCAGAACTGTGCGCAAGCAGG
The DNA here is from genome assembly GCA_022560735.1 of Pseudomonadota bacterium. Taxonomy (GTDB): domain Bacteria; phylum Pseudomonadota; class Gammaproteobacteria; order Steroidobacterales; family MnTg04; genus MnTg04. The sequence goes on from JADFSO010000003.1 coordinate 13,321, forward strand.
AGTTTTTTACTTCAGCGCAGAGGAAGACGGTTCACAAGGCGATCAAACAACGCAATCAGCTGGTGCATTCTTACCTGGTGGACAAGGCAGAATATTTTCTCGGCGCCAGGAGCAGAGCCAAACTTGTAAAAGATATCCAGAAAAGGCGGACCAATCTGCGCGAGGCAAATGCGATTATTGACGGGATGATCGATCACTATCTGAAAGAGCACGGTACCAGTATCGAGGAATTACATGATTTCTGGGAACCGCTGGTACGCTCGGATGAAGAATTGCCGGACCATTTCATCGATTGAGTGCATGCAAGGTATGGGCCGAAAGGCCGCCAAGAAAACTGGAGAAAGAAATGACCATGGCAAGAATGTGCCTGCTTGTATCGATCGGCGGACTTGTCGTTGCATGCGCTGCACCCGTCAATCTCGAGGCGGAACGGAAATCCTTGCTGGCGGCGGATGTTCGTTTTGACGAACATTCCGGGGATTTCGGGGCGGCTGATGCTTTCTCGAAGTATCTTGTTGACGATGCACTGAGGTTGCCGCAGAACGGGCCGGCAGTCAGGGGTCTCGAGAATATCGTAAAATCACTGGCCGGAGAATATTCGCTCCGCTGGACACCGCAGGATGTGGCTGTATCCGGGAATGCAGACATGGGGTACACATGGGGGCGCTGGCTGCTGACGGTTGACACAGAATCGGGGGCATTGGAAAGAAGGGGAAAATATCTCAATGTCTGGGTCAAGAGAAACGGCGAGTGGATGGTACTGGTCGACATGGGAAACCAGGCTGACCCCTTGCCTGAGCGATAATCGGTATCCGGCCATGGCACAGCCACCCCTATACACAACAGGAGTTCGCCGATGAATGATCTGCCGGAGCGCCGTTCCTACCAGGTATTTGAAAACTGGATTCAGGCGATGGGCGCTGCCTGGGAAGCCAGGGACGCCGATCGTTTCGCGCAACTGTTTACCGAAAATGCACATTACTATTGGACGCCATTTCAGGAGGTGCTCGAAGGGCGCGGGCAAATCGCAAACGCGGTGGAGAAAGCGGTTACGACGCAGCAGGACGTGAAGTTTCGCTATAACGTTATCGACTGGTCTGACCGTGCCGGCACGGCCCACTGGCGATGCACTTTCAATCGTGAGAACGGCGACCAGGTAATTATCGACGGCATGTTGCGCGCGATTCTGGACGAAGACGGTTTGTGCGAAGAATTCAGGGAATGGTGGCACAGCAACGAAACAAAATGAGGACGCATCGCTATTTGCTGCCGATATTATTGGTCCTTGGCGGTCTGGGCAGTTGCGCGCAGTTCAATAAGCCGGACCTGGAAAGACTTTACCGTTATCAGCAGGGTAACCCGAACCAGCCGCCGATAATCCTGATACCAGGCCTGCTCGGTTCGCGGTTGAGTGACGCCGATGGCAAAGAGGTCTGGCCAGGGTCCGCCTTCAAATTGCTGTTTTCCAACTATGATCGACTCGCGTTAAAGTTTAACCCGGATACGCTGGAACCCGAGAAGTCTGATTTTCTCGTGACCGGCCTGACCGATACGATCGTCGGGCAGGATTACTACGGGCGGTTGCGGGAGGTGCTTGAAAGCGCCGGCGGTTTCATCGCGTCTGTACCAGGTACGCCTGCCCGGCGCGGGGAACGCCGGTATTACGTCCTCGCCTATGACTGGCGGCAGGACATCCTGTCAGCGGTCAGGAAGCTTGATTCGCTGATCGAAACCATCCGGCGGGATTACCAGGATCCCGGTCTCGAAGTGGATGTCATTGCGCACAGCATGGGCGGGATGATAACGCGCTATTACATTCGCTATGGTACGAGCGATGAACTGACGGACAACGAGTTTCTGGCCAATAACCACGGGGCCTCGCGAATTCGCCGGGCGATCTTGCTCGGTACCCCGAATCTCGGGTCGACCAGTGCCGTCAAGGCGATCATCAACGGCTTCAAAATCGGCTTCGGGGAGCTTTCGCCGCAGTTGATCGCCACCTGGCCAAGTAGCTACCAATTGCTTCCGCATCCGATCAGCCGGTGGCTGCTTGCCATGGATGGCACGGTCCTGGATCGAGATCTGTTCGACCCCGAGACCTGGCGCAGATTTCAGTTCTCGATTTTTGACCCGGAGATCGAAAAGGAGATTATCTCGCGATTCAAAGATCCGTCGGAGGGCCGGGAATATTTGCGAGTATTCCAGGCGTATTTTGCCAAACATCTCGAAAGGGCAAGGCGTTTTGTCTGGTCGCTTACGGTAAAGGCGCCACATCCGGATGTGAAGTTGATTGTTTTTGGCGGTGATTGCCGGCTGACCCCGGCACGGCTGGTGGTGGAGGAAGTCGATGGCAAATCGGTGCTGCGTTATTCGCCTCACGAAATACGCCGACCGCATGCCGCGGTAAATTATGACCGCCTGATGATGGAGCCAGGCGACGGCAGGGTTACCAAGGCATCGTTGCTGGCGAGGCAGACCTACGATCCAACCGTCCAGCGCCACGAATGGAGTTTCATCGATATCGAATACGCTTTTTTTCTTTGCTCGAAACACACCAGGTTGACCGGCAACCCCATTTTTCAGGACAATCTTCTGCACGCTATACTCAGCATCGACGAAGAAATGTATCGAGCTGTCGGGGAAGAGTAAGGCTGCACGACTATTTTTTTCTGTGGCGCCATATCCACGGCGGAATCCGCTGTTTCGCCGGAAGACTCCATAAACCGGCTCTTTGTTCCCGGGCGCTTTTCTCCAGGGCAAACAATTTTTCATCTTCCGCGTATTTTGGATATACCCATGCCAGGCCATGGCTTAGCATCCACGCATTGACGTGCAATTGATCACGCAGACGGTAAATATGGGCGACCAGGCGCCCATAGGCGTCGATGTCATAAATTTCCATTCGCACCGGTTCGCCATCGATCAATTCCCTTAGCTTGTCTCGTGAACGGTCTCCGAAGGGCTGGTCTTTTTCGGGTGCATCGATTTCGGCCAGGCGTATTTCAACCGAGCGGCCCGGCGCGAGTTTTACGATCAGGCTGTCGCCATCGAAAACCTTGCTGACTATTCCGGTATTGGTCTGTGCACTGGCGACCGGTCCGTGGAGCAGCAGCAGGAGCAGGAGTGCGTAGCAGGCAAAACGCTTCATGGTCACGGGACCAGTACGGCGGCGCCGATTATGCCCCCGCCCCGAAGCTCATCCAGCGCAAGGTTGGCCTCCTCGAGACCGAAAGTGGTGATCCGCGTATGCACCGGTACCAGCGGCGCAATTTCAAGAAATTCCCTGGCATCCGCCCGGGTCAGATTGGCGACCGAACGCAGCACCCGCTCGCCCCAGAGTCGCCGATAGGGAAATGACGGGATATCGCTCATATGTATTCCGCCGCAGATTACGGTTCCTCCCTTGCGTATTTGCGCCATCGCCCGGGGCACCAGTTCCCCCGCGGGTGCAAAAATAATCGCGGCATCCAGTTTAACGCCCGGGTCGTCTTCCGAGCTACCTGCCCAGACTGCGCCGAGCGAGCGCGCAAAGTCCCGCGCTGCGTCATCGGCCGGGCGGGTAAAGGCGAATATGGATCGGCCCTGATGTGCGGCCACCTGGGCGACTATATGCGCCGCCGCACCGAATCCATATATGCCGATATTCTGGGCCTGCCCCGTCATTCGCAGGCAGCGATAGCCGATCAGCCCGGCGCAGAGCAAGGGAGCCGCCTGCTGGTCATTGTAGTTTTCCGGTATCGGGAAACAGTAACGGTGGTCCGCAAGCACATAGTCGGCAAACCCACCGTCAATCTGATAGCCGGTGAACCTGGCTTCATCGCATAAATTCTCTTTTTGCTCTCGGCAAAACCTGCACCGGCCACAGGTATAACCGAGCCAGGGGACGCCAAGACGGACGCCTTTTTCTATGATGACGCCCTCGCCCGTGTCGACTGCGTGGCCCACGATTTCATGACCCGGAACGATGGGATAGGGGATATTCGGCAACTCGCCATCGACCAGGTGCAAATCGGTCCTGCAAACGGCACAGGCCGTGACCCGAATCAGGACCTCGCCCGGGCCTGGAGCCGATACGGGTCTTTCTTCAAGACGAAGCGGTTGCCCCGCCCCCTGCAAGACCATCGCTCGGCCGGACTTGCCGGTATAGTCAGGCACGATCGTCGGCCTCCGGTTGAATGCGCTTTGCAATTATGCGGCTTGTCCGATCAGGCAAACAATGCCTGATGTTGCTTGGTGCCCTCATTTTGCGCGATCAGTTGATCGAGGAACTTCTTTGCGCTCATCGCTTCCCCAAACAGATGCCCCTGCGCATAGGTACATTTGTATAGCCTGAGCAACTCAAGTTGAGCCTGGTTCTCCACGCCTTCGGCAACCACTTCAAGATCGAGGTTTCTGCCCATCTCGATTATGGTTTTGACCATTGCGGCATCGCTGCTGTCCACATCGGCGTTACGTACGAAACTCTGATCAATTTTCAGCGTGGAAATCGGGAAGTCTTTCAGGGCGCTCAGCGATGAATAGCCGGTCCCGAAGTCATCGATTGCCAGGTGCAGACCCATGGCACAGAAGTCATCCAGGATGCGGATTATTCGCCGCGAATCGTGCATCAGCGTGGTCTCGGTCAATTCCAGTTCCAACGCGGTTGGAGATACCTGGGTTTCGCGAAAAATTTTCCTGAATCGTTTTGATACGCCGGGACGCATGAGTTGTCGCAGCGAGAGATTTACCGCTATTCGTCCAGGTGAAGGGACATACTCCTGCCAGTGCTTGTAATCATTGCAGACTTTTCGCAGCACCCAGTCACCTATTTCCGAGATCATGCTGCCTTCTTCTGCCAGCGGGATGAATTGTGACGGCGCAATGTCACCGTGTCCCGGCAAACGCCAACGCAACAACGCTTCCGCGCCGGCAATTTTTCCATTGCGCAAGTCAATTTTCGGCAGATATCGCACGATCAGTTCCTTACGCTCCAGCGCCTTGCGTAACTTGCTTTTCAACATCAGGCGCTCGACCGCTGCGGCATTCATTTCCGGTAGATAAAGTTGACCGGTGTTGCCGCCATTTTGTTTTGCGTGGTACATCGCGGCGTCGGCGTTGCGGATGATATCGATGACGTTGTCCGCATCGCGCGGATAACAGGCGATGCCAATAGTCGCCGTAATAAATACTTCAGAGTCCTGGATGTAAAATGCATTATTGATGCGATCCAGTATCAATCGAGCGACATCCGATGCCCGGTAACGCGCCTCCTTGTCGTTGGCAAAGCCCTCCAGGACGATGCCAAACTCATCGCCTGCCAGGCGCCCTATGACCACATTCTCTCCCAGTACCGCCTGCAACCGCTGTGCGATGATTTCCAGGCACTGATCGCCAGCGGCATGTCCAAAAGTGTCATTGACCTCCTTGAACTGGTCCATATCCAGATATAGCATCGCCAGTTCCAGTTTGCTGCGTTTTGCACGCGCGATATTGCGCTGAAGCAGATGCTGAAACTGCATCCGGTTGGGAATGCGGGTAAGCGCATCATATCGGGCAAGATAACGAATGCGTTTTTCCGCGCGCTTGCGATCACTGATGTTCCGGGCGATATAGATATTCCCCTTGAACCTTGGGTCGGCGGTGCTGACAACCGAGCAGGTCACCGATACCGGGATTCTGCTGCCGTCCCGCGAGAGCAGTACGGTATCGGTCGCCTCCGTGGTGGTGGCGTCCAGCGGGAAGGCATCCTTACGATCGGGGCTGACGAGTCTCTGGATCGGCATCCCCAATAGCTCCTGCTCCTCGTATCCAACGAGATTGCACGCCGAAGAGTTGGCTCTTCTGATCACACCATCCGCGGAGCTAACGAAAATCGCGTCATTGACGCTGTCGAGAATCAGGTTCAAATGGTAGGCAGGATCGATCGCCTGCATAAGTTTTTGCCTGAGCGTTTCCGCGTTTTTGCCCAGCAAGTGCATGTCCGGGTCCGCGATGGTCGATAGCTGGTCAGCGGATTCTGTAGCCTCGATAGCCTCCATCAATACCGAAATCGCATCGATGTCCCTGCGCCGGCGTGCAGCGATCATCCACGCCCAGATCAGACCCGGAAGGGTGGCGAGGAAGACGACCAGCGTGGCGAGCAGCCAAAATGACCGGATGCCGGTATTTTCGATCAGCTGAGGATTGGCCTGCAGCCATTCGAACGCAGCGAATGCCAGCAGAGCCGGCAGCACGGCGATCATAATCGTATGTTTTATCAGTGACAGTCTTCTCATCCTTATTAATTCCGCCTGGAAGAAGCTAGGGAAAGACCAGACCCGCCTGCCAGCGTGATGAAATTTACAGTGGGCGGGACGCAGATGTTTCTGTGGAGTCCCTTGGACTGTCGTTGTTCTTTTTCTGCTGGCTTGAACAGGCCCGGGTTCCGGTCGCTCTCCGGAATGACATCGGGCGAGGCTCAGATAGCCATTATCCTGCATATATGGCCGGTTGAGTATCGGGCTTTGCCCCAAAAATGACCCGAGACCCCTGCCCATCAACCCTCTCGGCCAGTTGTATTGCGTTGCAGCAATCGTTTTGACGAGCCATCGATGGCTTTTTTCCGCAGTTTGTCGCAAAACCGGGCGTTCAGGCGAGTTGGCGCTTGCCAAATCATGGCGCAGCATTTATCAATAAAGAAGCAAGCAAAAAATAATGTAGCCAGTGGGGAATGCCAGTGAGCAGATTGTCGTGGATCGTTTTGACGTCACTTTTTTTGGCGGCCTGCAGTAACGGGGAGCAGACTGCGCAAGCAACGGCTGAGGCGGGTCTTGCAAGCACGGAGCCGACGGGCGCAGCGAATACAACTCTGTCGCCATACCAGCTTGCGGTCGCCAACCAGTCCCGGCCGGAGGCTGATCGGCTGCGGGACGGAACCCGGAAACCCGCGGAAGTTCTGGAATTCTTCGATGTGGCCGAAGGCATGCATGTACTCGACATGTTTTCCGGTGGCGGTTATTACACCGAAATCCTGGCTTACCTCGTCGGGCCGGAGGGAAAAGTGTATGCGCAGAATAACCAGGCGTACCTGGACTTCGTCAAGGACGAGGTGAAAACCAGGTTTGCCGATGACCGGCTGGCGAATGTTGAGCGGCTGAACATCGCGGTTGCCGACCTGGATTTGCCGGCCAATGCGATCGACGTGGCGTTGCTGATACTTTCATACCATGATCTTTATTATCGGCCCGGTGACGATTCCTGGCCGATCATTGACGGGCCGACGATGTTATCCGACATATATGATTCACTCAAACCGGGTGGCGTGCTCGGCGTTGTAGATCACAATGCAAACACCGGGGTTGACAAAATCGCAGCGGCGACCGATCTGCATCGCATTGAAATGATGGTGGTGCGGTGTGAAATTGAAAGCGCTGGTTTCGGGTTTGCCGGCTCGGTGGATTTATTGCGCAGTTCGGAGGACGATCTGAGTGCGCCCATGTATGCCGAAGGCATACGCGGAAAAACCGACCGCTTTGTGCTGCGTTTTCACAAACCGATCGCCGTTGGCGGGGAAGCTGCGCCATCGGCTGCCTGTGCGACCTGGGCGCGCGAGCGCATCGACGAACAACCCTGAGTCCGACGGCCTGCCAGCAGGCTTTTTCAACGACTGCTAGGCCAGGAAGCCGCCATCGACCGGCAGGCAGACCCCGGTCACATAAGAAGACGCCGGCGACACCAGGTATAGCACCGCGGATGCTATTTCTTCCGGTTGCGCTATCCGGTTCATCGGGACCTGCCGCAAAAAGCTTTGCAGAATTTTTTCGTCCTGGGTCAGGGCGGAAGCGAAACGGGTATCGGTCAGCCCCGGCAAAACGGCGTTGACGCGGATTCCATCGACTGCATATTCCCTGGCCATCGCCTTTGCCATCGATATCAGGGCCGCCTTGCTGATCGAGTAAATTCCCTGCCAGTGCCCGGCGCGTACGCCGTTCACTGACGAGACCAGGACAATATTACCCCCGCCCTTGCGTTTCATTTTCCTGGCGACTTCGCGCGCGAGATAAAAGCTGCCGCGCAAATTGACCTCGATTACCTTGTCGACTGCGCTCATTTCAACATCGAGCATCGGCCCGAAATATGGATTGGCGGCCGCGTTACTGAGCAAGATGTCAGCTGCGCCGGGCCCTTCTTCCATCGCCGCGAGCAAACGGTCTGTTGCGTCCGTATCGCCGGCGTGGCTTTCAATGGGCGTAACCTGGCCGCCAGCGGCAAGAATCCTGTCGGTCGTCTGTTGCAGGTTTTCCTGTTTACGGCTGGTAATGACGACGTGTGCGCCATGTTCGGCCAGCAGAACCGCACAGGCCGCGCCGATCCCCCTGCTGGCGCCGGTAATCAACGCCGTCTTGCCGGTCAAATCGAATAAGGCTGAGCTCATTAAGGCCTCCTTTATTATGGGCAATGAAGCTACGGCGCAGTAGAATCAAGCGGCCAGTATCAACAGGAGAATAGCAGGATGTCGAGCGGTGACGCGAGGAGGGTATTGATTACCGGTGCGGCCAGTGGTCTGGGGAAATCGCTGGCCTTGCGTTTCGCGGCCGACGGCTGGCGGGTTGCCGTTTGTGATCTGGATGAAGATCGGCTCAGCCAAACGGCCGAAGAAATCGACCGCGGCGGCGGTACCTGTATGTACCTGCGTGCGGATGTTACCAGCGAGCAAGACATCGAACAGCTCGCGGAGTCCGTTTCCGACCACTGGGGCGGCCTGGATGTGTTGGTGAATAATGCCGGCATCGCGATAGCCGGTCGCACCGATGAAACCTCGATGGAGGAATGGCGGCGTATTTTCGAGGTGAATTTCTTTGGTGTGCTGAGGACGACGCGAGCCATGCTTCCCCTGATTGCGCAGGGCGGACATATTATCAACGTTGCATCATTCGCCGGTATCGCCGCGGCACCCGGCCTGGTCGCTTATAACACGACGAAGGCAGCGGTTATTTCTTTTTCCGAGAGCCTGCGGGCTGAACTGGTGGATAGGGAAATTGGGGTCAGCGTTGCTTGCCCGGCGTTTTTCAAGACACGGCTGATGGAAACATCCGGTGCGCCCCACGATAAGACTCGTGCAATGGTTGAGCGAGTCATGGAGCGCAGCAAGATCACCGCCGATGACGTTGCGGAGCAGGTGTTTGCCTCTGTCAGAACCCGGCAGTTCATGCTGATACCCCATGTGGATGCTCGCTGGTATTGGCGGTGGAAGAGATTTTTCCCGGAATTGTATTTCAGGGGATTGCAAAGAATGGCCCGGCGCACGAGTCGCGCAGGGAAACACGACCAGCTAAGGCAGGGTCGGGATGCCCGGTAAAGCGTTAGTTGTAGACGATTCGACCTCGGCGCGGGCCGTTCTGGCCCAGCAGCTAAGAGATCAACAAATCGAAGTCGATGCAGTCGATTCGGGCGAGGCGGCGCTTCAATACCTGGAACGGCAACACCCCGATGTTATTTTTATGGATCACCTTTTGCCCGGCATGGACGGCTTCGAGGCCCTGCGAGCAATAAAAGAGAATCCCGAGACTTGCAACATTCCGGTGCTGATGTACACATCGAAGCGCGGCGAAGTCTATTTGAACCAGGTTCGCGAACTTGGCGCGGCCGGCGTTTTGCCAAAAGGAAACAAGCCGATTCAGGTGTCCAAGGTATTGCGTTCCCTGCGGCTCGCGTCACCCGACAGCGGCGAGGGCAGCCGGGATAACGGCGATGCGGACACAGGTGACGGGTCAGCGAATCCTGACCTGGTCTTGCAGGACCTGTACGCGGGACTCCGCCGTCTGCAAGCCAGGCTGGACGAATCGCAGGGCCCGGATGCAGGGCATGAAGATTTGATGATCGACCGGCCGCGCGGGCAGGACAGGTGGCGGTGGGCGGTTGCTGCGCTGACCATCATCTGCGTCGGTCTCGCCTACCAGTACTCGAAATCGCAGGACCTGGTGGCGCTGCTGAAAGCGCAGGCGCAAGAACAGGAACGGGCGATGGGGAATCTGCGCGATGGCATGGCGCGTGACTTGTCGCGGCTTAGCCGTGCGCTGACCGGCGGCGAAGTTGAACCGCTGGCCGCTGCTGCGGTTGTGGATCTGGAGGTGCTGGAATGGGCTTTGAACCTTGACCAGTGGGTAGAACCGGGTGACCGCCCGCTGGGAGACGTCAGGCTGGCTACCGTCGAAGGTTTGCTGCGACGCTTGGATAAGCTTGGATTCGAAGGTGTGGTTACGCTGCATGTTCACGGTGGCGTATTTTGCCAGAATCGCAAGCTTGGCCGGTGGGTGATTGCCGGAGCGGGCCAGATCGTCAGCCAGTGCGGCCACCTGGGCACGATGCGGGCGGATGAGCAGTCAGCGGCGTTTTCCCGGTTCCTCAATTCCAGCCCGATACTTGCCGATGGCCGAATTCGACTGGAAATAATCGCGCATGGCGACAGCAGTCCGCTGATGGCTTACCCGGCCGATGCCGCGTCCATAAGCGCCAATACGTGGAACGGTATCGCGGCGCTCAACAACCGGGTCGAGACCAGGCTGAGGCAAAGCAACCAGGTTCAGCAATAAGCAAACGCCGGAGAAAAATATGAACGACAGGCAGTGGATGATATACGGGGCGAACGGCTATACCGGCGAGTTGATTGCCCGCGAGGCAGCCAAACGGGGGAGCAAGCCGGTGCTGGCTGGCAGATCGGCCGCGAAAATCGAGCCACTGGCCGACGAATTGGGGCTGGAAAGCCGAATTTTTTCGCTGAGCGATCCGCAGGCGACCGGGCAGGGCCTGTCCGGAATCGAACTGCTGGTGCATTGTGCCGGGCCATTTTCCGCGACTGCAAAACCGATGCTGGAAGCGTGCCTGGCCAAGCGAACCCATTACCTGGATATCACCGGTGAAATTGATGTGTTCGACTATGCGCACAGTTTGCATCAGCGAGCGGTCGATGCCGGCATCGTGGTGTGTCCCGGCGCCGGGTTCGATGTCGTCCCCACCGATTGCCTGGCCGCCGCGCTCAGCGAAGCGTTGCCCGATGCGACCCATTTGTCGCTGGGATTCGATTCCCAGTCGGGTATGAGCCAGGGAACCGCCAAGACTTCCATCGAAGGCCTGGCCAAGGGTGGGCGAATCAGGAAGGACGGCAAACTGCTGACCGTGGGTCTGGGTCATGAAAGCCGGCAGATAGATTTTGGCGATGGCGAGAAATGCGCGATGACCATACCCTGGGGAGACGTCGCGACGGCGAACTACTCCACCGGTATACCCAATATAAAGGTTTTTGTGCCTGTCTCCCCCCGGCTGCTAAGAAGACTGAGGATGATAAACAAAGTGCGGTTTCTTTTGGGGCTCGGCATAGTGCAGAACTTTCTCAAAAAAAAGGTGGAGAAAGGTCAGCGCGGTCCAAGCGGCGAGCAACGCGATAAATTACCCACTTTTGTCTGGGGCGAAGTCAGGAACGCAGCCGGCGACCGCAGGACTGGCAGAATAAAAACGGCGAACGGTTATGCACTGACGGTTACCGCCGCGCTTGCCCTGGTTGATGTTGTGCTGGATGGCAATTTTCCGGGGGGTTACTTTACGCCATCGTTGCTGGCGGGCAAAACCCTGGTGGAGACTCTGCCGGGATCCGGCAACATAGAAATCACTTGATGTCGGGCGTAACGGACCGATCTTCGTTCGTATCGAATTTCCGGCGAGATTGAACAAAGGTTGGCAAAAATCATGACAGAATTCCGGCCGGCAAAATTTTTGCGAAACGGTCATGCGCAATCGATACTCGGCGGCTTGAATATTCGTCAGCCGGTGGTTCGATTTCGCGGCCGCAACATGCTGCAGGCATCGCGGTCCATGTTGCTGGACTGTGGCGATGGCGTCACCTGGCATGGTTATTACTCGCCCCATCTGGAGGCGAAAAACGGTCCGCGAAGATTGGCGATCCTGATTCATGGCTGGGAGGGAAGTGCCAATTCCCTGTACCTGATATCCGCAGCAGACTATTTGTACAGGCAGGGCTACGAGGTTTTTCGCCTCAACATGCGTGATCACGGGCTGACTCATCACTTGAATGTAGAACTGTTTCACTCCGGCCGGATCACCGAGGCGGTCGGTGCGGTGTCAAGGTTGCAAAGCGTGTTTCCCGATCACAGGCTTTATCTTGCCGGATTTTCGCTCGGGGGTAATTTTTGCCTGAGGATCGCCGCAAGAGCGCCGGCCGCAAATATCGATCTGAAAAAAGTGGTCGCGGTCAGTCCGGTTCTTGAACCGCGCCACACGCTGGAAGCGCTCGATAAGGGTTTTTTCGGCTACCGGAGATATTTCATCACCAAATGGCGCCGCTCGCTGAATATCAAGCAAAAACTGTTTCCGGATGTTTACGATTTCTCGGTCATACCCAGGACGGATGGCCTGATGGATATGACTGAAAGGTTTATCGACGCCTACGCACCTTATCCGGATTTGCAAACCTACCTGTCCGATTATGCGATCACCGGCGACAAGCTTGAAGGCCTGGCGGTCCCATCGACCCTGATCCTGGCAAAAGATGATCCGATGATTCCGATTGGCGATCTCGATCGGGTAGCCAGGAGCGAAGCATTGGACATCGTGGTCACCGAATTCGGCGGCCACTGTGGTTTTCTCGAGCGCCTCGACGGAAGCAGCTGGATCGATGGGCGGATCCACAGCGGATTCGCGGAAGTTACTTGAAGATCGTAGGTCTCGTTGCCCGGATTGCGCTGCTGGCGGTTTTTGTCGGCGCCGGCGGCAACCGTGTTTTTGGCACACAGCAGCAGGTTATGGAGTTCGTTGTCTATGGTTACCCTGACTGGCTGCGCGTCGTAACCGGTGTAATCCAGGTTATTGGCGTCTTGTTGCTGTGGTTTCGCGAAACTCGCTTGATCGGCGCTGTCTTGGTTTTGCTGGTTATCATCGGCGCCGCGCTTACTTACTGGCGCTATGACGACGCGTTGGCGCTGTTGTACCCGGCCGGATGGCTGGTGTTGCTGATGCTTGCGGTTTGGCCTTGCGGGAAAAGCGCTGGCCTCGCCCGGCCAGACGCGTGAGATAATGCATTTCGTTCGCCCGGTCAATCCGATGACAATTCCCGGACCAACTGGTAGAGAAATTCCTGTCCTTCGAAAAAAGACTGAACGAGAATTCTTTCATCCATGCCGTGGGCCCTGGTGTCATTGAAATCGAAAAACATGCCCGATACGCCATAGGTTGGAATGCCGGCGTTTCGCAGATACAGGCCATCGGTAGCACCGGCGGCCATAATGGGCGTAACGACAATGCCTGGCCACATCCGGTCCGAAATATTTTCGACGCTGGCAAAAATTTCCGGCAACAGTGGAGAGGGGTTGCTGGCAACGGCGTCCCAGATCGAGGTCATCCGGATCTCTTCGTTGGCGATCAAATCGGTCAGTTTTGCCCGTACCGTTTCGGCAGATTCGCCGGGCAGGATCCGGCAGTTGATCACGGCGCTCGCCAGTTGGGGCAAGGCGTTTTCAGCATGGCCGCCGGATAGCCCGGTGGCGACACAGGTCGTACGCATCATCGCATTGAGCGACGGGTCTTTTGCCAGGCGTGCCGCGGCATCCGGGTCTGGCGGTGATCGGGAAATCGCAAGCATATCGGCGGCGATCGCAGCCGGTTGCGTCGGCGCCATTTTCTCAAAAAACGTTCTTGTGTCTACACTCAGGCTGACCGGAAACTCGTAAGCTGAAATATTGAGCAGAACCTGCGCCAGGGTGTAGATAGCATTTTCGGGGACTGGCCTGGAGCTGTGGCCGCCAGGGTTGGTGACGTCAATTCTGAAGCTTTGATAAACTTTTTCGCTGACCTGGATGGAGTTAAAAACCTTTTCGCCATCGATGATAGCGCCCCTGCCGCCCTCGTTGAGGGCGTATTCTGCCTCGATCAGTTCGCGGTGGTTCGTTAGCAGCCAGTCGACGCCATTGTAATCACCGCCTTCTTCATCGGCTGTCAGCGCAACGATGATGTCCCGGTTTGACGCATAGCCCTCTTTTTTCATGCGTATCAGGTTGGTGATCCAGATTGCGGCCTGTGCCTTGTCGTCGGCCGTGCCACGGCCATAGAAATAGCCGTCTCGTTCGAGAAACACAAAGGGATCGACCGACCAGTCGGATTTTTTTGCCTCGACTACATCGAGATGTGCGAGCAGCAGTATCGGTTCCCGCGAGCCTGTGCCGCGCAGGCGGGCCACCAGGTTTCCCCGATTCTCGATTTCTCCCAATACGCGTACATCGTCGGCGGCGAAACCGGCGGATAGCAGGCGGTCCGCCATTGCATTGGCAGCCACGGTCGTGTCGCCTGTCGAGTGAGTGGTATCGATTTCGATCAGCTGCCGGAACAGGTCGCGGGCCAGCAACTGATATTCATCAAGATCGCCCGACGCAAAGCTTTTTTCAAGCGGGTCCGGTCTGTTCGCAACGAGTACGGCGATCGCCGAGACGGCAACGATGGCAGTTAGCAGCAGGCCGATCTGTCGTTTCATAATTGTTTTACCCCAATACCCCGATTTTTTCTGGCGCCATCCTTGTGCGCGACACCTGTAGCCCAGTTTATCCTGCGTCAGGACTCATGTCCTTAAGGCCAAGAATACTTGCCGCAATAATCAGCAGTGTTCCCGATGTCCGGTTCAGGCAGGACGTGGACCGGTTCCTGAAAAAACCGGCGATCACCCTCGCAAAGCCACCGTAAAACAACAAAAAACAGCCGTCCAGAAATAAGTATGTCGCGCTAAGCATCACAAATTGCATGGCCATCGGCTGCGTCGGGATCAGAAATTGCGGGAAAAGGGCGGCAAAGAATATGATCGCTTTCGGATTGGTCGCTGAAGTAAGAAACCCTTGCCAGTACAGCGCCTGGCCGGAGCGTCCCGCCCCGGAAGACTGGTCCTGATTCAGCATCGGTCCGGATTTTAGGAACAGGCGGACACCCAGGTAAACAAGGTAGGCGACGCCGCCCCACTTCACATAGACAAAAAACGAACGGGAAGACTGAATCACCGTGACCAGCCCGGCGGCGGCAACCCCCATCTGCAACATATTGGCGGACAGGTCTCCTGCCAATGTTGCCAGGGACCTCTTGTATCCGTGCGTCAAACTGTTCGACAGCATCAGAATATGGCTGGGTCCCGGCGTGCTCATCAGGATCAATATGGTCGTTACATACGCGACCCACCATTGCAGCTGCATTTTGCGGTTGGCGGTCCTAGTCCGATTCAGAGCGTTTTTCGCTGAACGCGACGGGTTCGCTGCGACCGCTCACATTAACGCCGCCTTCGATAATCGCGCCCTCGGCGATGGCGATCGACGCGCCGGTCAGATTACCCGCAACCCTGGCGCTGGCGGCGACTTCGAGTTGACCCGAAGCCTGCACCTCTCCATGTACCTGACCGGCAATCACCACATTTTCAGCCCTGATGGTTCCGTTCCAGCTCCCATCGACGGCTATGGTCAGTGAGCCTTCGATCTCGCAGTCGCCTTCGACTTCTCCGCAAACGACAAAATGGCCGCGGCCGCTAAACTGGCCGACAAAGCGTGTTCCTTCGCCCAGCAAAGTGGTGGAATCGGCTGCGCTATCCATAAAGCGACGAAATTTACTGGCCATCGTCATACTCCCTGTGTTTGTCGTTCGAGCCTGATTTTGGGGTTGGCGCCCCGTTGACTCATCGTGGCATTGTGCGCACATTGGGATGCGGAATCCAGTCTCGGCTTCCGCAGCGAAACGAGGAAACAACATGAGCTATGTCACTCACCTGCGTTGCCTGGGATGCGGAAAAGAATATCCCGCCGACCGGGTCATGAACCTGTGTCCGGAAGACAATCGCCCGGTGCAGATATGCTTCGATCTGGAGGCGCTGGCAAAAAAAGATTCCAGCGATATTGCCTATCGCCCGGAGCTGAAAAACATGTGGCGTTTTGGCCGCCTGATGGCGCTTGATCCGGGTGATGCGCAAGACGCGAGTAATATTTTCTCTCTGGGCGAAGGATACACGCCGATTTATCGGTGGGCGGATTACCCCCTCGCGAAAAAGGCTGGCTTTGAGTTGTGGCTCAAGGACGAGGGGCGTCCGGCGCCGGGTTTTGGCGCAAACCCGACGGGTAGTTTCAAGGACCGGGGGATGGCCATGGTGGTTTCCATGGCGCGAAAGTTCGGGCTTCAGAAGCTTGCGGTTCCTACCCAGGGCAACGCCGGCGACTCGCTGGCGGAATACGCGGCGCAGGCCGGCTTGTCCGCCGCGATCGCGATGCCTGATAACACGCCGATGCCGATCATGGGCAAGGTTTCGGCATACAGCCAGCTCTACCCGGGGATCAGTCTCGACGTGGTCAAGGGAACCATACGCGAGGCCGGTCAGCTGATTAAGGAGAAATATCTTCCCCAGGGATATTTTTCGGTTGCGACTTTCCACGAGCCCGGCTGGCGTATCGATGGCAAGAAAACCCTGGGTCTGGAACTGGCCGAGCCCGCCATACCGTTTAACGATGGCGCCTGGCGAATGCCCGATGTCATTGTCTACCCAACGGGCGGTGGTACCGGGATACTGGGGATGTGGAAGGCGTTCAATGAGTTGCGGGCGCTGGGCCTGACCGATGGCCCAATGCCGCGCATGATCGCTGTGCAGAGCGAAGCCACGGCTCCGCTGGTCCGGGCATTCGAAGCAGGCCTGCCAGACACTGACGTGGTAGAGACGGGGGACACCATCGCGTACGGGCTCAATGTACCGGGCGGGGTTGGCCATTTCGAGGTCTTGCGCATTATTCGGGAAAGTCAGGGCGCGGCGCTCGCGGTACCGGAGGCGGAAATCGGCGTAACGCTGGGCCGGGTTTACAGGAAGAACGGCTGGTGGATAGGCCCGGAAGGCGCAGCCTGTGTGGTGGCGCTTTCGAGGCTGGTGGATGAGCAGCATATCCACCGTGGTGACCGCGTGGTCATCATCAACACCGGATCCTGGGAAAAATATCTGCCCGATATCCGCCACTTGCTTTAGCCCGCATCTGTCGACAAGGCGGCCCGGTCGGTTTTTGGATGCATGGTTCGGCATGGGCGATACCAGCGCCGGGGTTTTGGGAAATTGCTACCTGCAAGTGACGTTGACCGCGCCTTTGCTAAACTCGATTGTCAGACTGTGACAAAAATAGTCACCCAGGGGGCCGATCGGAAATCACATAAGCTATTGTTATTTAACATAAAATGGTTTTTGGCACGATGATTGCACATAATCCGGCAGGTTAAGAGACTGATGCTGGAGATTGCAATGGGTGCCGAGGTCATAGGATTACTGTTACCAGACACGGATGTCGATTCATCGGACGATAATTTCACCTCGACGGCGACGCTGCTTATCAGACGGTCAAATGGCCGCATCGAGCTCCGGGAAGTGGAATCGGATGTCGATTACTTGAAACGATGGCCTACCACGGGCTGTTTCAGGAAAGGAAGGCCGATCACCGATCCCGAGACCGGTAAAGTGCTGGGATACGAAATGGAACAAGTCGCTTTCGGCTAGGTCCGGAAGCGGTTTCTGAACATTGTTTTTCGCTCTGGCGCCGCGGTCAGCTTCCCCCACCGCGGCGCCTTTTTTTTGTCCTCTTTCCGCTGGTCCGCCGTTAATCTTGTTAGCCAGGACCAACCAGGGTCAGCACGGCCAGGGTCAGGGTTGCGCCGGTCCAAACCAGCAACGCCAGTTTTTCCTGCCGTATGGAAAGTTCCGAGGAAACCTGTGCCGCCGCCAGGGCATGCAACAGGAAACTCGCGGCGAGCAAATCGGTATTTCCAATGGCCGTGAATGCCACGATGGTGATGACCAGAGCCAGCCGAAGCAAAGCCTTGCGCCCGCTGCCGGCCAGCAAAGTGCCATAAATCCACACCAGCGCGCCGGTAAACGAAATAGCCGACAAGAGCTGCGTTTGCTCGGAAAGCGCCCAATTCGCCAGCAATGAAGCGATTACCGTGGTGACGATGCTGCCGGCAAGCACGGCCCAGATTTCCAGGGCGCCGGGGCACAAACGGCTTGCCGATGTCTTGACGACGGAAATCCACTCGGCGAATCCGTTCAATTTTTCTATGCGTGTGTTATACATCTTGGTTCTCCCAACAATACTTACTAGTAGGTAAGTTAAAAAGTCAAAAAAAATCAAAGCCCGAGATCGCAGCGGATCTGGTCGATAACCTGGTCCACAACCTGCGGCCCCATGAGCCTGGCCAACTGCCCTGCGCCTTGTAAGGTGGCCTTTACCGACAACGCTTTTTGCTCGGCCGCGCAGTTAAACTGGAATTCTCCCTGTTCCCGCCCAAGCTCCATCACCCGGGTCAGGTATGCGAGAAGATCGTGACTCAGCATCGTGGCTTGCGCCCGGACTTCGCCGGGCAGCGTATCCAGCGCTACCGCTACGTTGGTTAGCGGACACATACAGCGTGCGTCCAGAATTTCATGGCGAATAAACGCCAGGTAAGCGTCCAGTTGAGATTTGGCCGAACCGCCGTGCTTCATGAAATCCCCGGTCTCCGACTTGAGCAGGTCGCGGTAGCGTGCAATGACGGCACTGCAAAGATCGGATTTGGTGCGAAAATGATAGTGGATCGCCGCGTTCCTGATTCCCATCGGGGCGGAAATGTCCTTGAAACTAAAGCCGTTATAGCCCCTGCCCTGGAAAAGCATGGTTGCTCTTTTGAGTATATGTTCACGGGTCGAAGTTCGGGGTACAGACATTTTTTGCTCCAAAGTTACTTACTTATAAGTAAGTTTGGCGCTCATGTCAAGTCTTTTTGTCAAAAAGGCTTTAAGGTCGGGTGATTCCGAGGCTTGATCAGTATGCCGGGCTAAATATCCAGCTTGGTGGGGAAAATGCTGTTGAGCCGATGAAATGTGCCGGTCATTTCGTCGAGGTTGACATGCGGCCCGCTCGCTCTTTGATGGTCTTCCGCCAGCCCGAGGTAAGTGTTCCAGCGTTTCAACCAGCCGGGTATCTGGTCGCCGGGCATGGGCCGGGCGATGAAGAACCCCTGCGCTTCGTCGCAGCCCATCGCCGACATCATCTCCCATTGCTCTTGCTTTTCTATGCCTTCGGCCACGACATACATGCCCATCTCATGGCCAAGTTCGACGCACATGGCGATGAAATGCCGGGTGTCCTCATCGATGGTTGCGCTGTGGATATGGCTCTTGTCCAGTTTCATCTCGCTGTATGGCATGCTTTGCAGCTTGGCAAAGTTGGAATGACCGGTGCCTACGTCGTCCAGCGCCAGGCCAAATCCCTTTGCGCTCAGGGCGTTCAGAATATCAAGCGCCGTCTTGGTGTCCCTGCTTTGCCAGGTTTCGGTAACCTCCAGCACAATCTTGTCTGCCGGCACATTGAACACGCTGCTAACGTCATGAATCCGTTCGGGCAGATCCGGAACTTCCAGCGAGGCGCCGGAAATATTTATCGACATGCGCAAGTCCAGCCCCAGCTCCCGCCATTGGGCGCTTTGCCTGAGGGCAGTTTCCAGCACGATATCGGTGATCCCGTGTATATGTTTGCCTTGCTCGGCCAGGGGAATAAAAGCGTCCGGCATCAACACGCCAAGGACCGGGTGATTCCAGCGAACCAGCGCTTCCACCGAGACGAATTCCAGCGTCCGGGTATCGATTTTCGGCTGGTAATGCATGACGAACTGATTTTCGCGGATGCCGGTCGCCAGATCGGCATCGGATATCAACGGTTCAGGGGTATGGCCGTTGTCGATCATGGAATGTCTTTTATTTGCGGACACAGATAGGCCTGTTTGGCACAAATCCCACACAGTGTAGTGTTACGCCATTATTTTCAGTGTGTTGCGGTTCACATTCCTGGACTGACACACTGTGGTCACCGCGGATTTGTCGCTACCGGGCAATCGATACTAGGGATACAATGGATCGAAGGAGGTGCAGGGGGGATTATGGAAAATAGAATCAGCAATTTCGCGGAATTTTACCCGTTTTATCTCGCTCAGCACAGCAACAGGATCTGCAGGCGCCTGCATTTTGCCGGCACCAGCCTGGTCCTGATAGTTCTTGTCTACGCTTTGCTCGAAGGCCCTCTCGCGCTGTTGTGGCTGATGCCGGTTTTTGGCTATGGCTTCGCCTGGATCGGGCATTTCGTGTTCGAGAAAAACCGGCCGGCGACCTTTCAATATCCGTTGTACAGCCTGATCGGGGATTTTGTCATGTACAAGGACATACTCAGCGGACGCATTCCGTTTTGACCAGTATTTTGTTGCTGCCAGTACCGCCGGAGGGCGTGGTTTGAGCCCGCTGGCGGAAGCGCGCCTGCAACGCCTGGCGGACACCGGGCTGGCGCAGGTACTGCAGCGTTGCCGCAAGGGTGTCGAGAAAGAGGCGTTGCGAGTGACCCGGGATTGCGCCCTGGCCACCACGCGTCATCCACCGGCGCTGGGTTCGGCGCTGACCAACCGGTATATAACGACTGACTTCTCCGAGGCGCTGCTGGAGTTCGTAACGCCAGCTTATACCTCGACCTGGGAGACACTGCAGTTTCTGTGCGATATCCATCAGTTCGTGTATCAGCAACTCGACAATGAGCTGCTGTGGGCGGCCAGCATGCCCTGCCTGATCGAAGCTGACGAGGCTATCCCGGTAGCGCGTTACGGTGATTCAAACGTCGGTAAAATGAAGACCGTTTATCGGCTCGGTCTTGGCCACCGTTATGGCCGGATGATGCAGACAATTTCCGGTGTGCATTTCAACTTTTCCCTGCCGGAGGAATTCTGGGATCACTACCAGGAACTGGAAAAAGACACCGGCGGAAGCCAGGAATTTCGTTCGGCTTCTTATTTTGGATTATTGAGAAATGTCAGGCGCATGGGCTGGCTGGTGCTTTTCCTGTTCGGCAACTCACCGGCAATCTGCAAGTGTTTTACAGACGGCGCAAAGCCGGGCCTCGAAGAATTCGACAAGGGCACATTTTTTATGCCCTATGCCACCTCGTTGAGGATGAGCGACCTGGGCTACAAAAACACCGCCCAGGCCGCGCTGGATATTTCACTGAATAATATCGACGCATACGTGGAAACATTGCTAAAGGCAGTTAGCACGCCCAACCGCGATTTCCAGAAAATCGGTATCAAGGCCGATGGCGAATACAGGCAGATCAGCGCAAATATCCTGCAGGTGGAAAACGAATACTACGGACTGATTCGACCAAAACGCGTTACCCGTTCGGGTGAAATGCCGAGCAGAGCCTTGAAACGCAGGGGCGTGGAATATGTAGAATTGCGCGCGCTGGATGTCAGCCTGAACGACCCGGCCGGGATAAACCAGAACCAGATGAGATTCCTGGAAGCCTTCCTGATTTATTGCCTGATCGAGGACAGCCCGCTGCTGGATGCCCGGGAAATCGCGCAGACGGAAAGCAACCAGTTACTGGTGGCCCGCCAGGGACGAGAGCCCGGACTGACCTTGAGCAGGCACCACGGGCAGCTCCTGCTGACGAACTGGGCCGACGAGATATGCGGCCGCCTGGTTGCTATCTGTGATCTGCTGGACGAGGGTACCGGTTCGTCCTTGTATCGCGATGCGCTCGAGCTGCAGCGCGAAGCCATCCGGGATCCCGGGCTGACACCATCGGCGGGCATACTGGCGGAGATGAAACGGTCCGGCGAGTCCTTTTTCTCGATTGCCCGGCGAATATCGGAACAGCACCGGGATTACTTTTTGAGCCTGGGGAAAGACGATTCTGCACGCCTGGACTTCCTTGCGGCCGAGGCAGCCGCCTCGATTGAGCGACAAAAAAAAATCGAGGCCAGCGACCGGATCAGCTTCGAGGCCTATTTGCAGAACTACTTTAGCCAGGCGGAACAACTTATCTGATTCACCGTCGGCAGCGAGAACATCAGAACTACGAAATATTTCGTGGAACAGGTATACTCCGCTGTCGGTCATCAAGCCCAGCTCCCGCAAAGCCGGCCAGGAGCCGCGGGGGCGCTGGGAAAAACCAAGGGGGGCGATGGGCGTGGTTGCTATCGATTTACCGCGGCCAACAAACGCGGAGTTGGGAATCCTCAGAGTCCTGTGGGCTTTGGGTCCGAGTACCGTGCGCAGGGTTCACGAATTTCTGCAAGGCGAGAAAGCGACAGTAGGTTACACGACTGTCCTGAAATTTCTGCAGATCATGCACGGCAAAGGTCTGGTCGAAAGGGATGATTCGGAGCGGGCGCATGTGTATTCCGCACAGCTCAGCCAGGCTGCGGCCCAGCGGCAATTGACCCGTTTTCTGGTTGATAATGTTTTCGATGGCTCCAGTTCGCAGCTCGTAATGCAAGCCTTGGGCGGCGGGCGCGCCAGCGCCGAAGAGTTGGCGGAAATCAGATCCTTGCTCGAGCGTCTCGAACAGGGCCATACATGATTACCGTCGGCCTGCATGTCGATTCAGTGGTAAACGCGCTTGGCTGGACCTTGCTCCATTTTCTCTGGCAGGGCGCCGCCATTGCCGCTCTATACGCAATTTTTTGTGCGGCGTTCAACGCCGGCAGGGCGAAGCTGCGCTATAACCTTGGAGTGCTGGCGCTTTTTTTGATGTTGCTGATGCCGGCGCTGACTTTCCTGTCCATCTACCAGCTTCCGGCTGCCCAGGGTGAACCGTTGTTGTCATTTTCGGTACAGGCCGCCGGGACCCAGGCTACGGCATGGCTGGCGACGAGTTGGCGGGCCGAGCTGGGCGGGTGGTTTGATCCGCTGATTCCATGGGCCGTTGCCGGGTGGCTGGCCGGCGTGGCCCTGATGAGCCGCAGGCTATTCAAGGAATGGCGCCAGCTAAAGCAGCTTGTGCGCCACAACGTCAAACCGTTGCCCGCGAACTGGCAGCGGGTTGCCGACTCATTGCATCGACTGTTTGGAATTCGCGTTGTCGTCCGCGTGCTTGAATCCGGCAGGACGTCAGTTCCGATAGTCCTGGGATGGCTGAAGCCAGTGATCCTGGTGCCGTCGAGCGCGATCCTTGGCTTGAGCCAGCAACAGCTGGAGATGCTGTTGGCGCATGAGTTTGCCCATATACGCCGTATGGATTATCTGATCAACCTGGTACAGATTTTCGTGGAAACGGTGTTGTTTTATCATCCTGCAGTGCGTTGGCTATCCAGGCGGGTTCGCCACGAGCGCGAATTGTGTTGCGACGAACTGGTCGTCGAACTCAAGGGGGACAGCCTGGTCTACGCGCAGGCGCTGGCGGGGATGGAAGAACTCAGGAGTCTGACACCGTCCATAGGCATGGCTGCCAGTGGTGGGCAACTGCTGACCCGCATTCATCGTTTGTCGGCGGCTCCGGTTCCGCAAAAAGGCGTTTTGCACTGGGTCATCGGTCTGGCGGTCATGGCAAGCGGTGTGGGCATGTTCGCCGCGACCCGATCGGCGCTGGTCACGGTCGGTGAGCGGGGTGCGACGATCGAGCTAACGGCGCCCGCCGAGGTGTCGTCTTTAACGTTACCCGAAAAACCGGTGGCGCAGCCGATGGATTCAACAAACGAAGCGCCGCCGCGGCAATTGGCAAATATTCGCGTCGATTCACCAGGTGTGGAGAGGCCCAAAGAATGGATGAGCGAGGCTCCCGTGGTTTCAGTTGAGCTTGTTCCGCAGAACCCGGATCCTGCGCCGGTAATCCCGGTACGGATGAGTGGTATCGATATGCCTGCGGTGCGTGCTGCGAGACAGTCGAATCGAGCGGCACTGCCGGACAGCTTCGCGAGCGCAGCGCCGCCGCTTGCCGCAAAGCCCGCCAGTATTCCCGGGGCGGTTACGCCGGAACCCATCAGGACACCCGCGGCAAAGGATTCCTCGGCTGGCGGGCCGGTTTTTACAGGCGGGCGTTTGTTGTCCGGGAAACAACCCAGGTTTCCGCGCAAGGCGCGTTTGCGGGGGACCGAAGGATGGGTTACCGTGCGCTACACGATCGACCGGAATGGACGAGTCCGCAATGCAAAAACCCTGGATTCCTTAAACGGTCGGATTTTCAACAAGACCGTACACCGGGCGCTCGGGACCTGGCAGTTCGAACCATTCCGGCAGGATGGCAAAGTTGTCGAGCGTAGCGTGACCCGAACCATCCAGTTCCGGATCGACCCGGATGCAAAGATCGCTTCAGGTTGCGTGGTGGTGACGCGAAGCAGGCTTTGTAAAGCGAAGCGAGATCCGGATATTGGTGCCGACCGCCTGTACCAGGCAAAGGCAAATTAACGCTGGACCAAGCTTTCCATTGTGTTATACGAAAAACTTCGTATAATAGCGAACCTCAAGCCGGCGGCGACGCTGCCGGGACACAGATTTTTTTTGGAGAATTTGAATGAAAACAAGATATTTACTGGTGGCGGTAGCCGCCGTTGCAATCACCGGCTGCGCTTCCGGCGGCAGTCCTGAACCTTCCACGGCGAGAACTGCCCAGGCGACGCCTGCTTTTACCGAGGGTGAAATAGCTCAGCTTAGCACCGAAGAAAAAGTGGCGATCTACAACACTCAGGAAAAAGAAAAGAATCAGATCGTTTGCCGAAAAATGTCTGTGACCGGAACGCACAGGAAAAGAACGGTCTGCCGTTCTCTCGAGCAGATACGGCTGGAGCAGGAAGAGGCAAGGCGATCGCTGCAGGATTTCCAGGGTGGTGACGCCTCAAGTGGCGGGGAGAACTAACAGGTTACTGGATTCAGCTCAGCATTAAAAAAGCCCGCATTGCGGGCTTTTTTTTGGCCTGCAGATACTCCGATATTTTCAGACAAACGGCAATGCGGTAGCGTCGCGCAATATCCATTGCCGATGCATGTCCTGCAGTTTCCGGGTCAGCGGGCCGGGCGCGGTGTCCCCGATCATCCGGCCATCGATTTGACGTACCGCGGTTAACTCGCCCATGGTTCCGGTCGTGAACGCTTCATCGGCCGTATAAAAATCCACCAGGGACAGGTTTTTTTCCTCGCAGGGGATGCTTTCATGAGCCGCGATTTTCAGAACGAGCGCACGGGTAATTCCAGGCAGGCAAGCGTCCGCGAACGGCGTAAACAGCCTGGCTTCGCGCACCATAAATATGTTCGTGTCGTTGGTTTCCGCAACGAAACCGCTGTCATCGAGCATCAAGGCGGCGTCGGCGCCCGCGACATTGGCCTGTATGACGGCGAGAATATTGTTGATCAGGTTGTTGTGGTGGATCTTGGAATCGACGAATTGCGGGCTGTTTCGCCTGATCGCCGAGCTGATCAGGGTCACGGGCTCCGGATATACCGGCGGCTTCCATTCGGCGAGTACGATCAGACAGGGTCCGGACTGGTTCAAACGCGGGTTCATGCCCGAAGTGATCTTGCTGCCTCGGGTCAGGGTCAGACGGATGTGCACCCCATCGGTCATGCCATTGGCCTCGAGCGTGGCAAATACGGCCGCCGTTATCCAGTCGCGGTCGGGAACCTGATCGAAGGCCATGGCCCGGGCCGATGCGAAAAGCCGGTCGAGATGCGCATCGAATGCACCGATATGCCCCTGGTATACCCGCAGCCCTTCCCAGACCGCATCGCCGCCCTGGACCACGCTGTCAAAAACCGAGACCCGGGCTTTATCACGCTGCACCAGGCCGTCGCCTACCCATATCTGAATATCGCGGTTGCGCGGATCGGGAATCGCGGCCTTTTTCATCGACTGTCTCCGTTGGGCTGATCCGCTTTCAGGGCGTATTCATACATATGCTGATAATAGGGCTGGCACTGCTCCAGCAGTGGTTCCAGGTGGGCCGGGAACGGTTCGGTTTTTGGCCGGTATGGCGAAAATCCGGTCGACCGGTGGACACGATAGTACCAGTGGCGAGCCCATACGCCATCCTCCGTTCGTGCGCCCCGTGGCCAACTCAACATGTCTTGATCAAACGGGATAGCCACTTTTTTGCAAAGCGCGGCGAGAACCGCGCGAGGGTTTTTGAGCAGCTCTCGCGAATCGAGAACGATCGGTTGTTGCCCGAGCCTGGCCAGGCGTTCGAGCAACTCGCATTGAGTTGCCAGTCCGGTATCGGCGATATTCGCCCTGGGTAGCTGGATGGTCAGCGACGGCAACATCTCGACCGGGTCGCGGATCAGCAAAACATTGATGGTCTGTTTGAGAAAGGAAAGGTCCAGGTCGACGAGATGGTGTGCCATTTGCTTCATGAACAGGACCGGCCGCTCATGCGCTTGATCGATGAGTTGTTTCATGACCCGGTCCCCATCGGTATCCATGACCGACAACACTTCGTCACGACCGGGGTGATTCGCGCCGCTTACCCGCAGGTAATGGCCATAAAGAGGCTCATCGAGGATCCGCGTGTCACGCCGTTGTCCGAAACTGTACATCAGTGCAGTCGAAATATTTCGAGGACCGGACCAAAGGCATATGTTTCGCGTTGGATTGCTCATGCGCCCACTTGTTTCTTTTGAGGTCAGCCAATAACCTGCCAAATATGTCAGAAACGCTCATTCCCAGCCAGCGGCATCTGTTTTCCATTCCCAGGGACCTGGCGTATTTCAACTGTGCCTACCTGGCGCCGCAATTGAACAGTGCAAGCGAGGCCGCGGCCGCTGCTGCGACAATCAAGCAGAGCCCGTGGAATGTTTCGGCCGACGATTTTTTTGCTGGTCCGGAGAAAGCGCGGGGCCTGTTTGCCGATATCGTGGGCTGTGCGGCCGAAAACATTGCGCTGGTGCCGGCGGTCAGTTATGGCGTCGCTATTGCCGGCAAAAATCTGCTGCCAGGCGCCGGTCAGCGCATCGTCATGCTGGCCGAGCAGTTTCCCTCGAATGTTTATTCCTGGCTTGCGCTTGCCCATGAGCGTGACCTGGTCATCGATTTCGTGCAAAAGGCGGACGGCCGCACCTGGTCCGAGTCCGTTCTGGAATCCCTGGACGAACCCGCCGCACTGGTTGCGTTGCCAAATGTGCACTGGACCGATGGCTCGTTGATCGACCTCGCACCGATAGCGAAGCGATGCCATGCGATGGGTGCGAAGCTGGTTCTCGACCTGACCCAGTCGATGGGCGTCTTGCGGGTGGATATTGAGGACCTGGATCCGGACTTTATTTTTTGCGCGGCCTACAAATGGCTGTTGTGCCCCTATGGCTTCGGTTTTGTTTATGTAGCGCCCAGGTGGCACAACGCCAGACCCCTGGAGGAAGCATGGATAAATCGGGCCGGTAGCGAAAACTTTGCCGGCCTGGTGAATTATCGTGACGATTATCAAGCCGGCGCGCGCCGGTTCGATGCGGGTGGCCGGGGCCAGTTCCAGCAATGGCCGGTCGTTATCGAGACATTGCGGCAGATACTCGAGTGGGGGGTAGACAATATCGCCGCAACCGTCTCACTGACCAGCGCAAAGATCGTTGCAGGGGCTGCCCGGCTTGGCCTGGAAGTGCCCGAACCGCACGCCTCGCATTTGCTGGGTATACGCTTGTCCGGCAGTCCACCCACTGATTTGCTCGGTAAACTGCGCGCCGAAGGCGTTTATCTCAGCCAGCGCGGCAGCCGGCTGCGAATCGCATCCTATCTCTACAATGACGATGAGGATGTGGAGCGCCTGCTCGCCGCCCTGGAAAGACACTTGTAATCGAAAAAAGGGGCCTATTTCGTCTCCGCCTTTTCGCCGTATAGCATGATTTTGACTTTCCCGGACGTGTCGATCGATGCCCGGTACATGCCCTCGGTATTGAACGGCATGCTGATATTCCCGTGCCGGTCTATCGCGATGACACCGCCGTCACCTTTTAGCGCGGCAAGTTTTTCGAATATGACTTCCCGGGCAGCGTCGTCGACCGTCATGCCTTTGTATTCGACCAGTGCGCTGATGTCATGAGCCACCGTTCCGCGGATAAAAAACTCGCCGGCGCCGGTAGCCGATACGGCAACGCTCCGGTTATTCGCATAGGTCCCCGCACCGATGATCGGGCTGTCGCCGATACGGCCGTATCGTTTTCCCGTGGTGCCGCCGGTCGATGTACCCGCGACCAGGTTTCCTTTGCGATCCAGCGCGACCGCGCCGACCGTGCCGATGCGGTATTGCGGCTCGGCTGCGGCCAATTCAGGTTGGTTCTTGAAATCCTGCAATTGCTGCCAGCGGCGCTCGGTAAAAAAGTATTTATCGGGCACTTTTTCCAGACCCTGCTCGATGGCAAATTCCACCGCGCCATCGCCGGAAAGAAAAACGTGTTTGGATTTCTGCATGACCAGCCGCGCCAGGACTATCGGATTGGCTATGTTTGCGACCCCGGAAATGGCGCCGGCATCCAGCGATGCCCCGTCCATCAACGCCGCATCCATTTCGTTCTTGCCATCCCACGTGAACACCGATCCTTTACCGGCGTTGAAGTGCGGCGAATCTTCGAGGATTTTGATCGCGGAAATCACGGCATCCATGCTGTCGCCGTCGTTTTCCAGAACCTGGTAAGCCGTGGTGATGGCCTCGAGGAGTTTTGCACGAATCGCCTGCTCCTGTTCCACAGTAACCGTGGAACGGGATATGGTGCCGGCGCCGCCGTGAATCGCGATCGCTATGGGGGAGTCCGCTGTCGCTGTCATGCCTGTAAAAACCAGTATGGTGGCAAATATCGTTAGTAAGGGGCCTGGCTTCATATCCGGGTGCCGCTGTTCGTCGAAGTTTCTAGGTACTTATTATGCCGCTATGCGCACAGCTTTTGTACCGGCCTGTGTCTGCGCGCGACCAGCAATATCAACAAGCCGATCAGACCCAGGTCTGGCGACCCGCCGCCACCGCCACCGCCGCCACCACCGGTATTGGTCGATGCGTCTTGCAATGTGATGATCTTGCTGTCCGCATCGTTCGCCGAATCCGTATCGGATTCTCCCGCGACTGTCGTTCGGGCGGTGGCGGAGATCGTGAAATCGCCGGCGGACAACGCATTAAATGCCACGGTAACGGTTTGGGTGCCGCTTAGATCGGTGGCTGTACAAGTCGCTACGCGTTGGATGAACGTACAGCTACCGGAATCTGCAGTCACCGAACTGAACGATACACCGGTGCCGCCGGCGACAATTTCGACTTCCGGTTGCGAGGCCGTATCGGGGCCGAGATTTTCCATGCTTACTGAAAAACTGCCGCTTTGCCCGAACTCCACGCCTGTAGGCAAAGCGCCTACTGTAGCTCGCAGATCCACGAGCCGGCTGGCCACCTGTACGGTTGTATTACTGTTGTTGTTGCCCATGTCGCTATCCGGGAGATCGCTGCCGATCGTCGCGCTGACGGTCGCGGCACCGATCGAGCCTGCGGCATCGACCGGCTGGACAATGCTTTGTTGCGCACCAGGCGCGAGTGTACTCAACAAAAGGCAAGTCAGCATTTGGTTATCGGGTGTCGTACACGCCGGGTTGAGCTGACCCGGCACCACCGTCAGCAAGGCGCCGAGGTCGATCAGAAGCTGGGTGTTGATTGCGGTCTGGGGCCCGTTATTCACGACCGAAATGGTGACCGTGGTGCCGTCGGTGCTGCGTATGAACGCATCCGCCATCGTGGCCGACACCGCAAGATCCGCGGCCGGCAGAATCCCGACGGTGCCGCTTTGCATGTTGTTGCTGAGGTCATCGTCGTTATCCGAACCCACGATGGCGCTGACATTGAAGCTGCCCGGCGTTGTGCCGGTGATTGCCACGGTCAGGGTCGCCGAACCGCCCGTGTTCAATTCCAATGCCTGGCAGACGACCGGGCTGACCGGCGCCGAGCAACTGAAGCCCGGCATACGAATATTGCCAAGGGCCAGGGCGGCATCCACCGTCAGCGTAAGCGTCACATTGCTGGCGGCGGTCTGCCCCTGGTTATCGATCTGGACGGCATAATCGAAAGTTGCGCCGGCCAGCGCGCTGACATTTGGATCGGCGATGGTAACGGCCGGGTCTGCCGGACCCAGCAGGGTCAGGCACGACACGCGCGCCATTTCCGCCTGGATCTCCTGGATGCTGCAGGTGGAAAAGATGTCAACGCCATTGAACGTGGGCGCCATCAGGAAGGTATTGTCGGAGGTGCCGCCGCAGGCCCCGGTGGCATCGCCGTCGTGGGGGGCGTTGAAGTTGTGGCCGATCTCATGGGCGGTGACCAGGTAATTGGGGGCGGGCACGCCGATCCCGATCGCCTGGGTCAGCGATACGCCGAACCTGGCATCGCACACGCCCGGTCGAAAAGCGATGCCTACCGTGTCCATATCCAGGTTCACGCCGGTAAACAGGTGAACTATGCTCAGCGGACGCAGTACCGAATCGCCAAACTTGTAATCCGCGACATCGTCAATCAGTTGCGAGGCGTCGCTCGTGGCGGCGAAGGTGGTGCCAAACGGGTCGTTCGCGGCGACATCGAACACGCGCAATTCCGCCAGGTTGATCTGTATGCCGAGCTGGCTTTCGAAGATGCCATCGACACTGTTGATCCGGTCGACCAGACCGCTCTCCGCGAAACTGCCGAGCACGCTGGTGTACTCGAAATCGCCCACCGCGGCGATATCCAGCCGAAAATGGTCGCCGCCATGGAGCATGATCTTTTCCCTGAGCTCCTCGCTAAGCAAGCCCAGTTGTCGCTCGATGTTCATTTCTTCCAGGCGCGGGTGCGCGCGCACGATATCGCTGAACAGATTCTCCGTGTCGGCCCAGCGGAATATGACCGGCCCGTAGGTCTGAATGACCGTTGGCGTGGTACTGGACAAGGCCACTTCGTACCCGGGCCCGAGCGCAAACATTTCCTGTCCATCCCAGATCAGCCCGCGTATTTCGCCGGCGCTGCGGGTCAATCGCACCCAGGAACCGGGTACCTGGTCCAGCTGGCCGCGAAGGATTTCCGTGTCCCGCAGGATTTCCTGGCGCCGGTGTTCCGACAGGCCGTCCAGTAGCCTGTTGTTGTCTTGCAGGCGCAGATGAAAATCGCGCCCAAGCGCCTGGAAGCGAATGGATTGCCCTGCCAGGCGGGCCGGCTCCTGCAGCCTCGGCGCCGTTACCGGTTCGTAATGCAAGACCCGGAAGCTGCCGTCATCGGCTGAGCGCCCAGCGGCGACGCTGTTGGCCGCGATCAGCAGCATGGCGCCGCACAGGGCGGCCGGTCGTAAATTGATCATCGTATGCCAGAATCCAGGTATGGGCGGACTATCACCCGACCGAGGCGATCCAGTAAACCACCGAAGTCACAATTACTGCAAAATGTGGGCTGTAGATGGCCTCCCCGCCATCATTCAATAGATTCGACCGCAAGTCCCGGCGAATTATTCGATTTTTTGAGCTTATTCGGGCTTTATGTCAGGCGGCCGTCCTGTTTTCCGGCGGCCTGCACGCTAATCACACGCCGGGCGGCGTCCGGCCGCCCTGGCCTGTTCATACAGCTCGATGGCTTGTGGCATTCTCTGGCGAAGTTGCCGGATCCGGGTCGCGCTGGCCGGGTGGGTCGATAGAAACTCGGGGGGTTTGCTACCGCCGGTGGCGCCCATGTTTTGCCAAAGCCGGATGCTCTGCTGCGGGTCAAACCCGGCCTGCGCCATCAGGTCCAGCCCGATCAGGTCAGCCTCGCTTTCCTGGGTGCGGCCAAACGGCAACAGGATTCCGACCTGTGTGCCTACGCCAAGCATGGCCATGACGTTGCTCCGGGTCTGGGCCGAGCCGCCGGCCATCGCGGCGATCAGCTGGCTGCCGCTTTGCGCCAGGTAGCCTGTAGAGACGCGTTCATTGGCGTGACGCGCCCGGACATGGGCGATTTCGTGACCGATGACGGCGGCCAGCTGAGCCTGGTTCTCCGTCACTTCCAGCAGGCCGGTGAATACGCCAATTTTCTTTCCGGGCAGCGCAAAGGCGTTCGCCTGGTCTTGTCTGAAAACTCGCAGCTCCCAGCTCGAGGACTCCACATTTGCACCCGGTTGCCACAGCAAGGAATCGGCGACGCACTGCACATAGCTTCGGATTACAGGGTCATCCTCGAGCGGCGTCGTGGTCTGGATCTGCTTGAAGGCCAGCACGCCCATCCGGCTCATTTCCGAATCCGGGAAAAAAACCAGCTGCGTGCGGCCAAGCGGCGAAGTGGCGCAACCGCCCAATACAATGAGCGCTGCGTACAAGACTGCCATGCGATATCGATTCATGGTTTGCATGGCCCATGGTAACCGGCGCAGCTACGCTTTTGAACAAGGTCCGCAGCAAATGAGCGTGACCGACTGTCCGCCCGGAAAAATATGCGAACGTGCACAGGCAATAATGATTATTACTGGCAAGTGCGTACGCAAGCCGTACAATAAGCAGGCTTGGCGCGACCAGCAGGCACGGATTTCGGTCAGGATAGTTTTGCAGGAATTTTGGTCGGCGCGGGAATTGGTTTTTAGCCGGCATTCCTTGCTATGGAAATCAACATATGATGAAAGCGGGCGGATTTTTGGTTGCGGCGAGCCTGCTGTGGATGATGGCTTTGCCGGCACAGGCCGAATATGTCACGGATGAACTGCAGCTGGGTCTGCATATCGCGGAAGACACCAGCGATACCCCGTTTCGGACACTGGTCAGCGGCGCAGAGCTGGAAATACTGGAACGCAATCGTTTCTACGCAAGAGTTCGTACCAGCGCCGGTGAAGAAGGCTGGGTCAAGGCGGGTTACCTGATCACCCGCAAGCCAGCCGCGGCGCGGGCGATGGAACTGGAAGCGGCGAACGCGAAAATCAATGACCGCCTGGAAAAGGTCCTGGCGCAAACCTCGGATGTGCGCCAGACCATCGCCGGCCTCGAGAGCGAACTGGCAACGGCAAAAACGGAAGGGGCCGCCGCATTGGCGCGCGCAACCGAACTGGAGGTCGACAACACCCGGTTCAACGAGCGTATGATTGATTTTCGCGGCAGCGTGCCGGTACGCTGGGCCTTTCTGGCCGCCGGGTTGATGCTGCTGGTTGGGTTCTTTAGCGGCTTTTTGTGGTTCGATTACCGCAGCCGAAAACGCTATGGTGGATTCAGAGTCTATTAAGCGGAATGCTCCGGAGCGGGAAATCCTGCTGCGGCCTCGCATTATCCTTTTGTTTCCTGCTAACCGCTCCCTGGGCGATGCTGTGCTCGCGCAAGTGGGCTGGGGTTTACAGTGCGGATGATCCAGGCTAAAAAAGCCGTTTGGGTATTTCGATCGACAAAAATAAATGTCTTGACAAAATAATTTGTCGGTTGATAATAAATCTCCAAATATGCACCCGGATATGCCTCGATGAGACAGGAATTGATGGTCGTTTCCGATGCCCGGACCATGGCGTTGCTGGCAGACCCGCTGAAGTCGGAAATCCTGCGGGAGATGGATAAACCCCGGACGACGGCCGAGCTGGCCCTGGTGATGGGCATGCCCAGGCAGAAGCTGGGCTACCACGTCAGGCAGCTCGAGGGCGCAGGGTTGTTGGTAAGCGTAGGCGAGAGCCGGCGGGGCAACTGCGTCGCCAGGAAACTCCAGACGGCGGCGCGGCAATTCATCGTGATCCGGACCGATCCGCAGGGGTCGGTCCCGGAGGATCGATATTCCGGCAGTTGGTTCATGGAACGGTGTGCCAGCGCCATTCGAGAAGTCGGCGTTTTGTCATCGGCTGCCGGGGAAAAAGGGCAAAAACTGCCGGTCCTGACCCTGGAATCGGAAATTGCGTTCGATAATCCGCAAGACCAACAAGCTTTCGCCCAGGAACTGAGCGCATTGATCGCCGCCTTGATCGACCGCTATGGGTCAACTTCATCCGGCGCCACTCGCTTCAGACTTCTTGCGGCGAGCTACCCGAAACTACCTGACCCGTAGGCGGCAACGATCGGAACCGCAAACCGGGAATGCTCATGGGTCCGGCGGCATTTGGAATGGTTTCCGGTGCGCTTTCCTGCGCAGTTTGTTCAGGGTTTGTGAAATGATTTTCTGTCTGATCAGGGCTTGCTCCAGACGGTATTTGCCCGGGAAATTCACCAGCATCATGCCGATCAGGATGGTCAGTAATCCCTGCCCCGGCAAAAACGTCATCAATACGCCCGCCACAATGAACAACAGGCCCAGCAAGTTCTTGACCAGGTTGACAATAACCATCAACACGGGGTGCCCCTTCTGGCGGGCGACGGGCCGGCGTTTTTCGCGAATGAAATAGTCTTCCGGTAGCTGCGTGACGATCGCGGGCAGCAGGACAACGGCCAGGACCAGGCTGAGAAAGGATGCCAGCGCCATCCATTGCAAGTACGGTTTGAACAAAGACAGCCAGTCGAGCATGGGCCGCAGTATATCCGAAGCACTACCGATGGTGAGCAAAACTCCCGGCGAAATCGCGGGGCGCCAGGCCAATCCGGACGCGCGGGGTGATCAGATATTTCCGCCGTCGTTTTCGGTGGCGCCAGCGTGGCGATGTGTTACAAATTGAACCGCAGGCGTACCGCTACGCGCTGCTCGTGAGGCTGGCCGCGGAATACCTGTGGCTCGAAACGCCACTGGGCAACCGCTTGCCGGGTGGCCTTTTCGAAGTAGCCGGTTTTTTCAACGCCGATGATTTCGATTTCGCTGACTTCACCGGTTGCGCTAACCGTGAACTCGATATCCACCCAGCCCTCTATGTTCCGGCGCAAAGCACGTTTGGGAAAGTCCGGCTCCACGAAATTCGTCATTTTCATCTGCGTCGCCGGGATTACGACGCTGCCCTGGTGAGCGGCCCAATCCTGTTCCAGTCCGGAACGTGCAGTGCTTAGTTCTTCGGTGTCGCCACCGAGTTGTTCCGCTTGCTTTAGAAAAGCTTCGGCAGCGGCGTACTCACGCGCCGCGAGGTCCCGCCACATCTGTTCCAGCAGTTTGTTGGACAGTTTCAGCGATCCGGCGCGATATTCCTCGCCGTCCGGATTCAGTTCTCGCATTTTATTCAGAAAAAAGCGCGCGTTGCCTTGTCGCGGCGAGAGCAGGCGGCTGTCCGCGATGCTGGCCTGGAATTCCTGGTTCAGGGCGTTTACCCGATCGGCGATCTGATGCTCGCGCGTTTGCTGTGCGGCCCGCGCGGCCGCTTCTTCACCCATCGTCTTGCGAGCCTTCGAAATGTGCGCTCGCGCCTGCCTGATGGACGACACGCTGGCGACCGGAATCGTTTCGGCCTGTCGCAGCAGGCGCTCGGCATTGCCGAGATTTCCATTGTCGGTTTCAGTGCGAGCCTCGCTCATGAGCGTCGAATACTTCCGCCCAAGCTGGTCTTGAATTTCGGCAATCCCGCCATAACTGGAGTTGATCACCTTGACGCGGTCTATCAGGTCCAGTGCCCGGCCAATTTCACCGCCGACTATCGCGGC
Source organism: Pseudomonadota bacterium (assembly GCA_022560735.1). Lineage (GTDB taxonomy): Bacteria > Pseudomonadota > Gammaproteobacteria > Steroidobacterales > MnTg04 > MnTg04. The sequence goes on from JADFSO010000003.1 coordinate 48,594, forward strand.
CCGGGCGTGTTCCAGGACGCCACCAAGAACGACCTTTTCCATAGCCCGGGGTTTTGCCGAATCGCCGCCGGGTGTTTCGGCCAATAGACCAAATGCCTGCTCGTATTGGCCGGCTTCGATCGCTCTGCGCGCATTGTTCATCCGCTGTTCCGGTGAAGTGGCGCCAACGAGGGAGTCAAAAAAAGCCAGCCGCGGGTGATCGGGCAGCACATTTCTGATCATGACCAGCGCTTTCGCGGCCTTGGCGGGCCTGTTCCGGAGCAGATCCTGTTCGGTTTGCGCGAGTACTTTGTCGGCCGCAGCCATAATCCCGCGGTGGGCACCGACATTGTCCGGATCCAGCGCCAGAATCTGATAATAATGATAAATCGCGTTGTTATTTTTGGGTTCAAAATATCGCTTGTCTCCCATCGCCAGCCTGGCCATGTCCAGATGCTGCTCGATCAACGCAACCTGACCCGATTCCAGATAATTGCCGGGTGCTTCAGCAGTATCGTTAGCCCAGGGAATGACAAAAGCGACTGACATGAGTACGGCTGCAGCACTGCCGACGATCAGTGCGGGTTTTTTCCAGGAGCGCCCAGGCGGTTTTTCGACGCTGTGCTCGACGCCGCGTATCTGCATCGCCTGTTTGATCGCGGCCTCTATATATAGCCGGGTTTGTCCCGGCTGGCATGGCTTGGTGAGCACCCGGAATATCTTGCCGTCGTTCATCAATTTTGTCAGCGTAGCCCTGTCGTTCCCGGTGCCGGCAATCACCTGGACCATGCTTGGCGCGCGCCGGCCCAGGCGTTCGATCATGGGTGCAGGCTCGCCGCCAAGCATCTCGGAGTCGGCAATCAAAAGAGCGACCTGGCCCAGATGATCAAACCCGAGCGCCTGTTTCAGATCCTTTGCATGGAACAGCACATAGCGATCTTCTACCGCGTCCGTGACCTGGCCCAAAAACTCCGGGTCGCTGGATAGCAACAGGATCTTGATTTCCAGTTGTTTGGCTGCTTTCGCCACTTTGTACCTTATCCCGTACGGATGATCGTCTGCGCCTGTTCCTCGGCGAGGAGAAAATCAGCACAGCAGCAGGGCATCCGCCTCGGACCCTGCCGGAATATGGAAAATACCTTTCGCCGACCCACAAAATCTTGACCCAGTTAACAAAATGCGGATTTGGGTCCGAAAAACTGACTTGTTTGGTCCCGATTCAGCCGCTCGGCGCTGTTTTCCCGAGGACAGGCAGGGCCGACCATGGTACGAGGACGCCTGTGGTTTTGACCCGGTAATCGCCGACCGGTTGGATTTGGAAAAGATGGTGGGCCTGGAAGGACTCGAACCTTCGACCAAAAGATTATGAGTCTTCTGCTCTAACCAACTGAGCTACAGGCCCTTGCAGGATCGTTTTTTCCGCGGAGTTCCGCAAGCCATTGGCGGGCCTGCTAGTCTTCGGCAAGAAAACTGCGCAGGCGTTCCGAGCGCGTCGGGTGACGCAGTTTGCGCAGAGCCTTCGCTTCGATCTGCCGGATGCGCTCCCGGGTGACGTCGAATTGCTTGCCGACTTCCTCGAGCGTGTGATCCGTGTTCATGTCTATACCGAAGCGCATGCGCAGGACCTTGGCCTCCCTGGGTGTCAGGCCTCCGAGAATATCGTATGTGGCCTCCCGGAGCCCTTCCGTGGTCGCCGAATCGACCGGGGAATCCACCGTTGCATCTTCGATGAAATCGCCCAGGTGAGAGTCTTCATCGTCGCCGATGGGGGTTTCCATTGAAATGGGTTCCTTGGCAATTTTCATGACCTTGCGCACTTTGTCCTCGGGCATTTCCATGCGGATCGCAAGTTCTTCGGGAGTGGGTTCGCGACCAATTTCCTGCAGCATCTGGCGGGAAATGCGATTGAGCTTGTTGATGGTTTCAATCATGTGTACCGGGATGCGAATCGTACGCGCCTGGTCGGCGATCGAACGGGTAATCGCCTGCCGGATCCACCAGGTTGCATAGGTCGAAAACTTGTAACCACGCCGGTATTCGAATTTGTCGACCGCCTTCATCAACCCGATGTTGCCCTCCTGGATCAGGTCCAGAAACTGCAGCCCGCGGTTGGTGTATTTCTTGGCAATGGAAATCACCAGGCGCAGATTGGCCTCGACCATTTCTTTCTTCGCCCGGCGGGCCTTGGCCTCGCCGATGGACATCTGGCGGTTAATTTCCTTGATCTGGGAAATACCCAGGTAGGTCCTGATCTCCAGCGCGATCAGTTTTTTCTGCGCCCGCAGAATATCCTCTTTGAGCCTGGACAGTCCGGATGAGTGCTTGCGTTTCGCGCGTATATGTTTGTCCACCCATTGCAGGTTGGTCTCGTTGCTGGGGAAACTGGCGATGAAATCCTTGCGCGGCATGCCGGCTTCCGCGACGCAATAATGCATAACCTGGCGTTCCTGTGCGCGAATGTTTGCGATGTGGCCGCGCAGGTTCCAGACCAGCGCGTCAAAAAACTTCGGCGCAAGTTTCAGCTCCATCATATCCGCGGCCAGGTCTCGCCGAACCGCCATCGTGCGGGAATCTTCCGGGCCATACTTGTCGATGTATTTCAGCGATCGGGCAAAAAATTTGCTGATTTTTTTCATCCGTGCCCTGACCTCATCGGGATCCGGGCCTGTGTCGACGGGTTCTTCCTCCTCGCCCCGCAGTTTCATTTCTTCTTTTCTCTTGGCTTCGGCTTGCAGCTCGGCTGCCGTTGCGGGTTCGTTCGAGGCGTTTGGATCGATGAACCCGGTGAGTATATCCAGCAGACGACCGCTGCCGGCGGTAATGTTGTCGTAAACACCCAGCAACATCCGGTAGGTATCCGGGAACATTGCCAGCGCACCACGAACCTGGTTGAGACCTTCCTCGATTCTCTTGGCGATGCGGATCTCGCCTTCGCGCGTCAGCAACTCGACGGTTCCCATCTCGCGCATGTACATGCGGACGGGATCTGTCGTCCGGCCAAATTCGCTGTCCACGGTGGCGAGAGCGGCAGCCGCTTCAGCGGCATCGTCTTCGTCGGCCGAAACCGCGTTGTCCGACAACAGCAAAGTTTCGGCATCCGGCACTTTCTCGTACACGGTGATACCCATATCGTTGATCATGTTGACAATATCTTCGATATGTTCGGGATCGACGATGTCATTCGGCAGATGATCGTTGACTTCGCCGTAGGTCAGGTAGCCTTGCTCCTTGCCGCGGGCAATCAGCTGCTTCAACTTTGACTGGCGGTCATCCGCGGGCGGGCTAACCGCTTCCTGGGTTGCGCTTTTGTTGCTCAAGTTCTTGTTCCTCTTCGTCATTCTGTGCTCTCCGTCGGCCCGGTTGCGCACACAAAGCTAATCCACCAGTATAGCACAAGCGTCTATATTTCTGGCTCCCAAACCCCGATTCCGGCCGCCGGACATGCGCCGGCTGACGAGTTCATCCATCGACCGCGACCCCCGCGGATTGCCGGCTGGCCAGTAAATCCTTTAACTCCGCTTTTTCATCTGCGCTGAGCTCGTTTTTGCGGGCAGTGTCCAGCAGCGTGTCCAGCCTGTTCGCAGCGGATTGCCGGCTCAATATGCTCAGGGTGTCGCGAAATTCGGCAATCGCTTCTTCCTCATCCACCAGTGATTCTGCTGCGGCAAGCTTCATCAGGGCCGCAGACTGATCGTCATCGCGGTGTCTTTCCAGCAACATCGCGGTCGTGATGTCGGGGTTTTGCAAGGCATCCTCGAGTAGCATACGCAGAATCCGGCATCCTTCGCCGTCCATCTCCAGCAACCAGCCGGTATCGCCGGCATGCGCCGCCACCGCGGGATAACGCAGCAGGGTTGTCACGGCCTGGCGGACCAGATCACCCCGGCCGCTGCTGCGGCTACGCTGAGGGACCCGTTTCGGTCTGTCGCCGTCTTCCGCCAACTGGCGGGCCAGGCGATCGCCAGCGCCCGCAAGCTCCGCGACCTCGTTGGCGAGCAATTCCCTGAATGCGCCGGCCGGTATTTGCCTGAGCAGCGGCCTGGCGAGTTCGGCGAAGCGAGCCTTGCCATCCAGTTTGCTCATGTCCACCTGCTCGCCCAGGTGTCGTATCAGGTATTCGGACAGGGTTTCTGCCTGCGCCATGTAGCTTGCGAACGTCTCGGCGCCGCTTTCGCGAACCAGTGAGTCCGGGTCCTGGCCATCGGGCAGAAACAGGAACCGGAGCTGGTGGCCCCCGCCGGTCTGCGGCAGGGCGTTTTCGAGTGCTCGCCAGGCCGCGGCCCGACCGGCCCGGTCGCCATCGAAACAAAAAACGACTTCCTCGGAAGCCTGAAACAGGCGTCTCAGATGTGCGTTGGTCGTTGCCGTGCCCAGCGTCGCCACCGCATTGCAAATCCCGTGCTGGGCCAGGCCGACGACATCCATATAGCCTTCGACCACGATCAATCTGGCCAAATCCCGGTTTTCCTGGCGCGCTTCGTACAGGCCATACAACTCGCTTCCCTTGTGGAAAAGGCTGGTTTCCGGCGAGTTCAGGTACTTTGGCTCACCTTTGTCCAGCACCCGCCCGCCAAATCCTATGCAACGGCCGCGACTGTCGCGTATGGGGAACATGATGCGGTCGCGGAAACGGTCGTAGACCTTGTTTTGCTCTTTTTCAATCACCAGGCCGGCCAGTACCAGCCGCTCCCTTGCCTTGCCGTCGGTCCCCAGTTCCTTGAGCAATTCGTCCCAGGAATCGGCGGCGTACCCGATGCCGAAGCGGGCGGCTGTTTCGCCGCTGAGGCCTCTTTTTTTCAGATAAGCGACCGCGCGATCATTTGTCTTCAACTGCTGGCGAAAAAAATTCTCCGCGTCGGCGAGCAACGGGTACAGATCCGGGTCTCGGCGTGGCGCCGACGGGCCGCTTTCATGCGGCACTTCCATGCCCATGCTGGCGGCCAGCGTTTCCACGGCCTCGACAAACTCCAGCCGATCGTATTCCATGATGAAGCCCAGCGCGGTGCCGTGCGCGTTGCAGCCAAAGCAGTGGTAAAACTGCTTGGCCTGGCTCACGGTAAAAGACGGTGTTTTCTCATCGTGAAAAGGACAGCAAGCCTTGTACTCGCGACCCGCCTTTTTTAGCTGGATGCGGGTGCCGATCAGGTCGACGATATCTGTCCGGCCGATCAGTTCATCAATGAATTGTTTTGGAATGCGGCCTGCCATCTGAATCCCGAATGGAAAAAACTGCTGCCGCCGCGGTGTTTCGGTCCGGCGGCTCCATACTGAATATAGTCAACGACGACCGTAATCGCTGTTTCGGCTCAGCCGGCTAGAAGCGCGCGGACCTGCGGGCTGACTTTTGCCATGTCTGCGCGACCGTGAGCGCGGGCTTTGATTTGCCCCATCACCTGCCCCATGTCCTTGATGTTGCTGGCTCCCGTTTCGCGAATGACTTCGTCGATCAAGGCGGCGAGTTCCGCCTCGCCGAGCGGCTCCGGAAGATAAGCTTTGAGGATCAGAATTTCCGATTCTTCCTTGGCAGCCAGCTCTTCGCGTTCCGCTTTCCTGTACAAATCGGCCGACTCGCGGCGCTGCTTGATCAGTTTCTCGGCCACGCCGATGATCTGCACTTCGTCCAGTTCGATGCGCTCATCCACTTCTTTTTGCTGGATCGCCGCCAGCAACATGCGGATGGTCACCAGGCGTTCTTTTTCGCCACCCTTGAGGGCGGTCTTCATATCGTTCTCGATATCCGACCGTGATGGCATATGGAGGTCAGTAAAGGCGTGTGCGGCGGGAGTTGTCCCTTGACAGGCGCTTCATGTGGCGCTTGACTGCCGCGGCTTTCTTGCGCTTGCGTTCCTGGGTCGGCTTCTCGTAATACTCGCGCCGGCGGAGCTCGGTGAGAATACCGGCTTTCTCGCAGGCACGCTTGAAACGGCGCAACGCGGCGTCAAAATATTCGTTCTCTTTAACTCGAACGCTGGGCATCTAAATCACAACCTCTAAGCCAGTCCGGATTGCCGGGTCAAAAAATCCGGGCCTGACCCGGATGCAAGACGCGGAATTCTAAACGCGGCCGTGTAGAATTGCAAAGATTCAGTTAGTTGAAAGGCTTTTTCCAGGGACCCTCCAATGCGTGTACTGGGTATAGAAACCTCCTGCGACGAAACCGGGGTCGCGGTTTACGACGGCGATCAGGGCCTGGTCGCAAATGCCCTTTACTCGCAGGCCGGTCTGCACGCCCGATATGGCGGCGTGGTCCCGGAGCTGGCATCGCGCGATCATGTGAGAAAACTGACCCCGATGCTGCGCGAGATAACCGCGCAGGCGGGGGGCCGGATAGATGGGATTGCCTATACGGCAGGGCCAGGGCTGGTTGGGGCGCTGATGGTCGGTGCGGCGGTCGCCCGGAGCCTGGCTTATGGATGGCAGGTGCCGGCGCTGGGGCTGCACCACATGGAAGGGCACTTGCTCGCGGCCATGCTGGAGCCGGACCCCCCGCAATTTCCCTTCGTTTCGCTGTTGGTGTCCGGCGGGCATACGCTGTTGGTCGATGTCCTTGGCCTGGGCGTCTATCGCGTACTGGGGGAAACACTCGACGATGCGGTTGGCGAGGCGTTTGACAAGACCGCCAAACTGCTCGGACTGCCTTATCCTGGCGGTCCGGCGCTGGCCAAACTGGCTGGTGCGGGGCGGTCTGGCCGCTTCGATTTGCCCCGGCCGATGCTGGATCGTCCGGGGCTGGATTTCAGTTTTTCAGGCCTGAAGACCGCGGCGATGCTGGCCTGGAACAAGTCCGATAAGAGCGCCGCCTCGCGGGCCGACCTGGCCTGTGCGTTTGAAGACGCTGCAATCGATACGCTGGTGAGGAAATCCCTGCGCGCGCTGCAGCAGACCGGTCGCACGACATTGGTGGTAGCCGGCGGCGTCGGCGCCAACCGGAAGCTGCGCAAAACACTGGCTGATGCGATCGGCGAGTGCGGCGGGCGGGTGCATTACCCCAGACCCGAATTTTGTACCGACAACGGATCGATGATCGCCTACGCGGGATACTTGCGGATGAAGGCCGGGGAGTCGGATTCGGGTGGGATATGCGTGCGTACGCGCTGGCCGCTGGACCAGCTCTCGCCGCCATGAAACAACAGCACGGAGACGCCACAGTGGACAAAGTTTTTTTGCATGACCTGAGGGTCCAGACCACGATCGGGATATTCGATTGGGAGCGTCGCATCAGGCAAACCATCGGTATCGACCTGGAAATGGCCAGCGATGTGCGCAAGGCGGCGGTAACTGACGAAATCGGCGATGCGCTGGATTACAAGAAAGTTGCCAAGCGCATAATCGCCTTCGTCGAAGCCGCGGAGTTTCAACTGGTGGAATCGCTGGCCGAGGCGATCGCGAAAATCGTGACCGATGAATTTTCCGTGCCCTGGGTCCGCGTTTCCGTCAACAAGCAAGGGGCGGTCCGCGGTGCGGCCGGCGTCGGCATTATTATCGAGCGCGGGGAAGTTGCCGGTGGCTGAGGCCTTCGTAGGCATCGGCAGCAATATCCAGCCGCAGCGGTTTCTGAGCGCCGGCATCGGTTTGCTGCGCGAGCGATTCGGCCCCCTGGAATTGTCGCCGGTCTATCGGAACTCGGCGGTGGGATTCGATGGCGACGATTTTTTTAACCTGGTGGCCGGTTTTTCCAGCACCCGGGAACCGCTGGACCTGGCGACCGAATTACGCATGATCGAAGATCGCTGCCAGCGGGACCGCAGCCTACCCCGCTATGCCCCGAGAACACTGGATCTCGATTTGCTGCTCTATGGGGGCGCCGTGATTAGCGTTGCCGGCCTGGAACTTCCCCGCCCGGAACTTCTGCAACGATCCTATATCCTCAAGCCTATGGCCGATCTGCGGCCGGACATGCTGCACCCGGCCGGCAAACTGAGCTTTGCCGAATTGTGGCAACGCTTTGACGCCGCCAGCCATCCGCTGCACGAGGTCGCTATGGGGTTGTGAGGCTGCGGCCGCCATCCACGGCGATAACCTGACCCGTGATATAGCCGGCGCGGGTCGCCAGGAAAACTGCGAGGCTGGCAATATCGCCGACGTCGCCGGTTCTGCCCATCGGGGTCTGCGCCAGGACCGCATTCTTCTGCTCGGCGGAAAAACCTTGCGCAGGCCATAAAATGGCGCCGGGCGCGATGCCGTTAACCCTGACTTCGGGGGCCAGGTCCAGGGCCAGCGAGCGGGTCAGCATCGACAGGCCGGCCTTGGCAATACAGTAAACCGAATATCCCGCCAGCGGTTTGCCGGCATGGATATCCAGGATGTTGAGAATCAGGCCGCCGGATTCCTGCAACAGCGGCAGCACCGCCTGGCTGAGAAAAAACGGCGCGCGGAGATTACCGTCGATCAGGCGATCCCAGTCGTCTTCACCGACCGAGCCAAAAGGCGTGGCAAAAAAATCGGCGGCGTTGTTGACCAGGACATCCAGCCGTCCGCCATGTTCCCTGACCTTTGCTGCGAGTTCCGCCGGGGCCAGCGGATCCTGCAGATCGGCGTGAATTGCCACGGCGGAGTCTGCCCGGTCGGCGTTCAGTTCCCTGGCCAAGTGCTGTGCCTGTTCCCTGGAATTGCGATAATGGACGAGCACGCGGGCGCCCGCACGATGGCATTCGCGAACTATCGATGCGCCGATTCGCCTGGCGCCGCCGGTCACCAATACGGTTTTTTTCTCCAGCCCCGCTGGCGTGCTCTGATTCATTCATTTTCGCCTGGTCGATGGTGCAAAGGTATCACTGCGGAATGGTCGCGTGGATGATTACAATACAACTCCCGGCTGTTTGCAGGCTATGGCAACGAGGCTGGCCCATTCGACAGGCACAGGACGCTTTATGAGCGCTGCAAGATTACCGGTCCCGGTGGCGGACGCACAGGTACTGAGCCAGGCTCTTTGCGCCGCGCTGCGCAAGGAAATCAGGGCCATCGGCGAGCTGAGCTTTGCCCGTTATATGGAAATCGCGTTGTATGAACCCGGGCTGGGTTATTACAGCGCCGGTAGCCGGAAATTTGGCGAGCATGGAGATTTTGTCACCGCGCCGGAAATTTCTCCGCTGTTTTCACGCTGTCTGGCCCGTCAGTGCGCGCAGGTGTTCGGCGCGATCGGCGACGGCGAGCAGCGAACCATACTCGAGCTGGGCGCTGGCAGCGGCGCAATGGCTGCCGATATCCTGGCCGAACTGTCAGCCATGGATTGCCTGCCGGACCGTTATCTCATCCTGGAAGTCAGCGCAGACTTGCGCAATCGCCAGCAGGCCAGGCTGGCAGACGATATGCCCGGGTATTTCCCAAGCATCGAGTGGCTGGTGGATTTTCCCGCGATCCCGATTCATGGCTGCATCGTCGCCAATGAAGTGCTCGATGCGCTGCCGGTCGAGCGTTTTGTTATTGCGGATGGACGGCTGCAGCAAGTCATGGTCGGGCTGGAAGATGAGCTTTTTTGTTTGCGTTCCCGGGAAATGCCAGCGGAGCTGGCCAGCCAGTTGAGCGGTCGCCTGGCATTGCCGGTGGCGAATTATCCACCCGGCTATACCTCTGAGTTTTGCCCTGCGCTGGACCCGTGGGTCGCATCGATCGCGGCCTGCCTGGCCGAGGGGATGCTGCTGTTTACGGATTATGGCTTCAACCGCGCCGACTACTATCACCCGGATCGCGCCGGCGGAACGCTGATGTGCCACTACCGGCATCGTGCGCACGCCGAGGTTTTTTTCTGGCCGGGGTTGCAGGATATCACCGCCTGGGTCGAGTTTTCCGCGGTGGCCGAGGCGGCCGCGGACGGCGGGCTGGAACTGGCCGGCTTTACGACCCAGGCACACTGGCTGTTGTCGCTGGGTCTGGATGAACTGGTGGCGCAGTCGGTTGCCGGCGATCAGAAAGAGCAGCTGGAATTGGCGCAGCAGATAAAAACCCTTACCCTGCCCGGGGAAATGGGCGAACGGTTCAAGGCGATCGCGTTTACCCGCGGGCTGGATATCGCCCTGCGCGGGTTCGCGATGCGCGATTTCAGCGATCGCCTGTGAACCAGGCCGGCAAGAGGTAATTCAAGGGATGGATTTACTGCACAGCTTTTGGCTGGCCCTGGTCCAGGGACTGACCGAATTCCTGCCCATATCGAGTTCGGCCCACCTGATCCTGGCGCCGAGGTTGCTGGGCTGGTCCGATCAGGGGCTGGCCTTCGATGTCGCCCTTCACCTGGGTACCCTGTGCGCGGTGAGCTGGTATTTCCGTGACGACCTGGCGCGTATGACGCGCGCCTGGCTGGCGACATTTTCGGGTGGGGAAATAACGGCCGATGGCCGGTTGGCATGGGGTGTTTTGCTCGGCACCATACCGGTCGGAATGGCGGGTCTTGCCATCGCCGCTTATGCCGACCAGCTTCGCGACCCGATGATTATTGCGGGAGCGACTGCAGGTTTCGCTTTGCTGTTGTTGCTGGCCGATGTCACGAACAAACCTCGCCGGGATGAATACGGCATCGGTTTTCGGGAAATCATGTTGATTGGCCTGGCCCAGGCGTTGGCGCTGATTCCCGGTGCTTCGAGGTCGGGGATCACGATTACCGCCGGGCTGGCGCTCGGCATGACCCGCGAGGCGGCTGCACGGTTTTCGTTCCTGCTGTCGATTCCGGTCATAGCCCTGGCCGTCGTGCTCGAATTGTGGGCGCTGCTGACACAGCCGGAGACGGTCGACTGGCCCGGGATGGTCATCGGCGTGCTGGTCGCTTTTTTTAGCGCCTACCTGACCATCCGCTGGTTCCTGTCGCTGCTCGAACGCATCGGGATGTTGCCTTTTGTCATCTACCGGTTGTTGCTGGCTGCCGTTATTTTTGGCGTCTTCTGGTCAGGCTGAGGTCAGCGCGGCCCGGCGGCTTGCTTTTTTAACGCATCCGCTATGGCCCGGCAACGCGCCGCCGACAGCCTGGCGCCGATTTCGTCTCCCTTCAGGCCATCGAGGTCCAGGGTGTCGGCCGCAATTCCGCCGCTCAGTTGTGCCATGTTTCTGACCCGGTCGGCCTGGGGATAGGCCCGCTCGGTGTATCCCTTGCGGCCCCTGTAGTCGGCTTCACAGGCGGTCAGAAAATCCTCCAGCCTTTGTGGCCGGCGCCAGGCATCGGTCGCCTCGATCAATTTCAGTAAGGTGGCGGGGCGCAATTCCATGGCTCGATGACAGTGCCCATGCCACTGTGCGACCAGCCGGGCCAGCCCCTGGTAGGCATTCGGTATGCGCAGGCGGGCGCCCATTTCCAGGATCAGTTCCACACTGCGTTTTTCATGGCCGATGTGTCTTGGCAGCTCGTCCTTCGGCGTCGTCCCCTTGCCAAGGTCATGGACCAGGACGGCAAAGCGCACGACCGGATCGTCGCTGAGCCTGGCCGCAAGCTGCAGCGCCATCATCATGTGCACGCCACAATCGATTTCCGGGTGCCATTTTGGATTTTGGGGAACGCCAAACAGCGCTTCCAGTTCCGGGAACAAGACCGCCAGCGCACCGCAATCCCGCAGCACCTGGAAAAAAACCTGCGGGCGCGATTCCAGCAGGGCGGTATGCGTTTCCTGCCATATCCGTTCCGCCACCAGCGCGTCCGCCTCGCCGTCGGCGACCATGCCGCGCATCAGTTCCATGGTCTCTTCGGCGATCGTGAAGCCGGCATCCGCGAAGCGCGCCGCGAAGCGCGCGACCCGCAGCAGGCGAACCGGGTCCTCTTTGAAGGCGGCAGAGACGTGGCGCAGTTTCTTTTTTTCCAGGTCTTCGCGCCCGCCACAGGGATCGATCAATTTCCCCTCGCTATCGACCGCCATCGCGTTGATGGTCAGGTCCCTGCGCTGCAAATCCTGTGCCAGTGTTACCTCGGGTGACGCGTGAACCTTGAATCCCTTGTAGCCCGGCGCGGTTTTTCTTTCGGTCCTGGCCAGCGCGTATTCTTCACCGGTTTCGGGGTGAATAAAAACCGGGAATTCCCTGCCGACCTGGCGATAACCCAGGCGCAGCATTTCCTCGGGGGTTGCCTCGGTGACAACCCAGTCTTTTTCCCGTACCGGCAGCCCGAGGCAGCGGTCACGAACCGCTCCACCGACCAGATATATTTCCATGCGGGAATATTAACCGAATGACCGCCTGGCGTTCGGCTACAGTACAATGTCAAGGGCATCGTTCGGTGCGCGGAACGACACTGGCCAGGGAAAAATATGCAAAAAAGGCGGGCCGGAAATTGGTTTTTTGAGACGCCGGTGCGCCCGCAGCGCCTTTTTTTCATGCTCGTGATTTGCCTGGTCCTGGTCGTTATCAATGGTTGCAGCCTGGGCTATTACGCGCAGGCTATCGGTGGGCAGATGCAGGTGCTCGGCAGGCGGGAGTCCATCGACAAGTTGCTCCGTGACCCCGATACCGATGCGGAATTAAAGGAACGCCTGCGGCGGGTGCTGGAAATCAGGAATTTTGCCAGCGATACCCTGGGTCTGCCGGAAAATGGCAGTTACCGTTATTACGCAGATCTGCAAAGACCGTTTGCGGTATGGAATGTATTCGCCGCCCCCGAGCTTTCGATCGAGCCGGTCGAGTCTTGCTTCCTGGTCATCGGCTGCGTTGCCTATCGGGGATATTTCAAGGAAGCCAGCGCGCAGCGTTACGCGCAACGAATGGCGAAAAAAGGCAACGACGTCTACGTGGCAGGGATTAGCGCTTACTCGACACTGGGTCGTTTTAACGACCCCGTTTTCAACACGATGATCCATTGGGACGAATGGCAACTGGCCGGCGTCATTTTTCATGAATTGGCTCACCAGTGGTTGTATGTCAAAAGCGATTCTGCGTTCAGCGAGGCGTTTGCCACGGTAGTCGAGGAATACGCCGTCACCACGTGGCTGCAGTCGCGGCAATCGAGCAGCGAACTTGCCGACTATCACGAGCGGCACGCCAGCCGTGCGATTTTCGCCAGGATTACCGGCGCCGCCCGGGCAGACCTCAAAATCCTGTATGCCGCGGATGACACCGAGGCGCATAAACGTATGGGCAAAAGCCGGATATTTTTCGCCCTGAAGGAAGAATTTTATCAGCTCAGCAATGAGCATCCGGACTTTGAGAATTTCGCGGCATTCTTCGAGCAGGATTTGAACAACGCACACCTGGTCTCGGTGGCGACCTATTACGAATTAATGCCGGACCTGCGGTGCCTGTTGCAACAGGCCGCGGCAGGTCAGCTGGATGTTTTCCTGGCGCTGGCGACCGAGCTGGCTGCGATCAGGGACAAGGAGTCCCGGCGGCAGCGCCTGCATGCCAACTGTCAGCGCCCGGCGGCTCGCCGCGCCACATCGCGCTTGTCCCTGGTCGTGGCGGGGCCAAGCCAGCCGGGAATCAGCCGGGAGAAATGATGCGGGCTGATGCCGGTCCGCGCAAAACCATCCTCGCTGCACAGGCTGTGAACCTTCAGCGAACGGTAGTTGTCACGGGAAAAGGGCTTTCCCGGCCAGTACTCGAGCAAAGTCGCCTGCAGGCTGGACAAGCTGTCCGGCAGACCAACAACCAGGCGCTTGCATTGCATCGATTTTGCAATGAGCTGGACGATTTCCCTGAGCGAGAAAACCTGTGGTCCGCAAAGTTGCAGCGTCTTGCCGTTCAATGCCTGATCGTCCAGGCAACGCATGATCACGCCGACCACATCTTCGACATAAACCGGCGCCATGCGGGCGCGGGGAGCTGCCAGCGGAAACACCGGCAATAACCGCAGCAGGCTGGCGAAGCGATTGGTAAAGGAATCGCCGGCGCCAAAAATAACCGATGGCTGCAGTATCGTTGCGGCCAGCTCCCGCGCGGACCGGCGAATAATTCTCTCCGCTTCCCCCTTGCTGCGCAAATAATGGCTGGCGCCTTGTTCGTCATCCGCGTTCAAGGCACTGAGATAGACCAGGCGCGGCACCTGGTTTTGCAGGCAGGAGTCGACGACTTTCCTGCTCAGTTCCGTGTGCACCTGTCTGAAGCCGCTGCCGTCATGGCCTTTCTCATTCAGTATTCCGACCAGGTTGATGACCGAGTCGCAACCTTCGAACAGCGAGTCCAGCGTTTCCTGCCGGTGAATATCGCATTGTCTGAGCTCGAGATTCGGGTGGACCAGCAAATCCCTGTGGTCCTCGCGATAGCGGGTCGGAACCCGGAGGTGATGGCCCTGGTTGGCGAGGCGAGCGAGCAAGCGATGACCGACAAAGCCGGTTCCGCCGAGTACGCAGATGACAGATTTTTTCATCGTCCAATCCACAAACAGTTTTGACCACCTGGCGAGGCAGATTTCACGGACTCGTATTGTGCTTTAATCGGCGCATTATCAACAGGATGAAAATTTGGAAAACCAGGTTATTGGCTTGCTCGAGATTTTCGCAAACCTGCCGGGCTGGTGGATTTTCCCGCTAACCGGATTGCTGGCCGGTGTGCTGGCAGGCTGTTTTGGTATCGGTGGCGGTCTCGTGGTCGTGCCCGTGCTGGCGTGGGTGTACGCGGGGATGGAGCTTGCCGAGCCGGTGCGCATGCATCTGGCGATCGGCACTTCTCTCGCGACGATCGTGCCGACCTCGCTCAGCTCGATTTATGCTCATCACCGGCGCGGCGCAGTCTTGTGGCGGGTTTTCAGCCGTCTGGTGCCAGGCATATTGGCGGGAGGGCTGGCCGGCGCGGCACTGGCCAATGCGCTGGATTTTCCGCAACTCAAATTCTTGTTCAGTTGCCTGCTGTTGCTGATTGCCCTGCGTATCGCGATCGATAGCAAACCCGTCGGACACCGGGAGATGCCGGGTCGGACCGGCATGACGATGGCGGGGATTGGCATCGGCACGGTTGCGGCTTTGGGCGGTATTGGCGGTGGAGTGCTGACCAATCCCTACCTGCTCTGGTGCAGCGTCGATATCCGCCGCTCCGTTGCGACGGCCGCTGCCTGCACGCTGCCGGTCGCCCTCGCCGGCAGCGCGGGGTTCATCCTCGCGGGTCTGGACGCCGATGGCTTGCCGCAATTCAGCAGCGGCTATGTGTACTGGCCCGCGGTGGCCGGCATGGCGGCGGCCAGCCTGTTCGGTGCGCCGCTGGGGGTGGCGATTGCGCACAACGCCCCAACCCGCGGCCTGCGGCGGGCCCTGGCTATCCTGCTGATGATCGTGGGTCTCAAGATGCTGCTAGCCTAGTCCGGTCGCTTACTGGATCGGTATCCGCAGACGACTATTTCCCCGTCTGATGGTTAACAGCAATACTTCCGCGCCGGCGGCCCGCTCGCGGAATTGCTGGAGGTTTTGCACGTCGCGACGATTGACTTTCGTAATGATGTCGTCAGGTCTCAGTCCACGTTGTGCGGCAGGACTGTTTGGCTCGACGCTGACTATCCGCACGCCGTCGTGTTCATCCGCCGAGCTGGTGCCGATGAAACTGGCGCCTTCCAGGCCACCGTGTACCTCCGCGCCTGCCAGCGGAGTGTTTTGCACCTGCTCACCCAGGCGCGCAAGGACGGTCCGGGTTTCTCCATCGCGCCAGACCCCGATTCGCACCGTCTCTCCTACAGGCTTCATGCCGATGGTGTTGCGCAGCTCGGCCGAATCCTTAACGGTTTTTCCGTCAACCGCGATAATGACGTCGCCAGGCTCAATCCCGGCCTTGGCGGCGGCCGAATTTTCACTGACCTCGGAGACCAGGGCGCCCAGCGCGTCTTCTTTTTCCAGCTCTTTCGCCAGCGCCGGTGTAAGCGAATAAATCTGCACGCCGAGCAGGCCTCTGCGAACCTCACCAAACTCGATGATCTGCTTCATTACTGCTCTGACCATGTTCGATGGGATGGCAAAACCGATACCGATATTGCCGCCGCCACCCGAGATGATGGCGCTGTTGATGCCGACCAGTTCCCCATTCAGGTTGATCAGGGCGCCACCGGAGTTGCCGGGGTTGATCGATGCATCGGTCTGGATGAAGTTCTCATAGCCGTCCGGGTTGATGCCGTGCCTGCCCAGGGCGCTGATGATGCCGGAGGTCACCGTATGCTGCAGACCGAAGGGGTTGCCAATCGCGACCACGAAGTCGCCGACGCGGACGTCATCCGAATTCGCCAGCGGGATATCCTGCAGGCCTTCGCTATCGACTTTCAATACCGCGAGATCCGAAGCGGGATCCTTGCCAACCACGGTTGCCTGCAAGACCCGATCGTCAAACATCGTGACGGTGATTTTGTCCGCATGCTCGACCACATGATTGTTGGTAATGATGTAACCGTTTTCCGCGTCTACGATGACGCCGGAGCCAGCGCTTTGAAAATGTCGGGTCTGCGGCGGCGCGTTAAAAAACCGGCGGAAGAAGGGGTCGTTCTGGAACGGGTTGTTGCTGCGGCCCGCCGTTTTCACGGTACCCGTGGTCGCAATATTGACCACGGCGGGTGAAGCTTTTTCGATCAGCGGCGCCAGCGTGGGCGTACCGTTTTCATCGATGGCCGGAAATATGCCCGCGCCGGCGGGCAGGCTGACCAGGATGAATAGTATTGCCGGTACCAGGAATTGTCTGTTGTTGCTCATGAGTGCTCCGATTCTGTGTGCTCCGGCTGTACACCGGAACCCCGATTATACAGCCGCAAAAGGCGGACAGGAAAAACGGGTGCAAAGTTCCACCCGTTTTCCATGGCCCAGCTTTACTGCGGCCTCAAGCGACCTGTATAGCGATCTTTTTTGGCTGGATTTCAGCATGCTTCGGGATAATTACTTCGAGTACGCCCAGCTTGCTTTTCGCGGTGATGCGGTCCGAATCCGCGGTGTCGGGCAGGCTAAAGCGCCGGTAAAAGCTACCGCTGGCGCGTTCGACCCGCCGGTATGCCTGGTCGTGGGTGTCCATATCAGCGTGGCGTTCACCGCGCAAGGTCAGGACGCCCTTCTCCATGGTGACTTCAATGTTTTTCGGGTCGACGCCGGGTATATCGGCGCGCAGAACGAACTGCCGGTCTTCTTCCCTGATGTCTACGGCCGGCAACCAGTCGCTGACCGGGGAAGCCGTCTCGTCCTCGTCCCGCCATTGCCGGTCCAGCATCCGATCCAGGTCATGGTGCAGTCTGTGCATCAGACCCCACGGTTGATAGCGAATCATGTTCATCGTTGTACCTCCGAGTCATTCGATTTTTTACCTGACCTTTTTCTATGGGCGATTGGCAGGATTTCAAGTCACCGGCCGGTTGAGTGGGGATAAAGCTGTTCACCAGCTGTGGAAAAGATGTCAGAATCCGGTGAACACAATATCTTGTGGTGCAGCAAAAACAGCGCTTTTTTAATACAGACAACTGAATTTAATAGAGAAATTCATGTTTACGCTATAACTTATTGACACTTATAGAGTTTTCCGTAGATAAAAATACCTTGACAGCCGATAGGCGGCGGCATAGTCTTTCTTCCCCGACACTACATATTGTGTTTTCCTGAATTGTTATGGCGAAGGCCCAAATGCCGTTCAGGAACAGGGAAAATGGCACGTCGACCCCGGAAAAACGGCTGAGACGCGCAAAAAATAACAAGCAATGCCAGGCATTGCATGGAAGGGGACACCAAGCCGGGCTATGAAAACAGCTAGAAAAATCGACCCAAAGGACCTGGGCGACATTGCTTTCCAGGCCGCTTCTCTGGATATCTGGGACACCAAGTATCGGCTCAAAGCCAAAGACGGAAAAATCATCGACCAGCGGCTCGATGACACCTATCTGCGGGTCGCCAACGCGCTGGCCGCAGTTGAAGTACCCGAAAAGCAGGACTACTGGGCCGAACGGTTTATCTGGGCTCTGCGCAAAGGCGCTATCCCGGCCGGCCGCATCATATCCAACGCGGGCGCTTCCGAGTACAAACCGGCGACTTCGACCATCAACTGCACGGTCTCCGGAACGATCAACGACTCGATGGCCGAAATCCTGGACAAGGTCAAGGAAGCGGGCATGACGTTGAAGGCCGGTTGCGGAATCGGCTACGAATTTTCGACCTTGAGGCCTCGAGGCGCCTATGTCTCCGGTGCGGGAGCCTATACATCCGGACCGCTGTCGTTCATGGATATTTACGACAAAATGTGTTTCACAGTGTCGTCGGCGGGGGGGCGTCGCGGCGCACAGATGGGCACTTTCGATGTCGGTCATCCGGATATGCTGGAATTTGTCCGCGCCAAGCGCGAAGCGGGCCGCCTGCGTCAGTTCAACCTGTCCTTGCTGATCACCGACGAATTCATGCGGGCGGTGAAGGATGACCAGCCCTGGCATCTTGCATTCCCGGTCAGTCGCCGGGAGGCGGTCAAGGAAAATCTCGATTTGCAAAATGCCGATGAATATATCTGGCGCGAGTGGCCGGGCGAGGGAGATTTCGTCCTCAACGACGAAGGATTGGTGGCCTGCCGCATTTACAAGACCATGCCGGCTCAGCGGATGTGGGATGTCATCATGACTTCCACTTACGATTTTGCCGAGCCGGGGTTCATCCTGATCGACCGGGTCAACGAGCAGAACAACAATTGGTGGATCGAAAATGTGCGCGCGACCAACCCCTGTGGCGAGCAGCCATTGCCGCCGTATGGTTCGTGCCTGCTTGGATCGATAAACCTCACCCGCTTCGTCAGCGAACCGTTTACCGCTGACGCCAGCTTTGACTGGGAGGAGTACCGGAAGGTCATCAAGGTGTTCACCCGCATGCTCGACAACGTCGTGGAAATCAATGGCTTGCCATTGGGTAAGCAGCGCGAGGAGATTATCCGCAAGAGACGGCATGGTATGGGGTTCCTGGGCCTGGGATCCACGCTGACCATGTTGCGCATGATTTACGGCGAGCAGGATTCGCTCGAATTTACCGAGAAAGTCGCCAGGGAGCTCGCGCTGGCCGGTTGGCAAACGGGGCTGGAACTGAGCCGTGAAAAAGGCCCGGCGCCAATCATGAACCAGGAGTTCAAAGTCACGGCGGCAATGCTGCGCAAACGACCGGAGATGAAACGCGACGGCTGGCAGGTCGGTGCCCGGATCGCCGGCAAGGTTTTGCATGCACGCTATAGCCGTTATATGCAGAAAGTCGCCGAGGTAGCGCCTGACCTGGTCGAAGAGCTGGCTGAAGTGGGTAGCCGGTTTACCCATCACAACTCGATTGCACCGACCGGAACGATATCTTTATCGCTGGCCAATAACGCCAGCAATGGGATCGAGCCCAGTTTTGCGCACCATTATTTCCGCAACGTGATCAGGGAAGGCCGCAAGACCAAGGAAAAAATCGCTGTTTACTCGTTCGAATTGCTGGCCTATCGGGAGTTGGTGAATGCCAATGCCAGCCCGGACGCGGACAATGCCGATAACAAGTTGCCGGAATATTTTATCACCGCCGATGATGTCAGCCCGCGACAACATGTCGATATCCAGGCGGCTGCACAGAAATGGATAGATTCATCCATTTCCAAGACAGCCAATATCCCGACGGATTTTCCGTACGAAGAATTCAAGGACATCTATATCTACGCCTACGAGCAGGGCCTCAAGGGCTGTACCACGTTCCGCTTTAACCCTGAAGCGTTTCAGGGAGTGCTGGTCAAGGAAAAAGACCTGAAAAACACGACCTATGTATTTACGCTCGAGGATGGCAGTCAGATGGAATTAAAAGGCGACGAAGAGATTGAATACGATGGCGAAGTACACAGCGCGGCCAATCTCTTTGATGCATTGAAGGAAGGCTATTACGGCAAGTTTTGATCATGACAGGGAACCAGCGCTCCTGACCTGGAAGGCGGATCGTTGAACCGCAACCGATTCAACGGTCCCCTTCGTTTTTGGCGGCAGCGGGGACGGTCGCTTTAACTGGGCCAGGGAGAAAAAGTGGGCGTTTATTTGCGTAATTGGAAAAAACGGAAAGAGCAAGCGGCATTCGAAATTTGGGCGGGCCGTCAGAACTGGCTTCGTGCTGGACTGATGGTCAAGGACGACCAGGACATACCCGTAACTTCCTGGCTGGAGCGGCATGTGGCTGACGGCTTGCCCAAACCTGACAACATTGGCGGCGGGCCTGACGCGCAGGTCCGGGAGATTGAAAAATGAAACCGGTCAAGATCAAGGGGAAAATCGTCGACTATCGGGTCGCTAGAGCCGATGCAACTGATGCCGGGCAAGCAGCCGGCAAAGCGGACCGGGATGAGGCGGCCAAACCCAAGGTTGTCCAGATGCACGAAAAACTGGAACGGCCGGAGATGCTGGAAGGGTCTACTTACAAGTTGAAAAGCCCGGGCATGGATCATGCGATGTACATAACCATCAACAACATCGTGCTCAATGCCGGTACGGAGCATGAAGGCCGCAGACCATTCGAAATTTTTATCAATACCAAAAACCTGGATAATTTCCAGTGGATAGTGGCGATGACGCGGATGATGTCCGCGGTGTTTCGAAAAGGGGGCGATGTCACGTTCCTGGTAGAAGAAATGAAAGCCGTTTTCGATCCGCGTGGCGGTTACTGGCTGCCAGGCGGCAGATTCATGCCATCGGTGATTGCCGAACTGGGCCATATCATCGAAAGGCATTTACAGAAAATCGGTTTACTTGGAAAAATCGGCCTGGATGAACATCAACAACGGTTGGTTGAAGAAAAACGTGCAGCATTTATCGAGCAAAACAGGCAAACCGACGCGTTTGTCAACACTGAATTTCCCGGGGGCGCTCAATTATGCACCAAGTGCAACACCGCGGCCCTCGTCCGCCTCGACGGGTGTATGACCTGTCTGAATTGCGGGGATTCCAAGTGCGGCTGATGGGCTGCAGGATGCGGCCTGTCTGACTTTAAGCGGCCTTCGGGCCGCTTTTTTTTGCCGAAAAACAGGGGTTTCCTCCACAGACCGGCAGCGGGCCATTTGCTAATATCGGTCCGAATCAGGAGAGGTCAGACCAGTTATGAGTAGAAATCAGCCGACTATCGGAACCGTTGCGCGCCAGGTTGGCGTCAACGTTGAAACCATCCGCTATTACCAACGCATCGGCCTGGTCAAAGAGCCGCCAAAAAATGGCGGGTTTCGCTTGTACTCGGATAAGGCGGTCACGAGATTGTTGTATATTCGCCACTTGAAGAAACTGGGGTTCACCCTGCGCGAGATAACCAAGCTGCTGGAAGCCGGCGCCAAAGGCTGTGGCGAGGTCGGTGCAATTCTGACCAACAAGCGCTCGGAAGTACTGCAAAAAATAGAGCAGATGCGCGCCGCCGCCGAGGAACTCGAACAGATGGAAATCGTTTGCCGGAAACCGTCTTCCAACGGCTCCGGGGCTTGCCCGCTGATTCCCGAATCTGACTAGGAGTTTGCGCGGCAGAAAGTATTGCTGCTCCGCAACTGCTGTTGCGTTGCTCTGCCTCCAGCGTCCCTGCAGTCGTGCGAAAGCGTCACAGCGGCCTGTCTTGCCGATCTTTTTCGTTGCCTGGCCCCACTATGCGTCGCAAAAGATCGAAAAACTGCCCTCGCTGTGACACGGTCTCGCTGCGGATATTTTTGCCGCGCAGACCCCTGGAAATACTATCTACCGCGCAGACTGTTAAAGTAGTTGTACCAGCCAACGACCAGGTGCTGCAATGGGCCGATTTGTAAGCAAGTCATGCTTGTTACTGATTCTGTTATGGCCTTATACACCGGTCAGTGCCGAGGCTTACCTTAGCGTGGACGACTACCGGCAACTTGATGCCAGTCATCAACGAGCCTGGATTGCCGGTGTCGTGGATGGCCTGCTGCTGATGTCGCAGGGCAGCAATTTAAGCGGGCGGCGCTGGCTGCTCGATTGCATTCGCGATCGTACGATGGATCAACTGCACCAGGCGTTTTCGAAATATATCAAGACCAACCCGGATTATTGGCAGTATGCGGCGGCAGGCGAGTTCGCCATGGCGATGAACGAATCCTGTCCAAAGACCCCTTTCTGGTGATGGTTCTGTCCTGTACGGGGCTGGATCCGCTGGCCTGTCAGACCAGGTTCTTTCTCGGATCGAAGCCGAGTTCGTCCCGCATCTGCCGGTAGATGCGGCGGGATTTCTCGCTGTCCGCCGGTGGCGTTACGATTTTAAGGATGACGAATTGATTGCCCGCGGGGTTTCCCGGCAAGCCACGACCCTTTAGCCGCAGGCGTGAATCCGTTTGCGAACCCGGCGGAATTTTCAGCGATACCTTGCCGCCGAGCGTGGCAACCTCGATCGTGCACCCCAGCGCCGCCTCCCACGGAGCGACCGGTAATTCAAGGTAAATGTTCTTGCCCTCGTCGCGGAAGGATCGATGCGGCATGAACTCGAGTTCCAGAAACAAGTCTCCGTTTGCACCACCGCCGGTGCCCTTGCCTCCCTGGCCGGCCAGCCTGATCTTCTGGCCGTTGACCACCCCCTTGGGGATTGTTACCTGCAGCGTCCGCGTCGCCGATGACATGCCCGCCGTCTGGGTCATTTCTATGCTGCGGTTGCTGCCATGATAGGCATCCTCCAGGCTGATCCTGATTTTGGCCTCGTGGTCCGTGCCGCGGGCAGCGAAACCGTGCCTGAATCCATGACCCGGAGGTGGTGAGCGGCCGCCGACCGCGCCGCCAAAAAGCGATTCGAAAAAATCGCTGAACGTGCCTGTGTCGCCTCTTTGGGCGAACGAAAAACCGGAGTTCCAGCTTGGTGGTGGTCTGAATTCCTGACCCTGTTTCCAGTCACTGCCAAACTGATTGTAGGCGGTTCTTTTCTCCGGGTCTTTCAGGACTTCGTAGGCTTCGCCAAGTTCCTTGAAACGTTCTTCGGCGTTCGTCTCCTTGCTGACATCGGGATGATATTTCCTGGCGCTCCGGCGGTAGGCTTTCTTGATCTCATCCTGGCTCGCGTTTCGGTCCACGCCGAGAATTTTGTAGTAATCCTGATATTTCATTTCGAGCCTCGTCCGCAGCAAGATAACGGCCCGCCGGTTAGCGGCGGTTTTGCCAGCCGGCCCATGGCGCTCCATCGTGACCCATGTTTTGGGGCACTTTGTCACCGAACTCAAGTCTAGCCCACATATATCACCAAGGCGGCAGCCGCCGGGTTTATTAATATGCACAGCACAGGTCGCAAAAACTGCTACTGTCCAGGCATGCCCTGTCCGCAGCAAAGGATTGTCAGAGTTACGTTGATAGGAGCCGCGATTTTGCTGATCGCAGGTGCATGCACAAGTGTCACGGTCGGCGGGTCCGGCTCCCCCGGGTCGCTATCGATCATCTCCGGTGATCTCAGGTTGCGTTTTAACAGCCCGGTAAACGTTTATTTGCGCAAGGTTGACGATACGCCGCTTGGTATATTCAAAAACCGGGTACGCGTGCCCCCGGGCGCGCACGTATTGCTGGTCGATTGCGAAGTGGATGGTGCGGACGGCACATCGAGGTATATCTTGAACGTAACCACCATTGCCGGCGTGGATTACCAATTACAGGCGGTGCTGGCCAGCGGCAACCGTCGCTGTTCGGCCGTGGAAATGGTGGAAACTCCCCACTGAGCCGGCCTGGCTGTTCGTAGCCTGGTCCGCCGTCCGGCGGTAATGCGAACTTCGTCACACTGTGCGTTTTTATGGCCGCTTATTATGTCTGCTCTATGGCCGGGGTTTCCGGCCAGTATTGGGCAAGAACCAGCAGCGAGAGCGACTATATGGAAGCCACGATCGATGGCCGCAAGGGAATGTCGATTAATTGGGAGGGTTCCGCGATCACCCGTCCCAGGCTGGTGGTCAAGCCCGAACGCATTTCCGAACTGGTAGACATCGTCAAGAACGAGAAAAAGTATCCGGCCCCGGTACGGGCCGTCGGATTTCAACACTCCATCACCCGTTGTGCGGTCGCCGATGGCGGCACGATCATCGATATGCGCAACTTCAACCGGATACTGGAATTTGGCCAAGGTCACGTTCGAGTGCAGGCCGGGGTACGCATTTACGACCTGGTCAAGGCGCTGAGCAGTCGCGGGCTACAGCTTTGCGCGTGCCCGGAATTCGGCGATATCAGCGCCGGCAGCGTTGCCTGCACATCGAATCGATACATTTCTTCGCGCGGCATCCTCGGACAGATTTCATCGACCGTCGTCGCCATGAAGCTGGTGACCCCGCAGGGAACGAAGCTGGATGTGACGGCCAAACAGCCGGACATGCTCAACATCATGCGCAGCAGCTTCGGTCTGCTGGGCATCGTTTACGAGGTAACTTTTGCAGTACGCGACAAGATCGGCTTCGTCGTCGAACGCCGGCAAATGGATCTCGATGAGCTGTCGCTGGCGATGGCCGGGCTAAACATTGACGGCACCGGTGTCAGGCTGACTCTGTACCCGTTCTACAATAAGGCACAGCTTGAAATTCGGCATTCGGTAAAGCTGGAAAGCAAAACCAGGCAATGGGTCCCGAGCTTGCGGGCATGGGGCTGGAATTGCTGCATGCCGTTCGTGGCCCAACTGCTGAAGCGACTGGTACCGGGCAGCGGCCTGCGTGGCAAACAGCTCGATATCCTGTTATTCCAGGCGCAAAAGAGGTTCGCAAGACTGTTTCACGAGCGTACCGCAGAAATGTCGGCGGTTTGCCTGCCACGCTGTCGCCTGCCCAAATGGGGCAGATGTACCTACACGACCTGGGCATTTCCGGCCGACGATTTCCCGCTGTTGATCGAAAAATATGTCGCCTTTTGCCGACTATACAAACGCGCCCATGGTTTCCGCTGCGATCTTCCGACCCAGGCTGTTTTCGTGCCAAAAGACCCCGCAAGCTTGCTTTCCTATGCCGCTGACGGGAATGTCTTTACGCTCGATGTGTTTAGCACCGGCGGCAGGGGCTGGGATGACTTTCTGATCGATCTGAACCTGTTTTGTTCAGCCAACGGCGGCGTGCCGTTGCTCAACCAGACCAAACTCCTGTCACAACGGCAGGCGGTCAGGGGGCTGGGCCGCAGGCTGATGACTTTCAAGCGGCTGCGGCGGAATGTAGATCGTAATAACCGCCTGTCGAGCACCTTCTACCAGCCCCTGGTCGGCTGAATAAGCACGCACGATATTCTGCCGGCAGCATCATGGCGCTGGCGATCGCCGGTTTGCCTTTCGCGCTCGCCCATTTCAAACTGGCGATGGTCTCGTTTAACCCGCTGGGGAAACGGATCGTCTACCCCGGATAGTCGCTCCGCGGCTTGTCGTCGCGAGCAAAACGCTGCCTGGCAAGGACCCCCGGCAACAGAGTCTTGTCGGCGGCCGGCACGACTGGCTACAATGCCGCTCCGCCAGCGTGGCCAGCTCAAGTCCCGGAAAATAAATGTCCAGTTCCATTGTCAGTACACCCGCCCCGTTCAACGAAGCTATTGGCGCCTTTGCGCCTGGGAGCGCCGAGCGTGCATCTTTGAAAACCAGGCTCGCCGCGTTGATGGACCAGCAGCTGGAGATTCCGGTCGTGGTCGGGGAGCGCGAAATTCACACCGGCCGGGTGGCGGAAAGCAGGACGCCGCACGATCATGGCCATGTGCTGGGCAGATATCACGAGGCCGGGGAAAAAGAAGTTGCGCTCGCGATCGCAGCATCGGCCAGCGTGAAGAGCCACTGGTCTGCCATGAACTGGGAAGATCGCGCGGCTATTTTTCTGAAGGCGGCCGACCTGCTCGCCGGACCTTATCGCGATGAGATCAATGCCGCGACCATGCTCTGCCAGAGCAAGACGGTATTCCAGGCGGAAATAGACGCGGCTTGCGAGCTGGTGGATTTCTGGCGCTTCAACGTACATTTCATGGAGCAGCTATACGCGGTGCAACCGGAGTCCGCCGACGGCATGTGGAACACCATGGACTACCGGCCTTTGGAAGGCTTTGTTTTCGCTGTGTCGCCGTTCAATTTCACATCGATCGCCGGTAACCTGCCGACCGCGCCCGCGATCATGGGCAACACGGTATTGTGGAAACCCTCGTCGACCCAGACCTACAGCGCCTGGGTGATCATGAAGGTCTTGCACGAGGCGGGCCTGCCCGCTGGCGTGATCAGTTTCCTGCCGGGCGAAGGGGCTGCGATCGGCGGGCCGGTTCTGGCAAGCCCCGATCTTGCCGGGATACATTTTACCGGCAGCACGCCGACATTCAGGCATCTATGGCGAACGGTCGGGGAGAACATCGAGCGCTATCACAGTTATCCGCGGCTGGTTGGCGAGACCGGCGGCAAGGACTTTGTCTTCGCCCATCCCAGCGCCCACATCCAGTCACTGGTGACCGCGTTGGTGCGTGGGGCCTTCGAGTACCAGGGACAGAAATGCTCGGCGGCGAGCCGGGCGTTCATCCCGGCCAGCCTCTGGGATGAAGTCATATCCGGTATGCAGGAACAAATGAGCCGGATCAAAATGGGCTCGCCGCTGGAGTTCAGCAATTTCGTGTGTGCGGTTATCGACCAGAAAGCATACGACAAGATCAGCGGCTATATTGCCCACGCAAAGAACAGCGATGATCACCGGATACTGGCAGGCGGCGAATGCGATGACAGCCAGGGATATTTCATCAGCCCTACCCTGGTCGAAGCCGATAGCCCGCAGTCCAGGTTGATGTGCGAGGAAATCTTTGGTCCGGTCCTTACCGTGTATCGTTATCCGGACCAGCGTATGGATGAAACGCTTGCGGAAGTGGAGAAAGCGAGTCCCTACGCACTGACCGGGGCGATTTTCTGTCGCGACCGCGCCGAGATAAAACGCATGAGCATGCTGCTGAGATCCGCCGCCGGAAATTTCTATATCAATGACAAACCCACCGGCGCCGTGGTTGGCCAGCAGCCGTTCGGCGGTGGCCGGGCCAGCGGAACCAACGACAAGGCCGGCAGCATCTACAACCTGGTGCGCTGGATGTCGCCGCGGGTCATCAAGGAAACCTTCGCCCCGCCGCAGGACTTTCCCTATCCGCACATGGGCGAGGACTAAAACCCGGTTCATGCTCGCGCTGGGTTTGGGTAGCGGCGTTAGCTTGCCGACCGCGGTACCGTCGCTGAATTTTGTCGCCATGCCGGCGGCCGTCATCGGCGGAACCTTGCTTTGGGCCGAGCGACTCAAAAACGGAGCGCCGGTTGAGCACGGCGGCGACGAATCGGCTTGAACCCGCTATGATATTGAGCCACAAGGGCCCGTGCCCGCAGAAAATACAGGGGTACTGTATGAGCAACGGACTTTTCGCGGCCAGGGTTTTCGGACTGGTCGCCATGCTGGCGCTGAGCGCCTGTGGCCAGCCTGGCGACCAGCAGGACCAGCCGCTGCAAGGCGCGGCCGACGCGACCGGGAGCAATGCCCGGCTTGATCGGGATAACCGGAAAAACTGGCTGGAAAAGCGCAAGGGAATATACGCGCCGTTTACGCTGACGGCCGACCTCTCGAGCCTCAGCGATCGGCAAAAGCAAATGCTGGTCAAGCTGATCCGGGCATCCGAAATCATGGACGAGTTGTACTGGGACCAGGCGCTGGGCGCGAAGCAAGCGTTTTTGTCTGCGATCGATGACCCGGAAGCGCGCAAGTTTGCCGAGTTGAACTATGGACCCTGGGACCGGCTGGCCAACGAAGCGCCCTTCATAGAGGGCTATCCGGCAAAATCGCTGGGGGCAAACCTTTACCCGGCAGACATGACGGTGGAGGAATTTGAAGCGGCCGAGCTGCCTGGAAAAGATGATCTTTATACGCTGCTCAGAAGAAACCCTCAGGGTGAACTCTACGTGCTGCCATACAATGTCGCCTACGCGGATCAGTTGACGGCAGCCGCGAAGCTGCTGCGTGAAGCTGCGGCTCTGGCCGATGACAGCCAGTTTTCCGCATACCTGGAAGCCCGTGCAGAGGCGTTCCTCAGCAATGACTACTACGCCAGCGACATGCTGTGGATGGATATGAAAAACAACCCGATCGATGTTGTCATCGGGCCGATAGAGACCTACGAGGACCGCTTGTTTGGTTACAAGGCGGCCTTCGAATCCTACGTACTGTTGAAAGACCTGTCCTGGTCCAGGCGGCTGAGCCGCTATGTCGGTTTTCTGCCGCAACTACAACGGGGTCTGCCGGTGGCGGATGAATACAAGGTTGAAACACCGGGAACCGATTCGGATCTGAATGCCTATGAGGTCCTGTATTACGCGGGCCGCAGCAATGCCGGTGCAAAAACCATCGCGATCAATTTGCCGAATGACGAGCGCGTGCAACTGGCGAAAGGCACCCGGCGTTTGCAGCTAAAAAACGCGATGCAGGCGAAGTTCGACAAGATCATGTTGCCGATCGCGGCCGAACTGATCGTTGCAGAGCAAAGATCTCACGTGACCTTCGCTGCATTTTTTGCCAATACCATGTTTCATGAAGTGGCACATGGGCTGGGGATAAAAAACACCATCAATGGCCAAGGTACGGTTCGCATCGCCCTCAGGGAGCTTGCCTCGCCGATGGAAGAAGGCAAGGCCGATGTGCTGGGGGTTTATATGATTACCAGCCTGTACGAGCAGGGCGAGCTGAGCGACGGCGAGTTGATGGATTACTACGTGACTTTCCTCGCCGGTATATTTCGTTCGGTTCGTTTTGGCGCGTCGAGCGCCCACGGCAAGGCGAACATGGTGCGCTTCAATTTTTTCCACGATCTGGGAGCGTTTGGCCGCGACCCGGATAGCGGTCGGTATCGGGTCGACTTTGCGCGTATGCAAGAAAGCATTACGGCGTTATCGACGCTCCTGCTGACTCTGCAGGGCGATGGCGATTACGAAGGCGTGAGTCGCTTGCTGGCGGACCAGGGGAATATTGGCGATCAATTGCAGGCGGATCTCGACCGGCTCGAAGCGGCCGGTATTCCCGTCGATATCGAGTTCGCCCAGGGCCTCGCCGTGCTGGGGCTGGACTGAGCAGGCCCATGCGAGCCGCGGCTGGCAATCGGCGCATGTGGCATGGCGGCAGGCTGGTCTTGTTGTTGCTGCTTTTGTTTTCGGTCGCAGCGACCGCGAACGCAGAACAAAGCGACTGGATGGCCGACAAGGTGCTGGTTCTGAAGGCGCAACGAAAACTGTTTTTGCTCAAGGACGATCGCATTCTGAAAGCGATCGATATTCGCCTCGGCTTGATCCCCGCAGGGGAAAAGCTGAGCGAAGGGGATTTTCGCACGCCGGAAGGTTCATATTTGCTCGATCGCCGAAACCTGGACAGCGACTACTTTTTGTCCATCCACATCAGTTATCCCAATACCCTGGACCTGTCGGCGGCGCGTGGATCGGGGTTATCGCCCGGTGGCAACATCATGATTCATGGCCGGCCCAACGCAATGCAGCATGAGCGCGAATATTATGCCGCCTGGGACTGGACCGATGGCTGCATCTCGGTAGCCAACACCGACATGGTCGATATCTGGATGATGACCGGCGTCGATACGCCGATCGAAATTCTGCCCTGATCCGCACCGCCCGCGGTTCTCGCGTCGGTGATGCTGACTCGCCGAAGGTGGCTGTTTTTCCCGTTTCCGGACCCTCATACAAGCCATGGGTTTTTCGATAAATCGTTGAAAATCAACAAGTTCAGTTGACGCTGATTGTGAACTAGTTCCTGTTTTGCGACCGCCGTGACAATTACTGTAAGAGTCAAGGATTTGCCAGGAAGGTGTGTATGGGCCAGCACGACAGAAATCGCGATACGAAACGGTCACCGACAGTCCGCAGGCCCGCCAGGGCCGACGACGAAGGCTGGGCTGCGTACCGCAGCTGGCTGGGTCAGGTCGCCGGAACGCGCGGGCGTCGCGTGATGGCCGACAGTTCGATTTACACCCTGCAAGGTTACAAAGACTGGGCCCACCAGGTGCGCAAGGATTGGGATCCGGATTCGACCGAGTAACCGGCGAACTGTCAGATGACACCCACCGATGGCAGCGCGCTCGCCGGTCTGCTTTTCTCCCAGCTAAGTATCGACTTCCATTGTTCCAGGTCTTTGCGGACATGATGTGGTTTCATTTCATGAATCCCGATGCCTTGTTCGGCACAGCGGACATAGGCTTGGGAGTCCCGCAATACGCCGACGATGGGAATCCGTAAATTCCTTAAAAATCGCATCAGCGCCTGGTAAATCAAGGTATTACTTTTCACGCGGTTGGCCAGCACGCCAATGCGGCCATCGCTGCGCCGGATGCGTGCGATCAGCAGCAGATTTGAAATCAGGGCGGTCGCCGCATGGATATCGATATCCGATGGCAGCACGGGGATCAGGATCGCCTGTGCACCGCGGGTAATATCCGGCAGCGCCTGGGGATCGATGGCCGCGGGCGTGTCGACAACGATCCGCTGGGATTGCGGAGGCACGCGCATCTGCCAGCTTCGAGTCACCCGCATTTGATTCTCGTAGGCCGCTATGCCGTGAATGACCGGAAGATCGGCAAAGCGCTTGTCGAGCCAGTGCATGCTCGAACCCTGCCGGTCCATATCCATCAGCGTCGGTTCCATGCCCTGGGTAGAAAAATAGGCTGCCAGGTTGGTGGCAATCGTGGTTTTTCCGGATCCGCCTTTTGGATTCAGCACGACGATCTTTTTCATGAGCAGACCATACGCCAGATTCGGGGTCGGCAACAGCGGTTCTCTGCATTATGTATAGGCGAGGCTGATTGACCTTGATTCTTTGTGAACTGCAACACAGCGCATATCGATGCGCTTTTCTAAAGTTGCTACCGGAAGCTGGCAAATTGGAGCGAAACTGAAATGAGTAAGGAGTCCGACAACAAACGGGATCAAAAGCCGTTGAAAATGGACCGGATTAACTGGGTTGCCAAGGCGATAGCGGCAGCGACCCGTGCGCTCGAACGGGAGCATGGCAAGGGCTGCGATGGACTGGGTATTGTCGATAGCCCGGACCGGTCACGGCTTGTCTGAAAGCCCGCGAAGCCACAGCGCTGAAAAGGCCTGGCCGATAACGGGCCAAGGAGCAGACATGGAAGTGCTTATTCAATGCCTCGATGAAATCGAGGACCTGGTGGTCGGGTTTGCGCTATGGGCAGGCACCTGGCCGAGGATGATGGTCGTTGGCGGTATCGCGATCTACTTCGTGGGCATGCTGTACCTCTTGTTCGCCTGAGCGGTCGTCGCGGTCCGTGTGATCCGCGTCACATCTTGCAAACCCGCAAAAAGATATTATGTAGCCTGGTTTGAACATTAACGGCACGGATCGTGGGGAAACGGATCGACACAAGCAGGCACAGTTATCGCGGAGACCTGGTGGGCCAGGGAATCGCCGGTTCCAGCAAAAAAAAACCGTCCCCGGAAACTGATTCCGATGCGGCGGAAAATGCGCCGGGCGACGATTCCATGATAGACCAGATTTCGGGCGACCCCTACCTGGCCAATCTCATCAGGAAGCATCTGCAGGAATAAGTCCTTTGCCTACTCGCTGGCGGCTTTCTCCGCCGGCTTGGTCAACGATCGCAGGAACTCCAGCAGACCCAGTTTATCGCCGAGACGGGCAGCCGCGACCGGGCTAATGCTCTTCAGGACCATCAGCGGCCGCACCGGCATGCTGTTGACCAGGATTTCCGGCTTGTTCGATTGCAGCGCTTTGACAACGGCCTCCGCGACCTGCCCGGGTGTGCAACTGCCGAGACTGCCGGGTGCATCGCGCCCCTTGCGCGCGAACATACCCGAGCCGGTGACAAATCCCGGGCAAATGGCGGTGACTTTTACGCCGGTACCTTGCAGTTCCATCCACAATGACAGTGCCCATTCAGACAATGCGGCCTTGGTGCCCGAATAGGCGCTGCCGAAGGGCATCGCCAGCCGGCCCGCCATCGATGCGAGGCTGATGATATGGCCGTCACTTCTTGCCAGCATCGCCGGCAGCAAAATACGCGTCAGCAGCAATGGCGCCATCACGTTCGTCAGCACGGTTGCCTGGATCTGAGCGGGCTCCTGCCGTTGATAGGGAACGATTTCCTCGAGACCGGCATTGTTGATCAGGATATCTATCTGCCCCAGCGCGCCAACGGCGTTGCCGGCGAGATCTTCCAGTTCGTCCACCCGGGTCAGATCGGCAGTCGCCGTTTCGATACGCACCGACCCGGAGCGAAGCTCTGCCGACAATTCCCGGAGCCGGTCCGCTCGCCGGCCGCTCAAAACCAGGTTTATTCCGTTCGCCGCCAGCGCTCTGGCGATGTGGGGTCCGATGCCACCGGTCGCACCGGTCAACAACGCGTTTTTGCCGCTCATCTGGTTCATGCCGACTCCCGTCCGATTGTATTGGGCCACCTGCGGGTGACAGTGTAGTATTTGTTTGCTTGGAGAGGGCGATGGCCAGCAAAAAAAAACTGCATGCAGGACCGGGCGCTTCGCCGCCACCCGTTGCGGATGACCTGGAGTATCGGGTAACCCGGGAGAAGGCGACCGAGACTCCGTTTTCCGGCAAGCTGCTGTATAACAAGGCGGCAGGCACGTACGCTTGCGTCGCCTGCGGGAACCCCCTTTTCAGCTCGCAGACCAAGTATGATTCCGGGTCGGGTTGGCCAAGTTT
This sequence comes from Pseudomonadota bacterium, assembly GCA_022560735.1. Taxonomy (GTDB): domain Bacteria; phylum Pseudomonadota; class Gammaproteobacteria; order Steroidobacterales; family MnTg04; genus MnTg04. The sequence continues at coordinate 81,066 of JADFSO010000003.1, forward strand.
CTGGTTGCCGTTGGCCGAGGGGAAGGTTAAAACGAGCGCGGATAGCGGCCACAATATGCTGCGTATTGAAGTAAGCTGTGCGGACTGCGGTGCGCACCTCGGCCATGTCTTTGACGATGGCCCGCGACCCAGCGGCAAGCGGTTTTGTATCAACTCAGCCGCGTTGAACTTTGCACCCCGGGAAGAATCCTGATCGCTGGATGCCCGGCAATGCTTTGCCCTAGGCAGAACCAGTTGGCAGCGGATTGGTCCGACATTTACCGGCGCTGATGCGCCGATCAGAAAGGAAACACGATGACAAACAAGATTGTATTGATGAGTTTCATACTGCTGGCTGCCTGTGGCTCGCCAATGGCGGAAGATGAAACGGTAGTAACAGCAAGGGAACAGCCGGCGCAGCCGGAACAGGACGTATCGATCGTTGAATCAAGGGAGGCTCGGATAGAGCTGGTGGAACTGGATAATGGCTTGAAATACCTGCTTCTGGCCGCAGGCGCGGGAGCGGCGATCGAGGCCGGACAGAACGCGATGGTGCATTACACCGGCTGGTTGTATGACGAATCCCTGCCCGAGGGCAAAGGAGAGAAATTCGACAGTTCCCGTGACCGTGGCCAGCCGTTCAGTTTCCAGCTCGGCGCAGGCCGGGTCATCAAGGGGTGGGATCAGGGTGTGGCAGGCATGAAGGTGGGCGAGCGCCGCATGCTGACAATCCCGGCCGACCTCGGCTATGGCAGCCGCGGCGCCGGCGGCGCCATTCCACCGGACGCGGACTTGCTGTTCGATGTCGAGTTGCTGGGAATTCGTTGATGCCGGTTCGCAGGCTGATGGCGGCTTTGCTCATCGTCGTCTCATCCAATACTTCCGCTGACCCGGCAACCGCCGATACCGATGTGCCGCTGCGAAATTACCATGTGATTTCAGAACGGCTGGGTACCGGCGGCGCCTTGTATGCCGGCGGGGTAAGTTGGTTGGTGGGGAATGGCTACCAGATGATCGTCGACCTGCGGGACGGATTCGACGAGATCGAAGCGAACGCGGTGCTGGCCCAGGGCGCAACCTATGTGCACGTACCCGTCAGCTGGCACGCACCATCGGCTGCCGAACTCGAAACGTTTCTCCTGGTGATGGCCGCCAACCCCGAGAAAAAAATCCTGGTCCACTGTTCTGCCAATTACCGCGCATCGGCGATGACCTATCTTTACCGTGTACTCGAACTCGACGCGGACCCGGAAGAGGCCATGACCGATGTCCGCGCGGTCTGGGAACCAAACGAAACCTGGCTGAGTTTCTTCGCCAGGTCGATCGATACACGAGCATCAGCCACAAGATAAACAGAAGGGAAGAAAACATGCATGGAAGGATTGCTGGATGGGCGATCGGCGCAATGCTCGCGATGCTGGCCCAGGCCGTTGACGCGAGTACATTGATCCATGCCGGTCGGCTGATCGATGGCGTCGCGAAAGACGCTCGCTCCACGATGACCATCGTCATCGATGGTGAAAGGATTACCGGGGTCGAGGACGGGTTTGTGCAGCCCGATGACGGCGATACGCTGATCGACCTGTCGACCCAGACGGTGCTGCCCGGGCTGATGGATATGCACACCCACCTGGACCACCAGAATAATCGCCGCAGCTACATGGAACGGTTCACGCTGAACGGCGCGGATTATGCGTTGATGGCGGCGTATTACGCGAAAGTCACCTTAAATGCCGGCTTTACGACGGTTCGTGACCTGGGCGGGTCGTACAACGCCGCCATCGCGTTGCGCAAGGCGATCGAACGCGGCGAAGCAACCGGGCCGAGAATATTCAGCGCCGGGAAATCGATTGCCACGACCGGTGGCCATGGCGACCCGACCAATAGCTGGGCGGAGATCCTTGGGGGAGACCCGGGCCCTGCCGATGGCGTCGTCAACGGGCCGGCAGAGGCGTCACAGGCAGTCAGGCAACGGTACAAGGATGGCGCCGATCTGATAAAAATTACCGCGACCGGCGGCGTATTGAGTCTTGCGAAAAACGGTCAGAATCCACAGTTCAGGGACGCGGAACTCAATGCGCTGGTAGCGACAGCGAATGACTATGGTTTTCATGTCGCAGCCCACGCGCATGGCGCCGAGGGCATGAAGAGAGCCATACGCGCCGGGGTCAGGAGTATCGAGCACGGCACTTATATGGATGATGAAGTCATCGCCCTGATGAAAAAGTACGGTACCTATTATGTGCCGACGATTTCAGCCGGAAAATTTATTGCCGAGAAAGCCGCGGAGCCGGGTTATTTCCCCGAAGCGGTCAGAGTCAAGGCGGCGGCTATCGGCCCGGTTATCCAAAAGACATTCGCCAGGGCGTACAAAAAAGGCGTGACCATCGCTTTTGGTACCGATAGCGGCGTCGGACCCCATGGCTCTAATGCCAGGGAATTCGTTTACATGGTTGAAGCCGGTATGCCGGCAATGGCAGCGATCATGTCGGCGACTTCGGTCGCGGCCGAGCTGCTCGAGGAGACGGATAACCTGGGTTCGATTCGCGCCGGCAGGTATGCCGATATCATCGCCGTCGACGAAGACCCGTTAATGGATATTTCGGCGTTGCAAAACGTCGTGTTTGTCATGCAAGGCGGGGTCGTGGTCAAAGACGAGACTCGGCGCAAGGAATTCTAGGGAATTGCTCAAGGGCTACAGAATACTGGGATCATCCGTGGCTGCGACCGTCGTGGTTTTTTTGCTGATGACGACTGGCCTCTGGATTTATGGTCTGTTCGATGAACCTGAGGAGGATGGGCTGGTTGTGCACCCGGTCAGCTTGCTCGATGATTTTCGACGCCAGGAACTGGCCAAGCAACTCGGCGAGGATCGTCCGCCGCCGATGCCAGCGGCCGTGGACAGACTCGAATTGCCCGGCATGGACACGGATATCGCCGGTCGCGGTTTTGTCGAGCTGGAAGTCCTGGTCAGTGGCGATGGCAGCGTCACTGATGTTCGGGTCATCGACTCTTTCCCGCCGGGCATCTATGAAGAACAGGCGATCGAAGAAGTACGTCAGCGGCGGTTCGAACCGCCACCGCCGGGCACGGACACCGTGACTCGCGTCGAAGTCGTCGAGTTCAGCGTGGCGGATGACGGTTCATGAATCGGCGCCGGTGCCGCCTGAAGGTTTTTCAACAGCCTGCCAGCCTGGGGTTGAGCGTATAGCTGCCGATTACCCGCGCCTCTTCGATGATGTGTCCTTTTATGGCTGCGCGGACATCGCCGCCGGTAAACCTGGCGTCCACGGGGCAGCGTTGGAGATCTGTCGCATACACGACGAAATGATAGTGATGGAGCAGGCTGTCGTTCCACGGTGGGCACGGGCCATCGTAACCGAAATAATCACCCGCCATTTTCTCATCGCCGGCAAACCAGCTCGTGTAGTCATTGATGCCCTGGCGCGAACCCTCCGGGCCCGGCGGTTGTTTTTTTCCGCCGGTGGTAATGCCGTCTGAGCAAAACCCACCGGCAATGCCGCCGACCGATGGCGGGATATCCACCATCACCCAGTGGTAAAAATCGGCACGCGGCAGATCCGGGGGAATTTCTCTGCCCTCCTGGTTGACATCATCGGCTTTGCTGGGCACATCGACATCGACGCACAGCAACACCAGCGAACGGGTACCGGCGGGGAGTGCATTCCATTCCAGGGTCGGGTTGCGGTTGGCGCCGGGACTGACATGCTTTTTTGTATCGATGACGGCGAAGGCCAGGTCGCCGGGTATGGCGTGCTGGTCCTCAAACTCTTCTATTCGCAGGTACATGAGTCTTCTCCCTCGGGGGTTGCCGCCGGCCGCTCTCAGGATGCCTTGGCGACCCGATCCATGTCGGCCAGCACATCCCTGACCTGATCGCTTGCCCAGGCGAGCTGTTCGCGGCTTACGATCAACGGCGGTGCGAAGCGGACCACGGTTTCATGCGTTTCCTTGCTCAGTAGGCCCTTTCTCATCAGGCGTTCGCAGACTTCCCTGGCCGTCGCCAGCGCCGGGTCGATTTCCATGCCGATGAACAACCCCTTGCCACGCAGATCGCTGACCAGTGGACTCTTGATGGTCTGCAACAGACCGAGGAAGTATGCGCCCATTTCCCGGCTGCGCTCGACCAGCTTGTCCTCGACCAGGATATTGAGCGCTTCGAGACCCACCGCGGCAGCCAGCGCATTGCCGCCAAAAGTGCTGCCATGCGTCCCGGCTTGAAAAACTTCCATCACTTCACGTTTGGCCAGGAACAGCGATACCGGGAGGATACCGCCGCCCAAAGCCTTGCCGAGTATCAAGCCATCGGGTTTGACATCGTCGTGCTCACAGGCAAGCAGCTTGCCGGTGCGACCGAGACCGGTCTGCACTTCGTCGCAAATCAGCAGAACATTGTGCGCGCGACAGATTTCGGCGCAGCGACGCAAATAACCATCCGGCGGAATATTGATGCCGCCTTCACCCTGGATCGGTTCGACCAGGAAAGCCGCCGTATTCTTGTTGATCGCCGCTTCGAGCGCTGCCGGGTCGCCATAGGCAATGGTCCGCATGCCGCTGGGAAACGGACCGAAACCCGCCTGGTACACAGGGTCGGATGACAGGCTGACGATAGCAATGGTCCGGCCGTGAAAATTGCCCTCGCAAGCGATAATTTCGGCCCGGTCCCGGTCCACGCCCTTGACCTCGTAGGCCCATTTGCGTGCCGCCTTGAGCGCGGTTTCGACGGCTTCCGAACCGGTGTTCATCGGCAGGGCCATGTCCTGGCCGGTCAGTTGACAGGCGCGTTCGAGGAAACCCGCCAGCTTGTCGGTATGAAATGCCCGCGACACAATACTCAAGGTCGCGGCCTGTGCGCTGAGGACCTTTACCAGCCGCGGGTTCGCATGGCCATGACTGACTGCCGAATAGGCGCTCATCATGTCGAGGTATTTGTTGCCCTCGTCGTCCCAGAGATGGACTCCCTCGCCACGAACCAGCACCACCGGCAACGGGTGGTAATTGGGTGCGCAATACCGGTTTTCGAGTTCTATCGTTGAATTCATGAATTTCTCCGCAGGCCGGTTTGCCAGCCGGCGTGGCCACGGCAGGCAGGCAGGTGATTTTAGGGCATACGCCACCCCCATTTCCAGCTATACAATGGCGCCGGGTGTGCCGGCAGCGGGACGGCATGTAATACTTGCCCGGCCGCATTTGCCGGGGGTACAGCTTGCACGAAACAGACCTCGTTCCTGGACCGGAACGGACGCCGGATCCGAAGGCGGAACAACGGGAGTCAGCGAAAAATGATTCGGTTAGCCAAAGCTGAGCGCGTTATCGTGCGGGGTCCGGCCGGTGACCTGGAATCGATACTGGAAGTTCCCGAGCTGCAGATCGAAAAAATTGCCGTCGTTTGTCACCCGCATCCTTTGTATCACGGCACCATGAACAACAAGATCGTGCATACACTGGCACGGACCTTCCAGCGCATGGGCGTCGCCTGTCTGCGATTCAATTTTCGCGGCGTTGGCGCCAGCAGTGGCGCCTATGACGAGGGCCAGGGTGAAACACGGGACGCGCTGGCGGCAGCTATGTTCATGCGCGACCGCTTTCCAAAGGCGAAACTGTGGCTGGCGGGATTCTCCTTTGGCGGCGCAGTCGCCTTGAGGGCTGCCCGGCTGGCATCGGCGGACCTGCTGGTGACCGTGGCGCCGGCGTTGGAAAAAATGGCGGCAGCACAGGCTGCAATTCCCGATTGCCCGTGGCTGCTTATCCATGGCGACGAGGACACCACGGTCAGTTGCCGGGGGAGCATCGAATGGGTGAGCAAACTGGATCATCCGCCGGAGATTCATATTGCCCGCGGAGTCGATCATTTTTTTCATGGCAAACTGAACCTGCTGCGCGATGTCGTAAACGAGAGACTGAAGAAAATGGGCGTAATCCAAAGCGGGTAACAAATCACCAGAGACGGAGCTGAACATGCTGAAATCGGTTTTTATCGCGATAAAAAAACAGTTTGAAGTGGCTGACGAGGAGCACGGCGGGAATCATGAAAATGCGCTGCGCCTGGCGACAGCGGCACTGCTTGTGGAGATGGGCCGGGCCGATCATTACAGCGATGGCGATGAGGCGGCGTTGATCCTGGAGCTATTGCGCGAACATTTCGTGATGGAATCTGAAGACGTCGGCGCTCTTTATGAGTTTGCCACCGAGAAGGCCGACCAGGTCGTGTCCTTGCATGAGCTGACCAGCCTGCTGCATCGATCGCTCGACGAGGACGAGCGGGGCAGATTGCTGGAGATGATGTGGCGGATAGCCTATGCCGACAAACGCCTGGATCCGCTGGAAGACTCGCTGGTCAGAAAAGTGGCCGGCTTGCTTTATGTGCGCAATACCAGCCTGATGAAAATTCGCGAACGGGTCAGGTCGGCTATCGGCTCCTAGCCCGGATTATTCATGAATAAGCCGGGCTATCCCAGCGCCATGAGCAGTGCCTGCAAGCCGAGCAAGACAAACAACGGCGCCAGGTCGAGCCCACCGATCGGCGGTATCAGGCGGCGTACCGGTCTGATCAGCGGTTCGGTCAGCGCGTGCAGGATCGCGCCGATCGGGTTATAACCACCGCTGCTGACCCAACTGAGTATCGCCCTGACCAGCACCGCGAAGAAAAACAGGCGAATGGCGTTGAGGGCCAGTCTTTGCAGGACAATGAGCAACAGCGATCCGGTTGCTGGTGCCGGGATGCCACTGAGCGTAATCAGAACCAGCGTAAGAACCAGTTCCAGCAGCAGTGCCACCAGCACGGTCGCCAGATCCAGACCCCTCCACGCCGGTATGACTCGCCTGACCGGGCGGATCAGCGGTCCCGTGACCGCCACGATGAATTGCGACAGCGGATTGTGGAAGTCTGCCCTGACCCATTGCATCAGGAAGCGGAGCAAGTAACAGGTGATATAGAGTTCGCCGATCGTGGATATAAGGAAAGAGACTGCCTGCAACATGTTGTTGGATACCTGCATGCGATTGGGCTGCCAAGATAGCATGGCGGCCCTGCATTTCAATCGTTGGCTAGGTTGCTGGATCGATCCCGGAGGGGCGTGGTCCGAATACAGCGGTACCCAGGCGCACCAGCGTCGAGCCCTCCGCTATCGCAGCTTCCAGGTCATTGCTCATGCCCATCGACAACGTGTCGAGACCGAGGCCCAGCTGGCTGAGTTCGTTCCGCAAGCTGGCGAGGCGGGCGAACCAATGACGCTGGCGGGGTGGTTCCCGGCTTGCCGGCGGTATGCACATCAGGCCACGCAGTCGCAACCTGGGAAGCGCTGCGACCTGGCTCGCCAGATCGGCAAGACGATCCGGCTGCACGCCCGATTTGCCGCTTTCGTCCGCCAGGGCAACCTGTAAACAGACATCGAGATCCGTTTGCTCGGGCGGGCGATGCGCGCTCAGTTTTTTCGCCACCTTGAGGCGATCGATGCTGTGGACCCAGTCGAAGCAGGTGGCGATTTCGCGGGTCTTGTTGCTTTGGATGTGGCCGATGAAATGCCATTCGATAGCGAGATTCTGCAACTGTCGCTGCTTGCCCAGCGCTTCCTGCACAAAATTTTCAGCAAAAGCTTTCTGACCTGCCTCGAAGGCGACCCGAATCGCAGCGGCAGGATGCTTCTTGCTGACCGCCAGCAGATGCACTTCTGCGGGGTCGCGGCCACAGCTATCGCAGGTTTGCTGGATTCTCCGGCGGATTTTCAACAGGTTCTGTGTGACGTTCGTCATGTTTTACTTAAGCTGGGTTGGTTATACTGAGCCTCGTTGGAATCAGACAATTGTGGGCGGAACAAACCATATTTAACGCATAGATCATAGGGATTTTGCTGTGGCACCAGATATTGCACAACTCTTAACCTTTTCGGTGAAAAATAAAGCCTCTGACCTTCATTTGTCAGCAGATATGCCGCCATTGATCCGGGTAGACGGGGATGTCAAAAGGCTCAATATGCCGGCGCTATCGCACAAGGAAGTCCACGCGATGATGTACGACATCATGAACGATAAACAGCGCAAGGATTATGAAGAGTTTTTCGAAACCGATTTTTCGTTTGAAATTCCCAAGCTGGCACGATTCAGGGTAAATGCGTTTAACCAGCATCGGGGCGCCGCCGCCGTATTCAGGACTATTCCCTCGGTAATCCTGTCGCTGGATGACTTGCAGGCGCCAAAAATCTTTCGCGATGTGGCGATGTATCCGCGGGGACTGGTGCTGGTGACGGGTCCGACCGGATCGGGCAAATCCACGACGCTGGCCGCGCTGATCGATTATATCAATGACAACAAACCGGATCACATCATCACCATCGAGGATCCGATCGAATTCGTACACGAGAGCCGCCGCTGTCTGATCAACCAGCGCGAAGTGCATCGCGATACCCTGGGTTTCAACGAGGCGATGCGCTCGGCGCTGCGCGAAGACCCGGATGTCATCCTGATCGGCGAGATGAGAGACCTCGAGACCATTCGCCTGGCGCTGACGGCGGCCGAAACCGGGCACCTCGTGTTTGGCACTTTGCATACGAGTTCCGCGGCCAAGACCATCGACCGCGTCGTCGATGTTTTCCCGGGCGGAGAAAAGGAAATGGTACGCTCGATGCTGTCTGAGTCGTTGCGCTGTGTGATTTCACAGTCTTTGTTAAAGAAAATCGGCGGCGGCCGGGTCGCGGCGCACGAAATCATGATCGGTACGCCGGCGATCCGCAACCTGATCCGCGAGGGCAAGGTTGCGCAGATGTACTCGGCTATCCAGACCGGTCAATCCATGGGTATGCAGACGCTTGACCAGTGTTTGCAGGATCTGACCCAAATGGGACTGGTGAGCAAGGAAGAAGCCCGTTTCCGGGCGGTCAACAAGGACACCATTTAGGAGTTAGTGGAGTTTCGATATGGCAATGGAACGAGAACAAGCGGTCAAGCTGATGCAGGATCTGCTGCGGCGGATGGTACAGGTCGAAGGTTCGGATCTTTTTATCACCAAGGGATTTCCGCCGGCTATCAAAGTCGATGGCGAAGTCAATCCGGTGATGGACAAGGCGCTGACCTCCGAGCAGAGCGCGTTGATCGTGCGTTCGATCATGAACGACAAGCAGACTCGTCAATTCGATTCCACCAAGGAGTGCAATTTCGCGATCAACCCCAAAGGCATAGGCCGTTTTCGGGTTAGCGCTTTTGTCCAGCAAGGCTACACCGGCGCCGTACTGAGAACGATTATCACCAAGATCCCCACGATCGACGAACTTGAGCTGCCCAATCAGCTGACCGAAGTTGTGATGAACAAGCTCGGCCTGGTCCTCATCGTCGGTGGCACCGGTTCGGGTAAATCGACCACGCTGGCGGCGATGATTCGGCATCGCAACGAAAACACCCATGGCCATATCGTCACGATCGAGGACCCGGTCGAGTATGTCCACCCGCATATCAATTGCGTCGTGACCCAGCGCGAGGTGGGCGTGGATACCGAATCCTGGCTTGTTGCCCTGAAGAATGCGCTGCGCCAGGCGCCCGACGTGATCCTGATCGGCGAGATTCGTGACCGCGAAACCATGGAGTACGCGATTCAGTTTTCGGAGACCGGTCACCTGTGCCTGGCGACGCTGCATGCCAACAGCGCCAACCAGGCACTGGACAGAATCATCAATTTCTTTCCCGAGGAAAGACGGGGCCAGTTGCTGATGGATCTGTCGCTGAACATCAAGGCGCTGATTTCCCAGCGCCTGATACGCCGGGAAGCCACCAAGGGGCGAGTCGCAGCCATGGAAATCCTGCTGGCTTCGCCGCTGATCAACGACCTGATTCTTCGCGGCGAGATTTACGAACTCAAGGAGATCATGGCCAAGTCGAACCGGCTGGGCATGCAGACCTTCGACCAGGCGCTGTTCGCGTTGTATGAGGATAGAACGATTGCTTATGACGATGCGATGCGCAACGCGGATTCACGCAATGAATTGCGTTTGCGGATCAAGCTCGAAAGCGAGCGGGGCTATAGGGCCGAGGATGCCGCAGCCGAAAAACTTTCGGTTGTAGGAGAGGAAAAATAGCCGGGCAATGGATCGATGCCGGCCGTCTGAACACAGGGATACACAATGAACACGAAGCCTTTATTCAAATTGATGGTGGAAAAGAACGCTTCCGATCTTTTCTTTACGACTTATGCGCCGGTAAAAATCAAGATCGAGGGCCGCATTATGTCGGTCAACAAGATTGAGCTGACGCCAAAAATGGTCAAACAGGCTGCGCTCGGACTGATGAACGAAGAGCAGATCGAGTACTTCAACAAGAATCTCGAAGTCGATTTTGCGATCTCCGAGCCGGGGCTGGGCCGCTTCCGCGCCAACGTTTTCCACCAGCGCGGCAACGTGGCCATGGTCCTGCGCTATGTCACCTCCGAAATGCCGCGGCTCGACGACCTGGGACTGCCGCTGGTGCTCAAGGACCTGGCGATGATCAAACGCGGGTTGATTCTGATGGTCGGTGCGAGCGGGTCGGGCAAGTCTACCACACTCGCCGCGATGATTAATTACCGGAACGAGAAGGTCTCAGAGCACATTATTACGATCGAAGATCCGATCGAGTTTCTGCACCCCAACATCAAATGCATAATCAACCAGCGCGAACTGGGACTGGATACCAAGTCTTATGAAATCGCGCTGCGCAGCGCGATGCGTGCGGCGCCCGATGTCATCCAGATCGGCGAAATTCGCGACCGCACGACCATGGATGCGGCACTAACGCTGGCCGGCACGGGCCACCTGGCGATCGCGACCTTGCACGCCAATAACGCACCGGAAACGCTGGACCGGATTATCAATATGTATCCGGTCGAGCAGCAGGCACAGATTTTCATGGACCTGTCCCAATACATGAAAGCGATCATTTCGCAACGGCTGGTCATGGGTAAGGACAAACACCGGGTGGCGGCGGTGGAAGTCCTGCTCAACACGCCGCATATTTCGGAGCTGACGCTAAAAGGCGATATTTCCGGCGTCAAGGAAGCGCTGGCGGACAGCGACGAAGCTGGCATACAGGATTTCGATACCGCGTTGTTCAGTCTTTACCGTGAAGGCCGGATCGAGCTTGAAGAGGCGCTGATCAACGCCGACTCGCGGACCAACCTGGAAACGAAAATCAATTTCGGTTGATTCCCCGCGCCCCTGGCCCGGATTATTCAACAGCCTGCTAGGCGGTGTATATGCTGCGGGCGTCGAACACCGGTCCGTCCACACAGACTCTTTGCATTGCCACGCCGGTCGCGGTCTGAACTTCCACCGTACAACCGGCACAACCACCGACCGCGCAGGCCATGAACTCTTCGAGGGATATCTGGCAGGGCAGGTCCAGCTCACGGGCCAGGCCGGTAACCGCCGCAAGCATGGGTTCAGGCCCACAGGCAAATATTTCGACCTCCGCCAGTTCCTGGTCGCTCATGGCTCGCAGACAATCGCGCGCGAGTTCGGTGACAAAGCCGGGGTAACAACCGGAAAAATCCGACCCGCTTGCCAGCCGCGAAGCGATGCCGAGCGCTTCCATCAGTGGCATGCCGTGCGTGACTTCCTTGCCGACGCCGGCAACCGGCAATGCCGATGCCACCGTCTGAAAAGGAAATGGCAGTTCCGAGCCCATCAGGACCAATGTTTGATTCGCCGCGCCATGATCGGCGGCGAGGCTCTCCGCGAGAAAAACCATCGGTGGAATTCCCACGCCGCCACCGATCAGCAAGGGTCTGGACTTCCCGGGACCGGCGACAAAAGAATTACCGATAGGACCGATGATGCTGACCGAGTCGCCGCGCTGACGGCTCGATAAATGGCGCAGGCCATCGCCAATGACTTTATAAAGAAGTTCGATCCAGCCGCCATCCGCGCTGGCCCGCATGATCGAAAGCGGGCGGCGCATCGGGACCGCCGGATCACAGCAGACATGCGTGAACGAGCCTGGCCTGGCCTGGGCCGCACACAGGGGCGCGTGCAAGCGAATCACATATTGCTGGCCAGGGTATTCGTCCTGCGCCAGGACAGCCGCGTCTTCTACAAAAATGGTGCCGCGCTGTGCTTTGCCCCCACCGCTCAAGACTTTTTCCCTGCGGCGATCGCCGCGAGTACCGCCATACGCATCGCGACGCCATTGCCAACCTGCTGGCGGACCACCGACTGGCGACCGTCGGCGACTTCATCGGCCATATCCGTACCCCGGTTTATCGGGCCCGGGTGCATGACGATCGCGTTGCCGCTGGCGAGTTTCAGGCGTCGCGATGTCAGGCAGTATTGTTTCCGGTAGCTTTCCAGGTCCGGGATATCCCCGGATTTCATGCGCTCTTTCTGCAGGCGCAACATCATCACGACATCGCAGTCTTTGATCCCCGCGTCAAAATCCGTGTAGCGGCGCGCATGCGTCAGTTCGTTTGACTCCGGCAGCAGGTTTTCAGGCCCGATCAGCCTGAGGTCATGCACGCCAAGCGCCAGCAATGCGTGACAGGCTGAGCGCGCCACCCGCGAATGACGGATATCTCCGGTGATGGCGACACTGAGATTTTTGAAATCTTTCTTGTGCTGGCGAATGGTCAGGACGTCCAGCAAGCCCTGGGTTGGATGCGACTGTTGCCCTTCGCCGGCATTGATCAGGCTTGCGCGGTCGCCCAATCGCGTGGCGATGCTACGCATCAGGCCGGCTTCTTTGTGGCGGACGACGAAAAAATCGACCGCCATGGACTGGATGGTCAGCAAGGTATCCAGCACGGTTTCGCCTTTCGCCGCGGACGAGGTTGGAATCACCAGGTTGACGACATCCGCCCCCTGGCGGCGGGCCGCAAGTTCGAACGAAATCTTGGTCCGGGTGCTGGCTTCAAAAAACAACTGGCAGACCGTCAGGCCCTCGAGCGAACCGTCGCCGGGCCCGGGTTGCCCGGGAGCGATCAGGTAGGCTTCCGCCCGATCCATCAATCCGCTCAACACGTCCCCGCTCAGGCCATCCAGTGTGATCAGGTGGCGAAGATGACCCCGACTGTCGAGTTGTTCGTTCACACCTGATCCCGTTCCAGTGACCTGCATGCTGGTTGTCTGCAGCGCACGACCGCGCTGCGCATGCTAATGAATCGCTTCGTCGTTGTCATCAACTGGCTGCGCCCAGCCACTGCTGCAGTATCAGGCGGGCGGCTTCCTGGTCGATCAGACCGCGGCTGATCCGTTTTTTGCGCAGCCCGCTGCGGCGTTCCTCACGCAACTGGTCCAGCGCCGCGCTGGAACTCAGTCTCTCATCGATCGCCTGGACGGATATGCCACTTCGATCCCGCAGTTCGGCAGCGAACAGCAGGGACAGACGCGACATTTCGCTCGCGCTGCCATCCATGTTGCATGGATAACCCACCAGCAACAAAACCGGATGCCAGTCACGCAGTATTTTGTCGATCGTCGGCCAGTCCGGTCCGCTCGCCGAATGCGCCACGACGGCGAGTCCGCGGGCATTGCCAAGCAAGGTTTCACCGATAGCGACGCCGATGCGTTTCAGGCCGAAATCGAAAGCGATCAGCGTGCCTTTGACTTGCTGCGAACTCCGCTTATTGAAATCGGCCAGCTCCCGCGGTTCGCCGGTACCGTAATCAGGCATGCCCGGCGTAATTGCTGATATTTTTGACATCCACGCCGAGCAGGGCGGCCGCGGACTCCCAACGTTTGTCATAGGGTGTTGCAAACAGTATTTCATGGCTCGACTGCACGGTGAGCCATGCATTTTCCACGACTTCCAGCTCCAGTTGCCCAGCCGTCCAGCCGGCATAACCCAGCGCGACGATGGCCTGGTCGGGGCCTTCCCCCCTCGCCATCGCCTGCAGGACATCCCGCGACGTGGTTACCTGGATCTGGTCGCCGGTCTCCATGCTGGAGTCCCACTGGCCCTTGGGGTTGTGTATCACGAAGCCACGCTCCGGTTGCACCGGCCCGCCGAGGAGTATCGGCGCCGACTCGCTGATATCGGGGCTGCGCTCGAGATTGAGCTGATCGAAGATATCGCCGAGGTTGAGATTCATCGGGCGATTGATGGTGATCCCCAGCGCGCCCTGTGCGTTATGCTCGCAAATATAAGTCACGCTGCGGTGAAAGTTCGGGTCTCCCATTGCCGGCATCGCAATCAGAAAGTGATCGTTGAGAAAGGTGTCTTTGGACATGCCCCAAGTATAGGCGAACGATCGACAGAATCGGACATTTTGTCCCCACTTTGGCATCAGGCTATTCGCCCGCGATGAATTGCCACTCATAGGCGAAGCGGACGACATCGTACTTCTTTCTCAACTCTTCCGGGAACGGGTCGAAAGGCGCCGCCAGGCGCAGCGTCCGCAGCGCCGCTTCATCCAGGTATCGCTGGCCGGAGGATCGCAAGACCACGATCTCGCGCAACAGCCCATCCGACTGAACGACGACCTCCAGCGTGGGGTTGCGCGCGCCGTTGGGATTTCCCGGGTAGTTCAATGTGCCGACTCTTTCGATCTTGCGTTTCCATGAATCCAGGTAAACGGCGATATCGGAGCTCGTCGTATCAGCGGTAATGAGCAGCTCCCTGGTGCCTTTGAGCTGGGCGTTTTCATCGATATCGGCGATGACATCCAGGCTCAAATCGTTCTGTTCCCGATCGCTCGGGCGTTGCCGCATCAGGTCCGGCTGCTCGCTCGGGTCCGGCACCGTACTCACCTTGCGCTCGTTTTCGGCGCGGCTGGCCAGGATCTCGCGTTGCTTCGTGCGTGAGCCGGGATCGCTCAGTTCGAGATCCCGGCCGCCGGGCAGACCATCCTGCGGCAGGCTGGCCGGGGTTGGCAGGGGCGTGGTCGGTATGCTCGATTCGGCATTGGTGCCGCTGCCGGTCTGGCTCGATTGCGCCTGGTATTCCGCTTCGCGTTCATCCTTGTCATCCGTTGGATTAACCAGCAAGGCGACCTGCAGGGATGGCCGGTAAGGCTGGTCCGATGGCAGCACCGGCGCAAAGGTGATGCCGAGGATGACGATGCCGTGAACGACGACGGCGACAAAAATGGTGGTGGCCATCCGGTCATTGATCGTGGTCTCTGTCGCCAGCTCGTTGCTCATCTATTTTTCCGCACGCCGATAATGTCTGCAACAGCGGCCGGCGGTACGCCGGTCCGACTGCTCGCACCGGTCAAGTGTACTAAATTGCACCAGCCTTCTCTCTCGCTTCATCTGGAGTAATTACGCGAAGACCGGGTGGACCGCCACCGTGCGAAGCGCTATTCGGATAACAGAGGATCCAAAACCGCTCATCCGTTGGGTTCTTGTGCAGCACACACTGCCTATGGTTTATCGACAATGACGATATCCAATTCCTCAGGATTTTCCAGCGTTACCCGTTTTACCATTGCCGCGGTCATTTCCAGGTGGCCGTCGCTGGCGACCAGCATCACCAGTTCGAGGCCCAGGGCCTGGGCGAGTTCCGGCCATTCGCCAGGCCCCGCGACGAACAGCGCCGTTGCCGACGCATCGGCGAGCGCGCCGTTGCCGGCGATCACGGTCAGCGACACGGTCCCCATCGCGGGATAGCCTGTCTCCGGGTCGAGAATATGGTGATAGCGAACGCCCCCGTTTTCGAAGAACCTTTCGTAATCCCCCGAAGTAAAAACGCTTTCATCGCCGTCGATATCTATACCGGCGATCACGCCCGCGCGGCGGGGATGGCGAATTCCGATGCGCCAGGCGCGCTCATTGCGCCGACCGATGGCGCGCAGATCGCCGCCCGCGTTGACGATGGCGTTTTCGATGCCGGCTTCGCGCAGCAGTTGTATCGCGCGATCGACGGCCAGCCCCTTGGCGAACCCACCCAGGTCGATCGCCCAGCCGCCAGCCGGCGATACCAGGCGGTCCGGGAACCAGTCTATTTGCTGCTGGCTGGGCATCGCCGCCCGCAATTCCAGTAACTTTGCCCGGTCGGGTGGAGCCGCTATCGGCGCCGCCTGGTTAAATCCCCATTCCCTGACCAGCGCGGCCACGGCCGGGTTGAAGCGACCGCCGCTGAGTCTTGTGTAAGTCATCGCCTGCCGGATCGTGTCGAGCAGCTCGGCATCGCCGCTCGCCGACCCGGAGGCCATCAGTTGTGCGTTGAACCGGCCGAGTTCGCCGTCGCCCCACGGATGCCAGCGATGATGCAGCGACTCGAACAGGGCTTTGATCGCATCGCTTGCCTGGCGTGCGCTTGGCTCCGGCACTCCGGCAATGGAAATATCGATCCGCGTGCCGAAAGCGGGGAACTCGGTGTGCCAGACCGGCGGTCCCGGCTCGCAGGAGATCACCAGCAGCGCAGCGCCGATAATCAGCAGGCGCCTAAGCCGCATAATTCACCAAGGTGATCGCCGCCGGCGTGACATGGGGGCTACTTGCCGGTTGCCAGCCGTGACTGAATCGCAGCCATGATCAGGCCGCCGATATCCAGGTCAAACTCCGCGTCGAGTTCCCGGATGCAAGTCGGGCTGGTCACGTTGATTTCGGTCATGTAGTCGCCGATCACATCCAGGCCCACAAACAGCAGCCCCTTGTCTTTCAGGGTCTGGCCCAGTTGAGCGCAAATCCAGTAATCGCGTTCGCTCAACGGCACGCCCCGGGAACTGGCGCCGGCAGCAAGATTTCCCCGGGCTTCGCCGTCCGCCGGAATACGGGCCAGCGCGTAGGGCACCGGTTCGCCATCGATCAGCAGGATCCGCTTGTCGCCGGTTTCGTTGATTTCCGGCAAAAACCGCTGGGCCATCGTGAATTGGCGACCGAAATCGGTCAGGGTTTCGGCAATCACATTGGTATTGGGATCATTCCTGGCGACGATGAAAATCGATCGCCCCCCCATGCCATCCAGAGGTTTGACAACGATTTTGTCATGGGCCTTGGCAAATTCCCGGATGCGATCGATCGACCGGGTGATCAAAGTTTCGGCACAGCACTGCGGAAACCACGACAGATAAACTTTTTCGTTGGCATCGCGCAGGCTGGCGGGGTCATTGACCACCAGGGCGCCCTGATCCTGGGCCAGTTCGAGTATATAGCTGGTATAGATGTATTCCATGTCGAACGGCGGGTCTTTGCGCATCAGGATGACATCGAGATCACCCAGTTCCATGTCCTTGCTTTCGCCCAGCGCGAACCAGTCGGCTGGCTGGTCGCGCACAGCCAGCGGGCTGGCCATGGCCATGGCCCTGCCGTTTTCGACCCACAGGTCGTCCTGCTCCATGTAATGCAAGCTCCAGCCACGGGCGGCGGCGGCCAGCAACATGGCGAAAGTACTGTCCTTGTACGGTTTGATCTCGGCGATCGGGTCCATGACGACGCCGAGCCTGACTGAATTCTCGTTCATATTCGCTTGCTTCTCCGGCCCTTTTGAACGGGGTATTCTACTGTCGCGCCAGTGCCCGCATAATAGCAAAGGGCGGCCTCACGGAAGCGCTTTCCGTCCGGGTGACGGCAGCGGTCCCAATATGTTAAAACCCCCATCAGCAAAGTGATTCATTGATCGGATTGGCAAAGATTTTTTCACACCTCCAGAACGGACCGGCAGGTGGCAGCGAACAGGAGTACCGCTAGTGGTTGAGGAAAATCGACCGAATCTTGAAGGCCTCAAGGTGCTGGTTATCGATGACAGCAAAACCATACGCAAAACAGCCGAGACTTTGCTTTCCAGGGAAGGGTGCGAGGTGTTTACCGCGGTGGACGGATTCGACGCCCTGTCCAAGATCGCCGATCACCAGCCGGATATCGTTTTCGTGGACATCATGATGCCACGCCTCGACGGCTACCAGACCTGCGCGCTGATCAAACACAACAAAGTTTTCAGGTCGATTCCGGTCATCATGCTTTCCAGCAAGGACGGTCTTTTCGATCGTGCCCGGGGGCGGATAGTCGGATCGCAGCAATACCTGACCAAGCCGTTTACCAAGGACGAGTTGTTAAGCGCGATTGCGAGCCACGTCCGCAGTTGACGGGAGACTGGCCGGGAGAAAGACATGGCGATGGTTCTGATAGTCGATGATTCACCCACCGAAGTGCATGTCATGCGGCAGGCGCTGCGCAGACACGGATTCGACACTGCGGCGGCCGGCGATGGCGCCGAGGGAATTCGCCTGGCGCTGGAACTCAAGCCGGATCTCATCCTGATGGATGTGGTGATGCCGGGACTCAACGGTTTCCAGGCGACCCGGCAACTCAGCAAGGATCCTGAGACCGCCGAAATACCGATCATCATGGTGACCACCAAAGGAGAGGAGACGGATCGCATCTGGGGGCTGCGCCAGGGAGCCGTCGACTACATCGTCAAACCCTTCACCGATTCCGAGCTCGTCGCAATGGCCCGGTCGGTGCTCGAAAAGTGAGCTCATGAAGAAAGCACCCGAGCTGAAGACACTGACCGACCGGCCATTCGAGTTGTTGCTGGAAATGGAAAGGCGGGCGCGAGCGGCAGCTTCGGGGAGCCCGCAGCAGTCCACCGGGGAGCAGGAATACGTCGGCATTGGTTTTCGCCTGGGAGACGAACAATTCCTCGTGGCCAGGGAGGAAATCCGGGAAGTCCTGACGCTGCCATCCGGCGTAGCCAGGGTTCCGGGAGCGAAGCACTGGCTGCGTGGCCTGGTCAATATCCGCGGGCAACTTTTGCCGTTGATCGACATCAACCACTTTTTTGGCGGCGGCATCGCCGCAAACAGCCGGCGCGCCCGGGTCTTGTCGGTCAATCATCGCGATGTGCCGGCCGGCCTGCTGGTCGATGAGGTGCTGGGATTCCGGCGCTTTCCAGAAAGCCAGCGAAACCGCGAGACGCCAAGAACGGTGATCCGCTGCGACCGGTTTCTCCGGGGGTCCTTCGAACAAGGCGGTGAAACCTGGCCCGTCCTGAGCCTCAAAAGCCTGGTGGAAAGCGATGAATTTCTAAACGCGGCGGATACCGGACCGGTAACGGCCTGAAGCGGGATATATCGATGATAGATAATTTCAATTCGGTTAAATGGCTGCCTGCCCTGATGGGCGCACTGGGCCTGATGCTGTTGTTGGCGCTGTTGACCGCCTATATGGGGAGTCGCGCAAGCAGCGCCAGCCAGTCCAGGGCCTTTGGCGTAAGCGTATTGGACCAGCGGCTCGGTGCCGTGGCGGAGGCCGTCACAAGCGCCGCTAATGGCGAGAGCGCCGGTTATCAGCGACTCGCGGAGCTCAGGGAGGAAGTGGCGTCCGCCCGGGAGACGCTTGCCGGAGCCGGCATCGAGGCGGGGTCACCCGGGGACTGGCGGGCACTGAACGTCGCCATGAACGGCTTGGTCGATGCGCAGGATAAGGTGCAGGGATTGGCGGCCGCTGTTGACCAGGCGATTGACGATGCCGGCGTATTTATCACCGCACTGCAGCGCATGTCGGCATCCCTGCTCGGCAGCCGCTGGCAGGATCAGCGGCAAAACCTGGAGCAGGCTGCCGGTCTCACCGGTTCCGCGGTGGTGATCCTGGGGGCGTATAAGGATGGCCAGCTGGGGATTGAAGAATTCAGCTCGCAGATCGATTCCGCCGTAGAGGGCCTGGCCGGCAAGGTTCAGGAATTGCTGGGCGATCCGCAGTTTGGCGGCCAGGCCGCAGACGAAGTCAGCCTGGCCTTCGAGACAGTGGCGCCCGTATTGCAGGCCGCGGCAGATGGCGTCGCCGCCAGCGTCAGTTCACAGGCCACGGTGGTCGATCTGGTCGCGTTGGCCGGTAGCCTGCGCGGTCAAATTGCGATCGCGGTCGACGAAGCGGGTCCGCCCGGGGGGCCGCTTGCCAGCCCGGCCCTGCATTTCATCATCCTGGTAGCCGCGTTGTTATTCCTGGCTGGCCTGGTCTGGCTTTATTTCTCCAGCGCCAATGTACAGCGAGTCGCCGAGGAGCATGCCCGTCAGAACGAGCGCAACCAGCAGGCAATACTCAGGCTGCTCGATGAACTGGGTAATCTTGCGGATGGCGATCTGACCGTGCAGGCCACGGTAACCGAGCATATCACTGGCGCTATCGCCGACTCCATCAATTACGCGATCGAGGCATTGCGGAACCTGGTCACGACGATCAGGGATTCCTCGATCCTGGTGGATGCGGCTGCCAGGCAATCCGAGGCCACGATCAGCCATCTTGCAGCGGCCAGCGAGACCCAGGCTCAACAGGTTGGCTCCACGACCGAATCGATCGCCCGGATGGCCAGCTCCGTCGAGGAAGTATCGGGTAACGCGGAACGTGCGGCGGATGTTGCGCGTCATTCGGTCGATGTCGCCCACAAAGGCGGCGATGCCGTGCGCCGGACGATCGAAGGGATGAACACGATCCGGGAAACCATTCAGAATACGTCCAAACGTATCAAACGCTTGGGAGAAAGTTCGCAGGAAATCGGCAATATCATCGAGCTGATCAATGATATCGCCGAGCAAACGAATATCCTGGCGTTAAACGCTTCGATACAGGCGAGCATGGCCGGCGAGGCGGGCAGAGGATTCGCGGTGGTCGCCGATGAGGTTCAGCGTCTGGCCGAACGCTCGACCAATGCGACCAAACAGATCGAAGTCCTGGTGCGCACGATCCAGTCGGATACCAATGAAGCAGTGGTTTCAATGGAGCGCAGCACGACCGATGTGGTCGGCGGTGCGCTGCTGGCTGAAAACGCCGGCGCGGCGCTGGAGGAAATCGAACAGGTTTCAAACCAGATTGCTTCGCTGGTACAGAATATTTCCAATTCAGCCAGCCAACAGTCGCTGGTCGCCGCGGATATCTCGCGCAACACCGGAGTCCTCAGGGAAATCAGCGAGCAAACCGCGGAAAGCACGAACGCGACTTCCGAATCGATTCGCAAGCTCGCCGAGCTGGCGACTCAACTCAGGCGCTCGGTGGCAGGGTTCACCTTGCCGGACGACGAAACCGGCAAGCAAAGCCCGCCGGGGGAAAAACCAGCGGCCGGCGAAACAGTGGGCGAGCCAAACCTGGTCGATGCATTGCATGCGGGTGACGACCGCGATGAGGCAGTGCAGGTTTGAACCAGGTGTCCGATAACCGGTACAGCGGTGAGATATCCCAGCAAAATCTGGAAATGGTTAGCCAAGGGCTGTCCGAGACCGTGCAAAGCGCGCGCGTCGCTCTTGAGAAATATATCGAAGATCCCGGGCAGCAGCAGTTTCTGCAGCAGGCAGCGGAGCATTTGCATGTAGTGCAAGGGGTGTTGCGCCTGGTCGAAATCTATGGCGCGGCGTTGCTGACCGAGGAAATGGAAAATGTCATTGCCTATCTCCTCGAGAGCCGGCGTGGAGAGAAAACGCAAACCGATGCGCTCGAGGCGCTGAGCCGATCGATTGTTCAGTTGCCGGTTTACCTGGATCGGGTTATCAATGGCGGACGCGATATCGCGCTGATTCTTTTGCCGCTGCTCAACGATCTGCGCTCGGTACGTGGACGACCGCTGCTGTCCGAAGGGACGCTGCTGTTGCTGAATCTCACCGCTGACCCGCAACCCGCAGCTTCACCGGACAAAAAGCGCATCGACAAGCAACTCGATATCCGGGAAGTTGCGGCACATCAGCGACCGAGATTTCAAAACAGCTTGCTTGGCTGGATACGCGGCAGCGATCCTGAAAAGGAACTCGATATTCTGTCTGAGATCGCGGAAAGCCTGGAGCTTGCGGCAAGCAACCGCGAGGTAGAGCAGCTTTGGTGGGTTGTCGGCGGCATCATCGAGGCCCTGAGTGAGCAGGGGCTGGAGACCAGCGTGTCGTTAAAACGACTGCTCGGGCAGGCCGATCGACAAATAAAAAGATTGGTCGATATTGGCGAGGCAGGCGACGGCGGGGGCAGTTCCGCCGAATTGCGCAACAACCTGTTGTATTACATCGGCCGCTCCACCAGTAACGGCAAGCGCGTGCTTGCGATTCAGCGCGCTTTCAAATTGGACGAAGTTCTGCCCGGCGATGAGGAAATCGAACAGGCACGCGAGAGTCTGTCTGCGCCAAGCGTGAAACTGATGAAAACGGTGGCCGCGGCTATCAAGGAAGATCTCGCCAACGTAAAGGATGTACTCGATATTTTTGTGCGCACCGGCATGGAATCCGTGCGGGAGTTGATGCCGCAGGCCGAGCTGCTCAAAAAAATCAGCGATACGCTCGGCGTGCTCGGGCTGGGTGATCTGCGCGCACTGGTCATGAACGAAACCAGCCGTCTGCAAGTGCTGTTGAGTGGCGGTGATTCACTCGAGGAAGCTGATTTTTTGCAAATGGCTGCCGCCTTGCTGCAGGTCGAGGATAACCTGGATGACGCGTTATTAAAGCTGATTTTGCCGACGCCAAAAAAAAAGCAGGCGGCAGAAGGCGAAGAGGGCGACGCGGAACGTGAATTTCGCCCGGTTGCCGACGCGGTATTGCGAGAATGCTTAGTCAATCTCGCAAGAGTAAAGGACGCGATTACCCAGGCGCTGAACCACGGCGAGTACCAGCCGATGGACCAGGTGCCCGAATTGATGCGTGGCGTGGTGTGCGGACTGCTGATGCTGGAAAAATCGCGAGCGGTCAAGCAGACGGAAAAAATCAGCGCCCTGATTCAGCAACACGTGAGGCCCGGGCCGGGGGCAATCGGCGTCAGGGGCCTGGATCGGCTGGCCGATGCTGTCGTCAGCATCGAGTATTACCTGGAAACACTGAGAAGTGGCCGCAGTGACCCCTGGTACATGCTGGACAATATCGATAACTGTCTCAAGGCGCTGGCGACGCCGGGCGAGATGGATCGAATCCCGCTGGTCGACGAAGCAGACCAGGATGCGACTGTCGTTGCCCGGCCAGTCGGAATACAGCGGCAAGGCGAGGCCAAAGGACCGGCACAGGTGCCGGCCGGAGAGCTGCCGGTGCTGGATCAACAAACGGCCGATCCGGGTGACAAGCTGGATCCTGCGTTTCTCGAGTTGTTTATCGATGAGGCGCGCGACGAAATCCTGGTGATCAGGAAGCATTTGGCGATCTGGAAAGCGGACACCGGCAACCACGAGGCGCTGCGCCGGATGCGGCGCTCCTACCACACGCTCAAGGGCAGCGGGCGGATGGTCGGCGCCAGCCGGATCGCCGAGTTTTCCTGGGTCGTTGAGAACCTGATGAACCGGATCATCGACGGTACGCTGGAACTTGATATCGAGATGACCCGGATGCTGACCGTCAGTTGCGCGGTGCTGCCGGAATTGGTCGAGGAACTTGAGGCTGGCAGAAAGACCAGGAGCAACGTCGCGGGGCTGATGGCGCTGGCGGCCCGGCTGGCCGAACCGCGTCCCGACGAGTCGGCAGCTGAACCAGCCGCCGATGATGACGATATCGGTGAGGCCACGATGGTCGCGCCGCAAATTGACGGTCTGCTCGAGGCCACAGAACAGGAAGCTGCGCAGGATGTGCCTGAGCCGGAAATGGACCCGGTACTCAGGAAAATATTCGTCAAAGAAACCACCGGCCATCTCAGGATCATTCGCAATTATCTGCAAGCCTGTGTCGCCGGCACCGCACCCTATCCGGTTACCGAGGCGCTGTACCGAGCCTGTCATACCCTCCACGGCAGCGCAAAAATGGCGGGGGCCATGCAAGGGATCAAGGTCGCCGAGCCATTGGATCGCCTGGTTCGCAAACTGTATGACGTGGGCAAGGGTCTCGACATGGACGGAATCAAGGTCTGTCAGGATGTCGTCGTATCGTTTGACCGGATTATCAGGCATCTCGATGAGGATACGGGGTTCTTCCCGAATCACCTCGGGCTGATCGAGCGACTTCACGAACTCGAAGCCAGGCTGGATGCAGAACAGGCAGATGCCGACGACGGCAAAGAAATCGAGCCGTGGGCCGCGGAAGAAGAAGTCGAATTCGATGGCGAAATTGCATCGATTTTCAGTGAGGAAGCGGCGGAACTGCTGGATACTGCGGAGACAGCGTTGTCCGGGCTGCGTGACGATGCAAGCAACCAGACCGCGCTTGCGGAACTGAAAAGATGCTTGCACACGCTTAAAGGCGGCGCACGCATGGCCGGCATACCGGCGATGGGAAATCTCAGCCACGAGACCGAGTCCCTGCTCGATATGATTGGCCAGGATCAACTGAGCTTTAGCGACTCGCTGGCGGAAATCCTGCAAGCTTCACTGGATGGCTTGCATGCCATGCGTGAGACGGTGAGCTTTGGCCAGCAGGTGGCATCCAGAGATGATCTGCAGCAGAAGATTGCCGACCTGATGGTCGTTGACCGCGGTGTCGCCAGGGATGCAGCGGCGCCGCCAGCGGAGCCAGCCGAGCAGACCGAAGATCGGCAAGCGCAGGAAATTCCGGACAAGAAGCCGGTGCGCCCGGCAAGCGTGCAGCTAGGCGCAGCGAAGCCACCGGAGAAAGCCAGCGCGGAGCAGCCCGCGGCGAGCAAACGAGCCGCTATCGAAGAGCCCGCCGTAAAGCCACCAGCGGCGGAGGACGCGTCGGCAATTCCTGTCCCGCAATCGCCATCTGCGACGCCGATGAGGAAGGATTCACTGGAGCGCCAGGACTACACGCGCGTTGAGGCAGATCAGCTCGACGAGATGTTGAACCTCGCTGGCGAAATTAGCATCTATCGGTCGCGCCTCGACCAGCAAATGCGGTCGACCGATTTTCACCTCGCCGAATTGTCGCGCACGATCACGCGGCTGCGGGCCCAGGTGCGAAACATGGAACTGGAGACCGAGACCCAGATTCTGCATCGCCATCAGGAGGAGTCGGGGACCAGTGATTTCGACCCGCTGGAACTTGACCGCTATTCGATGATCCAGCAATTGAGCAGAGCCCTGGCCGAGTCGGTCAACGACGTCGCCAGCATCAAGGATTTGCTCGAAAACCTGTTTCAGGAATCGGATTCCCTGTTGTCGCAGCAGGCAAGACTGACCGCGGATTTGCAAAGCAGCCTGATGCGGACTCGCATGGTTCCTTTTAGTCGTTATGAAAAACGATTGGACAGGATAGTGCGCCAGACTGCCGGTGAGGAGAACAAAAAAGTCGAGTTGAGACTCGAAGGTGCGAGCGGCGAACTCGATCGGCAGGTACTGGAACGCATGTTGCAGCCGCTCGAACATATACTTCGCAATGCGGTGGTTCACGGCATCGAGGATGAGTCAGCGCGCAGGGCGGCCGGCAAATCCGAGACCGGGGATATTTGTATTTCCTTGAAACGGGAAGGCTCGGAAATGATGATCCGGGTCTCCGACGATGGCGCCGGGATCGATGCCGAGGAGATCAGAAAGAAATCGATAGCCAGCGGCTTGCTCGATGCAAGCGAATCCATGCCATCCGAGCAAGTATTGCAAATGATATTCCGCCCCGGGTTTTCGACCGCCAGCAAAGTGACCCAGACAGCCGGCCGCGGTGTCGGGCTCGACGTTGTGTCCACGGAAGTGGAACGCCTGGGCGGGTCTGTGCATGTGGAATCTACGCCAGGAGTCGGTGCCGGCTTTGTTATCCGCTTGCCGTTCACGCTGGCGATCACCCAGGCCATGGTGGTCAGGGTGGGTGACGAGTTCTATGCCTTGCCGCTACCGACGGTGGAAGGTATCGCACGGATGCCGCGCCACCAGGTCAGCGAACTGCTCGGACAGGACGATCCCGAGTTCGAGTTTGGCGGACGCCAGTACCGCTTGCGTCACCTGGCCCATTTTACCGGCGGTCATTCGACCGGGTTTGCCGATGCAGACTTGTCGGTGTCGATAATCCTGGTTCGGGCGGGCTCGCATTCGACGGCGCTGGTTGCCGACGAGTTGCTCGGCAGCCGTGAAATCGTGGTCAAATCGGTCGGGCCCCAGGTGGCCGGTATTGCGGGCATATCGGGTGGCACCATACTCGCCGATGGCAGCGTCGCATTGATCCTCGATCTCGGCGGGCTGGTCCGCTCGGATGCCGCGCGCCGGCGGCCGCAACCGATTGCGCGCAAGGAAGATACCCGCACATTTGTCCTGGTGGTGGATGATTCGATTACCGTTCGCCGCGTTACCCAAAGACTCCTGGAGCGTAACGGAATGCGGGTTATTACCGCCAAGGATGGGATCGATGCCGAGGCTTTGCTGCAGGAACACACCCCGGACGTTATCTTGCTGGATATCGAAATGCCGCGGATGGACGGTTATGAGCTTGCGTCCAGGATTCGTAATGACGAACGCATAGCCAGGATTCCCATCGTGATGATTACCTCGCGTACCGGCGAAAAACATCGTGCCAAGGCGATCGAACTCGGTATTAACGATTACCTTGGCAAGCCATACCAGGAAAGCCAGCTGCTGGATGCGATCGAGCCACTGGTTGGGAAGCAGGGCCAATGAGCGAGACCAGCCAGGAGCTATACAGCCTGCTGATTCCGTTGGCGGAAAAACGCCTGCTGGTCCCGCGCGCCTGTGTCGCTGAAGTCGTCGGATTTTCAGCGCTGGAGGGCAACGGCTCGGATTTCGCATGGTACCTGGGAGGCATGCGCTGGGACGGTCGACTGGTGCCGACGGTTTCTTTCGAAGGATGCTGCGGCGAGCGAATTCCCGAAACCGGCCGGCGCAGCAGAGTCGTTATTTTTCACGCGACCGGCAACGCGTTGCCGGAACGCTTCTTCGGTATCGTCAGCCAGGGTTTTCCGCAGCTGGTCAGAGTCAACCCGGGAGTTCTCCGCAAGGAGCCCGATCAGAAAAAAAACGCCAATTTGCCGATCCTTTGCCAGCTCAAGATGGTCAATGAATACCCGCTGGTGCCGGATCTCGAAAAGCTGGAAGCGATGATCCTCGACGCAGCAGGAACCTGAGTACGGGATTCGCCGCCAGATATCGTCGCCCCATTACCCCAGGTCGCCAAACCTGGCCTGCAACAGGCTCAGACCGCCAGGCCGGCGGTCTCGGTGCGCAACAGCCGGGGCCCCAGGCGCAGGCCGCGGAAGCCTTTTGCGATTGCCGCCGCCGCTTCGCCGTTATCGAAACCGCCTTCAGGTCCGACCCACAGGAGAATTCGGCGGCCCCGAGGTTGCGGGATGTCATCGATCCGGGTATCCGCATTTGCTTGCAGCAACACCCGCAAGGGGTATTCGCTTTGGGCGGCGCTGTCGATCAGTTCCGCGCTGCTTTGCAAAGACTCGATGACCGGCAAAACCGTGCGGCCGCATTGCTCGCAGGCGCCGATGACCACCTTTTGCCAATGCTGCATTCTTTTTGCCAGCCTCTGCCGGCTTAGCCGCGTTACGCAGCGCTCCATCGCGACCGGGACGATTCGGCTGACACCAAGCTCGGTTGCTTTTTGCAGGACCAGGTCCATGCGTTCTCCCCTGATCAGCTCCTGCGCCAGCGTGATATCGACCGGTGACTCGGTCGGCGGGTGGCGAGGCCCGGACAGCGTAACTTCGACCCGGCCGTTGCTGATCTTGCTGATCCGGGCAGTGTATTCTCCACCGCAGCCATCGAAAACGACCAATTCCTCCCCGGCCCTGAGCCTCAGGACACGAACCAGGTGCCGGCTCGCGGCTTCGTCCAGCGTCGCCTCGCGCGCACCATCCAGTTGCTGACCGTGATATATCCGGCTGAGCCTCACCCGTTCAATCCACCGTTGCTGGTTGTCGTGCCAATGGCTGTTGATTGTCGCCGTGCGTCCCGAGTGGTTCAAGCTGTGGCAGACTTGCATACAGGCGAAACACCAGGCTGCAGATATGGAAATCAACCCGAAAACCGGTTTGCTGGATGAGGCGAGACATGTCGCTTCACCCAATTGCGATCAGCGCCCGCCCGGTTGCCAGCCCGAATTGATCGTGATCCATTGCATCAGCCTGCCGCCCGGGCAGTTTGGCGGACCCTGGATAGAAAAGCTGTTTAGCAATAATTTGCCGCCGGATGAACACCCGTATTTCCGTGAGGTCTGCCAACAGAGAGTTTCCGCTCACCTGTTGATCAGGAGAGACGGCGAAGTTGTGCAATTCGTTCCGTTCCACCTGCGAGCCTGGCACGCCGGGGAATCAGCGTATTGTGATCGGCCGGCCTGTAATGATTTTTCCATCGGGATAGAACTCGAAGGGACGGATGACGGTTCCTATGAAATCCCGCAGTATCAAAGCCTGTGCTTGGTTGTGAAGACACTTTGCAAGGCATATCCTTGTCTGAATGAGGACAAGATAACCGGCCACAGCGATATTGCGCCGGGTCGCAAGCTGGACCCCGGGCCGGGTTTTGAATGGGAATTGCTGGCCCTGTTTTTGCAGAATCCAGAGGAAGAGTCACCGACTATATGAACCTGATCGCATTAATCATCGGATTATTCCTGGAACGGCTGGTTACCCATTTGTTGCATCTTCGTGAGCCGCGCTGGCTGGATGCCTACTTCGACTGGGGTCTCGCCCGGTCGCGCAATATGGGCGCGTGGCTGCAAACCCTCGCGGTTATCGCCATTATTCTGCTCCCGGTGTTGCCGGTATTGCTGGTCGCCGTTGGCTTTCGCGATGTCCTGAATGAATTGCCCTATTTATTGTTTGCGATCTTGCTGCTGATTTTTTCCCTGGGGCCGCGCGATCTCCAGCAGGAGGTACGGGGTTTTTGCGATGCGCGCAGAAAAGGGGATGAAGAAGAAATCGGCCGCAGCGCCAAGGAGTTGACGGAAAGCGATTTTCCCCGTGATCCGGGAGAAAGGGAACTTGCCGTCGAAGAGGCCGTTCTTTTTCAGGCGGTCAACCGGATTTTTGCCGTCGTGTTCTGGTTCATGGTACTCGGGCCGGTCGGCGCCTGGATGTTTCGGGTCACCGATTTATTTCGCAGGCGCAGGGCATTCGAAGCTGCGCGCCTGCAGGAGGAAAACGACGAAGCCGCCGCCTCGGGCGAGTCCGTTTACTGGATACACGGGCTTTTGATATGGATTCCATCCCGGTTGCTGGCGATTGGCTATGCGATTGCCGGCAGTTTCGATGGTGCGTTTTCCGCATGGCGTGCCTATGCAAAAGCCACGCGCAGCAAGTTGCGAAATTATATCAAGACGAAAGAGCTGCTTGCCGCGGTCGGGCGGGGGGCGCTGGAAGAGATTCGCGGCGACCTCCTGGATGAGGACCCGCAGGTGTGCAGCGCCCGCGCTGCGATCCGGCTGGTGCAAAGAGCGCTGTTCGTCTGGGTTTTCGCGATCGCCGTTTTGACGCTGCTGGGCTGGGCGGTCTGAACCGGGCATGAAGACCCTGCCATCCGTTCTGCTCGGGGCGGTACTGCTGGCGATATCCAGCGTGGAAACGACAGCCCAGGTGCGCCAACCCGCGGTGTTCGAAAACCCGGAGCGTATCGTTACCCTGTCCCCGCATCTTGCCGAGCTGGTATTTGCTGCGGGTGCCGGCGATCTGCTGGTCGGAACCGTCGAATACAGCGACTACCCGCCGCAGGCGTCGAGCATCGCAAGAATTGGCGATGCGTTCAGAATAGACTCGGAAAAACTGGCAGCCTTGGGTCCGGACCTGATACTCGCCTGGCCGGGCGGCAATCCACAGTCCTTGATCGACGGACTGCGCAATGACGGTTATCAGGTGCTCGAACTGGCGGCAACGGGGCTGGAATCGGTTGCCATCCAGCTTCGCCGTATCGGGGAGCTGACCGGTCACGCAGACCGCGCCGGGCGTGCGGCGGATCTGTATCTTGCGAAAGTTGATCGCCTGCGGGTCGAGAATCTGCAAAAACCGCCGATCCGCGTTTTCTACCAGGTCGCGCAGCGGCCCCTGTTTACGATCGGCCGCAAACAAGTCATCAGCGAGGTGGTTTCGTTGTGTGGCGGGATAAATATTTTTGCCGATCTGGACAGCCTGGCGCCGGTTGTCAGCATGGAGACGGTATTGCTGCGCAACCCGCAGGTGATCCTGTCTGCCCGGACCGGTAGCGCGAACCCGCTGGATATCTGGCTGGATTATCCCGCGGTCGCCGCGGTAAGGCTCGAAAATCTGTACCTGGTTGACGCATCGTTGCTGGCCCGGGCCGGTCTGCGCCTGGCGGATGGCGCTGCCCAGGTATGCCGCCTGCTCGATCAGGCGCGCCGGAAAATCGAGGGCTAACCCCGGTCGCGATTCCAGAGGACTTCGCTGCCTTGTTCGTGGCGGGCCAGCACCCGCGCAATCACAAACAGCAGATCGGACAAGCGGTTCAGGTACTGTATCGCCTCCGGCCGGATATTTTTCTCGAGCGCGGACAGGCTGACGACGCGGCGTTCGGCGCGCCGGCAAATGGTGCGTGCGAGATGGCAGGCCGCGGCCGCCGGCCCGCCGCCTGGCAGGATGAATTCCTTTAGCGTCGGCAAGTTGGCGTTGAACTCATCGAGCTGGGTTTCCAGGCGAGCTACAAACTCACTCGTTACCACCGAGTGACCGGGGATACAAAGCTCCCCGCCCAGATCGAACAAATCATGTTGCACTTCGACCAGGCAATCGACGACCGGCTCCGGCAAAGCGGCAATCGCAAGCACCATGCCGATCGCGCTGTTGGTTTCGTCTACACAACCAAAAGTCTCGATCCGCAGGTGGTCCTTGCTGACCCGCTGGCCATCGCCAAGCCCGGTCTCGCCCTTGTCGCCGGTTCGCGTATAAATTTTACTCAGACGATGTCCCATCGGCTCTGCCCCTTTTCTCCGGCTTTATTTCGCCGGAATCAGGTAGTTTAACGCGATAAAGGCCGCCCGTTTGGAGCTGTTGAAACCCGCCGCCGTCTGGTAATCCTTGTTCAGCAGATTCTCTACTTTCAAGCTTACCTGCCAGTGCTTGCCGATGCTGTACCGGCCGTTAAAATTCACCAGCGTGTAGCCGCCGATATCGACCGGCGCCGGGAAGCCAAAATCCTTTCTCTGGTCGGTGGCCAGCAGGTTGAAGCCCAGATCCAGCGCTCGCAAATGCCTGGTTATACCCAGGGTCAGGCTGCGTTTCGAGCGGCGCAGCAGCTGCTGGTCGTCAGTGATGTTTTCCGGGTTCTGGAAAACCAGGCTGCTGCGCAGGTCCCAGTCCTCGTTCCGAAAACGCCAGGTCATTTCGACGCCGGAGATCCTGGCTTTCGCGACATTCCTGTTCTGCCCGGCAAAGGTCAGCGGGTCGATGACCACAAACTGGATCAGGTTGTCGATGTCGTTTTTGAAGGCCTGCACGCTAAGACTGGTGTGGTCGGTGAATTGCCAGCGCAGACCCAGTTCGACATTCCTGGATTCCTCGGCCAGCAGATCGGGGTTGCCGCCGAAGCCGAACAGGTCGGTGGCATCCGGCGACCTGAAGCCGGTGCCTAAAGACGCGGTCAGCATCAGTGCATCCGTGGCCACGTATCCGTACTCGATATTCCAGGTGCTGATGCCGCCAAAACTCTCAAAATCCCCATAGCGCAAGGCCAGCAACAACTGGTGCCGGTCCCAGTCGAACTGGTCCTGCAGGTAGAAAGCGTGATCGTCCCGGTCTTGATCAAAGCCGGTGCCAAAGGAAAGGCTCTCCGCATGCTCCCGCGACAAATAAATTCCGGCCGACAACAGTTGCCTGTCACCGAGGGAAATGCTGTTAAACCAGTCCAGCGTGGTCCGCTCGGTGCGCACGAAGTCCAT
Organism: Pseudomonadota bacterium; assembly: GCA_022560735.1. Classification (GTDB taxonomy): domain Bacteria; phylum Pseudomonadota; class Gammaproteobacteria; order Steroidobacterales; family MnTg04; genus MnTg04. The sequence continues at coordinate 112,633 of JADFSO010000003.1, forward strand.
GCTGTCGTTTTGCTCGATGTCGTCGGTGAGCTGGGCCAAGGTGATGCGGCTGCTCCAGTTTTCGGCAGGCGCAAAACCGAGCCCCAGCGACAAGGTCTGGTTGCGATAGTCCTGGCTGACCGGCGTCGCAAAAAAATCCAGGTACTCGCTGGTTCCGCTGGCCCGCCAGAAGGAAAATTCCAGATCCAGTTTTCCCAGGCGGGTGTTGCCCTGCAGGCGCGCGCTGTTGTTGTCATAGCCACGATCGACGCTGCTACCGGTCCGCACCGGGAAGCCATCGGTATTGAAGCGGCTGTACGACGCATACAGGGCATTGTCGTCGTCCCGCCAGCTAACGGTCACGCCGCGGTCATAGGTCCCATAACGACCGGCGCCGGCGGTGAATTCCACTTCGCCATTCGCCTTGCGGGTAATCACGTTGATCACGCCGCCGATCGCATCCGAACCGTACAGGCTGGTGCGTGGCCCCTTGACGATTTCGATGCGCTGGATCATCTGCGGGCGAATGTTCTGGATTGCCGCACCACCAATGGTGCCCGGGTTGATCTTGACGCCATCGATCATGACCAGCACATGATTGCTGTCGGTGCCGCGCACGAACACGGATGTGGTTTGACCGGCGCCGCCGTTGCGCGAGATTTCCAGCCCGGCATGAAAACGCAACAAGTCGGCGAGATCCCTGGCCTGGCTGAGTTCTATTTCATCGCGATCGATAACCAGGACCGGCGCCAGCGTGCTGGCCAGGGACTGTTTTTCCCGGGTGGCGGTCACGACGATTTGCTGCAGGCGCGCCTCGTCGTCCTCGCAACAGGCAGCAACGCTTTGGGGGGATATTGCCGCCATCGCGGCGAAAAAAAATGCAGTTTTCATCATTGGCTCCTTACCACGCACCCGTGGGCGATCGAGACCGGAAAAATACCGGTCCGTGGAGGAAGCAGTGGGAGTCATGACCCATTGACGCTGTGCCCTCCGCGGCGTCGGTATATGGACCATCGGGTCGGTCTCCGGACTGACGAGCGGCAGTTATGCCGGCTTCATCTCCTTCCCGCGTATAACGCAGTGGATTCACGGATTAACCGTGATAATGAAGCTTGACTCGATCACCGTTGCGGGGGCAGTGCCGGAATGGCTGAATCTTTAGCTCAGCGCACCGGCTTCCCGGGCAGCCATGCTGCCTGCACCTGATGGAGCAGGAACTTTATGTTCGGCCATGGGGGCTGTCAAGTCGGGCCCGGTCGTCGTCTGCCAATCCATGGCCCTGCTGATATAGACTGTATTTTTTGTTGTCGCGGATGCGCGTGATGTTCAGCGAATATCTTGAGACGGCGCGTTTGGCAGCCGATGCCGCCGCGGAAATCATTAGCGGTTATTACGGCCGCGCACTCGAAATAAAGACCAAGCCCGATCGGACGCCGGTGACCGAGGCGGATACCGCTGCGGAGCAGGCGATACGCCGCATCATCGGCGAGCGCTATCCGGACCACGGGTTTTATGGCGAAGAGACGGGGCGCAGCGGGAGCGGCGATTTCCTGTGGCTGGTGGACCCGCTCGATGGCACCAAGAGTTTTATCCGCAATTACCCGTTTTTCTCCACCCAGATCGCGTTGAGTTTCAACAACGAGCTGGTGGTTGGCGTTTCCAATGCGCCATGGTTCGGCGAGCAGGCCTGGGCGGCCAGGGGTCTGGGTGCTTACCTGAATGGCGAGCGAATCTCGGTCAGCGATTGCGCTGAGCTTGCGCAGGCCACGTTGTCCTCGGGTAACATCGCCAGCCTGGCGGCGGGCGAGCGCTGGCCAGGCTATGGCAAGCTGCTGTGCCAGGTGAATCGCACCCGCGGTTATGGCGATTTTTATCACTATCACTTGCTCGCATCCGGGCGTATCGATGTGGTCGTCGAGTCGGATGTCAATATCCTCGATATCGCGGCGCTGTGCGTAATCGTCGAGGAAGCCGGCGGTCGCATAACCGATCTCGATCTTGAAGCCATAGGATTGGAAACCACGAGCGTGCTGGCAAGCAATGGGCCGTTGCACGACCGGGTAAAGGAGTATCTGTGAATTTGCCGATTTACCAGGTGGACGCTTTCAGCGACCAGGTGCTCAGGGGCAACCCGGCAGCCGTATGCCCGTTGCAGGAGTGGCTGCCCGAGGCGCTGATGCTGAGCATCGCGCGGGAAAACAATTTGTCGGAAACTGCTTTCCTGGTCGACGGAGATGGCAAGTACGAGATACGCTGGTTCACTCCCGCCTGCGAGGTGCCTTTATGCGGTCATGCGACGCTGGCATCGGCGATGGTGATCCGGGAGTTTCTTGAGCCAGGCTGTGACCGGGTCCGTTTTCAATCGGCCAGCGGGCCGCTCGGCGTCAGCCATGAAGGCGGTTGGTATGAGCTGGATTTCCCAGCCGACCCGGGGGTTGAAATCGCCGCGACGCCGGAACTGGTCAAGAGCCTAGGATGCGAGCCCATTGAAGCCAGGCTGGCCAATTATTATTTCGCGGTTTTCGAGTCGGCACAGCAGTTGCTGGATTTGCAGCCCGATTTTGCCTGCATGGCCAGGCTCGACAGGACCGGCGTCATCGTGACCGCTCCGGGCGACGATATCGATTTCGTCTCGCGGTTTTTTGCGCCGCAGGCGGGTATCGATGCAGACCCGGTCACCGGGTCTGCGCACTGCACACTGACCCCCTACTGGTCAGCCCGGCTTGGCAAGAACCACCTCGAGGCCAGGCAAATATCGGCGCGCGGTGGCTTTCTCAAATGCACGATGAGCGGCGACCGGGTCGGTATCGCGGGGCAGGCGGCGGGCTATATGCAGGGCGAAATCCGTGTCCCGGATAATGAACCGGAATCAGTTGGCGACCAGGTAGTCGCCGCCGGCGTGTGATATCGCAGTGAAGCCGGTGTGAAAAATTCGCTGCAGATTGTCGGCATTCAATACTTCGCGGGCCGGCCCGGATTGCCAGTTGCCGTCTCCACTGAGCAGCAGCGCGCGATCGAAAAATCGTTTGGCCAGGTTGACGTCGTGCAGGCTGGCCAGAACGGTTTTGCCCTGGTCCGCCAGTTGCCGAAGCTGGCGCAGTATCTGCAGCTGGTGGCGGGGGTCGAGATGGGTAATCGGCTCGTCGAGCAACAGGATATCTGTATCCTGGATCCACAAAGTGGCGATCGCCAGGCGTCTTCTTTCGCCGCCGGATAACGTGGTGACCTGTCTTTCTTCCAGCCCGCCGAGACCCAGTTCGGCAAGTGCGCTCTCGGCCAGCGATACATCCTGCGTGGATTCCCATGCGAACAGACCGAGATGCGGGTGCCGCCCGATCAGCGCCGTTTCCAGGACGCTGGCCGGGAAGGCGTCTTCGTTGTCCTGCATCAGCAAGCCCAGTTTCCGGGCCAGTTCCCTGCGCTGCCATTGATCGAGCGGTTTGCCGGCCACCCGGACCTGTCCCGATGGAATGGGCAGCAGTCCCGCCAGGGTGTGTAGCGTCGAGGTCTTGCCGGTGCCGTTCTCGCCGAGCAGGCAAGTCATTTGTCCCGCACACAACGCGATGTCCAGGTGGTGTACCAGGCAGCGATCGGCCACGACAATGTCCAGTTGTTCGCATTCCAGTAATTTTTTCATACTTGCCGTGTGCTCCGTTGTTTTGTCATTATTGACGATAATTCGACGCTGGTCACACGGGAGTTCGTAATGCCGGTAGTCCGCATAGGTAGCCATTTGCTCCACTATGAAACAAACGGCGATGGCGAACCGCTGCTGCTGGTGCATGGCCTGGGATCCAGCGCACTCGACTGGCATGGGCAGGTGCCCGCGTTTTCGTCCGCTTACCAGGTCGTTGCGCCGGACCTTATCGGCTTTGGCCGCAGCGACAAACTGACCCAGCCGCACAGCATCGCCGAGTATGCCGGCGATATGTTCGCGCTGCTCGATCACCTGGGCATCGACCGCTGCCATGTGTTCGGCTATTCCCTGGGCGGGGCCGTTGCCTTCCAGATGGGCATCGCAATGCCTCGGCGGGTCAGCAGCCTGGTCATCCTCAACAGCCTGCCCAGTTTTGTGCTGGATAATGCGGCCAAGCGTATCGAATACTACCTGCGGCTATTTATAGTCCATGTGTTCGGCATGAAACCGCTGGCCCGCCTGGTGAGCAAACGCATGTTGCCAAAGGAAGAGCACCGAGTTGCCGCCGAGCAAATGGCCGAACGCTACGCGCGCAACGACAGGAAGTCATACCTGGAGGCGCTCAAGGCGGTCGTGGGCTGGTCGGTCGTGGACCGGCTCGGCGAGCTGAACATGCCGGTGCTGATGATCAGCGCGGATCAGGACTACACGCCGGTCGAGGAAAAACGCAAGTATCTCGAGTACATGCCGAACGCACGCCTGGAGGTGATCAGCGATAGCCGCCATGCGACTCCTGTGGATCAGGCCGCAACGCTGAATAAAATCGTGCTGGAATTTCTGGCCGAGGTATCTGCGACGAACAGTTAACCGTCCTGATAGCAAACAGCAAAATGTCAGGGCTGCAGTCGGGTCGATTGCCATTGCCCGGCTTCAATACCGTTGTCTCCAAGCAAGGTCAGATCGCGCGTCCACAAGCCACGGTCATGGATCCGGCCCGCGCCTTCGGCCCACAATTCCACGCTGGAAACCCACAGGCGGTAACCGCCCCAATGCTTCGGCCGGGGTATATCCGCGGGCGCCAAGCCACTCGATTCCAGCGCAGCCAGGTCCAGCCCCAGTTTTTTTGCCGCCTGCTCGACCTGCTTTTGCATGTGATCCAGCGATGCTATCGGCTCGCTCTGGTGGCTCGCCCAGGCGCCCAGTTGGCGCGGCCATGGCCGCGTGGCAAAATATTCGTCGCATTCCGCTGCCGGCGATTTCGTTACTTGCCCTTCGATGCGTATTTGCCGGCGCAGCTGGTCCCAGTGAAAAACGGCAGACGCTTTGGGGTTGCTGGCAAGGTCGAGACCTTTCTTCGAAAGGTAATTGGTGAAAAAAACCAGGTAACCGGGGTCGCTGACCAGCTCCTTGCACAGGACCACTCGGGATGTAGGCATTCCGGAGGGTCCGCTGGTCGCCAGGATCATCGCGTCCGGATTTGGCCGGGTCGCATTTTCTTTCGCGAAAATCAGCCACTCATCCACGATTTGCAGCGGATCCTCCGGCAACGATTCGGGAAGAAAATGTTCGTGTTCATGGTGCATGGTCGGAGCCTGATGGTTTTTCGGGATATAGACGATGTTCTCAGATGCGATGCTAATCGGCCAGCCAGCTTCGCTCATTGACCCATATCATTTCTTTTGCCTGTCATCAACAGACCAGCGTCGCACCGGTACGCCGGGGGTCGGCCGCCGCGATCAGGCTGCCATCGGCCAGCCGGGCCGCGGCGGTCACCCCGCCAAAAAACATGTCGGGTCGATCGAAGCGTCGCAGGGGCAGCTTTGTGTCATCGTGCGTGGCGCCCGGTTCGCAGGCTATAGCCAGGCCCGCAGCGGATTTTTCGACATGCGCCCTCGGTTTTTCTATCGCTTCCGCCAGGGGCAGCGATTCGAAAATTACGTAGTAAAGGGTATACAGCAACGCCGTCGTAATTCTTTCCGCGCCGGGCGATCCGATCGTGAGTACGCTGCCATTTTCGTTCCTGGCAATGGTCGGCGCCATGTTCGAAGGTACCCGGGTGCCGGGTGGATCGCTGAGGATGCCGCGCCGGTTGAGCTCGGTCTCGCCGAGGCAATTGTTCATCCAGATTCCCGCGCCACCGGGCATCAGGCCGCTACCGTAACCGGCCGACCAGGTAACCGCGCACGCCAACCCGCTTCGGTCGACGGCGGATACGTGCACCGTGTTTGGCGCCGATATTCCCCGCGCGGTTTTTTCGAGATAGGCAAATGCCGCGGGCCCGGGATCGACCAGGCCGGCCATCTGCTCCCTGAGCTGGATAACTTGCCGTTGAACATCCACCAGTATCGACCGGCGATCAGCGTCGCTTGCAACATTTGACTCCAGCAACAGGAGCATTGCCGCCAGGCTGGTTCCGCCGGCGGCCGGCGGCGGGTTGCCGGCGATCTGCCAGCCGTTGAGCTCCACCGTGACAGGTTTGCGTTCCATGACCTGGTAGCGAGCCAGGTCGGTTGCACTCAGTATCCCGCCGGACTCGATGATGTCACTGGCGATTCGCCGGCCCAGGCTGCCGGTATAGAGGCTGCCAGGTCCCTCGCGAGCGATGATCTCCAGGCTGTCGGCAAGCTCCGGCAGGCGGATCCTGGTGCCGGCCGCCTTGATTTCGCCAGTGGGGGTCAGCAATGCCCGCCGGCCTTCCTCGCTGCGGGAAAAAATGGGTTTGGCCGAATATTGCAGATATGACCAGCAGGCCATGCTCAACGGAAAGCCGCTTCTTGCGCTGTCGATCGCCGGTTGCAGCAAGGTTTTCCAGGGCAGCTTGCCAAACCGGTCCCTGGCGCGGCCGCAGGCGGCGATTGCCCCCGGCGTCCCGATCGAGGCGTTGCCGACCAGGGTGGTTATGCCACCGCCATACTCCATGTGCACCGAATCCAGATCGGGTTCGGGAGGGATGCCGTCGCGGCCCGGCATTTCCACATTGCCGTCTATGGTGACCGGGAGGCCATCCTGCGGCCAGATGGTCAGGTATGCGCCGCCGCCCAGCGCGGTGACGCCAGGCTCGGTCGTTGCGGCGAGGACCGCGGCTATGGCTGCGTCGACGGCGTTGCCGCCCAAATCTGCAACCTGGCGGGCAGCCGCGACGGCGCAGTCAGAGCCGGCGGCCAGGGCAAGGCTCTGCCCGTGTTCGTCTGCCCCGGCGGCTGGAGTTTCATTCCGGGGTTTCATGGACCGGGCGCATTTGTTCGTCTGTCGATCGGCGCAGGCTTTTAGGTGGCCAGCGCGCTGGCATGATACTCGAGGTGGTCGCCGATAAAGCTGGCAACGAAGTAGTAGCTGTGGTCGTAACCTGGATGTATGCGCAGTTTCAGCGGATGGTCATGCTTGATGCAGGCATCTTCCAGCAGGTCCGGCAACAGCTGTTCCTCGAGATATTCGTCCGCCGCTCCGAAGTCGACCAACAAAGGCAGTTTTTCGCTGGCCTGGCCGATCAGTTCGCTGGCGTCATATTGTCGCCAGCGCGTCCGGTCCTCGCCAAAATAACCGGTGAATGCCTTGATTCCCCATGGACTTCTTGCCGGGGCGCAGATCGGCGAGAAAGCCGAAACCGACTTGAACATGCCGGGGTTTTTGAGCGCCAGGATCAGCGCGCCGTGGCCACCCATCGAGTGACCGCTGACCGACAGGCGCGTGGTGTCCAGCGGCAGATTCGCGGCGACAACCGCAAGCAGGTCTTTGCTCACGTAGTCATACATTTGAAAATGCCGCGACCACGGCAGGCGGGTGGCATTGACGTAAAACCCCGCTCCGCTGCCAAAGTCCCAGTCATCCTCCTCGCCCGCCGTCCCCGTGTCTCGCGGGCTGGTATCCGGTGCGATCAGCGCAATCCCCAGTTCGGCGGCGTATCTTTGTGCGCCGGATTTCAACATGAAATTTTCTTCGTTGCAGGTCAATCCCGAAAGCCACAATAACGCCGGCACCGTGGTTTTTTTCGCCTGCGGCGGCAGGTAAACCGAGAACCGCATCGTGCAGTCGCAACTTTTGGAATAATGCTCGAAACTTTGCAGGTCGCCGTCGAATAACCGGCTTGACGAGGTCAGGTTGAGCGTGGCTGTTGCATTGTCCGGCATGGCTGCTGCTAAAAGTGAATGACGGAGCGGATTGATTTGCCTTCGTGCATGAGATCGAAAGCCTGGTTGATGTCTTCCAGCGGCATCGTGTGGGTGATCATCTCGTCTATCCTGACTTCACCGGCAAGATATTGCTCGACATAGCCTGGCAGTTGAGAGCGGCCCTTGACGCCGCCAAATGCGGTGCCCCGCCAGACTCGCCCGGTCACCAGTTGAAACGGTCGCGTGCTGATTTCCTTGCCCGCGCCGGCAACGCCGATGATTGTCGATTCACCCCATCCCTTGTGGCAGCATTCCAGCGCCGCGCGCATGGTATCGGTATTGCCGATGCATTCGAAGGAGTAATCCACGCCGCCGTCGGTCAACTCGATGATGATCTCCTGGATCGGGGAAGCATGGTCCTGTGGGTCGACGCAATCGGTCGCGCCGAGCTGCGTCGCCAGCTCGAATTTTGCCGGGTTTGTGTCGATCGCGATGATGCGTTCCGCGCGCGCCATGACCGCGCCCTGGATCACCGCCAGCCCGATTCCGCCCAGGCCGAAAACAGCGACCGACGAGCCGGGCTCGACCTTGGCCGTGTTCAGGACAGCGCCTATGCCGGTGGTGACGCCGCAACCGAGCAGACAGACTTTCTCCAGCGGCGCCTCCGGGTTTATTTTCGCCACGGCTATTTCGGGCAGCACCGTGTATTCAGAAAAAGTGGAGGTGCCCATGTAGTGAAAAAGAGCTTTGCCGGCTGTGCTGAAACGGCTGGTCCCATCGGGCATCAGTCCCTTGCCCTGGGTCTCGCGAATTTTCTGGCACAAATTGGTCTTGCCGGATGTGCAGAAACTGCATGCACCGCATTCGGGGGTGTACAGCGGTATGACATGATCTCCGGGCTTGACGCTGCTGACGCCGGCGCCGATTTCTGCAACCACCGCCCCGCCTTCATGACCCAGTATTGCCGGGAAAAGACCCTCCGGGTCGGCGCCCGACAAGGTGAAGGCGTCGGTGTGGCAGACGTCGGTCGCGACCATGCGCAACAGGACTTCGCCTTGCGCCGGGCCGGCAACCTCGATCTCCTCGATCTCCAGTGGCTTGCCCGCCTCCCAGGCGACAGCGGCTTTCGCTTTCACAGGCTCCCCCCACGCTACGATCTTGCCAGAACCGGCTAAAGGTCGAATACTAGCAGGCTTGGAGCCTGCCAGACCTAGCTGTTGGGTGCAAGACAGGCCCATCCCGATGGTGATTACTATGTCTGTCAGGCCAAGTGAAGTAACGACTGCACAACCGGAAACCGATCGCGGCGAGTTGCGAAGTTTGCTGGATACCCAGCGGCAGGCTTTTTATCGGCAGCCGATGCCAAGCCGCAAAGATCGTATCGATCGCCTCGACCGCCTGCACCGGGCGCTGGTGGATCACAAGGAAAAGCTGATCGAGGCGATCGATGCAGATTTCGGTGGCCGCAGCCGGCTGGAGACCGAGTTCGCCGAAATCCTGATGCCGATGCAAAACATTCGTTATCTGAAAAGGCATTTGCGCCGCTGGATGAAACCTGAACGCCGCCATGTCGGTTGGTTGATGGCGCCGGCCAGCGCAAGAATTTACTACAATCCGCTGGGTGTGGTCGGCATCGTTTCGCCGTGGAACGTGCCGCTGTTTCTCGCGGTTCAGCCGTTGTCATACGCGCTGGCGGCCGGTAACCGCGTGCTGCTGAAACTGTCGGAAATCACGCCGCATACATCCGCGGCAACCCGGCTCATGCTCGAACAAGCCTTTGCGGCCGACGAGGTTGCGGTGGTGACCGGGGGCGTGGAAACCGCGCGCCAGTTTGTCAGCCTGCCGTTCGACCACTTGTTGTTCACCGGTTCTACCGATGTCGGCCGCGAAGTCATGCGCGCAGCCGCGGAAAACCTGACGCCGGTAACCCTGGAGCTGGGCGGCAAGTCGCCGACGATCATTGGTCCGGATGCCGATCTGGAGGTCGCCGCCGAGCGCATTTGCTTTGGCAAATCGATGAACGCGGGTCAGCTTTGCCTGGCTCCCGACTACGTGTACTGCCCAAAGAGCCAGGTCGACCGGTTCGCGGCAGCCGTACGCAAACACAGCGCCAGGATGTACCCGTACCTCGATGGCAACCCGGATCACACCTGCATTATCAACGCCCGGCACAAGGAACGCCTGGACGCATTGTTGAGTGACGCGACGGCCAAGGGTGCCCGGGTCGATGTCATTAACCCCGGTAATGAGTTACTCGACGATCGCCGCATGCCGCTGACCCTGGTCTTTGACGTGAGCGATGAAATGGAAATCATGCGGCAGGAAATTTTTGGCCCTTTGCTGCCGGTGCTGGCCTATGAGGATCTGGAGCAGGTGATCAGCGACATCAACCGGCGGCCGCGTCCGCTGGCGCTGTATATTTTCGACCGCAACCGGAAAACGGTCAGGCGGGTGCTCGAGCAAACCCAATCCGGCGGCGCGTGCATCAATGACACGATTTTTCATATCGGTATTCACGATTTGCCGTTCGGCGGCATAGGGAATTCCGGTATGGGCGCCTATCACGGGCGCGAAGGATTCCTGACATTTTCCCATGCAAAAAGTGTTTTCAGCCGGCCGTGGCTGAATAGCGCCCGGCTGGTTTACCCGCCACGACGAAGAATCGTCGACTGGCTGCTCAAGCTTCTGCTGCGCTAGCCCGCGGGGCGCCAGGAATCCGTGGTCCTCGCTAACACAGGCTAACACCCTGATTTGATTGTAAAAATCGATTCAGCCTGGGTTCAGGCGCTACCCGGTACGCTGTGTTTCAGGACACTTGAGCAATCCCGGGAGGTAGCCCATGAAAATTCTTGCGATGACCTTGTTTGGCCTGGTCCTGTGCGGCCCGGTCCTGGCCGATTCACCGCGGCATGGCCATGATCGAGACCGCTATGATCGGCACCACGCAGACCACGGCGAGCGTTTTGATCATCGATCCGCGCGCCGCTACCACCAGCGATACGATCGGCGGCATTCCCGCCGGCATGTGCGAGACCACCAGCGGTACGACAGACACCACTATCGCCATTATCGCCGATCCGTCCACTCTTACCGGCATGGCCGATATCGCGCCCACCGCTATCGCCATGGCTACGGTTTCTACGGCAGCCGATACGGTTACGGATATTTATCGCTGAGCTATTTTGACCCGCACGCCGGCGGGATCAGCATTCGCATTCCGCTCGACCAGGCAACCCGGCCGGCAGGGCTAGTGTGGCGCTGACCGGCCGCTTATAATTCACCGCAGTCTTTTTTGCCGGGTGGTTTTCCTGTCGCTCGTCGACGACCGCTTGCATTGTGTCGAGGCAGCCGATAAAAAGGGTAGCTGCGAGCCAGGCCGCTCGCGGCCGGTCAAGGAAAACGATGAGCGACCTGCAAACCAAGAACGAAAAGCTCAGGGAACAGCTTGCCGCTTTGACGAGCGAGGCTGAGAAAAATCACATCATCCGTGAGCGATCGCAGGCCAGGGAACTTTGCCTGTTGCAGGCCGAGTCGCTGTCCGACCTGATGGAGCGTTTGGTGGCTGGTCTGGCCAATTCCTTTGGGCTTAGCAACGTCACCCTCCTGGTGTGTGACCCGCATCATGAAATACGCCACTTGCTGATGGATAGCGTGGAGCGTGATGAAGAGCCGCCAGGCGTCATATATGTCGATACGATGGCGGGTCTGGCGCCGCAGTTCACATCACTGAGCCGACCCTGGCTCGGGCCGTACAACGCCGCCGACCATCAGTTGGTTTTCCCGGATTCCACCCACCTCAAGAGCGTCGCGCTTCTGCCTTTGATCCGCCAGAACCGCCTGATGGGGAGTTTGAATTTCGGGACCACCGATGTGACCCGCTTTACGCCGCAGCACGCGGTGGATGTGCTCGCTCGCCTGGCGACCATCGCCTCGTTTGCGCTCGAAAACATGGTTAACCGGGCGCGGCTGGTGCGCAGCGGTCTGACCGATGTCTTGACCGGCTGGCACAATCGTCGTTATTTGCAGGATCGCCTGCGGGAAGAGCTGGCCAGGGCGCGGCGGGACAGGCTGAGCCTGTGCTGCCTGCTGCTCGATGTCGATTATTTCAAACGGATAAACGACCAGTTCGGGCATCTGGCCGGTGACCGGGCGCTGCGTGAACTCGCCCAGCGGATCGAAAGCCAGATCCGGGGAAGCGATATGGCCGCGCGTTATGGCGGCGAGGAATTCGTTTTGCTGTTGCCGGCGACCCAGGTTGAAGATGCCGTGGACCTGGCGAACCGGATTCGGGCGGTGGTCAGCGAAACACCGATTAGCATCGATGCGCATAACGCGGTAACCATCACCGTTTCCATCGGGGTTTCCAGTTGCCTGCCCGATGAGTATGAGCAGGATCTGAAAACGGTGGCGGAAGCGTTGCTGGCGGCGGCGGATGTCGCCATGTACAAGGCGAAATCAGCAGGGCGCGATAATGTAAAAACCGCTGACGAGCCCTGAGCGGATTTGCTGGCAAACTGTTGATCCGCGACCGCCGAAAATAAACGATTACTCGCTGCTAAAAACGAATAGTCTGTTGAAAATACGGTACTTTCATATGATAATGAGAATCATTAGCATTTAGGATAGGACGAAGTCATGAAAACCCATAGCGTTTTTCTTGGGCTGGTTGCGGGATTGTCGCTTGCCGCCTGCACCCCGCCCGCCGATTCGTCTCTGGTGGTTTACTCGGCGCGCAGCGAGCAGTTGATCAAACCGGTATTCGACCTCTATGAGCAAGAGACGGGTATCCGCATCGATTTCGTCACCGACAAGGCGGAAGTGTTGATGCAACGGCTGATTGCGGAAGGCAAAAACAGCCCTGCCGACCTGCTGATAACCGTGGACGCGGGCAATCTTTGGCATGCTGCCGGGCAAGGCCTGTTCCAGCCGGTCGCATCGTCGGTGCTCGAAGCCAATATCCCGGCACATCTTCGCGATACCGGCAAGCAATGGTTTGGCATTTCCGTGCGCGCCAGGACCATCGTCTACGATCCCGCTGCCGTTTCGCGGGACGAGCTGGTCAATTATTTCGACCTGGCAAAGCCAAAGTGGAAAGGGAGACTGTGTCTGCGAACCTCGAAGAAAGTCTACAATCAGTCGCTGGTCGCCATGTTGATCGCTCAACACGGCGAGCAGGAAACCGAGGCGGTCGTTCGATCCTGGGTTGACAACCTCGCAACGGACGTATTCCCGGACGATACGCGGTTGATGAAAGCGATATTGGCGGGACAGTGCCAGCTCGGTGTGGTCAACAGCTACTATTTTGGCCGATTGCAGAAAGCGCAGCCGGATTTGCGGCTGGCGTTGTTCTGGCCCGCGGCCAGCGATGGTGGCGTTCATGTCAATGTTGCCGGTGCCGGCGTAACCCGTTTTGCACCACACCGTGAACAGGCGATCGCCTTCCTGGAGTGGCTTTCGCAGCCAACGGCACAGGCTGTGTTCGCGAGCGTCGATATGGAATTTCCCGCCAATCCCGCAATCGACCCCGATCCGCTGGTTGCGGCGTGGGGAGCATTCGAAGCCAGCCCGGTTGACGTCGTTTCAGCCGGTGAGCTGCAAGCGGATGCGGTCAGGCTGATGGACCGGGCTGGGTATCACTAGCCCGGCTTATTCATGAATCGTCGTGATGATTGCGCAGAGCATTCATGAATAATCCGGTCTAGGAGCAGTTTTCGCCATGCCGGTGACCCCACGGACGCATTGGTTGCGTCGGACTTTGCCGGGACCGTGGTTTCTGGTCGCGCTGGCGATTGCGTTGCCGGCGATCCTGGCGATCGGTGTCGTCGCAGGCGCATCGTTCAGCCCGGATACCGAAGTCTGGCCGCATTTGCTCGAATTTGTCTTGCCCCGGGTTTTGAGCAATACCTTCTGGCTGGTTCTTGGCGTCGCGATAATCACGACGATACTGGGTACCGGTCTCGCGTGGCTGACCGCCGTTTGCGAATTTCCCGGCCGCGGAATTTTCGCCTGGGCCCTGTTGCTGCCCCTGGCAATCCCCGGTTATGTGCTGGGTTTCGTCGCCATCGGTTTGCTGGAATACGCCGGGCCTGTGCAGGGCTTTTTGCGTGAGTGGCTGGGGCCGGGCGGCTGGCTGCCGCCGATACGCTCGCGCGCAGGCATTATCGTGGTGCTGAGCCTGACTCTGTATCCCTATGTTTACCTGGTAGCGCGCAGCGCCTTCCTGACCCAGGGCAAGCGGGTGCTCGAAGTGGCGCAGTCGGTCGGGTTCAATAGCGTGCAGGGATTTTTCAAGGTAGCGCTGCCGATGGCGCGCCCGTGGATAGCCGGTGGCGTGATGCTGGTCGTCATGGAAACGCTGGCCGATTTCGGGACCGTCGCGGTATTCAATTACGATACCCTGACAACCGCTATCTATCACGCCTGGTTTGGCCTGTTTTCCGTAAAGGCGGCGCTGCAGCTGGCATCGTTCCTGGTGCTGGGGGTCTTTATCGTGGTCGCCCTCGAGCAATGGCTGCGCACCCGGGCACGCTACCATCCGGGGAAATCTCCGCCCGGTGACCGCATTCGTCTTGGTGTTCGCAATCGCTGGCTGGGGTTTGCCTGTTGCGGGCTGGTCTTGTTGCTGGCCTTTATCCTGCCGTTTACCCAGCTGCTGATCTGGGCATGGCGCGATGTCGTCGGCGGTGGGCTGGATTTGAGATTCTGGGGATTTGCGTGGCGCTCGGTCAGCCTGTCCCTGACCGCGGCCGGCACCATAACCGTGGCCGCCTTGTTGTTGAATTACGCGATGCGGCTTGACCCGCACCCGTTGAGCCACCTGGCTGGCCGGATAGCCACACTGGGCTACGCGATGCCCGGAACGGTGCTGGCGATAGGTATCTTTGTCCCGCTGGCGTTCGTCAACAACCAGCTGCAAGCCATGCTGGATTTCCTGTTCGCGGCCAATGCGCCGCAGCTGGCCTTGCAGACCGGTCTTGCCACCATGCTGCTCGCCTACCTGGTTCGCTTTCTGGCGGTCGCTCATCAACCGGTTGCAGCCAATATGCTGCGGATTACGCCGGCGATCGACGAATCGGTCCGGGTACTCGGCGTTTCGGGATGGGCGGCGTTGCGGCGGGTCCATTTTCCAATGCTCAGGACCGGGCTATTGACCGCTTTCGCACTGGCTTTCGTCGATCTGATGAAGGAGATGCCGATCACGTTGATGACCCGGCCGTTCGGCTGGGAGACACTGGCGGTCAGGGTATTCGAAATGACCTCGGAAGGGCAGTGGCAGCAGGCCGCATTACCCGCCTGTGCCATAGTGCTGGTAGGCTTGCTGCCGGTCGTGATTTTGACCCGGAGGTCTGAGCATGAGGCTTGAACTGGACAACGTCGTTCAGGCGTACCGCAAGCGTGAGGTTTTACAGGGAATCAGCTTCCGGATCGAGCAGGGCGAAATCGGCTGCCTGCTGGGTCCGAGCGGCTGCGGCAAGACCACGGTTCTCAGATGCATCGCCGGTTTTGAACCGGTGATCGCCGGCCAGGTTATAACCGAAAACACCGTCATCAGTGGACCGGGGTTTACCGTGCCACCGGAACTCAGGGGCATCGGCATGGTGTTCCAGGACTTCTCTCTTTTGCCGCATCTCAATGTGCTGGAGAATGTAGAATTTGGCCTGCACTTTCTACCCTCGGCCCAACGGCGCGAGCGAGCGCTTGAAACCCTCGCATCCATGGGGCTGTCAAATACGGTCGACGTATATCCGCACGAATTGTCGGGGGGCCAGCAGCAAAGGGTCGCCCTGGCCCGGGCGCTTGCCCCTAACCCGAAGCTGCTGTTGCTGGATGAGCCTTTTTCCAGCCTCGATAGCGAGTTGCGGCACCGGCTCAGCATAGAAGTCCGTGAACTGCTGAAAGAGCGTGGCACGACGACGCTGATGGTCACCCATGATCAGCAGGAGGCGTTCTCGATCGCCGACCGGATCGGGGTGATGCTGGATGGCCAGCTAATGCAGTGGGACAGCGCGTACCAGCTTTATCACGAGCCGGCCAACCGTTTTGTCGCCGACTTTATCGGTCGTGGCGTAATCGTCAGCGGCGTGGTGGAAGACGGGGGCATCCGGATAGGGCTGGGATTGCTCGAAGGCGGCAGCGACAAGCTGACCCCCGGCACGGTAGTCGATGTTTTGCTCAGACCCGACGATATCGTCCATGACGATGACAGCAAGCTGACTGCACGCGTCTGCCACAAGGAGTTTCGCGGGGCGGATATCCTTTATACGCTTTGCCTGGATTGTGGCGATCATCTCTACGCGCTGGTACCCAGCCATCACAACCACCGTGTCGGGGAACACATCGGCGTGCGCCTCGAAGCGGATCATGTGGTGACTTTTCCAAAGTACGGCGACCAAAAAAATCCGACTTGAGCGCCGGCTGGTATTCAGGTGCTGCGTTTGGAATTGAGCAACACCAGGAACAAGGGAACGCCAATCAAGGCGGTCAACGCACCGACCGGTAGTTGTCGCGGAGCGACCACGGTTCGCGCCAGCGTATCCGCGACCACCAGCAGCGAACCGCCAAGCAAGGTCGCAGCGGGCAGTACGATGCGATGA
Source organism: Pseudomonadota bacterium (assembly GCA_022560735.1). GTDB lineage: Bacteria > Pseudomonadota > Gammaproteobacteria > Steroidobacterales > MnTg04 > MnTg04. The sequence continues at coordinate 128,952 of JADFSO010000003.1, forward strand.
TCAGACCCGGCGATCAATCGCACCAGGTGCGGTATTACCAGGCCGACAAAACCGATGCTGCCAGCGGTCGTAACGGCCGCCGCTGTCAGCAATGAACTGAGCAAATAAATAAGCACCCGCAGCGGTCCGACTTCGACGCCGAGCAAGGTTGCCTGCTTTTCCCCCCGGGTCAGTAAATTCAGCGGCCGAGCCATGGCCATGCAGACTGCCAGGACCAGGACCAGGAGCGCCATCTGACCACGCCAGTGGCGGACGAAGGAAAAATCGCCCATCAGCCAAAAAAGCATGCCCCTGAGGCTGCTGTCCGGCCCCAGCGCAAGGATCAGGCTGATCAGAGCGCCCATGCCGGCCGCGATAACGACGCCGACCAGGAGCAGGCGGGTCGGTGTCCAGCCACCTTGCCTGCGGGCCAGGACAAAGACGATCAGCGTGACCACCAGCGCCCCGGCGAAGGCGTTGCCGCCGATCCAGAAGCCGCTGAGCCCGGCCGTAATCGCCAGCAAGGCGCCGACCGCGGCGCCACCGGAAACGCCCAGGATATACGGGTCGGCCAACGGGTTGCGCAGCAGGACCTGCATCAGGCAACCGGCCAGGGCGAGCATGCCGCCGGTGGTCAGTGCGGCCAGGGCCCTGGGCAGGCGCAGGTCGATGATCAGGGTATGCGTCAATTCGTCGGCGCTGCCAGCGAGAATTCTCCAGAGGCTGTTTGGCTCGACAGATACCGAGCCCACCAGCAACGCAAACAACACGCTGGCCATGGGAACCAGCGCCATAACGAGGTAAATCCTGGTTCTGGGCGCTGGTTTCAAATGCGTATCTCCGGCCGGTTCGGGTGAACGGCGTGCAGGCCAAGGGTAATCAAGGCGGCCCGGGTGAACAAGCCGTACCCGCGGACTGGTTATGGGCGCCGCCATGTGGAACAATCGAAACAGTTTCAGTTTTTGTCCGCAACGGGAAAATGAAGGATTACATTGATTCGGAAGGATTTCGGGCCAACGTAGGAATTGTCATCAGTCGCGACGACGGCCAGGTATTTCTCGGTGGCCGCGTGAGTCAAAGAGGCTGGCAATTTCCGCAGGGCGGCATCATGACCGGGGAGTCGGCTGAAGAGGCCCTGTTCCGGGAGCTGCATGAGGAAGTGGGTCTGACCGGCAAAGACGTCAGTATCCTTGGGTGTACGCAAGGGTGGTTGCGCTACCGCTTGCCAAAAAAATATCAGCGCAGCCAGAGCCTGCCTTTGTGCATAGGCCAGAAACAAAAATGGTATCTGCTGCGGCTGTCAAACACCGGTACGCGATTGTGTTTCGATTCTACGGCGCAACCGGAATTCGATCGCTGGCGGTGGGTCGATTACTGGCACCCGGTTCGTGAGGTGATTTTTTTCAAGCGGCGGGTTTATGCGCAGGCGTTGACCGAACTCGGCCGGTTCCTCGGCGAAGACGAGCTTCCCCGTCAGCCGGAGTGGATGGAAGAAACGCTGCGGGCGTCCGGTCCCGGCCCGGATGATTCATGAGTGTCCGATTAGAACGGACGAACGACCGCGAGGACAATAATAAGAATCAAGCCGATCGCAGGCACCTCGTTGAAGACCCTGAGCCAGCGGGCGCTGTGCCGGCATTTTTTCCGCGCCAGGTCACTGTGAATCTTCCAAAGATACCCATGGTAAAGCACCAGGCCGGCGACCAGTGCCAGCTTGGTCTGCACCCAGAGCATCTCCAGGTACAGCGGTTGTAACGCAAGCAGCCAGAATCCGCAGCCCAAAGTCAGCGCGGCGCCGATAGTCATGATGATAAACAATCGCCGCTCCATGACGATGAAGCGTTGGTGGCCTTCTTCGTCGGTTGTCTGCAAGTGGTAGATATAGAGCCTGGCCTGGTAGAAAAGGCCGGCAAACCAGGTAACCATAAAGATCACGTGCATCGCTTTGACCCAGATCACTGCATTTCCCCTGTCTCACTCTTTATCCAGCGCCAATATTGTACGTTGGACCTTGCTTGAGCAATAAGAGTAAATACCTTATTGTCGCGGCGCCACCAGGATGAACTGCGGCGCTGCGATGGAGGAACCGGCGGTGGGTAAGTCACGTTTGATCGTGAAAAGTTATTCACCGATGCGGTCGCGCCTCAACTGGGCGATCGCGCTGCTGATGTTGTTCGGGACGATCTGGCTCAGTTTCGAATACGGGCGCATGCAGGCCGGATTTTTTATTCTTGACGCGGTGGAGACGGAAAATGATTTGCGCCAGCAAGTAGCTGGCCTGAGTGTGGCGTCTGATGGTCTGCGGCAGCAAGTTGCTGTACTCGAAGCATCGCGCCGCATCGACGAAGAGGCGTACTCCCAGGTCGAGGATAGACTCCTGGAACTTCAGCAAGAACTTGCCGAACGGCAGAAAGACCTGAATTTTTATCGCGGCATCATGGCTCCGGAGTCGCAGGCGGAAGGGCTGCAGATTAAAGAGATGAGCCTGGTGCAGCTTGGCGAGGAAAAATATTTCCGCTTGCACCTGGTCCTGATGCAGGCGGTCAATCACAGCCGTATCGTTTCCGGTCGGGTTCGAATATCTGTCGATGGCATCCTGGACGGGAAGTCCGTGACTCTCGATATTGAGCAACTGAACCGGCCAGGCCGGCAGTTTGAACCGATTGAGTTTTCGTTCAGGTATTTCCAGGAGTTTGAGCGAGAGCTGGTCTTGCCTGAAGGATTTGTCGCGGAACGGATCAACCTGGTGCCGGTCCCCAGCCGGCGGCCGTCGCGAGCCGTGCGACAATCTTTTGACTGGCAACCGCAGACCGGTTAATACTTTTACGATGTTCGGGAGAAACAATGTTTGGTGGTAGAAAGAAAACCCCGTCAATCGATACGCTGGTCGGTTGCAACAGCCGCGTTGACGGCGATATCCGGTTCGGCGGCGGGTTTCATGTCGATGGTTATGTCAAAGGCAACATAAAGGCGGCCGCGGATACGCTATCGATTATCAGTATCAGCGAACGCGGGACTGTCGAAGGAACCGTCAGCGCGCCGGAAATCCTGCTAAACGGAACCATCATTGGTGACGCGGTTGCAGGGCATCGTATTTTGCTGGGGCCGAATGCGCGGGTCAACGGCAACGTCTATTACAACCTGATAGAAATGGCGATCGGCGCCGAGGTCAACGGCAAGCTGATCCACCGGCCAGGCACGATCACGCCATTGCTGGCGCATCAGCGAAAGGTCGGCGATACCTCTTGAAAAGCGCGCGACGGGAGCCTATAAAGAGACAGTACAAAACGTGGTATTGATGATGACAGCAGAAACACCGGTACTGATATTTACCGACTCGGCCGCCATGAAGGTCGGGGAGCTGATCCGTGAAGAGGAAAACCCGGATCTGATGCTGCGCGTCTATGTGGCCGGCGGCGGCTGTTCGGGTTTTCAGTACGGTTTTACTTTTGACGAGACCATGGAAGACGGCGACACGCGGATAGAAAACTGCGGCGTGACCTTGCTGGTAGATCCATTGAGCGTTCAGTATCTGGCCGGCGCCGAAATCGATTACAACGAGGATCTCCAGGGCGCACAGTTTGTCATCAGAAATCCCAATGCCAGCAGCACCTGCGGTTGCGGTTCATCCTTTTCGGTCTGACCGATTCGTCTTTAAGCCGAATAAATACCACCCAGTATCGCGGCCTTGCTCGCACCGGTGATGGCAGGCAGGTCTATGGCCCTTCCCGCGATGGTTTCCCTGGCCAGCCAGGCGAACGCGGCCGCTTCAACCCAATCCGGATCCAGGCCGTATTTGGCAGTCGTCGATACGCTGCATCGGTGCAGATGCGCCCGCAATCTCTTCATCAGGTGGAGATTTTTTGCGCCGCCGCCGCAGATCAATACCCGCACACTGTCCGCCGCATGGTCGCGAACCGCATTGCCGATCGCGCTCGCGGTCAATTCCGCCAGCGTTGCCTGCACATCCTGCAGGCGCGGCGATCGCTCGAGCTTGCTGATCAGCCCATCGACCCAGGCCAGGTGAAAGGTCTCGCGGCCGGTGCTTTTCGGTGGAGACTTGGCAAAGAAGTCGTGCGCGAGCATGAGATCCAGAAGTTCCGGGATCACCGACCCACTGGCGGCCCATTCGCCGGCACGGTCGAATTTTTGCTCCTGATGACGCCTGCACCAGGTATCCATCAATACATTGCCCGGGCCCGCATCAAAGCCATGTACGGTCTTCTCCGGGTCCAACAGCGTCAGGTTGGATATACCGCCGATGTTGACCACAACCCGGTATTCGTCGGCGCTGGCAAACACAACCCGGTGAAAGGCCGGGGCCAGCGGCGCCCCCTGGCCACCGAGCGCCATATCCATGCGCCTGAAATCGGCCACCGTTTTGATCCCGGTTCTCGCGGCGATGATGTTTGGATCGCCCATTTGCCAGGTAAACCCGTTTTCGCCCGGCTCATGCCACAGCGTCTGCCCATGACTGCCGATCGCGACCACGGCGCCGGCATCGATGGCGGATTTCGCGATCAGCCGTGTGGCGGCGCTGGCAAAGCATTCTCCCAATTCCCGGTCGAGTTTGCCGAGCATTCTGAGGTCCGCCTGTTCCGGGGACTCGAATAAGCGGAGCAGCTCCTGCCGGAGGCTTGCCGGCAGCGCATGGCTTTCCGTGCTGATTATTGCTGGCAGCTCACTATCGAAAGACAGCAAGGCGCCGTCTATCGCATCGAGACTGGTGCCCGACAGCAATCCGATATACAGGCCGGACCCCATGGCTGGCTCAGGGAATGGCCGCGATCGCGACCTGTGAGCGCCTGACCGTATCCAGTTGCGCCAGCAGCCCACCGGTCTGCTGAAAAAATGCTTCGCGCTGGTCTTCGGCAATCGGCGCCGCCTTTGGCAAGGAAACCGTGCGAGGATTCCGGTGCACCCCGTTCAATCGATATTCATAATGCAGGTGCGGGGCCGTCGCGAGACCTGTCTTGCCGACATAGCCGATCACCTGGCCTTGTTTGACGCGGCGACCGACCCTGGCCTGTCGCGCGAATCTCGACAGGTGTCCATAAAGCGTCGTGATGTTGCCGCCGTGCTGCAAAATAATGGCGTTGCCATAACCGCCTTTTCTGCCCCGGTGAATGACTTTGCCGTCACCCGCAGCCTTGACCTGGGTGCCGCTGGGCGCGGCATAATCCACGCCCTTGTGTGCCCGCACCACGTTGAGTATCGGGTGACGGCGGCGCGGGTTGAACCTCGAGCTGACCCGCGAAAAATCAACCGGCGCCCGGATGAAGGCTTTGCGCACCGAGTGCCCATCGGGTGTGTAGTAATCAGCCTTGCCCGAACTGTCGACATAGCGGAGCGCGCGATACGATTCGCCGTCATTAATGAACTCTGCAGCCTGGATTTCTCCATCGCGCAGAAGCTCGCCTTCCTGCCAGATTTCCTCATAGATGACGACAAACCGGTCTCCATCCCGGATATCGAGGACGAAATCGATGTCCCAGGCGAATATGCCTGCCAGGTTCATGATTACCTTGTCGGCGACGTTCGCCTGCTTGCCCGCTTCAAAAAGTGAACTGTTTATGGTTCCGTGACGATAGGCGAGCCTGCTTTCGATCGGGTGGTCGATTTTCTGCAGCACGAAACCCTGTTCACCGCGGAGCACGCGCACCGTCGTGGTTTCATTAACCCTGCGCTCGAGGCTTTGCAGAATACCATCGCTGTGCGTGACTTCGAATCGATCGCCGGGTTTGATGTCGCGCAACATCGATCTCGCATCGGACAATTCCAGCACTGCCATCAGATCGGCCCGGCTGAGATTGTGCCTGCCAAACAGGCTGTCCAGCGTGTCTCCGCTGTTGATCGTCAGGGTCAGCTTTTCACCGGTAGCGCCGATTTCAGTGCCTGTTTCCGGGCTGCGCGATAACAGGAAGTCTTTGCGGGGAACGGCTGTCAGCGCGAGTGGCTGGTTATCCTCATGATCCGAAACCGCGGGGCCGGCATCGGGAAGCGACAGGGGCAGGGTCAGGACACCGGTGCCGGATTGGCCGGCGACGATGCGGGTCAGCGATGCAGAAATATCGGCAGGTTCTGTTTCGGCGGGAGCGAACAGCATCATGGCAACGCCGATCGACAAAGCGAGACCGGTTGCAAACCAGAGCAGCCGAAAAGAGACAGCTGACGCGGGGGAGATCGATTTGTAGTCGTGCCTTAGCTGGCTTGGTATTCGGTCCACTTGTGGCCCCGGATGTTCGCTGCGGCTAACACTAACGGGACTGTCGAGAAGCGTCAAATTCAGCCACAGGCATCGAAGACAGCTTTGCCGGTTGCCGGTCAGCAAAAGAAAAACAGGCGGTGCAACTGTGTTGCGCCAGCCCTATAATTGCCCGATGCATTCGGTCAAAGAACAAATGGAAGTCATTCGGCGAGGCGCCGATGAGGTCATCGTCGAGGTAGAGCTTGAGAAACGCCTGCAAACAGGCGCCAGGCTGCGGGTCAAAGCCGGCTTCGATCCGACGGCGCCCGATCTGCACATCGGGCACACCGTGCTGATCAACAAGATGCGCCAGTTCCAGCAGTTGGGCCACGAGGCGTTATTCCTGATCGGCGATTTTACCGGGATGATTGGCGACCCGACCGGCAAGAGCGCGACCCGGCCGGCATTGAGCAAGGACGAGATCCTCGAAAACGCGAAGACCTATAAGGACCAGGTGTTCAGGATTCTCGATCCTGAGCAGACCGAAATCGTGTTTAACTCGACCTGGATGGACAAAATGTCGGCGGCCGATCTGATTCAGTTGGCCGGCAAGCACACGGTGGCACGGATGCTGGAACGCGACGATTTCAGCAAGCGCTACAAAGGCAATCGCGCCATTTCCATACACGAATTCCTGTACCCGCTGATTCAAGGCTATGACTCGGTTGCGATGAAAGCCGATGTCGAACTCGGCGGCACCGACCAGAAATTCAATTTGCTGGTCGGCAGGCAACTGCAGCAAGCGTACGGCCAGCAACCCCAGATCGTGGTTACCATGCCGTTGCTCGAAGGACTCGACGGGGTCCAGAAGATGTCCAAATCGCTGGGCAACTATGTCGGCATAACCGATCCGCCCGCGGATATGTTTGGCAAGCTGATGTCGATTTCCGATGATTTGATGTGGCGCTATTTCGAATTACTCAGCTTTCGCAGTGCCACGGATATAGCGGCTTTGCAGAAGGCCGCCGGCGAAGGCCGGAATCCGCGCGATATCAAGATCGAGCTGGCCATGGAAATCATCGAGCGATTTCACGATGGCGCGGCGGCGGAAAAGGCCAGGGATGAATTTATTGCCAGGTTCAGCCGGGGCGAAATACCGGACGAAATGAGCGAGTGTGAGCTGGCGACCGAAAATGGCGAGCTCGGCATCGCCAATGTGCTGCGCGGCGCCGGGCTGACTGCCAGCAACGCGGAAGGGTTCCGTATGCTTCAACAAGGCGCGGTCCGCGTGGACGGCGTTAAGGTTGCGGACCGCGATCTGGCGCTCAAGGCAGGCGCTACCTACATTATCCAGGTTGGCAAGCGAAAGTTTGCCAAGGTTAGCCTGGCCGGCTAAGCGAGCAAGCGGACACTTTTGATTGCCGCGTCAACAGACATGTGTTAGTCCTAACGTAAATACTGACGGGACCTGGATTCGATGGCTGTACCGGCACTGGATAAACTCAACGAGTTGACCCTGGGCTCCTTGCTGAGGCGGGTGACCGATCGCCTCTACGCCAGTATTGACGAGGTCTGCAAGGACAACGGCATCGATATTAATACCGCGTCTTTCCCGATCCTGCATGTACTGACCGAACAAGCGCTGGCGGTAACGGAAATTGCTGATCGTATCGGCCAGAGCCATTCGGCCGTTAGCCAGATCAGCAAACGCCTGGAAGAAAAAGGCTACCTGGAGCACAGCATAGTTGAGAGCGATCGCCGCCAGCGGCAATTATCGCTGACCGACAAAGGCCACGCGGCGATACGCGAGCTCAGGCCGGTTTGGGCGGCGATTGTGCATATCCTGAGCCAGTATATTTCCGCAACCGGCCACGACCTGCTCGCGGCGCTGAGAAACTTTGAAAGCGTTCTGACCGAGCACAGCTTTGTCGACGATGTGCGGGCCGCGGCAAAAAAGACCAAGGGAGACGCCGTCGAAATATTCGATTTCCAGCCCGAGTTCAAAGCGGCGTTCCTGGAACTGAACACAGAATGGCTGCAAAAGTATTTTTACGTCGAGGAAATGGATCAGCACATCCTGTCCGATCCGCAAAAACACATCCTGGACCCCGGTGGCGCAATTTTCTATGCCCGCTACATGGGCGAGATCGTAGGCACCTGTGCGCTGATCAACCAGCAAAATGGCGCCTACGAGATCAGCAAAATGGCGGTGACCGTACACAGTCAGGGTCTGGGCATCGGGCGGCGCCTGCTCGAGGAATCGATCATGCGCTATCACGGGCTTGGCGGAACCCACCTGTACCTCGAATCGAGCAGCCGCTTGTTGCCGGCCATCCACTTGTATGAATCCGCGGGTTTTGTCCATCAGCGGCGGCCGCAAAGGTCCCCATACCGGCGCAGCGATGTCTACATGGTGTACAAAGGGGCCGCCGGCGCCGAGTCTTCCCGGTAGCGGTATCTCACCGGGGATCGCCGTTCGCGCATCTGCGATCGCCTGCCCGGGGCGGGAGCAGGTTCAACACGCTGGGCCCAATCATTGCGGGATCCGGGCCGGGTTTAGAAAAACGCTTATAAATCAATGCTGAATGCCCATGACAGGGCTGTTTTCAGGGTCTGCCCGCCGGCTGTTTCCGGTGGCCGGGCGCAGGCCCTGAAACAGCGGGTTGACGTAGCCAGTGCGGGCCTTATAATGCCGCTCCTCGTCGGTGCCAAGGCCCGACAAATCAACCGATAGCACGATCGAAGGTGGCCGAGAAATTATTGACCGCCCCAGGTTGTCATGTATAATTGTCGGTCTGCCCGGACAAAGCTGCCGGGCCGCTCTTTAACAACAGAATCAGGTAACTTGTGTGGGCGCTCGCGTCAGATTTGCGGATGCAATTCTGTCGATGAGTGACCCAAGTCAGATGTAATTGGCTTGGATCTTTCGGCAGTTCTTTAGCAACAAAACCTTTGAACTGAAGAGTTTGATCCTGGCTCAGATTGAACGCTGGCGGTATGCTTAACACATGCAAGTCGAACGGTAACAGGCCGCTGGGATCCCTTCGGGGTGAACTTGGCGCTGACGAGTGGCGGACGGGTGAGTAATACTTAGGAATCTGCCCAGTAGCGGGGGACAACTCGAGGAAACTCGAGCTAATACCGCATACGCCCTACGGGGGAAAGCGGGGGATCTTCGGACCTCGCACTATTGGATGAGCCTAAGTCGGATTAGCTTGTTGGTGAGGTAATGGCTCACCAAGGCGACGATCCGTAGCTGGTCTGAGAGGACGACCAGCCACACTGGGACTGAGACACGGCCCAGACTCCTACGGGAGGCAGCAGTGGGGAATATTGGACAATGGGCGCAAGCCTGATCCAGCAATACCGCGTGTGTGAAGAAGGCCTGCGGGTTGTAAAGC
>JADFSO010000042.1 GCA_022560735.1 Pseudomonadota bacterium
TGGAACTGGCAGAAGATGATGCACGGCCCATCCGCGCCGCAATCGGATTGGGCGGCAAGGCGAAAGATTTGCCGGTGGAAGGATATTTTGTGGTGAACGGGTCAGCACCATTGTTTGACCTTGAAGGCTGGCTGGACCTGGCTATCAACAAGTTTGCGCAACAAGAGGAAGTTGGCGGACTGGTATTGCACTCCGCCAGTGTGGATGCTGAGCAAATCAGGATATTCGACCGCCTGTTCGATAATGTCGGACTCAGGATGCAATACGAGGATGCTGTTATTACCGGTGAATTCGATGGTGCTGACATTAGTGGGAAAATTCGTTACTACCAGAATGAAGCGGGTTCCCATAGCCTGACGGGCGAGTTTGAACGATTGATCATGCCGGATCCGGTCAATGTGGGTGTGACCATGGAGACCGACCCGGCCGAGCTGCCGGAAATGCGTTTCTACGCCAGGGAATTCAGTTACCTCGGCCTGCAACTGGGTGAAACCCGTATTGAAGGATATCCGGTGAGAAATGGTTTTCACCTCGATTCTATAGAAGCAAAGTCTGCACAACTTGAACTAAGCGGCTCGGGTGACTGGATCAGGGACGAGGAGGGCGAACGGTCTGATTTCAATATCCGTATAACCTCGGAAAGCCTGGGAACCGTGCTTGATGCTATGGATATTTCATCGGCCATGCAAGGCGGGCAGACCGTGGTGCATTTTGATGCATGGTGGAACGGGCCGCCAGCTGCTTTTGCCCTCGAGCGGCTGAATGGTGAAATGGATTTGAGCGTTGTCCAGGGTAATATATTGACTGCAAATCCGGGTGCCGGGCGTTTGTTGGGCCTGTTAAGCCTGAAGGAGCTGCCACGCCGGTTGGCCATGGATTTTCGCGATGTATTTGGTGAGGGTTTCAGTTTTGATGAAGCGACAGGCACAATGCAGCTTGAAAATGGCAACATTTATACCGCTGACCTGATATTGAGATCTACGGCGGCAGAGATTTCCATCGTCGGCAGCACGGACCTGGTGGCGCAAACTTTTGACTACGAGGTTTCCGTGCGCCCCGGTGTAAGCAAAGCCTTGCCGGTCATTGGTGCCATCGCCGCCGGGCCTGCCGGCGCGGCCGCCGGCCTGGCGTTGCAGGCCTTGCTTCGTGATGCACTGGATGAGGCTGCGGAGGTAAAATACACGATCCGTGGCCCGTGGACCGATCCGCAGGTAGAGTTGATTGAAAAATTGCCTGATAATACCGCCGGCGCTGAAAAAGCCAATATTCGTGGCGTCATCTACTGGGCCGAAGCTTCTACAGTCCTTAGTTAGGTAGTTGCTTGCTCCACAGGCGCAGTAGATTTTTTTGACGTTGACGAATTCTGAGTTGGAAACCGGCGGACCAAATGGCCGAATGGGGTTCAAAGTCGGATAGCAAAGCCGACTTGCAGCACGATAAACCGTTGCACGCAGCTTGTCTTCATTAATGCTCGATTTTGCAAGGTTCGCAGCAGAAACAACAAAATGAAAATGAGGTGAATTCAATGACCGGGTGCTGTGACGCTTATGCTCAAGGACCACAATACCGGTCAATGATTGATAGTATTTCCGAAATCTCTTGCCATAAAGGCGACGGTTTAACCGTAAGAGGAAATGGTTCGCAATTGCGACAGCGCGAGCTTTGTCTATGAATATCCGAAAGCCTAAGGTAATCATGAAGCCATTGGTACCCACATGTGATATTAGCTTCTCCCATGCAAGGCGAGCCGAGCCCGCAACTTGCTGGTGCTTATGATAATACGCACAGCTTACGGTGGTTTGTGTTGGCCACACCAACTCATTCGGAGCCATTTATTCCTCCAGTGTTCAGAAATTTATGTATTTTTCTTCCCGCCCGCGACTGAGTAATTACCCACGACTCTAAGCAGAAAATCATTGCCACCATTAAAATGGCTTCCAAAATAACCGAGCAAACCGCAAACGAAACAACGTCTTACGTGGCTAAATCAGCCAACTCTATTGGAAAGATGTGGTAGTAAAATTCCAGTAGATTTAATGGCTTAGGCCAAATCACACTGCGGACTGAAAATCCGCGTGTCGGCAGTTCAATTCTGCCTCTGGCCACCATTTCAAATCAACGAGTTAGGGATGACTCGTTGGTCTGAATCCCCTCCGAAATAGCCCCAGGTGCCCATTTGGTGCCCATATTGGTTGGCAATAATTCTTTTAATGCCCGATCTGACGTACGGCCCCGGCCCAAAATTCTGCTGATTATCGTTGGTTACCCATGTACTCATCCTGGTCGTCATCAGAAAGGACACTCACAGACTTTCTGAGCAAAACCTACAAATTTTCACCTGGCTGATAGGTTGGCCGATCAGCAGTGCGATGGTTATTACTAGAAGGTGTGGATGTCCTCGGTTTTGGCTCAAGGTGTGGATGTCCTCGGCTTTACAAGGTGTGGATGTCCTCGGCTTTACTCGGCTTTTTCCTGCGTAATGGCCGTGTTGGTATCGGACCTCGCGCCGGCATCCGAATTTGCCAAAAGCAAGGACACCCACAGACTTGATGTACGGTGTCAACCCAAATACAGCTCCGGATGCCCACATTGTTGCCCAATCCAGGATCACCTGCCGTCATCCAACGTAACCTGCCCGGATAAAAATCTGACGTCAAACGTTCTATTGCGTTACCTTGGTGCACGTTGAATCACGAAATCTGTTTAAGGAGGCGCCTTGAAAGCCCTGGAATTAGCTGAATTCGGTATCGATAAGTTGCGTACCGTGACGCTGGATGACCCACAACCGGAAGCCGGTCAGGTTCTCGTGAAGTTCAAGGCAGCTTCCGTGAACTACCGCGACTTTATGATCGCGGAGGGTATGTTTGCGCCGGTGGAAGATCTGCCGGTGATTCCGCTATCAGATGGTGCCGGTGAGGTCGTTGCGATCGGGGAGGCGGTGTCGGAACTGCAGGTCGGCGATAGGGTTACCCCTTTGTTTTTCCCGCGATGGTTATCAGGCGACGCCCTGGGTGATGAACGATCGGTCTCGACCGGTCTTGAGGCGCCGGGGTGTCTGCGCGAATACGGTGTATTTGATGAAAGCGCGGTCGTCAAGGTACCCGGCCATCTGAGCGCGGAGGAAGGCGCCTGTTTTCCCTGTGCGGGTCTGACCGCCTGGAGTGCGCTGGCCACGAATCCGGACCAGTCCTCTAAAGGCGTGGTTTTGGTATTGGGTACCGGCGGTGTTTCAATATTTGCCTTGCAGTTTGCCAAGGCAATGGGTGCAACCGTGATCGTGACATCGAGCAGTGACGAAAAACTGGCTCATGCACGAGAACTCGGCGCGGATCACGGCATCAATTATCAATCGACACCGGAATGGGGGCCGGCTGCGAAGAAACTGACCGACGGGCGCGGGGTTGATCTCGTGGTTGAGATTGGAGGCACGAGTACGCTCCCGCAATCGTTCAAGGCCATTCGTCGCGGCGGTCATATTGCCATTATCGGCGCTTTAGGTGGCGCGCAAATGGATCTGTCTGTTTACGAGTTAATCATGACTAATGCGCATCTGCATGGCATTGGAGTCGGCAACCGTACCGGTCACGAAGCAATGATGAGCTTCGTTGACCAAAACCGGATTTCTCCGGTCATTCATCAAACCTATTCATTTGCCGATGCGGCGGCCGCCATGCGGGACATCGCCAAAGGTGGGCATTTCGGCAAGCTTTGCATACGGTTTTGAAAATTGGTGCGCTCAGGTTCACTAAATAAAGGACACCCACAGACTTTCAGACAAAATAATACTGATAGCCCATAGCATTTTCCGAAGACTGTAGATGTCCTTGCGTTTCGAGTGTCGGCAGTGGGTCTGCCCCAGGGCCACCATCTATAGAAAAGCCCCAAAGATTGTAGATGCCCTGATTTTATTCTCGCTAATTTGCCAGTGCTTCCTGCACGGCGCGATAACTCTGCGTAATGGCCGTGTTGGTATCGGCGCTCGCGCCGGCATCCGAATTTGCGATTGAAATTCGTCCAAAGGGTTGCCGGCCCTTCACCCACGGTTTGTCCGAGTCGGATGCATAGGTGGGCTCCCACAGCAAATCCGGGTTGTAGGAGTAGCCATGCGCCCAGCGATTGACCGTAATGGCCGTAATGTCCTTGTCTGCATCAAAGCCTGCACCAGACAATGCTTGATCGAGCTGATCCCGAACATGGTATTCAAACGTCGAAAACGGCGTCTCCAGAAGTGTGCGTCGACCCGCACGCCATTGCTCGGGGCCATGGATATCATCGAAGTACGGCACGTAGCACATGTGCAATGCCATCGGTTGATCCGGATCGGCACCGAAACGGTAATCGCCGATTGATACCGGGTAATCCAGCTCAACCTGCTTATAAAAATCCCGGGTGTAGTAGACGAAGCGGATACCGAGATCGGCAAATGCCTGCCAGTTTCGGACCATTACCTTGGTATAGGTGATCGGTACCTTGACGTTGTAGGCCAGGCCTTTTTTCTGCTGTTCGGGAAGGTCGGAACATATATAAGGGATGGCGCTGTTGTAGCAGGCCATAATGCATTTTTTTGCCCTCACCGTATGTGCATCGCCGGAATGCACATAGGTCACATTGACGGCTTTTGTGTCAGGCGTGTGGGCCACGTTTACCACGGTGCTGTTCAAGCGAATGCGAAGCAACGCGCCCTCCTGGTCCAGCACTGAGTAGCTGATGCGCGCAGTCACGCTGTCTTCCATCGTCGACCCGGGTAAGGCCTCCGGAATCAGGCTGCGTACCAAAAGCCTGGCGACTGACGCATTACCATCAGGAAAATGAAAAATGTAGGGTTCGCTTCCGCGACCGGAGGTTTGCTGCACCGTATATTGGAGCCCGGGCATTCCGCCGCCGTCGGCATAACCGAGAATAGATATCGCCGGGACTTCGTCCATGCCAACGCACCAGTAGCTCATACCCCATCGCTGGTACATCTCGAGCACCTGCTCATCGACTTTGACGTAGTCCCTGAGGTAACTGCGGTAACTGATCTTGCTGAGCAAGGCGATTTTTTCATCGCGACTCATGCCCGGCAGGTAATCCCGTTCGTCGGTGAACGCGCGCACGAGGTCCTCCCTGGCCGCTGGTTTCAGCGGTGTCTGCGCGGCAAAATCTTTCCACGGAAGGCGGCCGTAGCCGGTCACAAGCTTGCGCGTGCCGTAGGTTTCCTGATCAAAGGCGATCGCATAGGAGAGACCCATCTCGTCGTACAGATTCTGATTGAAGTACTCGTAGAACTTCTGCACGTCGATGCCGATATCCCGCAGCAGGTCTTTGGCCACATCGGTGTAGTTCGACGGCGTATCGATCGACTCGGTGCCGCCGTAAGTAATCCGGGTCCGGCCATCGACCTGGAACTCATTGCGTTTTGCATGGCCGCCGAAATCGTCGTGGTTATCGAGAATCAGGATACGCGCCGCGGGATTTTCTCGTCGATAAAAGTGCGCTGCAGAAAGACCGCTAATACCGCCGCCCACGACAACGAGTTCGTAGTCCTCTTCGATCGTGCCGATCGGCCATGTGGCGCCTGAAACACGCGCGTGCATGGTTTCCCACGATCCATCATGACTGCCTCGCAGGCCCGTTTTCGCCGGTGGGTAATAATCGGCTCCGAGGGCGAATTTCGATGCATCCGTGCCAAAGATTTCAGTCCAGGGACTGAGGACCAGGGCACCAATCGCAACCGAGGTGCCATTCAGGAAATCGCGGCGAGTAATTTTGCGTGGCACTGATCGACCCGTCCTGGATGACTGATATGGGGCTGCATCATTACGAGGTATTGTACAATTTAAGCGAGTGATTTACTCAACAAACCAGCTCAACTGGCACCGCTTTCTTCTAAAGATCAATCCGCACCAGCCTATGACGCTTATATCCGCCGATCAGGCGAATTGGGTAACGGGACGACGTAGTCCCAGGTCAGTACAGCAAGTCAAGGTCGTATGCCTGAGCCAGGCACCTGGTTTCTAAGAGCATGTCTGTAAATAGGCATCGAAAAATGACCCCCCATCGGCGCCGAATATTGACCCACCCAGCAAGGGTTATTTGCACTAATCTCGGTGCTTGGCCATACGCCTCTTCAAGCGTGACTGCTAAATCATTGAAACAAAGGGACAAATTAATTTTTTGGGATAATTTGACCGATTGGTCATATGGTAAATCTTTGAACCAGTCCCTCTAATCAGTGTGATGTTTATGCAATATTTCCCAAGTGCGAAAAGCGACTACGGCAATTGTTCTGGCAACTCTGCTACCGGATTGGGCGTCCACCTCCGACCTTCGGACTACTGAGGCACATGGCAAATATTAATGGACTAATTTTTGACTCACGAATATGGCGAAAAACTAAGTTATGATTTTTGATCAACAGGATTTGAAAGAATCACAGACCATAGAAGCGCTTGTTCCTATGGTAGATCTGTTTGCTGTGCTTGCAATTGTATTCATGATCTATGCAAGTGACGAAATCACAATAACCGAATTGACGACTGCAACCAGGATGCAAGAGGTTGTGGAAACCATCGACAAGATGAAAGAGGTTGTGGAATCTATTGAAAAGGAAAGTCAGGAAAGGATAGCAGAGGTCGAGAAGGAAAGTGAAGAAAGGATACAAAAGATTCTGGATCAGTACGAAAACGACCCCAAAATCGTTCTGGCAAAAGAGGCGGACAAAACACTAGAAGAAATTAAGGAAAAGAGAAGGAAAAAAGCAGAAGAGTTAGTGCTTGCATTTACCGCAATGTTAGAGGCCCAGCAAGATCAAGCCGTTGATGATTACGAAGGCTTTGTAATTAATATTGAACAAAAGCACGAGGAAGCGTTGTCCGAGGAATTGGTTTCTTTGGAGGAGCGGAAACAGGCCGAATTGGAAATCGAAAGAGGAGAGCTTAGAGCAGACCTCGAAGTTGAAAAATCACAACTCAAGAGAGAACAAGAACAAGCAGTGGAAAAAGTGAGGCAGGAAAGTCTGCACGCATTAGCTGAGCAGGAAACGGGTTTGGTAATAGAAAAGATGGTAGCGCTGGCCGACCAGGAAGCTAATCTTGAGCACCAAAAGGAAATGGAATTAGCTCAGGCAGAAGCGAAGCACATTCGGGAGCTGGTACAAACAGAAGCCACTTTGGAGGAAGAAAAACGTCGGGAGTTAGCAAAAGCGGCGGAGGAAAAGGAAGTCGAATTGGCAAGGCAGGAAGCTGCGCTTCAGAAGCAAAAGGAAATCGTACTAGCTCAGGCGGAAAGTGAAGTAGTTAAGGCAGAACTTAATATAGCTCAGGAAAAAAAGATACACGCTCAGGAGCTGGCACAAAAAGAAGTCGTATTGGAGGAAGAAAAACGTCAAGCCCTGGAAAAAGCGGCGCAGGCGGGAAAAGATGCATTAGCTGCGCAGGAAGCGACTCTCGCGGCACGGGCTGCAGAGAAATTACGTCAGGCAGAAGCGGAAGCTGCTCGGGTCCTGGCACAGGCAGAAGCCGCATCGGAAGCAGAAAAACGGCAGGCGTTAGAGCAAGCGGCCCAGGCAGAGAGAGACGCATTAGCCGAGCAGGAAGCGACTCTCGCGGCACAGGCTGAAGAGAAATTACGTCAGGCAGAAGCGGAAGCTGCGCGGGTGCTGGCACAGGCAGAAGCCGCATCGGAAACAGAAAAACGGAAGGCGTTAGAGCAAGCGGCGCAGGCAGAAAGAGACGCATTAGCCGAGCAGGAAGCGACTCTTGCTGCGCAGGCTGCAGAGGAGTTAAGACAGGCAGAAGCGGAGCACGCTGAGAAGCTGGCACAAACAGCAGCCGCATTGGAGGCAGAAAAACGCCAAGAGTTAGAAAGAGAGGCGCAGGCAATAAGAGACACATTAGCCGAGCGTAAAGCTGCTCTTGATGCGCAGGCCGCAGAGGAACTAAGACAGGCAGAGGCGGAAGCCGCTCAACAACTGGCACAGAGAGAAGCTGATTTGGAGGCACGAAAACGTCAGGAGTTAGAAAGAGATGCGCAGGCGCAAGAAGCCGCGTTAGCCGAGCATAAAGCTGCGCTTGAGGCACAGGCTGCAGAAGAATTACGACAGGCAGAAGCGAAACACGCCCGGGATCTGGAGCAGGCGGAAGCCGATGCGGAGGCGGAAAGACGTCAAGCGTTAGCGGATGCGGCTCAAGCAGAAAAAGACGCATTAGCCGAGCTACAAGCCAGTCTCGTTGCAGAGAAGGAAAAAGCCCTGGCAGATTCAGAACAGGCTTTTGCCAAAGAGCTGGACCAGCAAATAGCGTTAACGGCTAGAGCAGAGGCAGAGCTTACGCCTTTTCTCAGGGCAACCGAAGCCAAGCAACAGATTGTCGATCTGTTAAATGAGAATTTCAAGGACTATGATTCATCAGCCGTGGAAATAGACGAAAAGACCGGAAAGGTAAGACTCAACTTCCAGGAGTCATATTTTGTGCGGGGGTCTCATGAGCTATCTCAAGACATGAAAGATTTTCTCAGGATAATGATTCCTAAATATGCAAAAAGTATTTACGAAAATAAGAACGCTGCCAAGCTGGTCAAGGCTCTCAAAATTTCCGGGATGACGTCGCCCGTTTATATGGGGAAATATATTGACATAAACGATACATCTCCCCGATCAGAAAGGGCACGACAGTACAATATGAGGCTGAGCAACAGACGTGCGGTTGCCATGTATAACTTTATTTTTGATGAAAGTGAAATGGGTAACTACAGGTATCGTACTAGACTGAAAAAAGATATGGGCATAGCTGCAATGGGTTTCCAGAATGCTCAACCTGTTAGAGATGACTTAGTGGGAAAGACTGCAGATTGTATTGAGTACAATTGCAAGAAAGAACAGGCAACGATTTTGCAATTTCAATTATATACGGAAGGGTTAGCCAGTTTTTAGCTGACATAATTTAATGCGAGTTTTTGGGTTCAGAGGTCAACATGTTTAAATACGTATTTTTCACGATTCTAGCGGCAATATCATATCTTGTATTTTTTTATGATGCTGTTTGGAGTAACGAGTTAATCGGAAGACTGTTTGTCTTTGGTATATTGGGTTGCTTATTTGTGTTTCTGATTTTCAAGGTTGGCTTGCACTACAAAATAAATGCGTTAAATAGATTTGCACTTTCATTCTATTTTTCTGTATTTGAGTACAAAAAAGCGCAAAAAACACCTTCAGGCTTGAGCTATGCGAGGAGTGTGAGAGAACAGGGAGATATCGCCCTTGCAGTCAACTTTGATCCAACATTGTCGACTGCCACCCTTAAAATTCCTGCTTCACTTTATTCAGGAAAGGATCCCTTCCTGGACAAGTTGCGGGCCAAGATTCAGGAAGCAGAAAGAATCAAGCTCAAAGCACGCCAGCTCGACGGTAAGGCGACCGTGATCCTGGAAAAAACCAAGGATCTGTTGGTGGAAAAACATCTCGCTGATAAAACACCTCCCGCACGACTGGTTGGAGTGTTTGATATTGAGAATGGCGTGGCCCATATTGTTGACGTAACCGTCGATGAGATTAAAGAACAGGGCTATGGAGACACGCCGGACTACGAAATCATTACCCGCATTGCATTTGATAATAGTCCGTATTTTTCAACCACCTTCAAATATTTTGACTCGGAGGATGTTCTTGCCATACTTTTCCGGGCGCCTTTTATGATAATTCTGCTTGGAATCATCGGCACATTTGCGGGCTTTTATCTGGCCTTAGGTCAGGGTGGAGATATCAAGTCTGGAGCTGCTGTGGCGATTGTCAGTTCGCTGGTTGGTCTGCCTGTTTCGTTGCTTATGGATTACATAAACACGTTGTTTCCAGACAAGAGTCGATACCAACAGTCGTTTAATAAGTATAGGGAAAGTCTGGAAATCCTCTTTAATCACGAAAGAGAGCTTGACAGTATCGGACGGGACAGAAGAAAAGGATCTGTACAGCAGAGCGTGCCGGAAACAGTATTCGAATAACCGTATGGTCTGAGGCTGAAAATTGTAGCGCTTGCAGGAATAACGCCGTCCCTACCGGGGGACTGTTCGAATTTCTCTGCCATAATTCAATTCCCTTTCCGTACAGATTATAGGATTGACACAGAATTATTGACAGGCCCTTTTTCGCTCATTAGCATTGATTTCCCGTTCGATCTCATCGATCAGCTCTTTGCTCTGCGTCAGAAACTTACGCTCGCTGCTCAAAATGGCCTTGAACAGTGCGTGCTTTATTTGCAAGGGGTCAATATGGGTCGCCTCCGGCACCGCACTGATGACGATGTCGATCAATCGGCTGGCCGAATCCAGCCTGCCCCGAAGATAGTCGTTCTCGCGGGAGCGCCGGCTAAAAAAGGCGCCAAAATGACCCAGCTCGATTCCCTTGAGCGTCGCAGCGCCGCCGCTGCAAGCGCCCAGGCCGTCTTGCGGGCTGATGCGATCGACTTTGATTTCTTGCAGTTCATGAGAATCGTCGTCGCGTATCAGGGGGAAGGTCGCGGTGTCAAAAAACGGAAAGCCCAGGTATGCGGTGAGGAGTTCATTCTCTATCTCAGGCGAATTCACCTCACGGCAGATGTCGGCAATGAGAGCATCCATTTCCTGATCCAGCGCCAACAGGTCCAGTTGCTCGCCCAGGCTTTGCAGTAACGCCGGTAATTGCTGGAGAAGATTTTCCTTATCCATAACCACGCGCTCAGCTGTCTCATTGAACGTCGCGTCGTAAAACGTCACTCGCAGGCGCTCGGTACACCTGCCAAGCGCAATGAATAATTTGTCCTTCGCCTGGTCCAATGACTGATTTGCCGCATCGTCAAGGGACGCGGACTGATAAAGGTCGTTAATCGCGCGAATCACAAAACGCAGTCTCCGCATGCGAAAAGATACATCGAAGGTCTTTAGGAAAATAATGAGATCGCTGTTTTCATCGTCGGACCACGTGTTCGTCAATCCGCTACTGCTGGCCCACTGCTCGAGCGCTTCACGCAAATGAAGCGCGGAAACCGATCTCTGATTTTGATGACAAAAACGGTTCAACAGATCTGCGGTGCCATCGATTAATGACGCAATTTTGAGATGCACATAGCCCGCATAGGTATAGCCGGCTTCTCGTGCAGCAACGTTATTACAACAGTCCCTCAGTTCTTGCAGCTTCGTTGCAGACGGCGCATGTATGCTTTCGATATCGACCACTGACTGCATTATTTCTGCAACGCGAGATCTGCAGATTGCGACTATGCCTTGAATGTTTTCGATTCGTCGATTCAGCTTGAGGACTGTCTCAATATCATCATGCACGGGTTCATTCCGCGGAATGGTGGACAGCGCGCCGATCAATGTCTGAAAAAATCCCGGGGGAGAACCCGGGGAGGGCGGCACGTCCGTCTGCGGGTTTGGATCGATAAAGAGGAGTCTTCGATCCACCTGGCGTTGCGCGGGTCGATTCAATATCGCTTTGATCGCATGGCTAAATGGCTTGTTGTTGACGACGCCGCCATCGATGAAGGACGCATCGCACGGATTGAGCCCCGCCTGCACGAGCGGCAAAAGCGTGCGCTTGATAAATGATTCTCGATCAGGCCAGGTTTGCCTGCGTTTTTTTAGCAAGCCGTCTATTTCCTTGATCTGCGTGGGCGGGAAGGCGCCCGCGTAGGAAGAGGTGGCCCGCGCCGCCAGAGTCAAACCAGGAATGTTGGCCGATCGAAAATCGCTGATCTGCTCCCCCGCGGCGGTCTGAAAATGCACGAATCGCCACGTATGCAGGTGTTCGCGCTCAACGATAATCGGCGGGTCGTGCAAGGGCAAAGCCCGGGGGTAGCCGAAAAAATCGGTCACGCTGATCAGGCACTCCAGCTTATGGCCGCGGGGCAGCAGAGATTCAGAGGGATCGCATCGATCTTCCATACCTGCCAGTGCGTCCAGCAGCATCGCACTCAGTCGCTCGCCGGAAAACGGCGGACGAAACCACGGACCGCGCACCAGCGCCGAGAATTGCCGGTAGCTTTCGGGATCGGCCAGCAAGCGCCGCAGCTTTCCCTTTGACCAACGGCGGATCAATGGTCGCATGTACCAGCGGCGCCACTTGCCGGGATGGTCTACAGGCTCCATCAATTGTTTTATGTCTGCACAGCGCAGCCACATTTCACGATGTACATCCATTGGCAAATCGTGCGCCAGCGAACGGCTCAGCATAATCGCGTTAATGCCACCGGCCGATGCGCCGGCAACGACATCGACGAGCACCCGCAGGTCTATGCGATCGCCGATCGACTTCAATAGCTCGAAGTAGAGGCGCTCGGTATCCGTTTCCCGTTCCGGCTGCGATGCTATCGCCTCATCGTAGCTAACGGTTTCGCGCTGCGTGGCGTCCAGGCCATGCAAGACCTTGGAGGCCCGCACCAGTTTTTGAATTTCCCTGGTGATGCCATACATGTAAACGGCCAGCGATACGCCGCCATAAAACACCACGGCCAATCTTAGTTCACGCTTTTTCATGAAGTATCCAGGAGATTGTCGGACTCAGGCCAAATCTGTAGCGGCAGCCGGTGAGGCGTCTGGACTCGCAGTGTAATCGGATGTGACCAGGACCGTCAGGGAATCACAATGATCGCAACGCGGCCCGATCGACTACGCCCGTCAATTCTATGCGTTTCCCGGCACGCAAGACCTCGATGACGAATGGCTCACCGTCTCGCAGCTGCTCCAGATCCTGCCGAATGCGGCTAAAGTCATGGGGTTGGCTGCATGACGAGCCGTGAATCGACAGGATGACGTCACCGCCCAGCATAAAGTCGCGGTTAAAGAGCCGCGCCACGGTCGTGCCCGCCCTGAGACCGGCACGACCAGCCATGGAATTTTCGGCCACATGCTGGACCAACAATCCTCCTCCTGACGGCACATTGAGTATCGTGGAAAATTCACGGCCAAGAAAAACCGCGTCGAATCCGGTCCAGAAAGACGGGCCGCCCAATAAGGTTTTCTTCGCCACGTTGATTGCAACAGCGAAACCAATTCCTTCGAATCCGCCGCTTTTACTCAGAATGGAGCTTACTATGCCCACGACCTTTCCATCACTGTTAAACATGGGTCCACCGGAGTTACCTTGATTGACTGCGGCGTCCGTTTGCAATAACTGCAATAGCTCCCCGCCGGCGAGCCATTCCTTGTCAATCCGGCCGCTGACGTATCCTGCGGATAGTGAATGATTGAGCCCGAACGGTGCGCCGATTATGAAAACGCGCTTGCCCACTATTGCATTATCCGAGTTGCCCAGCGTTGCTGTTATCAGCCCTTTCGGAATACGGGACAGTTGCAAAAGGGCAAGATCTGCAGTGGTGTTCGAGACAACGATTGCGGCGGGAATAACCAGCCCATCGGCAAACCTGACCATGATTTCGTCGGCCGTTTGCACGACATGTGCGGCCGTCATAATGTGTCCGTCGAGGTCGACCACAACGCCGGATCCAATCTCTCCGCGAAGTCGATCAGCGTTTCTCGTCATGATCGTCACGACGCTGGGTTTGAGGCTGGTGTAAAGTTCGGTCAGGTCATCTTGGGCAAGCGCAGGACCGGAAATTGCGATTAGTATGAAGGCAAGAATTGAGCGCATCTGCTATCCTCGGTTGATGTGATGGGTGTGGTTTACCGACGGGCACCAGGAGAGTACAAGCTCTCGGGAAGGATATACCGGCACCCGCCGGCAAGACTGTTCGTGAAATTCCGCCATTGCGGTCTCGAGCGAAATATCAGTCGAATTATGAGCTGCCTTAACTGTTAGTTGTCTCCCGCGGCAAAAAGGTTACGCGGCGCATATTCTGTTTGCTGATCCTACACCCCGTCTGGCTGCGTCACAAAAGCATCGATATTTATCCATGCCGGAAAACAGGCCTCGAGGTAGACTGGGTACCGGTTTCCGCCCAGGACGACATGCGCAATATCCAGGCAGGCAAGCCCTGACAGATACGGGAAGCGGCGGGAATGGCCAAATTATTCGCCTGGGCCTGTAAGTTTTCGGTGCAACAGCAGGTCTTTATAAGCTTGGCATACAGCATCAGCTAGAGTTAATCTAAATGTGTAGATTCGTATTCTATCGAGGCACCCCGATTCGTTTGAGTGCGCTGATTACAGAACCCGCGCACTCTATCATTCATCAAAGCTATCACAGCAAGGAGCGTGAGGAACCGCTTAACGGCGACGGTTTCGGTATCGCCTGGTACGCCCCCGATGAGTCTGAGCAGCCGGCAATATTCAAAGATGTCTCGCCAGCCTGGAGTAATCAGAATCTCGCGAATCTGGCCAAGGTTGTGCGCAGTCCTTGTATCGTCGGCCATATACGCGCGGCGACGCCCGGTCTGCCGGTTAGCGAGCTCAACTGCCATCCGTTTTCCTGGGGCCGGTTTAGTTTCGCCCACAATGGAGTATTGGGCGAGTTTCAGAAACTGCGTCGTGCCATACAGAACAGGCTCAGTGACGATGCTTTTAATATGCTGCGGGGGTCGACCGACTCAGAGCATCTTTTTGCGCTATTCGCAAATGAGTATGACGAAAGCAACCACGATTCGAAGCTGGATGCGATGGCCGAGGCCTTGAGCAGCGCGATCGAGATCGTCGAAACGATCAAGAAGGATCGCAATGTCGGTGTGCCATCGCTACTGAACCTGGTACTTACCGATGGCGAGAATACAATCATCACGCGCTACATATCCGATGATCGGCAGGAACCGCATTCGCTGTATCTGCACACTGGCTCGGCCTACGAGTGCATCGATGGTGTCTGCCGCATGCGCAACCGATCGGAATCAGGGAAAACGGTCCTGGTCGCTTCGGAGCCGCTAAGCTCTGATGACGGGTGGACGCCTGTTGCCCGGAATTCCATGTTGCTGATTGACCCGAACTCAAACATTGAAGTACGTGCGATGGCGGTTGACTAATACGATGCCGGGTCAGAGGATCGTCATTATCGGCGGCGGCTTCGGTGGCGCGTTCACGGCGAAGTACTTGCGTCGCTTTGCCGCCGGCGGGAGCAAAATCGAGCTGATCAACGCGACAAATTATTTCGCATTCCAGCCGCTGTTGCCGGAGGTGGCGTCGGGAACGATCAGCGCCCCTGACGCGGTGACACCGCTGCGCATATGCTGCCCGGCGTCAGGGTGCGCATGGCCAAAGTCACTCATGTCGATCTGGATGCACGCGAGATTCGTTTCTTGCAGGGAACGGGGCGTTTTCCTCAGACGCTTGAATATGATCACCTGGTGATCGCAATAGGCCAGGAGACGAACCTGTCACTGGCGCCTGGTTTTGCCGAGCACGGCCTGTGCATTCGAAACCTCGCCGACGCGCATGAGATTCGAAATCACATTATTCAATGTCTCGAACATGCCGACGTGACGAATTACCCGGACGTTCGCCAGCGATTATTGACCTTCGTGGTTGCCGGCGGGGGATTCTCCGGGGTAGAGACGATGGGTGAGATCCAGGAGATGATTCGACGAGCGCTCAAGTTCTATCCAAATATCAGTGCCAAAGACATACGGGCGATCCTGGTACAGCGCGAGGAACGAATTCTGACGGAACTTTCACCACGGCTTAGCGACTACGCGGCGAAGAAGTTGGAGCAGCGCAATATCACAGTAACTTACAACAGGAGCATCGTGTCGGCGACGGCGACGGATGTTTACCTGGACGATGGGACGCGTATCGATACAGCTACGCTGATTACAACGGTTGGCAACCGTCCGCGACCCTTTGCCGAAAGCCTGGGTGTGGAGCTTGACCGTGGCAAGATCCCGGTAGATCGATTTCTTCGAGTAGCAGGCCATGAAAATGTCTGGAGTCTTGGTGACGCTGCACTGGTTCCGTTGCCTGCCGCCAGGGATGGCGAAGTACGCTATGCGCCACCTACCGCTCAGTTTGCGGTGCGAGAAGCGCGCTTCGTTGCAAAAAACATAGCGGCCACGCAAGCCGGCAAAGACCTGCATGCGTTCGACTATCGACCCAAAGGATCGCTGGCTTCACTCGGCAATTACAAGGCCGTTGCCGAGGTATTCGGGATTCGATTATCGGGTTTACTGACATGGATCATGTGGCGCGGCCTCTATATTGGCATGCTGCCGGGCTTTTCGACCCGTCTGCGAGTCGCACTTACCTGGTTTTTTGACTACTTCCTGCCGCGCAGCATTGTGCAAATCGCGAATAACCCGGGATCTGCCACGATCTACCGTCGCTATGCCAAGGGCGATGTCATTTGCCGGCCGGGCCAGATTATCGACGGCCTCTATTCGGTCATCAGTGGCTGCCTGGAATCCCGGATTCCGGGCACCGGGCAGCAGGACCTGGTGAGAGTGCTGGGACCCGGCGATCATTGGGGGGAGCGCAGTTTATCCAACCCCACCGAGGCAACCGGCACGCTGACGGCGTTGGAGGATACTCGGGTAATGGTGTTGCAACGCACGGATTTTCAAAATCTCAGTGCCGCGTTTCCCATCCTGAATGAGTACTTCGATACTGCCAGTGACGAGATCGACCCGCCGTCGAGACCTAACGAATGAACCGCCCCGGGTTTACCGGAGACTCCATTTCTTGAGAGGACGGAGTTATGAACAAGTCTACGAGGTATTCACCGGAAGTCCGCGATGATGTCGACCCAGAACGGTCTCGGCATGAGGAAGTCGTCTGTCCGCTCCTGGAGCGGAACGCTATTAGCTGCGCCTATATAGAAAAGTCGCGTCTGGAGTGAGGTGTGCGAATTGTCGCCGCGCTAACACAAACGGCTTCGCCAGTGCCCGCCACGAGGAAATCCGGGCGTCGCATGATGCGTTTGCGCTGCACGACTGTGCAACTATATTCCAAGTGTGTAAGCGATTCTCGAAACAACTCGAAGAATTTACCATAACCCTCACATTGCTTTGGGTATTCTTTAGTTTACATAATCTGCGCAGGCGCAGGCATTTGAGGATCAGTTGAAGCAAGGCTAGAGTCTTGCCATGTCGCAGGTGATGACTGCCGTGCCAGTTGGGTTCATTCCGGCGTTGTCAACAACAAGAAATATCTGCGCGTCACATCATTTTTGCTGGGGGATTCAAAATGACTTTCATTAGAACGTGGAAAAGTCCACAAATTTTCGTCGTGATCGTAGGTCTCAGCTTATCATGCATGGCGGGCGCGACATCTGAACCGCTTGGCGTCATCGTCCAAACGGCCAAACCGTATGATGCGGTGATCGCTGGCATCGAGGGCCTTGGTGGGACGGTCACCATCCAATACGTGAACGCCGACGCGATCGCCGCACAGATTCCAGCCGACAGGTTCGCTGATCTTATGCGATTGAACGGAGTTGACGCGGTAGAAAAAGACATGATCGTCGAACTTTCAAAGCCGAATGAAAAGGGTCGTGGTCGACGCGAAAAAAAGGACACCACCATCGAACCTTCAACGCCGTCAGCGCCAAATGAACAGACCCGCCGCCAGGCGCTACGTGCAGACAACGTGCAGCTCCTGGACGGGGACGCGGCAGCCGCAATGCTCGGAGGCGATTTGCCAGACAACTATTACAGTTATCTGAGCCAGGTCACCGGAGCTCAGGACACGTGGGCAGATACCGGTGCCGGCGCGGACAGTCTGGTTGCAGTTATCGATACCGGGACCGATGCTTCGCATGTGTGCTTGGCGGGACGGGTACTGGCAGGACCTGATTTCTCCACGGATCAAGGCACGATTTTCGAGGGATCGACCTTGTCAAGCAACAACTTTCACGGCACGTTTGTGGGCGGGACCGGAACGGCGGTTTACTTACGGGCGAACCGGGACATATACAACGCCGACATTAACGGCATTACACGCTGGCAATTTACGCTCGATGCGTTGGGCGATTTTATCAGTGGCAATGTGTATAGCTGCAACGTGCAACGCTAATGCCACAGGTTCAGAACTTACCGACGAGCAAGCCTAACCGGATACTGGCCGAGTTCAGGCCAACGTCTGTCATTGTCGATACACCAGCACCGGAAGTTCCGCCGGAGTTCTGGACCGACCTTATCAATTTCAACATGCGGCCCGGTTATGCGTCCCGCGTAAAAGGTCTAAGCCCGTTCTTTCTCGATACGCTGACCGAGCCCATTAACTTGATCAACGTCAAGCAGGGCACTTCGAACTTTTGGGTTTACATGGGTAACGATGCAATTCGCGTTGTCGATCAGACCGGCGTTGTTTCGGTTATCACTCCGGCGATTTATGCCGGTCCGGTTTTATCCAGTCGTGTCAATTCAACGATTATCAATGGCTTTCCGTT
>JADFSO010000017.1 GCA_022560735.1 Pseudomonadota bacterium
ATCTCCTTGCCGACGACGTAGAACGGCAGGGTGGGAAAGCGTTGGTGCATGGCGCGCATGACGTGGCTGAGCACGGTCCCGTCCCCCATCCCGGCATCGAACACGCGCAGGGCAGGGGGGTTGGGGTGCAGATGCGCCAGCTCTTTGGCGGCGCGCTGGGCGACCTTCCATTTCTCGTTGCAAGTATTGACGAAGGCGAGGTATTTTTGCCGGTTGTCGTAGAACCGGAACGGCCGGTTCGGTAACGAAGGGGTGGCTTCGTCTGCGGCCAGGTCTGCGCTCGCGATCGGCGCCGCGGGCGTTTCCTGGTGTCCCGCTGTGCCGCCGGACCGTTGCTTCTCACGAATAAAGGCCTGCACGCGTTCGGCGGTCGCCAGGGTAATGCCCTTACCGCTACGCAGCCGCGCGCACAGCTTGCCGTCATTGATGGCGTGGCGGCCGAAGGTCGATTCCGCGATTCCGGCTTGCCGGCAGTAGTCTTGTATCTCCTGCATCAAGGAGCTGGTGGAACTCTGCATTTGCGATACCCGCGCCTCGCCAAGGGTGGCGCCTGTCTTTCTATCAGCTCAGCCACAGGATTTCAACAAATTTGCCCAATTTGACGATAAAAACAATAAATGGGAAAAATCCCACTAATGGATCTAAAACCGCTGAAACATTGAGATTCAGAGAGAAATCGATGTTGGGAATATTCCCACTTCAAGGGGTGTAAAGAGCGCTTTTGACGCGGTAGTGGGCAAACTCCCATGGCGACCTCAGGAGTCGCCTGACCGGGACATGACGGACAGGAAGCGGACCGGCAGATCCACCAGTTCCTCCGGGCCGTGCGGTGCGTCCGCATCGAAAAACAACGAATCCCCTGGGGTCAGCGTATAGGTCTCATTCAGGTGCCGATAAACCATGCTGCCTTGCAATATATAGATGAACTCGACGCCGGCGTGCTGAAAGATCGGGAATACCTCGGAGTCCTTTTCCAGGGTAATCAAATAGGGCTCGACCGAGACATCGCTGTGGACGCTGTGGCCGAGCAACTGGTACTGATGGCCTGCCCGCGTACCATGCCGTTCGATCGCCAGTCCCTGGCCGGCTTTGACAAAGGTCGCGTCGCGTTGCTCTTCGAACTCACGAAACAAGGCGGTGACGGGAACGTTGAGCGCAGTGGCAAGCGAGCGCAGCGTGGCGAGGGAAGGGGAAGTGTTGCCGTTTTCGATCTTCGACACCATGCCGGCCGATAAACCGGTGCGGTTGCACATGTCCGTGATGGTGAGCCCGAGCTGCCTCCGATAGCGCTTCACCTGGCGGCCGATGGCCTTTTCCAAAGCGTTTTCACTGGCCCGCACGTGGGCAGGATCTGGCTGAGCGATTGCTGGCGATGGCCTGCTCATCATCAGGGCTCCCGGCGCATAATATGCATGTAAGGAAAATAACTTTAATAGTAGTATACATGGGTGTACACTGCAAAATTGCTTTCGGCACGCTGACGGCGGGGCGAATCATGTGCGGCATCGTTGGTATTTATCTCAAGAACGAGAGCCTGCAACCCGAACTCGGCGGGTTGCTGGCGGCCATGCTGGTCGAGATGAGCGACCGGGGTCCGGACAGCGCCGGTATTGCGCTTTATCGCGATCCGGTTCCCGATTCCAGTTGCAAGCTGACTTTGCATGCCGCCAACCGATGCGACTGGGATGCGCTGCGGACGGAGATGGCGGCGAATTTCCAGGCCGACGTCAAGCTGGAGGTTCGCGCCAGCCACGCGGTTGTCGTCATTGCCGCGCCAGCGGCGTCGGTACAGGACTGGCTCGGAACCCAACACCCGGAGCTGCGGGTCATGAGCGCGGGTTCCGCGATCGAGATTTACAAGGAACAGGGATTGCCGGTCGAGTTTGTCCGCCGATTCAGGCTGTCTGAACTCAATGGAACGCACGCGCTTGGCCATACCCGCATGGCGACCGAGAGTGCCGTAACCACCGAACACTCCCACCCGTTTTCGACCGGCATGGATCTGTGCCTCGTGCACAACGGCTCGCTGTCCAACCACAACCGCTTGCGGCGCCAGTTGCGTGACGAAGGCGTGGATATTCAGACTGACAACGACAGCGAAGTCGCCGCCGGCTACCTGATGTGGCGCCTGCGCGAGGGGGACTCGCTGGAAGAGGCATTGGAGCGGGCCTTGACAGACCTGGACGGTTTTTACACCTTTGCGATCGGCACCAAGCATGGCTTTGCCGTGTTGCGCGATCCGATCGCGTGCAAGCCGGCGGTGATGGCCGAGACCGAGGACTGGGTCGCGATGGCTTCCGAATTTCGCGCGATCGCGCAATTGCCGGGCGTCGAGAACGCGATGATCTGGGAACCGTCACCAGCCACGGTCTATAGCTGGGGCCAGTAATGAAGGTCTTCGATCTGAACACTGACTCGGTGCGGGCGCTCAATCAATATCTGCACGACTCGCCGTCCGGCAATCTGTCGGTGACGAATCCCGCCGGCCGGCACTGCATCGCATGCGGTATAGACGACGCGGTCGAGGTATCGATCGACGGGCATGTCGGTTATTACTGTGCCGGCATGAACAAGACGGCACAAATCACCATCGGCGGCAACGCGGGCCCGGGCGTCGCCGAGAACATCATGTCGGGGTCGGTACGCATCAAGGGCAATGCGTCGCAATCAGCCGGCGCTTCAGGGCGCGGCGGGACGCTGGTCATCGAAGGCGACGCCAGCGCACGCTGCGGTATATCGATGAAAGGCGTCGATATCGTCGTTGCGGGCAGCGTCGGGCACCTGAGTGCGTTCATGGCGCAAAAAGGCCGCCTGGTCGTTTGCGGCGATGCCGGTGATTTCCTCGGCGATTCCATCTACGAGGCCTGCATTTACGTCCGTGGCAAGGTCGGCGAGCTGGGCGCGGACTGCATTGAAAAAGAAATGACCGCGGCGCATGTTCACGGTCTCGAGGACTTGCTGGTTGCGACGGGTGTGGCCGCGAACGCGGATGATTTCCGGCGCTACGGATCGGCTCGCAAGCTGTACAACTTCGATATAGATCATGCCGATGACTACTGAGCGCAAATTATCGCTGCGTCCTTCGGCGACCTTCCCGCAGCATGTGCTCGACGAGATCCATCGCGCGGCGGACCAGGGCATTTATGAAATTCGCGGCTTCGGCGCCAAGCGCAGCCTGCCGACCTTCGATGACCTGGTATTCCTGGGCGCGTCGATGTCGCGTTACGCGCTCGAAGGCTATCGGGAAAAATGCGCGACCGATGTCGTCATGGGTACCCGCCATGCGAAGAAACCGATCGAACTCAAGATTCCGATCACGATTGCCGGCATGAGCTTCGGCGCCCTGGGCGCGAACGCCAAGGAAGCGATCGGCCGGGCGGCGACGGCGATGGGCACGAGTACGACGACGGGTGACGGGGGGATGACGGAAGAAGAGCGCCAGTCGTCGAAGACCCTCGTCTACCAGGTGCTGCCATCCCGCTACGGGCTCAATCCCGATGATATCAGGCGGGCGGACGCGCTCGAAATCGTGGTCGGCCAGGGCGCCAAGCCCGGTGGCGGCGGCATGCTGCTGGGGCACAAGGTCACCGAACGCGTGGCCGGGATGCGCGACTTGCCGGTGGACATCGATCAACGCAGTGCCTGCCGGCATCCAGACTGGACCGGGCCTGACGATCTAGCAATCAAGATTCAGGAATTGCGCGAGATCACCGACTGGGAGATCCCGATCTACATCAAGATCGGGGCCACACGAGTGAGTTACGATGTCGCACTGGCCGTCAAATCCGGCGCCGATGTCATCGTTGTCGATGGCATGCAGGGGGGCACGGCTGCGACGCAGGACGTATTTATCGAACACGTCGGCATTCCAACGCTGCCGGCCGTGCGCATGGCTGTCGAAGCGCTGCAGGAACTCGGCATGCATCGTAAAGTGCAGCTCATCGTATCCGGCGGCATAAGAAGCGGCGCCGATGTTGCCAAGGCGCTTGCATTGGGCGCCGACGCCGTGTCTATTGGCAGTGCCGCAATGGTCGCCCTGGGGTGCAATCGCAGCGTATACCTCGAGGACTACGAAGCATTGGGCACGGCGCCGGGATACTGCCACCATTGCCACACGGGGAGATGTCCCGTCGGCATAACCACGCATGACGCGGAGCTGGAGGAGCGATTGCAGCCGGAGCAGGGCGCGCGCCGGCTCAGGAATTACCTGACCACGATGGTGCTCGAAATACAGACATTGGCACGCGCCTGCGGCAAGTCCCATGTATTGAATCTGGAGCCGGAAGACCTGGCTGCCCTGACCATTGAAGCCGCGGCGATGGCGAAGGTACCGCTGGCAGGAACAGACTGGATCCCGGGCAACAACAAATAACCAGCAGCCCCGACAAATCGATAAGGAGAAACCCCATGGCCAAAGATCTGGCGGCCGCCGCCAAGGCCAACGACATTAAATATTTTCTGATCAGCTTCGTCGACCTGCTCGGGCAACTGCGCGCCAAACTGGTGCCGGCAAGGGCGATTCGCGGCATGCAGAAAGACGGCGCGGGCTTTGCCGGGTTCGCGACGTGGCTGGACATGACGCCGGCGCATCCGGACATGTTCGCCATCCCCGACCCCGACAGCCTGATACAGCTTCCTTGGAAACCTGAGGTCGGCTGGCTTGCCGCCGATCTCTGGATGGACGGCAAGCCCGTGGAGGCGTCGCCGAGAGTGGCATTGAAGCGCCAGATCGCGGCAGCGGTGAAGCAGGGCTATAGGGTCAAGACCGGCGTCGAGTGCGAGTTCTTCCTCATCGATGCGTCGGGCGAAGCGCTTTCCGATGACCTGGATAAAGAGGAAAAGCCTTGTTACGACCAGGCGGCATTGATGCGCCGTTACGACGTGATCAGTGAAATCTGCGACTCGATGATAAGTCTCGGCTGGAATCCTTATCAAAACGACCATGAGGACGCCAACGGCCAGTTCGAGATGAACTGGGATTATACCGACTGCCTGACCACGGCCGACCGGCATGCGTTTTTCAAGTTCATGACCAAATCGATCGCCGAGAACCACGGCTACCGCGCGACTTTCATGCCGAAGCCGTTCGCTCATCTGACCGGTAACGGGTGCCATGCCCACGTCTCCGTATGGGACAGGACCGGCAAGAAAAACCTGTTCCTGAACAAGGGCGACGAAATGGGGCTGTCGAAACTCGCTTACCGGTTCATCGGAGGCGTGTTGCACAACGCCGACTCGATGGCGGCGATGTTCATACCGGCGGTAAACAGCTACAAGCGTATCGATGCCGCGGTTACCTCGTCAGGGGCGACATGGGCGCCGAACGCGATCACCTACTCGGGGAACAATCGCACCCACATGGTGCGTATTCCGGATCCGGGCCGGTTCGAGATCCGCCTGATGGACGGTGCGACAAACCCGTATTTATTGCAGGCGGCGGTTATTGCGGCGGGCCTGGACGGCGTCGCGAACCAGCGCGATCCCGGCAAGCGAGTCGATCTCAACATGTACACGGAGCAACACAAGCTCAGGAAGGTTCGCAAATTGCCGGCCAACCTGCTGGACGCGATTCGTCTTCTGGACTCGAGCAAGGTAGCGAGGAAGGCGTTCGGCGACGAGTTTATCGACAGCTACGTCAAGCTGAAGAACGAGGAATGGCGACGATTCACGAGGTCAATCACGCCATGGGAGCGTGATCATACGCTTGATTGCTGAGTGCGCGTCGGCGCCAACCAGAACCGGTAACTAAAGTGCCGCTAGCGCTGCTGAAGTACGGATTCCGGCGAAAGTACAAAGGTGATAAGTACTTTCCTGCGGCCAGGCCGCTCAAAGATACCTACGACGTCGTCATCATCGGCGGTGGCGGACACGGACTGGCCTGTGCCTACTACCTGGCCAGTGACTGGGGCATCGCCGATGTCGCGGTGCTCGAGAAGGGCTGGCTCGCGTCCGGCAACACGGCGCGCAACACGGCGATCATTCGTGCCAACTACCTGACGCCCGCAGGCGCGCTGTTCTACGAAGAGTCGATGCGGCTCTGGCGTTCGCTGGCCGGCGAACTGGGCATCAACCTGATGTATTCGGAGCGTGGCCACCTGACCCTGGCCCATAGCGATGCCGCGCTCCGCACATCGAGATGGCGGGCGGAAGTCAACCAGCATCTCGGCATCGACTCGGAACTTGTGGGCAGAGACGAAATCGCGAAACTGTGCCCGGAAATCAACTTATCCGAAGAGGTGCGCTACCCGGTGCTGGGCGCCCTTTACCATCCGCCCGGCGCGATCGCCCGGCATGATGCCGTCGCCTGGGGCTACGCGCGCGGGGCGATGCACAGCGGCATAGAAATCCATCAGCAAACCGAAGTCACGGGGATAAAGAAGCACGTCGGCGGCTCGATCGAACTCGAGACCAATCGCGGTTCGATCACCGCAGGCACAGTCGTTCAGGCAGTAGCCGGGATGAGTTCGGAAGTTGCCCGCATGGCAGGTTTCAAACTGCCGATTCGTTCCATTCCGTTGCAGGCCTGCGTGTCCGAACCGTTAAAACCGTTTCTCGATCCGATCGTGGTCTCCGGCTCGCTGCACGTTTACGTCTCACAATCCGCGCGCGGCGAACTGGTGATGGGCGGCGCTACCGATCCGTATCCTCTGTATTCGACGAGATCGACGCTGGATTTTACCGAACGGTTGATGGCGAGCATGCTCGAGCTGTTTCCGTTTCTCGAAAACGCCAAGGTCTTGCGCCAGTGGGCCGGGATCGCCGATATGACGCCGGATTTCAGCCCGGTCATGGGGCTGACGCCGATCAGCAAATATTACATCGATGCAGGCTGGGGGACGTGGGGCTTCAAGGCGACGCCGGTGTGTGGAAAGTGCATGGCTGAGTTGACAGCGACCGGTAAAGTGCCGGACTTGATCCGGTCGTTCGAACTCGAACGGTTTGGGCGGATGGAACAGGTCGGCGAACGTGGCGCCGCGGCTGTTGGACATTAGCCCGATGAAAATAATCGACTGTCCTTTGAACGGCCCGCGCAACGCGCAGGAATTCGTCTGTGGCGGCGAGGTCAGGCAGGAACCCTCGCAGGATGCCGCAATCGACAAATGGGCGGATTTCGTTTTCCTTGAGAATAATCTGCAAGGCGTCGTGCACGAGTGGTGGTGCCATGTCCCGACCAGTTACTGGTTTATCGTCACGCGCAACACCGCGACCGAGGAAATCATCGCGACCCGCCGGCCGGATGAATTTTTTGCCGGCTTAAAACAGACGGACGGCGCCGGCAGTGAATAAACGCGCGAGCAACCGCTTGCCTGAGCCCTGGGGATCGGTCATCGATCGCGACCATACAATTTCGTTTCAGTTCGAGGGCAAGGACTACCGGGGATACGCAGGCGATACCCTGGCCAGTGCGCTGGCGGCCAGCGGTCAATGGTTGCTCTCGAGATCGTTCAAATACCACCGCCCGCGAGCCGCCCTCACATTTGCCGGCCTGGAAGCCAATAGCTACGTGCAGGTCGGGGACAGGCCAAATGTGCTCGCCGACCTGTTGCCGATCGCCGACGGTCTTTCCGCCGTGGGTCAGAATTACCTGGGGTCGCTGAACCGCGATTACGCGATACACGCGGGCCGTTTGGCACGTTTTCTGCCGGTTGGTTTCTATTACCGGGCTTTCTTCAGGCCGCAGGGAATCTGGCCACTATGGGAACGGTTCTTCCGCCGTGCCGCGGGACTTGGAAAAATAAACCCCAACGCGGACCCGGGCTACTTCGACAAGCAATACCTGTTTGCCGATGTCGCGGTCATCGGCGGTGGCCCGGCCGGCCTGAGCGCGGCTTTGTCGGCGGCCGGCGCAGGCGCCGGTGTTGTGCTCATCGAAGAGGCGGCGATGCTTGGCGGCGCGCTGAATTACGCACGCTTTCAACGGGAGCGTAGTGAAATTCAATCGTTGCGCGACGATCTCGTAGCGCGGGTTCAGGCAAACGACAACATCCGGATCCTTGCCGGGGCAACCTGCACGGGCTGGTTTACGGATAACTGGCTGGCGATCGGCAGGTCGAATCGACTGTACAAACTCCGCGCGAAATACGTCATCGCCTGCACGGGCAGCGTCGAGCAAACGATGGTTTTTCGCAACAACGATCTGCCGGGCGTATTGCCGGCATCCGGCGTGCAACGACTGCTGCGGCTCTATGCGGTCCGCCCGGGCAAGCAGGCCGTCGTCGCCACGGCTAATGCCGAGGGTTACGACGCCGCCCTGGATTTGCTGGCAGCGGGCGTATCGGTCCAGGCGGTTATCGACATCAATCGGTCGGTCGCCAACCCGCAACTCGCCGAGCGCTTGTCAGCCATGGGCGTCGCCGTACATCACTCATGCACGGTCAGCGAAGCAATACCGGGGGCCGGCCTGCGTTCGATCACCGGTGTCGTCGTTAACCAACTGACGGAATCGGGGGAGGTCACCGGCGACGGCCGGAAAATCGATTGCGATCTTCTCGTGACGAGTGTCGGCTATGCGCCGCTCGGCCAGCTTGTCTGCCACTGCGGCGGCGAGTTCATTTATGACGACGATGTCAACTCGTTCAGCGTGAGAAATTGTCCGCCCGACTCCACTCTGGCTGGATCCGTGAATCACAGATATGCGCTCGAGGCGGTGTTGGCAGACGGCCGTTCGGCGGGGCTGGATGCGGCGCGCGCCCTCGGTCTGGATCCCGCGGCCGCTGCGGACGCCGGGCCGGATCCCGGTGCCGCCGGCATCAATCATCCGTATCCGATTTTTCCGCATCGCAAGGGCAAGGACTTCGTCGATTTCGATGAAGATCAAACCGTTGCCGATCTGCAAAAC
This sequence comes from Pseudomonadota bacterium, assembly GCA_022560735.1. Taxonomy (GTDB): domain Bacteria; phylum Pseudomonadota; class Gammaproteobacteria; order Steroidobacterales; family MnTg04; genus MnTg04. The sequence goes on from JADFSO010000017.1 coordinate 8,840, forward strand.
GCCGTAGCGGACGGCTTTGCGCATGCGGAGCTCGCCAAGCGGTACAGCACGGTGGGGATGGGTCCGAGTCAGGGCCGGCTGTCGTCGTTAAACGCGCTGCGCATCGTGCAAAGATACAACGGCGGCATCCTGGCCGGGGCATCTGTTACCACGCAGCGCCCACCGTTCAAGCCGGTGTCGTTCGGTGTGCTGGCGGGAAGGTCGTTCGAACCGGAACGCTTGACGCCGATGCACGAGTGGCACGCCGACCACGGCGCAGTGTTCATGCCCGCGGGCATGTGGCAGCGAGCTGCCCACTATGCGGGCGCTAAAGACCAGGCCGCGGCAGTTGCCGAAAAAATTGCCGAAGAGGTGGCTACAATCCGTGGCAACGTCGGTGTGATCGACGTATCGCCACTGGGCGGCATCGAGATTCGCGGACCGGATGCCGCGGAATTCCTCAACCGCATGTACACTTTTGCTTACCAGAAGCAGCCTGTAGCTCGATGCCGTTACCTGTTGATGACCGACGATGCTGGAGGAATCATCGATGATGGAGTGGCATGCCGCCTTGGCGACGAGCATTTCTATGTGACGACGACGACGACCGGATCGGACGCCGTTTTTCGCAACATGCTCCGGCGCAACGCCGAATGGGGCCTGGAGATCGATGTGCTCAACGTCAGCTCGACCTATGCGGGCATGAATATCGCCGGGCCAAACTCGCGGCAGCTCATGGAGCAAATGGAATCCGATATCGATTTCTCGAAGGACGCGTTTCCCTACCTGGCGGCACTGCAAGGCATGGTCAACGGTATCCCGGTCATCGCGATGCGGGTCGGCTTTGTTGGCGAGCTGGGCTACGAACTTCACGTGCCGTGGTCAAACGCGCTCACCTTGTGGGAACAGCTGTTCGCTGCCGGTGCGGGGTTCGATATTCGTCCCGTAGGCGTGGAAGCGCAACGCATACTGCGGCTCGAGAAAGGGCACATCATCATCGGACAGGATACCGATGAGCTGACGATGCCGCGAGACGCTGCGCTCGACTGGGCAGTCGCTACGGCGAAGCCGTACTTCGTCGGCAAACCGGCGATCGGCTTTTCCCGGACCCGCCGCCAATCCCGGCAACTGGTCGGTTTTCGTCTGCTGAACTCTAATGGCCCGCTACCCGAAGAGTCCCATCTCGTCATTCATGATGACGCCATCGTCGGCCGGGTGACATCCGTGGCGCGCTCGGCGGAACTCGGGCAGGTAATCGGACTGGCGTATGTCGCGCCGGAGCAGGCCCGGCCAGGCACGATCTTCCGAATCAAGGTCGATAAAGGCCTGGAAGTGGCTGCGCAAACAGTGCAGACACCGTTTTATGACCCCGAAAACCTGCGCCAGGCCCTGTAGGATGCCGCTCATGCATCGATCCTCGATGGCGACTGACTCGGCGCTTTCCCTGATCGACCTGTCGGCGCTGCCACGCGCCGGCATCAAGGGTAAAGACCTGTCGCCGTGGATCGACGCGAAGGGCTATGAGATTGGCATCACAGCCAATCGCGCTTACCCGCAGCACGATGGAGTGCTGGTTGCGCGCCTGTCTCCGGCCGAGCTGATGCTGTTTTCGAATCCGCTCGATCCTGCGCCGGGCGCGATAACGAATTCGTTTGCACAGACCTACAAATGCTATGCCGTGCGGCGGCAGGACAGCCATTACTGGTTCGCACTGACCGGTGCGTGCAGCCCGGCGATGTTCGCGAAACTCTGTGGCGTGGATTTATCGCCCGATAATTTTACCGATCACGCAGTCGCCCAGACATCCGTTGCGAGGGCAAGCGCCGTCATCGTGCGTCACGATCTAAACGGCACACTCTGTTACTACTTGTTGGGCGACAGCTCGACGATCCGTTATATGTGGACTTGCCTCATCGATGCAATGAACGAATTTGACGGCCAGGTCGTGGCGTTTTAAACGGGTCAGATTGCAATTCTCACCCCACGGGCTTTTCGATTACGGAAAACAACTCCGGGAATTGGTCAACGCTGTGCGGGAACGCCATGGCATCGACGAAAAACTGCTGGAATTGCGGCTCGACCGCCGTTTCGATTTTTTCGATTCGCCTTACGACCGATTCGATTTCCCGCCGCGCAGCTACATTCAGTAACGCGATGCGCGCACCCGCACCAGCCGCATTGCCGGCCGAGCTGACTTTTTCGAGAGGGCAGTCGGGAATGAGACCGATGGCCATGGCATATTTGGGATCGATGTAACTGCCGAAAGCTCCGGCCAGACGAACAGAGACGACCTTCTCAATGCCCAATCTGGCCATCAGGAGTTTGATGCCGGCGTACAGCGCCGCCTTGGCAAGCTGAATCTGCCGAACATCGTGTTGCGTGACCAGAATCTCCGGGATACCTGAATGCAACCGAAACGACCAGGTCCGGCCATTCGCCACCATTCGATCGGAAACTGCGGCCCGGCCGCCGTCGAACGCGCCATTTGCAGCGATCACGCCGGCAAGATACATCTCTGCAATTGCCTCGATGATACCTGAGCCGCAGATGCCGGTAATTCCGCAGTGCTTTATCGATTCAGCAAACCCGCTCTCGTTGGACCAGAGTTTCGAGCCGATAACCTGAAATCGAACCTCCAGTGTTTTCCTGTCGATGCGCACGCGCTCAATTGCGCCGGGTGCTGCCCGTTGGCCGGCGCTGATCTGTGCCCCCTCGAATGCCGGACCGGTCGGACTTGAACATGCCAGCAGCCGATCCTTGTTCCCAAGCACGATCTCCGCGTTGGTTCCTAAATCGACGATCAGCGTAATCTCATCGCGAAGATAGGGTTCTAGCGCAAGGACGACACCGGCAGCGTCAGCCCCGACGTGCCCGGCGACGCAAGGCAACAAATAAACACTGGCGCCAGGGTTTACATCGAGATCCAGCTCACTGGCCGGCACACTCAGCGCGCTGTCGGTTGCCAGCGCAAACGGGGCCGCGCCGAGTTCCTGCGGACTGATGCCAAGAAAAAGATGGTGCATGATGGGATTGCCGACAACCACGACCTCAAGCACATCGCTGTTCTCGACAGCGCTTTCTCTGGTGAGGTCCGTGATGATCCGATTGACGGCGGCACGCACCACTTGAGTCAGCTCACCCTCGCTCCCGGGGTGCATCATGAGGTGCGAGACTCTGCTCATCAGGTCTTCGCCGAAGCGAATCTGCGGATTGATAATGCCGTTGGAACCGAGCAATTCGCCGTTCGTGAGATCGCACAGGTAAGCGGCAATCGTGGTAGAACCAATGTCGACGGCGACACCGAACACCCGTTGTTTTAGTCCGGGCCACAGCGCAACAATCTCAGCCCCGGCCAGTATGGCAACGGTTAGCTTCCAGTTTTCTGCGCGTAGCGCAGACTGCAGCGAAGCGAGGACGTGGCAGGCAACTTCCAGACCATCGAGATCCCATTCCTTTGCCAGCGCCTCACGCAAACGCTCCAGGTCCCCTGCTGGATTGTGTATATCGGCGGGGCGCACTTCGACATAGTAGAGGCGCGTGTTGGTATCGAGGACGATGTCGCGATGTTTGGCCTGTTTACGCACCAGTTGCCGGTGCATCTGGCTCTCTGGCGGCACATCAATGACAAGATCGCCCTCTATGTGTGCCTGACAACTCAGGCGCCGCCCTGCAGGAAGCGGTTTTCCACAACGCTCCTCATACCTTCGTTCGGCGTCCGAGAAGCGTGAGAGGTGACTGGCCCTGGACACAATCGCATGCTTCGGGAACGATCCTGCAACGCACAACACCTGGCAGCGGCCGCAGAGTGCCCGCCCGCCACACACGGAATCCACATCGACGCCAAGACTGCGTGCGGCGTCCAGCACCGGCGTACCGATTGCAAAAGAACCCCGTTTACCGGACGGCAGAAAGACTATTTTTGCGTCTCGGTACACGTGTAATGCCGTGCCAGTGCCTGGCGAAGGCCGATTTCGAGCTCGCCGTAACCCGTAAAAACGTATTTGTACTCGAGCCCGAGATCAGCGGCCGCCTGAACTGCCGCTTTTTGTAAATCCCGGCACTCTGTTTGCGCCAGATACACGAGGCGCCGATAATTGCCGAAGATGTCGGGCAGAAGCTCAGGATGCTGATCCAGTTTCAGTGCCTTGATCACCAGCCGATCAAAATTCCGCAGCAGAAAATCCGTCAGGTAAAAGGTGCCCGGTTCATCATCGGACAAACGCACGAACGCCTTCTGCCCGGCAAAAAACTGGTAACAATGAGCCCCGGGCAAACGCTCGATACCCTCTTCCTCGAGTACGCGATCGATACCGCCGCGTGTACCACACTCGGCATAGGCAACAAAGATGTTGGCATATTGACTTCGATACTGCCTGATTTTCTTGCGCAGCTCGGCAGGAATCTCAAGTGGCGTGTTGTGCAAGCGCGCATTGAGGTATTTCAAATGTATATGTTCCAATCCTGGCATCTTGCGTAACTGGGCAATCTCGCGGGCGAGTGCTCCACAGGCTATGACCAATAGTGGTTCAGGCATTTGCAGTTCCTCGCTGAAGCTGGTCGCTTATCCACTTGGCTGATTCATGGAAACCGCCGAAATTGAACAAGTGTATGCCGCTGAGGTTGCCATTCTCCCGAGCCGCTTGGTGACGAGCCATTACCGCGAAATGTTTGTCCGGGCTGCTAAGGGTGGCAAGTTTCAATGCGTTCAGGCCGAGTGAGCACACCGCCTGCAGCGTTGTGCTGACACCGCAAATCCGCGCGAATCGCAACAACCTTGCGGGATGGGTGGGTCCCATCAGCCCGGCGTAAACGGGTACCCCGGGGGCCCTGAGCGCCAGGTCGGAGCAATATGCGATGACTGTTCGTGGTGCGAAGCTAAATTGGGTGACAATATTGAGGTTGAGGCCCCGATCGTCCGCCAGCTTCATTTTTGTTTCGAGATCGGCAAACAGGACGTCCGCGGGAATCCGGGGGTGTCCTTCGGGGTAACCGGCCACATCGATTTCACGGATACCGGCGTCTTCCAGCAACCCGCTGGCAAGAACGGATGCGCTATCCCGGAATGGGCCGGCAACCCTGGTGTCGTTGCCGCCAATGAGCAGGACACGATGAACCTCCCCGCCGCTCACTGCCTCCTCCAGGAAGGTACGCAGTTCCAGTCTTGACGCCAGCTGACGGGCAGCGATATGCGGCACCGGGTCGAGCCCGGACGCGCGCAGCGCTCTTATCTGGATCAGTTTCTCTGTAAGCGTTTGCGTGGGCATCTTGGCAACGTAGACGGGCATGCCAGGCGGCAGAATTTCCGCAGCCCGCAAGATTGCATCGTGGCCGTTCGTGCTCAGCTCGATGGAGCTGTTTCCAAGGAGGCCCAGGGCTGCCCGACCCTGCGCATCGGCAGCTTCGATGGAACCCTGCCCGGCAACTCGATCGGTAACGACGCCCGTCATAAGCCTTCGCGAATCTTGTTGTACGGGTTATCGGGATGGTTTCCGTACACCGAGCGATAGGTATCCTGACGATACCCCTGGCCCTCCAGGTAAACGGCAAGCGCTGACAGGACAACAAATATAACGCCCAGGACCATGGCTACCAGCGGTATCCAGTATTGCTGCAAACCGGAGGCGGTCGCAGCCAAAGCCAGGCCGATCGCAAAATAGCCGAAGGTTTTATGGTATGCCTCGAACCAGCGTCTTCGGGGCGTCATATCGAAATGATCGCCACGCCATGTTGCAGGATCGTCGGGGTCAGACTCCGGGTCGTGTTTGCCGCCGTGGGTTCCCCTGAACCAGGCGGAAACAATCTGCAAGCCGCCAAACAGGACTGTGCCAAGCCCGAAGATCGAATGCACGGTTCCACTGATCCCGCCACTGACAACCATTGCCAACGCCGTGCCGGCAATCGCAAGGCCGATCGCAAGGTACAAGAACCCGTAGTGGACGGTCCACCAGATCAACTTCGGGTCCAGTCTTGCGGTCCCTTTTTCGATCCCGCAGGCAGTCGGTTTTGGCTTGAAGAAACGAATTGCAATAACGCCAAATGGTACCAGCACAAACCATATTCCGACCATCAGCAACGCATGGTAAACCCAATGAATCTCAATCGTGCGATCCAGAAAGGCCAGGTACACTTCGCTGGGGAAATTTTCATCCATAACCGTTCACATCTGTTTGCTGCCGGCCGAGTGCGATCATCGAGTCGTGCTCTCTGCCAGTGCCTCGCGGTTGAATACCAACTCCGGATCGAGTCTGTGTTCCAGACCCGCGATTACGTTTCTGGCCGCAACCACGCCCATGCGCCTGGCTGCCTCTTCCGTCAGCGCAGCGCTGTGCGGGCTCACGACAACATTCGGCAGACTCAGAAGCGGCGCGTCGAGATTGAGCGGTTCGATTTCAAATGTGTCGATACCCGCACCACCGGCAGCCATCCGCGTATGCAACGCTTCGTACAGCGCACTTTCATCCACCAGTCCGCCGCGAGCAGTATTGATCAGAATCGCGGTTGGCTTCATCGCCGAGAGCACGCCGGCATCGACAATATTTCGGGTTTCCGCGATGCGCGGCAAGTGAATGCTAAGCACATCGACCCGACCAAGGACCGCACGCCAGTCATCGACTTTGACAACACCCGCGGCCGAGGCTACGGCAGAAGAGACAAACGGATCGTAGATCAGGATATCCATAGCGAACGCCCGCGCGCGCCTGGCAACCTCCCTGCCAATGCGGCCGAACCCAAGCAGCAACAGCGTCTTGCCGGCGAGCTCTGAGATGGACAAGCCGTCGCGTATAGACCAATTGCCGTTGCGCACGGCCTGATCGTACTGTGCGACCCGTTTCGACAGGGACAGCATCATGGCCATCGTCTGCTCGGCTACCGATATCGCATTGACGGGACCGACGGTGGTAACCGGAATTCCACGAGCGCTAAGCTTGTCCATGGGCAGGTTATCGCAACCCACCCCGTGTCGAGAGACCACGCACAGGCGATCGGCATGCTCAATTTGAGCTTCCGACAAAACGCCATAGCGGATCAATATTGCGTCAGCATCCTCGACCATTGCTAGCGGGATGCCGGCGCCGGGATCGGCGATCACTGCAACGCTAAGGCCTTTGTGGTCATTCAATATCTTCAGACCCGCCGCATGGATCTGGCCGATTACAAGCACGTGTTTCATGTCTTCTCGTGGCTAAAAATGTCGTAAACCTTGTGACGCTACAGGGTTGCCTGGCTTTTCCTCAAGAACCGGCAGCAAGCTTTGCCGGTGATCAAGGGTCATTCATTTCCATGATGTAGAGGCCGGCATTCGAGTCGGTGCAATAGATCAGCCTGTTCTCGTCTACAAAAACATCGGTGGTGTCGATGACCTGTGGACGATTTGGCCGGTAATCCATCATCCTGGCCGGCGGCGGCGGCACCAGCGCACCGATTTCAACCGGGCGGAAAGGATCCTTGATGTCGTAGACCCGCATCCCTGCGTTCTGATAGGTGATGAACAGAGTCTCCGAACTCTGGAAACTCTCCGGTCTGTTTTCGTGAATATTGTGGGGGCCGAATTGGCCGCCTTTCTTCACGTAGTCGATTTCGTCGGGAATCGGCAAAGTAGAAATACTGATGGGGTTGCCGGGGTCCTGGATATCGAACACCCAGTTGCGTTTGATCCCGTCTGCGCAATTATCGAATACCGCTTCTTCTACGACGACCAGAAGATTTCTGTCGGGAAGCGGCAAACTGTTGTGTGTACCTCCGGCAAAAGGTGGCGCGAAATTGCGGTGCGCGAGCAACCTGGGGTTATGGCGATCACTGATGTCGATCGTGGTGACGCCGCCGTCGCGCCAGGCGCCGCAGGCGAGATCACCCTTGACGATGGCGTGGTGCAAGGCATAGCGGTATTTGGGGTCCCAGGTTGGTTTCTCGCCCGCTTGCGTATGCATGCCCGGCAGCCACAGACGGCTGACGGGCTTGGGGCTGGTGGGATCGGACATATCCACGACAATGAAAATGTCGTCGCTGAATCCAGGAGGAAGCGCCGAGATATAGGCCCACTGACCGCCGGCATACCAAATGCGGTGGACGCCAAGCCCTGGCAACTCCATGAATCCGATTTCCCGCGGATTGGCCCGGTCCTCGATGTCAAAGACACGCATACCGGCAGAGTAGCTTTGATCCGACCCGGAAATATCGACCTTGTCACCAATAGAGCCGGAATAGTATTCGCCAGCGCTGACTTTTTCGTCTTGCAGCATGTCCTTCATATTGACGACGAGGAGCAGGTTCCCATGGGTCTGCAGGTGCTGGCTCCAGGTTCCGGCCGGTTGCGGGATATGCCGGACGAACCTGGGGTCCGTCGGATCCCGCACATCGATTACCGAAAAGCCACCCGAGAAAACGTGCCCGACATACGCGTAGCCACCGCTGACCATTACCTGCACGCCATCGGATCGACCGCCCTGATCGGAATGACCGATGATGCGCATGTTTCGTGAATACTCTGGTTTTAAGCTGTCATCGCGTGACATGGAAATTCTCCTCGATTATCGGTAGCGAATAACCGCGTTACTCGCGTGCCGCCCGTCGACGGCGGCCTCGCAATGCCGCCCCGTTTGCAGGCCGCTCGCGATAGGCCTCGATCCAGGCAGCGCATTCGGGATCGTGACCCATAACGACGTCGGCGCCGCGAATCGCCAGCATCAGTTCGCTGCGCAACGGATTGGTGATGGCCGAGGTCATGCCGCTGGCGATGGCCATACCGATGAAGGCCGAATTCAACCCATTGCGGTTCGGTAGCCCGAAACTCAAGTTGGAGGCGCCACAGGTGGTATTGACTTTGAGTTCGGTCCGCAGACGCTTGAGCAATTGCATGACCTGTCGACCGGCCGTGTTGATCGCGCCGACCGGCATGACCAGCGGATCGACCACAATATCATTTGCCGGGATGCCGTGGTCGCTCGCCCGCTGGACAATTTTTTTGGCCACATCGAAGCGCACATTGATGTCTTCCGAAATTCCGGAATCGTCATTGGCTATGGCGACGACTGCGCAGCCATACTTCCTGACCAATGGCAACACACGCTCCAACCGCTCTTCCTCGCCGGTGACGGAGTTGAGCAAAGCTTTACCTTGGTAAACCTCGAGTCCTGCTTCGAGTGCCTCGACCGTCGACGAATCGATACAAAGCGGCACATCGGTGATCGACTGCAGCAAACGGATGCACTCAGCCAGTATCCGCGGTTCATCCGCCAGCGCGATGCCGGCATTGACATCGAGAATCTGTGCGCCGGCTGCCACCTGCGCCAGCGCATCCGCTCGCACCCGGCTGTAGTCTCCGTTCTTCATTTCTTCGGCCAGCAACTTTCGGCCGGTCGGATTGATGCGCTCGCCGATCACCACGAAGCGTCGCGCAAAGCCGATGACGACTTCTTTACTCGCTGAGCTGATAACCGTGTCTGTCATGCACTTGTTTCTCTCAATCGCCTGTCCATGGGAAGTTGATTTTCCCACCGTTTATACTGCGAATGCAATAAAGGAATGAGAATCTGTCTTATTAAGCAGCATAAATAACGTTAAGTAGTTGTTTTTAAATGTAATAATAATTTTGACTTCGACGTCATTACATCTATAATCCCTTATTTCAACTGGGTGTCGGCACATGTGCCGCAGCCGAACTCGATCGCGTGAGGAAAAGCCATGAGTATCAATGACAAACTGTACGACGCCATTGTTTTTGGCGAGCGCGACGTGGTCGTCGAGATCGTGCAGAAGGCCGTGGACAACGGCGAGGATGTCGTCGAATTGTTGAATGTCACGATGATTCCCGCACTTCGCGAGGTGGGCAACCAGTTTTCAAGCGGTGAAGTATTCGTGCCGGAAATGCTGGTGTCCGCGAGGGCGATGCAGGGAGGAGTTGATATCATCGAACCTTTGCTGGCCAGTTCCGGACATCGACCCATAGCAAAGGTCTGCATCGGGTCGGTAAAAGGCGACCTGCACGATATCGGCAAAAACCTGGTCGTCATCATGCTCAAGGGATCCGGCTTTGAAGTCGATGACCTGGGCGTCGATTGCCGGATCGCTGATTTCGAAGCCGCTGTCGAAAGAGGGGCCCAGGTTGTTTGCCTCAGTGCGCTGCTCAGTACCACCAGGGATGCGATGCGACCCGTGGCAGATCACTTCACCGGCCGTGACGAGGTTAAAGTCGTCGTTGGCGGCGCTGTGATCACGCAGGAATTCGCCGACGAAATTGGCGCCGATGGCTTTGGTTTTGACGCTTCGGACGCGGTCAGAGCCGTGCGCGAAAGTCTCGGTCTGGCAGCCGTTCCGGCTTGAGTCTCACCGGTGGTACCGGATAAGGTTAACCGGCCGCCAGGTGCAAAAAAAATGATGACGCCAAGAGAATGCTTCCATGCCGCGATGAACCATGAGCAGCCTGACCGTCTGCTGATCGACATGGGGAAACACATCGGCTCCATTCACCGCCGGGCCTACGTCAGGCTCAAGGATTATCTCGGCGATGAAACCATGGTCAACGAGAACAAAATACTGGATCGAATGGCGCAAACCGTCGTCCCGGATGAGTCGCTCCTGCGGCGACTCGATATCGACTTCCGCTGGCTCGTACCGCATTGGGTTCAGGTTACCGAACGCGACGATATCCCTGGCTATATCGACATGTGGGGGGTGCCCTACAAGGCCGCGGGGGATTGGGACCACTGCGTCGTTGACGGCGCGCCTTTGCGGCAAGCCACGCTGGAAAACATCGATGACTTCCAGTGGCCGGACCCGCATGACCCGGACCAGTTCAGGGGCTTGCGCGAAAAAGCGAAGCGCCTGTTTGAGAATACCGATTACGTGATCGGCGCCGATGCCATTAAAGCCGGCGTATTGATGAATTCGCTGCAGATGCGGGGTTATGACCGGTTCTTCATGGACCTTATCATCGACAAGCCTTTCGCCGAGGCGTTAATGGACAAAATCCTCTGGACGCTGAAAGAGATGTGGAGCCGCTACCTGGAAGAGGTCGGGCCCTACGTACAGCTCGTCTACCTGACTGACGATCTCGGCTCGCAAACATCATTGCTGATCTCGCCCAAGCTGTTCCGCGAAATGCTCATGCCGCGCATGAAAGAGTTGCATGATCACATCAAGAGCCTCGCCGATGTGAAGCTGATGTTCCACACTGACGGTGCTGTCCTGCCACTGATCGATGATTTCCTGGCAATGAATGTCGATATACTCAATCCCGTCCAGACTTCAGTGACCGGGCTGGAAGATACATTCGCGTTGAAAGAATCGTTCGGCGACCGTTTGTGCTTCCACGGTGCGATCGACGTGCAACAGGTGCTGCCTAACGCCACCACCGAGGAACTGGAACAGGAGATTGCCTTGCGCATCTACGATCTGGGCCGGGACGGCGGCTACATTCTCGCGCCGTGCCACAACATCGGTCATGATATCCCCCCGCAAAACGTAATCACCCTGTTCGAAAAAGCGAGGGAATTCGGCAGGGACCCGGCAGGTTTGAAAAAGATCGTTGAGACAGGCAGGTCTTATTTCAACCGGAATCGGTGAGCACTCCGCTGTGGCGCGGTTGTGCGCGCAGCGACGAAGCAAAGCTTCTCACCCCGACCCATTCCCCGCCTGGCGCACTTGCCTGATCCGGTCGGCTGCAACTTCGGCAATCATGATCGTCGGTGCATGGGTATTGCCTGCCACGATCTCGGGCATAACCGAGGCATCCGCAACCACGACGTTATCCAGGCCTCTTAGCCGCAAATCCGGATCGACGACTGTCATTGGATCAGCGGCATCGCCCATGCGGCAGGTCCCGACCGGGTGGAAAGCGGTACCCAGTATTTCGAATATGTATTGCAACAACTCGTCATCACCCTGGACAGCAGGACCGGGAAAAACCTCTACCGCGCCGCTGCCGCTCAATGTCGGGCTGGCGAGAATGCGCCGTACCAGCTTCACTCCGCGCAACAGGGTTTGTCGATCCTGCGGTTCGGCAAGCAAGTTCAGATCGATGATCGGATCATCGGCGATGGCGGGCGACGCCAGTCGCAACCGGCCCCGCGAAACAGGTTTCAGCACACAGGCATCGGAGTAATACCCCCGGCCCCAGGTGATCCTGGCGCCCTCGTGACTGACCTTGGCCGGGATAAAGTGAAACTGGACATCAGGATCCGCGAGCGACGCATCGGTCCGCGCAAAACCGCCACCTTCGACGAGGTTGCTCGCGAATACCCCGCGCCGGGCGAGAAGATACAGCAATGGCGCTGCCGCGTATTCATGCATGGTTGCGAAACTCAGGCCGCGACCGCCGTGACCACCTTGGTAAAATATCGCCGCCGCCGGATGATCATGAAGATTTTCGCCGACACCTGGCAGTTCGTGCACGACCGGGATGCGCATCTCGTGTAAATGATCGGCAGGACCTATGCCCGAGCGAAGCAACAGCGCCGGGGTGCCAAACGCACCCGCGCAAAGGATCAGTCTTTCGTCGATCCCGATAAAATGTTCCTGGTTTCTGCCCCGTAGTTTGACTCGCCGAGCCACTTTGCCATCGAAATCGATCGACTCGACTTCCGTGTCCGTCACTATGTGCAGATTTTTTCTGTTGCCGGCAGGTCTGAGGTAAGCATCGGCGGCACTCCACCGGCGTCCCTTTCTCATATTCACCTGATATGTGCCAAGACCCTCCTGGGTCTCGCCATTGAAATCCCGGTTGCCAGGGATTCCAAGCTCCTCGCCGGCGGCCACGTAGCGTTCGAGCATGGGATCGGGCGAGCGCAAATCCTCTACAGTCATCGGTCCTGCTGTTCCGTGCAGAGGATCGCCGGCCAGGCGCCGATTGGATTCGGCCTTGATGAAATAGGGCAGGACCGCTTCCCAGTCCCATCCCTTGCAGCCGAGTCTGGCCCAGGCATCATAGTCTGACGGGCGACCGCGAATATAAACCATGCTGTTGATCGATCCTGAACCACCGAGCGTTTTGCCTCGCGGTATCGGCACCTTGCGACCGTTCATGTGCGCGTGAGGTGCGGACTGGTAACACCAGTCAAATCGCGAATTGCCCATCAGGAATACCAGGCCCAACGGAACCTTGATTCTTGGGTCATTGTCCCGCGGACCGGCCTCGATCAGGCACACGTTTTTGTCCGGGTCTTCACTCAGCCGGCCGGCAAGACAACACCCGGCGGCGCCGCCACCGACAATAACGTAATCGAAGTGCATCAGGCAGCCGTCCAGCCGCCGTCGATTCTCAGGCTATGGCCGGTCACCATCGCGGACGCGTCCGATGCAAGGTAAAGCGCAGCAACCGCTACGTCGTTTGGCTGACCCACCTTGCCCAAGGGGATCATTCTCTGCACGAATTCCTTGAAACCAGGGTCGTCCATCATGGAACGCGTCATCGGCGTTTCGATGAAAGTGGGGGCAAGCGCATTGACGCGCACTCCTTTCGGTGCCAGTTCAACGGCCATCGCTTTGGTCAGGCCCTCGACTGCATGCTTGGTCATGCAATAAACGCTGCGGTTCGGCGAACCGATATGACCCATTTGTGACGACATGTTGATGATTGAACCGCTGCCGTTCCTGACCATCACGCGGGCCGTGGACTGCGCAGTCTGAAACATCGCGCGTACATTCAGATCGATAACTGAATTCAGGGCCTCTATGTCGACATCGACGAACGGTTGCGGCCGGTTCGTGCCGGCATTGTTGACCAGCACATCGAGTTTCGTCAGCGCTTCGATGCGCTGGTAGAATATTTCCTCGGTAACATCGTTGACCCAAATTTCGATCGCTTCCGGGTATTCCGTCGCGAGAGATTCAAGATCGGCTGCAGTCCTTGCCACGGCAATCACTTTTGCGCCCGCTTCCGCAAACGCCACCGCACAGGCCCGCCCGATACCGCGCCCTGCACCCGTGATCAACGCAGTCTTGCCCTGTATTCGTAAATCCCACAATGGTGTCGCCGCATCAGTCAATGGCGATCCTCAGCGAATAATTGAATGTGATGACACGGGACTTATGGCCCGAACGCGCTGAACAGTAGCAATCTTCCGCGTTCGAATGCAATAGGGAGCCAGTCGCCGGATCGTGGCATGGGTCCGGCAGGTTTTTCCCCAGACCGGGAGAAACTCTTCAAGGTCAATCTATTCAAGGACTTTGGAGGGCGCGCCGAATATTCTCGCCAACTGATTTTGCGGGGTCAACAGAGCTTGCGGTTTGATCTTCGTGCATTCTGCAAACACTTGATGCAAAATCTGATGCAAATTTTCAGAACACCAATGAGCGAGGAGATCGGGTGGCGGACAATATCAGCGCAGCGCGCAGGGGGGACGGACATCGGGTAACTCGGGTAACGTCCTATGACGTAGCGCGACAAGCCGGCGTTTCACAATCGGCGGTTTCCCGCTGCTTCAAGCCTGGCGCTTCCGTATCGAAAAAGATGCGGGCCCGGGTTATGAAGACGGCCGAGGATCTCGGTTATCAGCCGAATGCCATCGCGCGCAGCCTGATCACGCGCCGGTCCAACATGGTTGCCGTCGTTATCTCCCGACAGACCAACCTCTATTACCCGGAGGTGCTGGTGCAGTTAAGCCAACGGTTTTCGGAACGCGGGGTGCGTGTCCTGTTGTTTACTCTCGAACGCGAAAGCGATATCGATGTAATGCTCGATCAGATTCTGCAGTATCAGGTCGATGGCGTGGTCGAAGCGGCCAGACTGTCGGGACCGCAAATCGATCTGATGGAGAAACGGGGTGTCCCCTTGGTGTTTTATAACCGCTCGCTGAAAGATCGCCGCGTCAATTCGGTTTGCTGCGACCAGGCCGAGGGAGAGAGATCACTCGTTAACGGTCTGGTGGCAGCAGGGCACAAGTCTTTCGGCCTCATCAGCGGTCCCGAAGATTCCGCGGTCAGCGTAGAGCGCACTCAGGGCGCACTCGAACGACTGACAGAACTGAACATCAAGTCGGTGACGGTTGTACCGGGCGATTACAGTTACGAAAGCGGCGTAGCTGGTCTGCTGGATCTGAAAGCCAGGATGGGAAAACTGCCCGATGCGATCATCTGTGCCAATGACGTGATGGCGATCGGCTGCCTGGACGCTGCGCGTCACCAATTGGGGGTCAAGGTTCCTGAAGATCTTTCGGTCGTTGGTTTTGATGGCGTCGGTCCGGCGCAGTGGCAAAGCTACGATCTGACGACCGTTCGACAGCCCGTTCGCCGAATGACTGAAGCCGCGGTATCGATGATCCTGGAGCGCATCGAGCATCCTGAGTTGCCGCCCGAGAGGCGGACCTTCTCAGGAATTCTGATCGACGGCGGTTCGGCGCGCATGGCCTGATGAAAAATAGTTCAGACAGAATATTGACGACCCACGTCGGCAGCCTGCCGCGGCCGCAGCGAGTAGCCGACCTGATTTTCGCGAAAGAGCGCGATGAGGACTACGACAGGACCGAGTTCGATCAAAGCATTGCGGAGGGAGTCACAGAGGCGGTAACCAGGCAGGTTGACGCCGGTATCGATGTCGTCAGCGATGGCGAAATGAGCAAGATCAGTTATGCGACCTACATCAAAGAACGTATATCGGGATTTGAAGGCGACAGTCCGCGGAGCCCGCCGCAGGATTTACAGGACTTTCCCTCATTCCTCGAAAGACTGGCCAAAACAGGCGGCACGCCCGCTTACCAACGTCCGAAGTGCACCGGGGAGATACGAGCGACCAATTCGGAGCCGTTGGAGAAGGATCTCAAAAATTTCCACGCTGCCTTGCACAACGCAAACTTTACAGAAGGCTTTATGAATTCGGCGTCGCCCGGCGTCATTGCGCTGTTTCAACCGAATGAGTACTACCCCGGCCACGAGCAGTATCTCGAGGCTCTGGCGGAAGCGATGCGGGTCGAATACGAGGGCATCGTCGATGCGGGTTTCTTGTTGCAACTGGATTCTCCCGATCTCGGTCTCGGGCGGCATATGATGTTCGCCGACAAATCAGAAGAAGACTATCAGCGGCTGGCGGGCGTCCATGTCGAAGTGTTGAACCATGCGCTTAGAAACATTCCCGCCGATCGAGTTCGAATGCATGTCTGCTGGGGTAACTACGAAGGACCGCATCATTACGATGCGCCCATGTCACTCGTGTTGCCGATAGTATTACAGGCCAATATCGGTGCGCTGCTGTTCGAGGCGTCGAACCCGCGGCACGCACACGAATGGACCACCTTTCGCGATACCGAATTGCCGGATGATCTGATCCTGATCCCGGGAGTTATCGATTCGACGACGAATTTTGTAGAACATCCCGAACTCGTCGCCGAGCGAATATGCCGCTTTGCCGATATTGTCGGCCGTGAGCGGGTCATTGCGGGCAGCGATTGCGGCTTTGCGACCTTCGCGGGCTTCGGTGCGGTGGACGGCGAAATCGCCTACGCGAAACTTGCTACGATGGCTACAGGAGCCAGGATCGCCAGCGACCGGCTATGGGGTTAGACAGGTGACAGGGTCCGCACAAATTTCGTTTCGGCAACGATTGCTGAAGCATGATTTGTTAATCGGAACGTGGGTGAAAACGCCATCGCCCCTGGTTTGCGAGGTGCTGGGGAAAACCGGCCTCGACATCTTGTGCCTCGATGCCGAACATGCGCCGTTCGAGCGCCGCGAACTCGATGCCTGTATAGCAGCGACCCGCGCCAGCGGCCTGACCCCCCTTGTTCGAGTGCCATCGGCTGACCCGCCGCACATATTGAATGCCCTGGATTGTGGTGCGACCGGCATCGTCGTGCCGCACGTCAAGTCAAAGGAAGATGCGCAGGCGATCTGTCGTAGAAGCCTGTACGGACCGGGCGGGCGCGGCTATGCGGGTTCGACCCGCGCGGCAGGATTTGGCGGAAAATCGATCGCCGATCAACTGCGTGAAAGCGCCGAACAGACGACGATTATTGCGCAGATCGAAGACCTTGGCGCGCTGGACGCAATTGACGACATTGCCGGTGTCGAAAGGGTCGATTGTCTGTTTATCGGCCGTATCGACCTGACCGTAGCTCTGGGTAAAACGGATCCGTCGGATTCCGCCGTAATCGAGGCTGTCGAGAAGATTTGCACAGCGGGCAAGAAAGCGAAAAAGCCAGTCGGCATGTTTGTCGCCGATGTCGATGAGGTAGAGCACTGGATCGAAAAGGGCGCGTCGCTATTTCTGCTGTCGTCCGATCAGGCATTCCTGCGGGCCGGTGCGCGGGATCTCGTTGCTGCGCTTCGTTAATCGGCCAGGCGGTAGAACCGCTCGGCATTGCCTGCCATCAGCGCATGTTTTTCAGACTTCGAAAAGCGGTCGATGATGTCCAGGTAACATGCATACAATTCCTGGTAGCTGACGTAGAGTTTCTCGATGGGAAAGTTGGAACCGAACATGCAGCGATGCACGCCGAAAATATCGATGGCGGTGAGTGCCGTCCGTTTTACCCGTTCGGCGTTCCAGTCTTGTTCGAACATGCAAAACCCGGAAAGTTTGCAGTAAACGTTTGGCAACTTCGCGAGTCGCGCGAGTTCCTTGCGCCAGAATGCCAGGCCTTCCCCGGACTGGTCGTGCGGTGAACCGCAATGGCACAATGCAACCTGGAGATCCGGAATCCCGGCGAGCACTTCGGTAACAGCGGGTAGCTGTGCCGGGATCAATTGCAGATCGAACGACAATTGCCGCGCCGGCAGGCGCGCAAGGTTTTCCAGCCAAACAGGGTTGTCGAGTAACAGGCCTGTCCCACTCGCGGAATCTTCTTCAGGTGACCGTCCAACGATTTGCCTGATGCCGCGCAGATTTCCCGATTCGGTCTGCACATCGAGTATCTTGCCGGAATTTTCATCGGCCAAATCACAGAACGCGACAATCGCATTCGGTATCCCGAGCGGCGTTCGGCGTGCTGCGGATTGCAGCCACCGCGTTTCCGCAACAGAATCAGCCGCAGCCGCGCCGACCTGGATGTGGACCGAACTGGTAACCGGCAGGTCGCCGACATCGTCCAGAAAATCGCCCACCAGGTAGTCCTGTTGTATGGCTGTTGGATCACCGAAGAAACGCCTGACGCCGCGCTCCATCAACCATGGGTAGCGAATCTTGTTCAGATTCCAGAGGTGGTGGTGTGCATCGACAATATGATCGATCATCGATCGGCGTTTTCCAGGAAGAGATTCGACAATTCGGTACTCCGAATGCAAAATGACAGGTGACGACGTATTTTGCAAACAAGCCTTTGTCTTTAGCAACTCAGGATGCTCAGATCTTCGATTCTACCCATAGATTTGAAAAATTCCACGATCCTTGAAATAATTTTGCATTCGCAGTACAGTTTGCGCCCTCGAAACTCGCTGTGCCGGCAATATCCAAATGGGCGCGACCAGACTAACCCGGGAAGAAGTCACCAGCCGCTTCGTCAGATATGCGGACCTTCGTCCGTGCACGACTGCCTTTATCGATACGCGCACGCCCGGCAGCGAGCAAAAGGAAAACTTCACGATAATCGGTCCGGGGGTCTCGGAAAGCCCGGATCAGTTTGTGCACATCGATATTCCGCATGGCTTCAATATCGGCGCGGCCAGGCAGCCGGCGGGCTGCGTCAATTCACAGCACAGCCATGAGACTGCGGAAGTATTCGTCGTGCATGCCGGGCGCTGGAAATTTTCGCTCGGGCCGGATGCATTGGACGGAGAAATTGAGCTTGGTCCCGGCGACACGATATCGATCCCTATCCACGTTTTTCGCGGCTTTACCAACATCGGGGATGGTCCCGGGTTTCTGTTTGCGATACTCGGAGGAGATGACCCGGGGCACGTGACCTGGGCACCCTACGTATTTGAAGAAGCAAAAAAATACGGGCTGATCCTGCTAAAGGACGGCCGCCTCATCGATACGGCAAAGGGCGAAGCGGTGCCACCGGATGGGACGCCAATGCCTGCGACGACCAACGAACAGGTGAATAGCTTGCGGCGCATGACGGCTGACGAGATCAAGGAGTGTATCGTCCGCGAGGCGGCGCTCGACGACGCTGCGGTGAAATTGTTTAATAACGGCGGGCTGAGCGAAAGCGCAATAGTTGGAGCGAAAAATCCTGATGAAGACATGCCGGCCGGAAAAATGTCATGGCCGCACGGCTTTCATTTACGCCGCTGGAAGTTCGCGCCCGGTTATGCCACTCCCTGGCACGTACGCGACGAGGCCGAAGTGATCATGATGCATCATGGGTGCTTGAAGTACGTCTGGGAGGGCGGCGAGCTGGAGATGCAGGCCGGCGACGTTCTTAGCGCACCGATCGGGCATGCACGACAATATGTCAGTGGGAATGACGAGGCGGCGATCGCCTATGTCGTACGCGGCGGTCACTTTCCGAGTCCGTTTACGGAAGTCGCCAGATAGTCGGCTATGCTCCGATCCGATAACCCAACGAGGCCAGGATCATGATCAGGGTATTGAAACGAGGCATCAGCGCAGATGCGGCCGAAGAATTCGACACGGAAGTTCGCACTACGGTCGAGAGAATCCTCAGCGATATCAAGGCGCGTGGCGATGCGGCGGTGCGGGAACTTTCCGAGCGCTTCGATAACTATTCACCGGCGAGTTTTCGGCTGGGCGAGGAGGAGGTCGCAGCCTGTGTTGGCCGCGTTCCCGGGCAGACGCTTGCAGACATCAAGTTTGCCCAGGCACAGATCAGAAAATTTGCCGGGATACAGCGCGCTGCTTTGCTGGAGGTCGAAGTAGAGACCTTCCCCGGTGTCGTGCTTGGCCACAAGAACATTCCGGTGAACAGCGTCGGATGCTATGTGCCAGGGGGCCGATACCCGATGGTTGCATCTGCGCATATGAGCGTGGTGACGGCAAAGGTTGCCGGCGTGAAACGAATTATCGCCAGCGCGCCGCCGCACAATGGCAAGCCGCATGATGCCATCGTCGCCGCGATGCATCTGGGAGGCGCCGACGAGATCTATTGCCTTGGCGGTGTACAGGCGATTGGCGCGATGGCGCTCGGAACCGAATCGATCGCCCCGGTTGATTTGTTGATCGGACCCGGAAATGCGTACGTGGCGGAGGCAAAGCGGCAACTGTTTGGCCGGGTCGGCATTGATTTGCTTGCCGGTCCAACCGAGACGCTGATCATTGCCGATGACACTTGCGATGCCGAGATGGCGGCAACCGACCTTCTCGGCCAGGCGGAACATGGGCCGAATTCACCGGCGATACTGCTGACGAATTCGGAAAAACTTGGCGAAGAAACGCAAATTGAAATCGAAAAGCAGTTGGAAACCCTGACTACAGCCGATGTCGCGGGCCAGGCCTGGCGTGACTATGGCCAGGTAATCGTCTGCGATACCAAAGAAGAAATGCTTTCCGAAGCGAACCGAATCGCATCCGAACACGTGCAGGTGATGACAGCAGACCTGGATTATTTTCTCGAGAACATGACCAACTATGGTGCGTTATTCCTTGGGCCCGAGACCAATGTTGCCTATGGCGACAAAGTAATCGGCACGAATCATACCCTGCCGACCAGGCTTGCAGCTCGTTATACCGGCGGTCTCTGGGTCGGCAAATTCCTCAAGACCTGTACCTACCAGCGGGTGACACCAGAAGCGACGGTTACTATCGGTGAATACTGCTCGCGACTGTGTGAGCTTGAGGGTTTCGCGGGCCATAAGGCGCAGGCCGATCTGCGGGTGCGGCGTTATGGGAATGCCGGTAAATCGGATGTCGCGTAGAACGAGCGGCTGTCACAGCCATTCGCCAGCAGGCCAGACAGCCGCTAAATTGCATTCGCAGTATGTCATTGTTGACGATAAGTATTTGTAATATAAATACTTATTAATCTTTACACAGAAATCTGTGCAATAATGTTACATTCGAAGTCAAAACATTCTAAACTAGCCATTAAGAACTGATGGCCATTTCCGTGGGTTATCCGTATTGGCTGCAAACGTTGAATAACAATATTGAAAATCAGCGGAGCATTTCTGATGACCAATATTCTTTGCCAGACCATGCTGTGCTGCGTTGTTGCCGCGCTGGCTATGTTGCAAATACCTTGAATGGAGAGAAGACATGAAACCAATTGAAAGCATTGGCGTTTTGACAACTGTGGCCTTCGCTGTGCATTTGGCACTCTTTCCAGGCACTGCTGCAGGACAAACCCCTCCTTCAGCAGACGAATTGGTGCTGGAAGAGGTAATAGTAACCGCTCAGCGACGTGAGCAGAATGTCCAGGACGTACCGCTTTCGGTAAGCGCTATATCCGCCTCCAGCCTTAAAGATGGCGGCGTGCTCGATATCAGTCGTCTTAAATTGCTGGTCCCGGGGATGAACTTTGGTCAGACCGGTGCTTACGCACACATAGCCATTCGGGGTGCGCGGACCGAGGCCATTCAGGTCAATACTCAGCCCATAGTTTCCAATTACATCGACGGCATCTACCGTTCAGGGACGGAACAGTTCCTCGGACCCATGGTGGATCTGGATCGAGTGGAAGTGTTGCGCGGCCCGCAGGGGACTTTGTTCGGCAAGAACTCCTATGGGGGTGCTGTCGTTCTGTATACCAACAAACCAAGCCAGGAGTTCGATGCTTCTTTCAAGTTTACCGGTGGTGATTATAGTCGTGCCGATTTTGAAGGCATGGTCAACTTCCCGCTAAGCGACACTGTCAGTGCCCGTCTCGTTGGCGCGCATTTCGAGCACGATGGCTATGTTGAGAATACCGTCGTGGGTGGTGAGGATATCGATGACCAGGATGCTGATTACATCCGTGGTGCCCTGTTGTTTGAGTTTGAAAACTCCAGCTTGATACTGCGTGGGGAATACTATGACCAGGGCGGTAATGGTTCGGGTGATTTCGCCGGTTCGCTGGCAGGGTCCTTGATAAATGGCGATGTATTCGAGGTAGCGCAACCGTTTAATACCGGTAGTGGTTGTGGCTCATATTCCACGCCCCCTTCACAAGTGCCATGCACACTGCCTGTTGCCGTGGCAAACAATCCGTACAAAATAGCCACGGATGCCCCGTATTTTCTTGACGCCAAGCAGGAAACCTACAGCATTGAATATAATGCAGACTATAATTGGGGCAGCATGAAAGTGCTGGCGGCGCACACCGAGAACGATAATTTTCGCGGCAGCGACGGTGATCAGGGAATTTCGAACACTTTTCTTTCCGGCGAAATTGTCAGAAGGGAAACCGATCAAGTTGAGATTCACTTCGTCGACGATGGTAGTGGCTCAACGCGCTGGTTGATAGGCGCTTTCTATCTTAAGGAAGATAACTCGGATAATTTCTTCTTTAACTCTGACTCGTCGGGAACTGGTTTCCCGTTTATCTGTATCACCAAACGCACCGTAGACAGCGAATCGACCGCGATTTTTGGTGAACTAACCATTCCGCTATCAGACAGTACGCGCGTCACCGGCGGTATTCGCTTCTCTCGTGAAGAAAACGACTGGGGCGTCAACGGAAGGACCGGTCATGCCTATAGCGCACCTGCAGTTTTGAGCCCTATCCCGCGGGATTTCCGGGATATAGACCTTGAGAATGGCGAATTTGCGATTCTGGGGGCAGACCTGCTGATTAGCGACAACTTCACTCCGGTTACCTGGCGTCTCGCTGTAGACCACGATCTGTCACCAGACACGCTGCTTTATGCCTCTGTTGCTACGGGATACTCTTCCGGGGGTTTCAATTCTCTGGCAAATCCAAAGACCAATCAATTCACCTTCCCCGAGAACGACACAATCGCTTATGAGGTCGGTTATAAAGCCACCTTGTTGAATGGCGCCATGACCCTGAACATAGCGGCGTTCTACAATGATTTCAAAGACTATGCCGCTGAACCGGCCACCGTTTTACCCTCCGGTTCGGTTATCGTATTTGGCGCCAGGGGCGGTGACGCCCAAGCCAAGGGTATAGACCTGGAGCTGGATTGGTTACCGGCTGAGAACTGGTCAGTCAATGCGCGTGTTTCAATACTGGATGCGGAGTTTAACAACTTCGTTACCGGTCTTGGCGGCACCTTGGCAACGGCTGGCGGCCTCGAACGAACCTTCCCGTCTTTGATTCCCGCCGATATGGGGGCGCTGATATCCGAGATAGTACTCGATGGCAGACAAATTGCGTACTCACCGGATTTCACTGTGGGTATAACGGTTGCCTACAGCTTTGAGCTGGGTGGCAACGCCGGTACGCTATCGCCTTTGCTGCAGTGGTATTATTCTGACGATTACAGCGCCTCTGACCAGGGCTACTTGCATGGCCTGCAAGACGCCTACTCGCAAACTGACTTGCGTTTGACCTGGACCTCCGGGGATGGGCGCTACAACATCAGCGGCTTTGTACAGAATCTTGAAGATGAAGCCGTTGTCACGCGTGCCAATGTCTTTGGCGCGACCCTGGCCACTCAGCAATTCGCGCCGCCCAGGACCTGGGGTTTTAGCGTCGGCTACAACTATCGCTAAGCCGGTGCGTATGCGGTATTCCGATTATTGCCTGGTCAATGACGGCGACCTGGCGGAAAACCGGTTAAGGGCGGATGAGCTGGGTGTAAAGCAACAGCTCGGGATAAAACCGCTCAATACCTAAGGAATGTAAAATTAAAACTTGCGCAGTGGCAGCCCGTCCTGCCTGGGCTGCTGCTGCAATCGTTTTAAAATCTGTTACGCTCAGGCTTGGGTTACCAACCCTTATGACTTTCAAACTATCGATTTACATCGAGTGGTGCCGTTGTTCATGTCTGCTAATCTACAAAATATGAGCAACTTGGATATCGCAGACCTTTTCCGCGAGGGTTTACACCATTATCAGGAAGGCCGCCTGCATAAAGCCCAGGACATTTGTCAACGCATCCTGCAGAAACGGCAACACCCCGACGCCCTGCTTATTTTGGCCATGATTGCCCATCAGAAAAGTGAGTCCAAGCTGGCAGTCGAGCGCTATCAACAATTCCTGGGCATCAAGCCCGATCATGCGCAAACCCACTATAACCTGGGATTGGTGCTTGAGGAACTGGGCCGCACAGAACCTGCCATTGAGCATTTTAATAAATCCATCACTATTGACGCCGATAATGCCGCGGTGCATAGCCATTTGGCCGATGCCTGCGCCAAGCTCCAACGCTGGGAGGAAGCGATCAAGGCTTACCAGAAAGTCCTTGCTATTCAGGCGGAGGACGTAGTCACAATAATAAAGTTGGGGAATGTATTTCTTGCGGCGCAGCTATGGACAAATTCGATCCCGCGGTATGAGCAGGCATTGGCAATACAGCCCAACAATGCCCTGGTGCATAAAAACCTGGGGAGTTCACTGCATAATGTGGGTCAACTGCAAAAGGCTCTCAAGTGCTTCGAGCAGGCGCTGAGTTTGCACCCGGATTATGTCGGTGCACGTATTGGACTCGCGCTGGTACTGCGGCAGTTGGGAAGAGCCGAGGAGGCCTTGGCTCAACTCGAGCAGGTTATAGATCTTAAACCCGACGATGTCGATGCTCATATCGACCTGGCAAATACCCTCAGAGATCTGGGCCAGGCAGAACTTGCCATAGAGCGATTAGAGCAATTCCTCAGTACCAGGCCTACTTGCGGCGCTATGTATTACCACATTTCGATGATAAAACCAGAGCAAGCGCTGATACCCGCGGTCGAAAAGCTCATCAGTCATCCTGATCTGTCGAAAGGCAACGCCATTTATTGCCATTTTGCCCTGGGCAATTTTTTTAGAAGCGGCAAGTCTTTTGATCAGGCGTTCAGCCATTTCCTGAAGGCCAATATGCTGCACCGCGAAACCATAACTTATGACCCCGGGGAAATTATACAAACGGTAGACGGCTTGATTAAGGTCTATTCCAAACGTTTTTTTCAACGCAAGCGCCAGTTCGGGTCAGCTTCGCAATTACCCGTCTTCATACTGGGCATGCCCAGATCCGGTTCCACCCTGGTTGAGCAAATCCTCTCGAGCCATCCCCAGGTACACGGGGCCGGTGAACTCGGGGCTATTCCCGCGGTAAATGTCAGCATTGCCTTGCGGCTCAAATTCTCCGGTCCTCCTCCGGGATGCATGTCCCTTATCGATAGAAAAATCGCTGAACAATATTCTGCGCGGTATTTGAAAGAATTGGCGCTTCACTGCCCTGCTGCGAAGCGCATCACTGAGCATTTGGCGGGGAGCTTTTTCGAAATCGGTCTTATCAAGACCCTGTTCCCTAAAGCCCGTATTATCCACTGTCAACGCAATCCCCTGGATACCTGCATCTCGCTGTTTTTCCATTATTTTATGGCTTTAAAGTGCTCCTTCGAGCTGACGGAGCTAGGCCAATATTATTTGCAGTATCAGCGCTTGATGTCCCATTGGCAAAACCTTTTCCCCGGCGAGATACTGAACGTGCAGTATGAAGAATTGGTGATGGATCAAGAAAGAGTCAGCAAACAATTAATCGACTATCTCGACCTGGAATGGGATGAAAAATGTCTGGATTTTCATACCAATGAACGACCTGTAATGACCCCTAGTAATATTCAAGTCCGGCAGCCGATGTATAAGAATTCAATGAATAGATGGAAACACTACGAAAAACATCTACAGCCATTGATCGAGGCGCTCCAACAAGCGCACTGAACTGAAAAGCACGCATAGACTGCAGAAGACAAGGTTAGACAAACATGGCCAGCGAAAAGCCGGAAATTGATATTAATATTGTGCCAATTCTCAATGTCGCCGCGGGCATATTGCAGACCGGTTTTCTAACTGGCCCCAGGGCCCGTGCCAAGCAAGAATTCAAAAAGCTAAAGCAAGGTAAAAGCATCAAGGTCGCTACCTTGAACATAGGCCAGCTGAAAGACGCCCCGTTGAAGTTGCAGTTGGACCACAGCGAGTATAGAGGCCCGGGGTTTGGGTTCGATACCTTTGTTGCAGCCTTGATATCCATGTTGCGCCACACCGAAACCGCCTTTAAGGAGGAAAAAGATTTAAACATCCTTACCAGTCAAAATCATAGCGAGCTGGTATTGGCAGCGTTGCCAGGCATTGTCCGACGGGACGGACAAATCAATGTGATGATGATGAGCTTTTCCTTTAGCCAATCGCCTGACATCATCCTGAAGCTCATGTTTGTCGAACCTGGCCAGTTTGACCTTGCTGGCAACGCGACGCGCTAGGCACCCGCATCTCGCTATTTTTTCATTCACGCGACCGGCAAGCCATGCAGCAAGAAAATACCAATGATAATGCAGTAAATGAAGATAGCGCAGCGCTTTCCCGTGAGGCTTTACAGCATTTCAAGAAAGGCCGCCTGCAGCAAGCGCAGGATGTTTGTCAACGCATACTGCAGAAACAACGATACGCCGGCGCCATACTTATTCTGGCCTGGATTGCCCACCAGCAACGTGAACTCGACGTGGCAGTCGAGCGCTACCAGCAATACCTGGCGATCAAGCCCAAGGATGCGGAAGTCCACTATACCCTGGGTCTGGTTCTCGAGGAACTGGAGCGCACCGAAGCTGCAACCGAGCATTACAAAAAGTCCATCGCTATTACCACCAGTAATCCTGCAGTGCACAGACAATTAGGTGATGCCTGCACCAGGCTCCAGCGCCTGGAAGACGCGATCAAGCCTTACCAGGCAGCCCTTGCCCTCCAGGCTGATGATGTGGTGACGACCATAAACCTGGGCAATGTCTTCCATGGGTTGCACCGGTATACACAAGCAATCCTGCTGTATCGGCAGGCCCTGGCAAGGCAGCCCGACAACTTCCAGGTGCACAGACACCTGGGGGCTTCACTACAGAGAATGGGGCAATGGCAAAAGGCTCTCGAGTGCTTCGAGCAAGCACTGAGTTTGCGTCCGGAATATATCGCGGCACGGATTAAACTCGCGGAAGTACTGCGGGAGCTGGGCAGAGCCGAGGAGGCCCTGGTTCAAGTTGAGCAGGTCCTGGACCTTAAACCCGACGAGACCGCGGCTCATGTAATTCTGGCGTTAATCCTCAGAGAACTGGGCCAGGCAGAACTTGCCATAGAGCGGTTCGAGCGCCTCCTGAGTGCTCAGCCCGGAAGCGGCCATCTGTACTTTCAGATCGCAACCTTAAAACCAAGGCAAGAGCTGATACCCGTTGTCGAAAAACTCATTAACGATCCTGGGTTGCCCAATGGCGACGCCATCTATTGCCATTTTGCCCTGGGCAATATTTTTAAAAGCAGCAAGTCTTTCGATCAAGCCTTTAGCCATTTCCACAAGGCCAATGCGCTGTATCGTAAAACCTTTCTCTATGACGCCAGGGAAAATGTACAAACCGTAGACGGGTTGATCAAGGTCTACAGCAAACGTTTTTTTCAACGTAAGCGCCAGTTCGGATCTGCTTCGCAATTACCGGTATTCATACTGGGCATGCCCAGATCGGGTACCACCCTGGTCGAGCAAATCGTCTCCAGCCATCCCCTGGTCTATGGAGCCGGTGAACTCCACGCTATCCCGGCGATAATACTCACGATTACCCAGCAACTCGAATACGCCAATCCCTATCCGAAATGCATGTCTCTTTTCGATAAAAAAATGGCTGAAGAATATTCTGCGCGGTATTTGCAGGAATTAGCGCTTCACTGCCCCACTGCGAAGCGCATCACCGACAAACTGCCGGGGAACTATTTCAAAATCGGTCTTATCAAGACCTTGTTCCCTGATGCTCGTATTATCCACTGTCTACGCAATCCCCTGGATTGCTGTATCTCGATATTTTTTCATTATATCCAGGATTGGAAGTGGTCCTTCGAGCTGGCGGAGCTGGGCCAGTATTATCTGGACTACCAGCGCTTGATGTCCCATTGGCAAAACCTGTTTCCCGGCGAGATATTCACCGTGCAGTATGAAGAATTGGTGATGAATCAAGAAACGGTCAGCAAGCAACTGATCGACTATCTTGGCCTGGAGTGGGATGAAAAATGCCTGGATTTTCATAACAACGAACGAGATGTCAGGACCATCAGTAATCTGCAAGTCCGGAAACCCATGTATAAAAATTCAATGAACAGATGGAAACACTACGAAAAACATTTGCAGCCATTGATAGAGGTGCTGCAACAAGCACACTAAGGAAGCTCCGATCTATTCATGAAATGGTATCTCGCGCCGTTGTTGTGGGCAATATTCCTGGCACCCGCAAGCATTGCAGGTGACGCCCCCCGGACGAACAGCGAAAAAAACGGCAGGGTGGCTTTCAGAGCAGCCGCGGTTTGCGGTACTTGTCATTCACGCATATATGATGAATGGAGCGAGTCGTGGATGGCTCGCTCGTATTCCAACCCGACCTTCCAGGCCATTTACGCTTACCGAACGGAATCCGACCAGCAAAAAGGCACGACCACGGCGCGAGGTTGCCTTCGCTGTCACGCCCCATTCGGGTTTCTGTACCAGGACCTCACCGGCGAGCGTGCGGAGACCAATGAGGGGGTCAGCTGTGACTTTTGTCACCGTGTCGCCGAAGTCAACGAGCGCAGCACCCATCTCCACGTAGCAAAGTTGAGCACCAGCGGCGTAATTTACGGGCCGGCTGGCGGCATCGACTCACCGGCACATCCGACTCGAAAGGGCACCGTGTTTGCCGACTCCAGCCTTTGCGCCTTGTGTCATCTCGACAGAAGTCCCGCTGGAATTCCGCTGGAAAACACCTTTGAAGAATGGCAGAACAGTGACTTCGCCAGGCGCGGTGCCGGTTGTGCGGATTGTCACATGCCGCAAAAAGAGGGTTCCGCAACCGACCTGCCGGGTCTGCCTCAACGGCGCTCGACTCATGCATCTCACCGGTTTCACGGCGGACACGCAAACTCTCCGATGCTGCAATCGGCAGCCCGGGTCGAGGTCATATCGGCCGCTGCATCCGGGGAGCTTCAAATCAGCGTCCGCAACCTGAGCGTTGGACACAACTTTCCCTCCAACGGCGCTCACCTCGCCGAGCTGACGCTGGAGATCGAGATCATCGGGCCGCAAGGAAATGTGCTGCGGCGCAAGACACGAAGCTACCGCAGCATGTGGGCCAATTCATTCCGTTCCTTGAATTCAAGGGGTCGCGAGACGGCGAGCGACAAAGCGGCCGCTTCTGTTCGCGATACCACGCTGGGCCCTCTCGAAGTACGGATCGAGAAATTTCCGGCACAGTTGTTACGCGGTGGGGTCAGTGGAACCGTGCAACTGGTCTATCGCAAAATCCCGGAGCAGGTAGCGCTGCAGGAGATGAAACTCGCAGCATCATTTTTTAACGAAAACTACCGGCCGGTAGTAATCGATAACGCGAGTTTTCAAATAACACATGCGGATGAATCGACACGTTCGGCCGATAAACCGACAGCGGGCGATCCGGCCGGACCGCGCACAGATGCGAGTAGCTACTCGAGAGTTGAAGCAGCCAGGGACGCCTATGACAGTGGAGATTACACCAAGGCTCGTGAATTGTTTCAGGCTGCAGCCGACCAGGGAGATCCAGAGGCAAAACACTTTATGGCGAGTCTTTACTATCAAGGTCATGGGGTTAAAAAAGACCATGCGAAAGCGTTGGCTTTGCTCAAGGAAGCGGCTGGCGATGACTATGTTCTGTCCATTGCAACTCTTGGCGCAATGTATTTAGACGGGGATTTCGTCGATCAGGATTACCAGGAGGCCTTTGCTTATTTCCTTCGAGCTGCCAAACTGGACCACCTCCATTCGATATACAAGGTAAGTCAATTTTACCTGAATGGGGCTGGCGTTGCACAAAGCTATGATAAGGCTGCGTACTGGTTTAAAGAGGCTGCTATACAAGGTCACCTTCAAGCGCAGCATGCATACGCGTTGTTGTTTGCACAAGGAAATGGCGTGCCGCTGGATTATGTGCAGGCCTATGCCTGGATCAATATGTCTGCGGAAGCAGGAGATGACGAAGCTATCAAAAATAAAGCACGCTTGATCAGACTGATGGGGCCGGAAGACACGCAAAAAGCAATTACACTCGCTGAAGAATTCAAGGCCAAATATTCTGCAGTGAAATAACGGTGTTGCCGTGCGGCTCAGCTGTCGGCAATCTCCACTTCCCGGTCATACCACCCTTGATCCAGTCGGCGCGTGGCAATGGTCCAGTCATCGATGCGCGCCCGCATCCGATAGCGCCCGGGACCTGGCGGATCCCAGGCATGGCTCCAGAGAGTCCACGGCTGATTGTGTTGCATGGCTGGACAGAGTTGGACCGGCACAAAGGGTTCGCCGGGGTTGAACCTGAGCGTGAGTCGGTGGACGATCTTTTGCCCGCCCCACACGATGCCGACAACCCGGTAACGGGTCGCACCACCCACACGCCATTGCTCGATGCGCACCGGCATAGCGGCCTGGTCCGCCACGGCCGCCTTGTAGTCACGCGCCAGTTCCGGCACCCCGCGCTGGTGAGTGCGGCCGGCGAACTCTCTCATCTGCGCCGTCGTCGGTGCATTTTCACCCACCAATTTTAATTCATTAACCCATTTGATGGCAGCGCAGCCATACCAGCCCGGAACGAACAGCCGCACCGGCGCCCCGTGGTCGAGCGGCAGGGCCTCACCGTTCATGCGGGTCGCGAGGAAGGCGCCTGCCTCCACCAACTGGTCGAACGAGAAAATCCAGCTGGCCCCGCGGGTCGAGTTCTTCGAGGGAACGGCGGGTTCGTCGAAGCCGGAGACGAGCAGGCGGGTGGCTTGCGGCGCAGGCAGGAGCGACTCCAGGAGATCTTCGAGCAATACGCCTTCCCAACTGGCGGCGCTCATCAGGCCAAACCCGGCCCCCCGATTTCCCGAACATTCGAGCACGAAGGAACCCCGCGGCGCCACCAGGGGCTGCAAATCCTCCAGGGAAAGAAGGCTGTCGGACTGCACCAGCCCATGGACCCGAATGCGCCACTGCGCCGCTGGGAGCAGATGCTCTGGCGCCGTTGTGCGGATAAAAAAATGCTGATTCGACATCAGCAGATCGTCTGGCGTCAAGGCCGACAGATCGGCAGTGAGCCCACCGTCCCAGCCCTTCTGCCAGCGCTGGTTATAAATAACCTGATCCTCATCCGCAAAGCGCAGAGCACGCACAAACTCCCCGCCCGCGAACGGGTTTTTGCACGCGGCGGCGTCGAGCCCGTGGTCGAGGTCCGTGCCTTTGCTCCACGCGGGCGCACAGCCGATGGCCAGCACGGCCCCGGCGTGAAGTGTCTTGTACAAGAACTGACGGCGGCTGAAACCCATGCTTAACCGAGACCCAAAAGAGTCCTCCTTCTGTCGAAATTCAATGGTTCATATGGCATAATAACTGCCAAAGCCTTGCCATACACTTTATCCGGTATTTGGTCCGCCTTTTTATTTTTACTTCACTTATTTAACCGCATTGATGTCAGCTCATACTG
Source organism: Pseudomonadota bacterium (assembly GCA_022560735.1). Taxonomy (GTDB): domain Bacteria; phylum Pseudomonadota; class Gammaproteobacteria; order Steroidobacterales; family MnTg04; genus MnTg04. The sequence goes on from JADFSO010000017.1 coordinate 40,215, forward strand.
ACATATCGAGTTTTACAAAAGGCGCTGAGAATAAATATAAAGCAGCAACTAAAGCAGCAACTAAAGCAGCAAATACTGGAGAACCAAACGCGTATTTTACGGCGATTTTCTTTTTCGGACAAGCAACAGATACTTTTTCAAGCGCAAGGGATTAAGGGCCCTTGCAAACGTACGCAATCCCGAAAACCTTAATCTTATAAAGATTTCCAAATAACTTTCTATAGAATTGGTCCCGTTACCGTTGAATACGGTCGTTGTGCATCGTTAAATCATAAAGGAGATTGTCCATGTCTGCAGAATATAATCTGGACTTGGTGACCAGGATGTATGAAGCGCTGAACGCACAGGATCTCGAAGCCCATAATGAATTCTGGCATGAGGACATGATTTGGCACGGTCCTCCGGGCTTTGGCGATGTACACGGCCTTGATGCCTTCAAGTACGAAGTTCTAAAGCCGTTCTATAAGGCTTTCCCGGATTATCACGTAAAAGATGAAATTCAGGTGGCAAACGAGAACTGGGTGTCGGCAACCGGGTTCTTGACGGGACATCACGAAGGAGAGTGGATGGGGATTCCGCCAACCGGGAAGCCGGTGCGCATGCGCTATTCGGATTTTTGGCTGGTGAAAGACGGCAAGCTGTCTGAAAACTGGGTGATGGTCGACGATCTGGGCGTGTTGAGACAGATCGGTGTCGATCCGCTGAAAAACGCAGGCGCGAAAGGCTAACAGCAGCGGGTGGCGGGCATTTCCCGGCAGGGATGCGATGCCGCAAAGCCTTTAAAATAGTCCTCCAATGATTCGGATGGTGAAGTTTTCATGATTGAGAACATGCGCAACATAGCCGCTATAGATATAGCAATAATTGTTATCTACTTCGGCGTTCTTTTATATATCGGCAAACGCGCCGCTGCGCAGAGTGTTACGCAGGATGACTTTTTCACCGGAGGAAGATCGTTAACCTGGTTTCCCATAGGGATATCCATTATCGCAACCTGGACCAGTGCCGCGGCATTTATCAGCGCACCGGGACAGGTCTATAATGAAGGCCTGTCAGCGTACGTACTTATCCTGAATATCCCCCTGGTGATGTTCATTTGCTCCGGGATATTCATTCCTTTTATTTACAATCTGAAAATCATTTCCGTTTATCAATATCTGGAATCCAGGTTTGGTGGTATCGCACGCACGTTGGTTGCGATCGGTTTTCTATTTACCTCGACCATGCTCATAGGGGTTATGGTCATCGTGCCAACGTTGGTACTGCATGCACTGACCGGACTGAGTAGCATTGTCATCAGTTCAGTTATTCTGGTAGTGGCGGTAATTTATACCGCTTTGGGCGGCATCAAGGCGGTTATTTGGACGGATGTCTCACAAATGGCGATACTGTGGTTTGGTGGCACAGTAGTTTTTGTTGTCGCCATGTCCGGTACCGATGGCAGTTTTATTCACGGCATGGAAGTCGTCAGGGCGGCCGGCAAGCTGCAGTCGTTGGATTTTTCCTGGGATTTCGTGATTAACAACGGGGTATGGGTGTCCATATTGGGCTACGGCATTCTGCACATGCAATACTGGTCAGGCGACCAGTCTCAGGTTCAGCGAATCTTCACTGCACGCTCGATGAAGGATGTTAAATACTCGTTTTGGTTTAGCGGTGTATTGCTTAACGTGACGTACTTTATATTCTGTACCTTGGGTTTGATCCTGTTCGTTTTCTACCAGGGCAGGGTATTTCCAGATTCCAACACGATTATGGTCGATTTTATTATTAACTATGTGCCCGTTGGTATATTTGGCATCATCGTCTCCGCCATATTTGCGGCTTCCATGGCGGCGATTGACTCGCTGCTCAATTCCATGACCACTGTGTATGTAAAGGATATCCACGAAAGATGGATATTGAAGAATAGCGGTGAGACTGCATCGATACCTGTTTCGAGATTGGTTACCCTGGTATTTGGTATTTTCACCGCCATTTTTGTCTACTTTATGGGCGACGATCCAAAATCCCCGTTGGTAGCGCTGATGGGTGAGTACACATCGTATTTGACGGGAGCTATGTTGGGTGTATTCGTGATGGCGATGTTCAGTAAGAAAACCAATGAAATCGGTGTTTGCGTTGGTTTCATTGCGGGTATTTTCGTCGTCGCCTACATGGACTCCCAATACGATTTCAATTGGGGCTGGAAAAGCCCAATTGGGCTGATTGTCACCTGCCTGGTTGCCTATGTTGTCAGTTCAATTACTGGTTGGGAGAAAAAAGCCATTACCAATTACACTTTTGCGGGACAAAGAAAACAATTGATTGCAGAAGGTCGAATCAAGGAAGATGGTGTTTATATTCTGCCCGGCAAGTTCGAGAAACGCTCTTTTATCTTGCTGGCGTTCTTTCTGATACAGTTTGTTTTCCTGTACTACATCGCGATCTAACAAACTGAGTTAGCCACGCACGATTTGTCTCGTGCGCTCGAGCACATCGACGTCCTGCTGCATCATCCAGTAGAGCATGTCGATGAATATCCAGTTCTCCGCAAGCTTGTCGCCATCGCGCCGGTACATGTCGACAACTCGCATATGGATTCTCCGGTCCGATGCCGGAAGTCCCATGAAGCCACCGCTCGAAGTCATCGTCAGGTTTGGCCAGCCGAACCAACCGGCGTAATTACCCTCGGCATAGTTGCAGACGTGCCCGTTGAAAACGATATTTTCAAGGCCCGCCCCAAATGGTCCCTGGTGCTGGGCTTGATATCTGTCGATGGTATAAGTCGCGCCTATGCCGCTCGGGCCGAACCAGATCATGTCCTCATGCCAGGTCCGGGCCAGACTTTTCGATGGCGACTCCAAACCGTCGGCTACCAGGTCATCGCACATTCTGTTGACAAGGTCCAGGGTCTTTCTCGATTCCGCCTCGTCCTGAACAGCAAACATTAATCCGTCATGTGTACGCGGACCTGGATTGATAATCTCGGCGCCGGTTTGTATCGGCAGCGGTGTCAGACCGGCCTGTTTCATCACGCTTATGATGTCGCAGAAGAATGCCGATTCGCATATTCTGCCATCGTCGATCCGGCTGAATTCGACATAGGGCAGGAAAGTAATCTTGCCGGTGGCAGGAATGCCCAGCCAGTCATCGTCGAACAGCCCCATGAATTTGCCCATGCTGGTAACCCACTCGGTACCGTCGATGTTATTCGTACCGGCCATGAATATGTCCTGCCGGCGCTGCATCGGCGTAAAGGCAGTAAGCAGCGGTTTCCAGACGGCTTCCGCAACTGCGTCGGCGCCATCGAGTTCATTGAACGGATGAACTCCACGAAATCTGTAATCCGAACTCGTGTATCGGCTGAGTACTTTTCCTGCGTGGTCGGCCGACGTGGCCTCGAGTTCTTCGTAAAAGTTCAGCACCAGCGCTTTGCTGTCCTGGTAATTGCTCATTTAGTCTCCATTAAACAAGACCTCGTAAGGACGACGCCGATTTCGTCTGTTCGAACCCGGCACGTTATGGGCGCGTCAAACGCGTCAGTTACCGCCGGTTGCAAGCTGCATCATTAAATCGAGTTCGTTGAATAACATCCATTCTGCAACGATGCGTCCGTTGACGAACTTGTGCTGGGTAATACCCCATATCTCGATAGAACGATTCGTCGGTGCGCCGTAAATACCGGCGCCGCTGTGTGTGCCCGTGGCGCTCCAGCGTTCCGAGCTCAGATACCCGTCCTTATCGTTACCCATCCAATAGACTTCGTCGACTTGAAGCTCGAGGTCGGGGAAAGCGGTGACGATCGATGACAGAAACTCCTGGTACGGTTTGACTCCGGAGAACGCCCGATTGGTCGGCCCTTGAAACGCCAGGTTGGCGTCGTAATTGGCCGAGAGCGCATCGTAATCGCGCCGGTTCCACAGCCGATCGAAATTCTCGCGGGCAAAACGATCCACATCGAATCCGGTAATCGGTGAAAGGACGGATAACGGTTTTTCGGGGCTTGCCGCGTTCCTCAAACCGTCCCAGACAGCAGTATCTCGCGGCCAGCCGCTCGGCGGCGAAGCGGCCAGTGTGGCAACCACTTCGTCAAGGTTGTGGCCGAGCTGCAACAGCATGCTGGAGTTGTTGTACAAGACATGTTCGAGAAAAATTTCGTTTTCCAATACGACGCAGTTTGCGATCACGAGAACGTCAATGCGCTTGTTCGTCGCCGGTCCATATTTGCTGTCGCCGTCGTTCGTGCCGCGGATCAATGTACGGTGCGATGTGTGATAGCCGACCTCGTCGTTGCCGGCCCAGATGATTTCGTCGGCGATGAGTTGAATGTCCGAGTACGCACCGGTTGTATGATGCGTGTCCGCGATGATTTTCTCGCAACCGAGCTGAAGACCGTAATCGTCGTAGACGCGCGAGGTGTCTGAGTATGTGTCGCGAATATATTCGACATCACGGTCTTCCCAGATTTTGTAGGTGATGCGAACGATGTAGTCGATGATGTTCTGATAGGTCGATTCGAAACCGCGCATGCTCTGCCCGGGGCCGCGGTCATCGGGAATCCTGGTCGCATGGTCGGTGCCGCGTCCGGTATAGGCAGCCAGCGAGATCGCATAATCCGTCGGCATGTGCTGCCGTTCCAATGGCAGCGCTGTGCGCTCGCTTTTTCCGCTGTCGAAGGCTTCGTCCGATGCAGAGGATCTGGTTTTCGTCATATCTCGTTACTCCGTTTTTCCTGGCACGGGACCCGGTTACCCACCAGCCGCCGAAACGCCCTGGACAGCCAAATCAACCTGCTGCGAATGCAGATATGGGGTCATCTAACTTATTGATATTAAAAGACAAATAGACTCTCTATCCGCGGGGGTTTGCTTTTTTTGATTATAATATGCATCCGAAGTACATTTCTATAGGTATGGCTGCGAATCCTGTTTTTTGCGAAGGAGAAGAAATTCCAACACGTCGACATGCCTGAATCAGAGAATATCGATGAGCGAAAATAAGTGCCTCGGACCCCTGCCGACCATGGTGTTTTTGGCAGTCTGCTTCCTCACTTCGTGCACCGGTCCGCTACTCCCTGATAGGGGATTGGATGGGTACGGTGCGCAGGTGCTCGCGACAGTAAGTGCGCGGTCCGATGGGGGTCTGGCGCTTTATGCGGGTCAGTTCGAGTTGCTTCCGGAAACCGATCGGGCCGCGATTTGACGATGACGGTAAACTGGTGGCGATTTTCTTGCCCGGGAACGGGACGATATCGCGCGAGGCGAGGGATCACTAAACGAAAACTTGAGGGAATCCGAATGAAACCAATCGCAGCTTTGTGCGCAACCTTGTTACTCATGTTATTGACCGCCTGCGGCGCCTCCAATACCGATGCCGATGACCTGACCGCGCTTTTGCATGAGTTTCTCGCCGGCGTGAGCGAGGAGGCGGCGCACGATCGCTTCTGGGCCGAGGACCTTATCTATACATCGTCGAGGGGCACCCGGACCAACAAAGCAGAAATCATGCAGGGATTTGGTTCGGAGGAAGGTGGGGAAACCGAGGAATCCGAACCCACCTATACGGCCGAGGACATCCGGATTCAGGTGTACGGGACCACGGCCGTGGTGGCTTTCCGGCTGGTTGCGACGCCGACGGATGATGCAACCGTCGATTATTATTTCAATACCGGGACGTTCGTGAAGCGCAACGGTGCCTGGCAAGTCGTCGCCTGGCAGGCAACAAAGATTCCCGGGATGTAGAAAACCTGCTAAGGCGTTAGTGCCGGAAGGGCAGTCGACCGGATTCTGGTGCCGGATCGAGCTTGAACACGTCTTCGGTTTCTAGCAGTCTTTTTGTGGCCGCTCGGGGGCTTGCTGATTGTCAGGTACATGGACGAGACCACCACCGGGATACTACTATCAGGCACAGTCCGCTGATCGGATAACAGCAACAACAAATCTTTCCACGGAACAGGATTCGCCGATGAGTCATCAAGCGCCCCGTGAGCTAACCCCGCGCGCCATTATCCTGGCGATCGTGCTGGCGATGATTCTGGCTGCCGCAAATGCGTATCTCGGCCTGTTCGCGGGCATGACTATTGCTTCTGCCATTCCGGCCGCCGTGGTATCGATGGCAATACTCAAGTTGCTCGGTGGCGGCCATATCCTGGAGAACAACATCGTGGCGACCGGCGCTTCGGCGGGCACGTCGATCGCCACCGGCGTGATATTCACGATGCCGGCGCTGATCATCCTGGGGTACTGGGACGATTTCCGTTACTCGTGGGTACTGGCCATCGCCGGTCTGGGCGGTTTGCTGGGCGTGTTGTTCTCGGTGCCCTTGCGGCGATCGCTGATCATCGATCAGGGCCTGGCTTTCCCCGAGGGCAAGGCCGCGGCGGAGGTGCTGCGCGCCGGCGATCGGCCCGGCGAGGGCCTGAAGCTGCTGGCGGGCGCGGCAACCATCGGCGGCCTGATGAAGCTGGCCGCCGGCAGCGGCCTGCGGCTGATCCCGGATACCGCGGCGGCCTCGGCCTGGTTTGGCAAGACCGTCGGCTACTTCGGCACCAACCTGTCGCCGGCGCTGTTCGGCGTGGGCTATATCGTGGGTCTCAACATCGGCATCGTGATGCTGGCGGGCGGGTTGATCGCGTGGAACATCGCGATCCCGATTTACAGCACTTACTTCCTCGCCGCCGACCCGGTGTTGAGCGTGGAACTGGCCGGTGCGAGCGCCGAGGATGCGGCCTATGGGATCTGGTCCAGCCAGATTCGCTTTCTGGGCGTGGGTGCGATGCTGATCGGCGGGGTGTGGACCCTGGTTTCCCTGCGTCAATCCCTGTTCTCGGGGATCCGCAGCGGCTTGGGCGCCGAGCGCGGCAACGGCGGCGAGGCGGTGCCGGCCACCGAGCGCGACCTGCCGATGCGCTTGATCCTGATCGGCGTCGTGTTGTTCGTGCTGCCGCTGCTGGTGCTTTACCAGGCCATCGTCGGCCAGTGGCTGGTCAGTATCCCGATGACGATCATCATGATCGTGACCGGTTTTTTATTCGTCTCGGTGTCGGCCTACATGGCCGGGCTGGTGGGCTCGTCCAATAACCCGGTATCGGGTCTGACCATTGCGACCATTTTGTTTGCCGCCTTGGTACTCGTACTGTTACTGGGACGGGATTCGCCTATCGGCGCGGTGGCGGCCATCATGATCGGTGCCGTGGTTTGCTGCGCCGCCACCATCGGCGGCGACAATCTGCAGGATTTGAAGTGCGGTTACTTGCTCGGCGCCACCCCGTGGAAGCAGCAGTTAATGCTGGCGGTAGGCGGTGTCTCGAGCGCCCTGATCATGGCGCCGGTACTCAGCCTGCTGGCTCAGGCTTACGGGATCGGTGTGCCGACCGAGGCCCACCCCAACCCGTTGCTCGCACCCCAGGCCAACCTGATGGCATCGGTGGCCAGGGGCATATTCGGCGGTGAATTGCCGTGGACCATGATCGGCATCGGTGCGGGCATCGGCGCGGCGATCATTGTCATCGACGAGATTCTGAAAAAGCGTGGGTCGAGCTTTCGTACGCCGGTGCTGGCTTGCGCGGTGGGGATCTACCTGCCGATCGAATTGAGCGTGCCGATTTTCGCCGGCGGCCTGGTGGGCCGCCTGGTGGAGCGCCACTTCAAGCCCGGCGATGCCGATGGAGAGCGCGAACGTATCCACCAGAAGGGCACCTTGTTCTCGGCGGGGTTGATTACCGGTGAGGCGCTGATGGGTATCTTGATCGCCGTGCCTATCGTGGTCGTGGGTTCGGCCGATGTGCTGGCGCTGCCCGAGGCGGTGCATTTTGGCGGCTGGCTGGGACTGGTGATGCTGGCCTCGGTGGCGATGTTACTCTACCGGCTGGCCGTGCGGGAGCAACCAACGGCTTGAGTTTAATGTTTCTGTTGCTATCCGGCGGGTCACAATAGCAGTTACAGGCATGTCTTCAACAATTTAGGAAGTGCACGCCGTCCCGCTTGTGTCTGCGGTCGCGCTCGCGGCATACTCGACCACGCCGGTACATCGACTGACAACGTCTCAGGTACGGGCTCGAGTTCAGGAGAGATATACATGCTGGACAATTTAAATTGGATTATTGGCGCGGCGGTGATGCTGCTTATCGTCGGCGTCTCGATTTTTCTCAAGCAGATGAGAGGACCGAAAATCCCCGACGCACTGCGGCCGGGGCAGCCCTTACCGGACTTCACCGCAATCGACGAGCAAGGCAACACTGTCCGGTCTGCACAACTGATTGGTTCACCGGCAATAATGCTTTTCGTTCGCGGCAACTGGTGCCCGTTTTGCACCCGGCAGGTCGAAAAGCTGGCCAGGCATTACAAGGATATCGTCGATCTGGGCGCCAGGCTTATATTCGTCACGCCAAAACCCCTCGAGACGACTCGCCGCGTCGCCGATTTTTTTGATGTCGAATTCGAATTCTGGATGGACGATCAACTCAATGCGGTAAAGCAATTGGGTCTGCTGATGCCCGCCAAGGTGCCCGGCGATCACCGCCAGGAATACGGGGCGGATACGCTCTGGCCGACGGTGCTGGTTGTGGATGCGGCAGGCATCATCCGGTTTTCAAAACTTTCGCGGATGATCGTCGATCGGCCGGATCCAAAACTGCTGCTAAGCGAATTGAGAAAATTACTGGGCTAAACTCCGTTTGTTATTGGCTGGGTTTGCTGCCCCAGATGCACGACGATCAATTGAGTTTCCTCCTTGGCGTCGAAAGACAGGTCCTCGTCGCTGGTCAAGTCGCCGTCGTTCACAAGCGTCTCATTAATGTGTCCCGAACCACGGGTAACATAGGCGAGAAATGGTCCATCGACCGAGACGTGCTGCCCGGCCTTGAGCAGCCCGACATCGATAAAGGTGTGGCTATCGAAGGTCTGGCTTTGATCAATCGAACCGCCGTAGACGCGGGTCATTTCACCGAGTTGCGGTTGGTAGAACTTGTAGCCGGCGGATTCGCCTTTGCGTTCGGGCAACACCCACAGCTGAATCATCCGATTTTCGTTGTCGTCCGGATTGACCTCGTTATGGGAAAACCCTTCGCCACCGGCACGCTGTACCTGTACATCGGTATCGCCCATTTCCTGGCCGTGCTCCAGGGATCCCTCGTGCGCAATTCGCCCTTTTACCATCACCGAGATCACATCGATCTCCCGATGGCTGTGCATTCGAGTTTCGCCTTTTGGGAGGAACCGGGCGTCAGCGAGATACACAAAATTGCCAATCCCGTCCCAGGTCCCCGGTTCGCGGCGATCGCCGTAGAGCTTCGCCCCCATTACCAGGCGATGCTCGCGTAAACCGGCAAACCCCCCAAGAGCTAAATCATCGCGATGCAAAATTTTCATCATTTATTGCCACTTTTTCCAGTCGTCCGGCAGTCATCGATAAGTGCCAGCGCGGGAAGCATCAGTTTGCCTCCCATTCCCCCGCAACTCTTTCCACCTCTGCCATCACCCGCAGCAGGTTGCCGCCGAGGATTTTCCTGATGTCTTCTTCGCTATAGCCTTTGGCGACCAGCGCTGCGGTCAGTGCCGGTAATTTGCCCTGGTGTTCCATGCCGATGGGCAGGCTGGGTACGCCGTCGAAATCTGAGCCAAGACCGACATGGTCGGGTCCGACCAGCTTGACGACATGATCGATATGATCGACCAGCACGGACAGCGGCGGGCGTTCGAGCGGGCCCATGGTTTTTCGATAAAACTCCCACTGCGGCCCCATCAGGCCGACCGGGTCGTCGAGGTATTCGGTGGCGAGCGTGGCGAACTCGGGTTTGGCCGCAAACATCGCCTGGTAGGCGGCATCGTGATATTCCTGATCGATAAACATCGGGAAAAAATTGATCTGGATGACGCCGCCGTTTTTTGCCAGCGCAATAATCATTTCATCGCTCATGTTGCGGGCGTGGCTGTTCAATGCGCGCACAGACGAGTGCGATGCGATCACCGGCGCCCTGGTGGTTTTCATAACGTCCGAGAACGTCGTGTCGGCGACATGGCTGATATCGATCATCATGCCGATGCGGTTCATTTCTTCGACCACTGATACGCCGAAGTCGGTCAGCCCGCCCCACCGGACGACATCGCCGGAGGAGTCGGCCCAGTCGGTGTTGTTCGACCAGGTCAAGGTCATGTAACGCACGCCGAGGCGATAAAAGTTACGCAACAGTTCCAGCCGGTTTTCGATGCTGTGCCCGCCTTCGATGCCCATCAGCGCAGCAACCTTGCCGGACTCGGCAATGCGTTTGATATCGGCGACGGTGCGCGCCATTTCGATGCGCTTCGGCGATTTGCCGATCTCGCGATAAAAATCATCGATCAGTTCGAGGGTTTTTCGCGCGTAGCCGTATTTTTCGTAGGCGGGCGGCACCCAGACCGAGAAAAACTGGGCATCGACGCCGCCTTGCTCGAGTTTGCCCAGCGTGGTCTGCGCCAGCGGCGGTTCGTCGGTCAATGCACTGCCATCCAGATCGGCCCGGTACAGGAAGTCGGAATGGGTATCGATCACCAGCGCCTCTTCATGAATTCTCTTGGCATCGCTATCGGCCACGGCTGTGTTTAGCGCCAGCATCAATAGCCAGGCTGAATAAAAACTTTTTCTGGCCAGGAACTTGCTCATCAATGGCTTCCCTTGTCGGCAATGTATCGGTCGATGACGTTTTCCAGCATGCTCAACGGCAACGCGCCGTTACCCAGCAACACGTCGTGAAATTCCCGCAGATCGAAGTCGTCGCCGAGCGCTGCTTCGGCGTTGCGGCGCAACTCCCAGATCTTCAGTTCCCCGAGCTTGTAAGACAGGGCCTGGCCGGGCCAGGAGATATAGCGGTCCACTTCGGACCTGACGTTACCGCGTGACAGCGAGGTGTTGCCGGCGAGATAGGCCATCGCCTGATCGCGGCTCCAGCCCTGTGAATGGATGCCGGTATCGATCACCAGCCGGCACGCGCGCCACATTTCGTAACTCAGGCGACCGAAGTTCTCATACGGGCTGCGGTATACGCCCATCTCGATGCCGAGTTTTTCGGAATACAGGCCCCAGCCTTCGCCAAAGGCGCTGATGTACAGATTGCGCCGAAAATCGGGCATGTTTTCCAGTTCCTGCGACAGCGCCCCCTGGTGATGATGGCCCGGGACCGCTTCGTGCAGGGTCAGCGCGGTCAACTCGTAAAGCGGTCGTTGATCCAGCGCGTAAGTGTTGACCCAGTAGGCGCCGCCGACGGTACCGCCGATCGGTGGGCCGACATAGGCCGCGGTCGTGTAATTCGGCGCCACTTCGTCAGGCACGGGCACGACCCCGTAGGACAGGCGCGGCAGCTTGCCAAAAAAACCGGGCATCAGGTAATCGATGCGCTTGGCCGTATAGGCCGCTTCCTTGAGCAACTCTTCTGCACTGTTCGCATAAAACTGCGGGTCGGTGCGCAGGAATTCGGTAAAGGCCGCGAAGTCGCCGTCAAATTTGAGCCCGGCAATCAGCGCATCCATTTCGGCACGAATGCGGGCGACCTCGGCAAGACCGATGTTGTGAATCTCTGTCGAGCTTTGGTCGGTGACGGTGGCGTATGACACAATCTGATGGGCGTAATAGGCTTTGCCGTCGGGGAGTTGCTCGGCGCCGAGCGTGGCGGTTGCGGCGGCCAGGTATTCGTCCTTGAAAAAGGCGGCGAGATCGGCGAATGCTGTGATCGCGCTGTCTTTGACTGCCTTGCGGCCCGCCAGCAGCAGGCGCGCCTGGTCAGCTTCGGGAATGCCATCGCCCATGTCGGCGAAAGGATCGTGGAAGCTGCTTGCTTCCGGGTTGTCGTAAACCTGGGCCTCGATCGTCGGCAGGATGCCATCCATGACGATCCTCGGCAGCGTGAAACCGGTGCGCATGCCAGCGCGCATGTTGTCGATGTTTTCGGAGAAATAACGCGGGATGTCGTTCAGCCGGGCGATATAGTCTTCGTAATCGTCCACCGTCGCCATCGGCAGACCATTGGTCATGCTCAGCACCGCCATGTAGAAGCCGTAGAAAGTATTGAATGGAATGCGCGCGAGATTCAGCTCGTAGGCATGGATCGAATCCCGCAACACCCACTGCAGGAGTTCGTGGTTGATGCGCTGGTCCGCGCCGAGCGCCTCGGCGTCGATGGCCTGGAGCCTGTGCAGAAATTCCCGCTCCGCGGCCAGGCGGCGTTCGCGGTCGGCCACGGTCACCCGGGGCAGCAGGTGGTTGTAGTCGGATACCCCGGCCTGGGTCGCCATCAGTGGGTTCTCGCGCAAGCTATAGTCCCAATGTTCGTCGATAATGGCGTGCAGTTGGGATTCCGCGGTCTTCGCCGGGTTCGTTGCCGGTGCGGGCGTGCACGCGGCAAGCGCAACGATCGAAATAACGGCGATGCCTGAAAAGCGCATGGGTGGTTCCTTATATAATGAGGTCGGCGTCGTGTAATGCAGTCGGTCTGCATATCTTGTTGGCCAAAGCTTCCGTAACTTAACACCGGTAATGGCGATAGAAAATAAAAAACTGCCTCAAAATAGTCACTTTCCTGATGATTGCGTGGGCGATGCCCGGGCTCGCAAGGGCCGATCGCAATCATGGATGAGGTGTTGGCTGAATTAGAGAAATGAATAAAACAGGGTGGCTCGGCGATCTTGGCTAACGTAGGAGGGTCTTCAGGCCCGATGCGAACGCCAGTCGCGGCTGAAGCCGCTCCTACCGGTTTGTCCTGTCTTTTTCGGACCTGCATGTATTCATCAGGGAAGCCGATTGACCTTTTTTTACGGTCGATTCGTCTCATTGGGCTGGCAGGAAGGTGAGCGCATGCGTAGACTTTCGAGTCCTTTCAGCAGGGGGTGTCGGGGATGAAAAAGTTTTTCAAGTGGTTGGGGATATCTTTTGGCGTCATCGTTTTGCTGGTCATCGGTCTGGTGGTCAATGTCACCTGGTTCAAACCGTTCAGCATCAATATCTTCTTCGAGACGGCATTTCTCAAATACGCATTGGAAAGCCCGGAAATGCTCAGCAGCATACGACTGCTGGAGCAGATAGGCCTGAATTTTCACAACGACGATCTCGCGGACATCTCTCCCGCGCATACCGAGAAACTCAATCGATGGATGGTCGAGGACCGTGAGATGTTGCATCGCTATGATCGCAGCAAGCTCGAAGGGCAAACGGCCATATCCTATGACGTAATGGATTGGCTCATGACCAACCAGGCCGAAGGTGTCGAATTTACCTGGCATGGCTATCCCGTCAACCAGTTATTTGGCGTACAAAACGGCCTGCCCAATTTCATGGCGACGATTCATCACGTGGGTAACGAGCGCGATGCCAGGCATTACATTACCCGCCTGTCCAAATTCGATACCAAGTTCGATCAGTTGCTCGAAGACCTGAATCTGCGGGAGGAAAAGGGCATCATCCCGCCGACCTTTGTCGTCGAAAAAGTGATCGTGGAGATGACTGACTTCCGTGCTACGCCCGCCAAAGAGAATATCCTGTACACATCCTTTGCTGAGAAGCTGGACAAGATCGAGGATCTCGATGGGGCAACCCGCGATGAACTGCTGGCCAGGTCGGAATCCGAGATCGATGGCACCGTGTACCCGGCCTATGACGGCCTGATCAGCTACTTTGAGAAACTGAGGGCGAAGGCGACCACCAATCATGGCGCCTGGAAGCTGCCGAATGGGGATGCCTTTTACGATTACCAGCTTCGCTCAAACACATCTTCCAATATGACCGCCGACGAAATTCATGAACTGGGGTTGGCCGAGGTCGCGCGCATCCAGGGCCAGATGGATGAAATTTTGACGGCGGAAGGATACGGCGATGGGACTGTCGCGGAACGGATGGCGCTGCTCAACAAGGAAGAACGCTTTCTTTATCCGAATGACGATCAGGGTCGCGAGCAAATCCTCAAGGATTTCCAGGAAATTATTGACGAGATTTCGGCGAAAATGCCCGAGTATTTCGTGACGCTGCCAGAATCCAAGGTCCAGGTTAAGCGGATTCCCGAGTTCAGCCAGGCCAATTCGGCCAGGGCTTACTACCAGGGGCCATCGATGGATGGGTCGCGTCCGGGCGTGTTTTACGCCAACCTCCGCAACCTCGAAGAACACCCTAAGTATGGCATGCGCACCCTGGCCTATCACGAAGCGGTGCCGGGCCATCATTTGCAGACCGCCTTGCAGACCGAAATGACCGGTGTGCCTCAGTTCAGGAAAATGATGGGCTTCACGGCGTTTTCCGAAGGCTGGGCATTATATTCGGAGCGCCTGGCCTGGGAAGCGGGCTTTGAAGATGATCCCTACGACAATCTCGGTCGTTTGCAGGCGGAGCTGTTTCGTGGCGTGCGCCTGGTCGTCGATACCGGGATTCATCGCAAACGCTGGTCGCGCGAGAAGGCGATCGATTACATGTATGGCAACACCGGTATGGCAAAACACGAAGTGGTTTCGGAAATCGAGCGCTATTTTGTGATTCCGGGTCAGGCGACTGCTTACAAGGTCGGTATGCTGAAAATTCTTGAGCTGCGGGAAAGAGCAAAAACCGCTCTCGGTGACGGATTCGATATCAGGGAATTCCACGATGTCGTGCTGCGCAACGGCGATATCCCGCTGACGATCCTGGAGCAGCAGGTGGATCGGTATATTGCCGGGCATCAGGCGGGTTGAGGGTTTAGCGAGAACTCCTGGCCGCTGTCGCGAGATAGTTACTGACTTCTTCTTCGATCCGCGCGGTTTCGTGCTCCATCGCAATCAGGTGCCGGTCGCTCATCTGGCCGGCCTGGCGCACGCTCGCGTCAGCGCCGTTTTGCTCGCGATGTGCGGCTGTATGCTTTTTGAGTTCGCGCCGATTCCCGCGCAGCCGGTTCTCCAGCGTATCCAGCATGCCCTTGACGCGCTCGAAATCCACGTCGGTGGCGCGGTTGTTGGTCCGGAACCTGTCCATCGTGCGTGAATCGACCGCAGACTGCCTTGAGTGGATACCGGTATCGGGGAGCCTGGACTGACGGTTGCTTGTGGATCTGCTGGTTCGGCCAACCGTGTTACCCAACAGGCGATTCGTACTCAGCCCACCGGAAAATTGCATGCCTTTGGAGCGTACCGCTTTTAGCATTTGCTTGCGCATCGTGTCGATTTGATCCTGTACCGCCGAATTGCGCTCGATCAGCCGCTCGGTGAATTCCCGGTCGGCCTTGCCGCGGTCCTCGGGCGAAGCAGCGGCCGCGATGTTTGGCGATAACGAGGCCAGGATCACGATCAACAGCGAAATGATGATCCTGCGCAGATTGTGTCTGGATGGCATTTTTCTTTTCATGGCGCCGATCCTCCGGCTGGCTATACACAGTAGACAATAACAAAATTGCCTCGTTCAGCAAAAAAATCCACTTTTCGCATCCAAAACCGTTGTGGCAGGTATCTGTATGTCAGGAGCCGCTTTCAGGCATTGTTTTGATTCGATAGCAGGAGACAAAGTATGGGGAGAGAATGGGTACCAATTATCATGTTTATTTCGATCGCGGTAATCGCGGGGCTGTTCATGTATTTCCGTTACCGGGTAAAGCAGGATGTACAGACTACCGTGCAGACGGCGCTGGACAAAGGGCAAGAGCTATCGCCGGAGATGCTCGAAAAGTTGGGCGAATCGTTGCGCTCGCCGAGATCGGATCTGCGCCGCGGCATTCTGGCGATGAGCCTTGGGGTTGCCTTGGTTGCGTTCGGTTTTTTGCTCGGTGAAGAAGATGCGCAGGGGCCGCTGATGGCGATTGCGGCTTTCCCATTCATAATCGGCGTTGCATACTTGGGTCTGCACAAATTCGGTAAGCAATGAGAAAGCAAGGTCATAGAAAAGATCAGCACAGCCCGGGTGATGCGTGTCTCAAGCTGACGAGTTACTCGTCGCCCGGGTGGTTACGCTTCGCGATCAGCAAGCGTTTACCATGTTGGTTGAGCGCTACCAGTCAATGGTACGCAATTACCTGCGACAACTGACCCGCGATCCGTCGCTGGCAGACGACCTGGCCCAGGAAACATTTATCCGGGCCTGGGACAAGATGGATATGATATCGAGCGGTAACCGATTTTCTGCCTGGTTGATGAAGATTGCGCACAACATGTTTTTGCAGTCTTACCGGAGAGCAAAGCGCTATGGCCGCCTGATGGAAGAATTGGAGCAAGATACCGACGTGATGACGCCCGTTGAAAACAGTCCAATTTCAGGAGAGGGTTCTCTGGATATGCCAAAATATCTTTCAATACTCAGTGCAGAAGAGCGTTCCGTGATGTTATTGTATTTTGTCAACGATCTGACCCACAGCGAGATTTCGGAAGTCAGTGGATTACCGCTGGGTACGGTCAAATCGCATATACACCGCGGCAAATTTAAAATTCGTGAGCACTTCGAGTTAAAAGACGCAGACATGGTCTGACAGGCAGTGACGAACCACAGCAAAAAAGATTCTTCGAATGAGCTGAGCGATGCCCAGGTCAGTGCGATGTTCAAAAACGATATCGCGATGATTACCGACGATGGCTTTGTCGACGCTGTCGTGGAGCGTGTCGGGCGTCGCATCCGCAACCGCAAAATCGTGCTCGGCTTGTCTGCGTTCGCCGGTGGCTTGATCGGGTTTGTGCCATTGAAGCAACTCGGCACGGAAATCGCGAAACGCATCGAGACTTTTACCGTCGATTGGCAAAGCGTGGCGACCTTTTCGTTCGACTGGTCGAGTCTGAATTCACTCAGCTTTGACTGGCAAAGCGTGGCCGGCTGGCCGGTTCAGATTCAGTGGCTGATCGTCGGTATTGCTGTCGCAGTGTTGACGCCATTCATGGTCAGATTGCTCGACGGTTGACAAAAAACTCAGCCTTCCAGCGCGGCCTTGATTGCCGCAACCGTACGATCGATATCTTCGACAGTCGTGCGGAAGTTGCTCAGGGAAATCCTCATCACGCGCATGCCGTTCCACGTAGTCGGGCCAAACCAGGCCTCGCCGCTTTGGTTAATGCGATTGATGACTTCATCGGTCCGCTTATCGTGATCGCCATCCGCGGCGAGAAAGCGCACCAGGCCC
>JADFSO010000018.1 GCA_022560735.1 Pseudomonadota bacterium
CTGGTGATCTCGGCGCCGAGTTCTTCGCGGTTTTGTTGGGCTTCTTTTCGCTGGGAATAGGACAAGTACATGGCTGGCTCCGGGACTGAATCAATGCTGTTCTTATAACCAGTAGTGTACACTTATCCTATTGAAAAATAAAGCTTTAATTCGCTTATTTTACCCAGAAACAGGGCTTGAAAATGGCCTGCGGATTGCGCGACAAAGAGCAGCCTTGCGGAGCGGATAAGACGGCTTTTTTGGGATGTCCGTACTGTCGCTGACGGACTATCTCCTGGAGTTCAGGCAGATTCTGGAACTGGCTCGGCATCAAATCAATCGAAAACGTCTTTCATGTCGCGAAAAAGTCTATGTACCCTCTGCATCAAAGCCGCACCAGAATTGGCGCCCTGCTGCGAAGCCGCAGGGGGACTGCAAAAAGTAAACGTGGCCTTCCATGCTATTTTTCTCTTCAAAAAATGCTATCGCTAATAGGCCGTGCTCCGGTGAATACAAAAATTCCATTTTTCGCTCTCCTTGCATGCTAGAGATAAAAAAACACCTCGTATTGTTTCCCAACCAGATAAATCGACTGCGTTACGCCATCTTTCACAATATAAGTAGCACCGTCTTTTTCCCAGGTCGCGCCCATCGAAAGACCGACTTTCGGGATCGCAAATTTAAACAGCTCGCCATTTACGCACAAAAAATCGTCCTGGGGCCCGCAGAACTCATCCTCTGCTCCAATGTGTCCAATGCTTATTGTCTCTCTACGTTGATTTACTGTTATCGTCAGCATGTGGCCGAAAAAATTTGAGTAAGTGTATGCCCCTCCCACATTTGGGTATGAGCTAGCGCCTGGAGCACCGAGAAATAGAATCAGTACTAAAATATGAACCTTGAAGTTTTTCACCTACGCTCCTCCTTGCCAAACTAGAATGTTATTCATTCGCGGCCAAAAAAATAAACTCCGGCGATTGTGCCATCATCATTGCCATTGTTAGCTTCCGCTTCGGGTGCAGCGCAACCGATCAACAGGAAAAGAAAGATTACAAAAATATTTTTTGTCATTTTGGCAAAATAATATCTGGTGCAGAGTATTCCTGATTACTATCATGTTGCTTAGGCAAATGCCACGAGCGCAGCCGGGCTTTTCTCGCACGCAGCATCGCTTTGTGGCCGCGTGCCTAACTGAAATTAACAGCATGAGCACCCCCATGACCCACCACCCCCGCAAACGATTCGGTCAGCATTTTCTCCACGACCCGGCGGTCATCGAGCGCATCGTCCGGGCGATCGACCCGCAGCCGGGCGACACCATCATCGAAATCGGCCCGGGCCAGGGCGCGATCACCCTGCCCCTGCTGCAAAAACATGGCACGCTGGAGACCGTGGAGCTGGATCGCGACCTGGTGCCATTGCTGCGGGACAAAGCCGCCGGTCACGGCGAGTTGCTGATCCACGAGGCCGACGCCCTGAAGTTCGATTTCCGTCAACGCAAACAGGCTGGCAGCGCGTTGAAAATCGTCGGTAATCTTCCCTACAATATTTCCACGCCCCTGCTGTTTCATCTGCTCGGGCAAATTGACTGCATCTCGGCAATGTTTTTCATGCTGCAAAAAGAGGTCGTGGAGCGGATGGCGGCTGCACCCGGCAACAAACGCTACGGCCGGCTGACCGTGATGCTGGCGGTGTCCGTCAAAGTCGAAAAATTGTTCACTATCGGCGCCGGCGCTTTCAAACCGCCACCGGCGGTCGAATCTGCATTTTGCTCGCTGACCCCCTGGCCACAACCCGCTTTCGAGGTCCCCGACGCCGAGCGCTTTCGGCGGCTGGTGACCCAGGCGTTTAGCGCGCGCCGCAAAACCTTGCGCAATGCCCTCAAGGGGATGGTGTCCGTGGAGCAGATCCGCGGACTGGATATAGACCCGGGCCTGCGCCCGGAAAACCTGTCACCGGCCCAGTTCGCGGCCCTGGCGGCTTTGAGATAGGTCAATTCAGCGGGCGACCTGTGCTCTATAATGAAACTGTGGTTTCCTCGGCAAACGAGGCTGGGATCGAGCGACAGGAAAAGGTGTGGTCATGAGCGATTACAGGAAAATTCTGCTGGCGGTTGATCTGTCGGACGATAGCGAAATCATAGGCAAGCGCGCCGTTGACGTGGCCAATCGTTACCAGGCGGAACTCTGCCTGGTGCATGTCGTCGAGTATGTCCCGGTCGAACCCATGGGCGAGGCGCTGTTGCCCTCGGTCCAGATCGAAGACGAGCTGGTCAACTCCGCGAAAACCCGGTTTGCAGCGCTGGCTGCCAGCCTGGGCGTCAGTGACGCGCCGCGCTACGTCGAGGTCGGCAACATCAAGGCCGAGGTCATTCGCGTGGCCCGGGACCAGGAATCTGACTTGATCGTACTCGGTTGCCGCGAGCGCCATGGGCTGGCGATCATCATCAACTTCACCGAAGACACGGTGTTGCACGCGGGGCCGTGTGACGTACTCGCGGTCAGGCTGGGCGGCAAAAATTCGTAATGACAGCCCGATCATCGGATACCCGCGCTGATGGCGATCTATGCGATCGGCGATTTGCAGGGTTGTTATCAAGACCTGCTTCGTCTGCTTGAGCAAATTGAGTTCGATCCCGCCGCCGACCGCCTCTGGTTCACCGGCGATCTGATCAGCCGCGGACCGGAATCGCTACAGTGCCTGCGCTTCGTCAGCTCCCTGGGTGACGCCGCCGTCAGCGTGCTGGGCAATCACGACCTGCATTTCCTGGCGCTGGCGGAAGCTGCGGTCCCGAACCGCAATGACAAGCCCATGGATCCCGGTCTGCGGGAAATCCTGGATGCCGACGATGCCGGGACCCTGCTGCACTGGCTCAGACACAGGCCGCTGGCTCACCACGAAAACGGCATATTGCTGATTCATGCGGGCCTGGCGCCGCAATGGAGCGTCGAACTGGCGTTGCAACTGGCTGCGGAAGCCGAGGCCGTATTGCGCGGACCGGGCCACCGGGAATTCTTCAAGAACATGTACAGTGACCTGCCCGACCGCTGGGACCCTGGGCTGGCAGGCCACGAGCGCACCCGCTTTATCGTCAATTGCCTGACCCGGTTGCGTTGCTGTGACCCGCAGGGCCGGTTGTTGCTGGCACACCAGGAATCGCCGGCGGGCCTGCCCGAATCGATATTGCCCTGGTTCCGCGTCCCCGGCAGGGCCAGCCGCGGTGCGCGCATCGTATTCGGCCATTGGTCGACGCTGGGCCTGGCCGAAGAAGACGGCGTGCAGTGCCTGGACAGCGGCTGTGTCTGGGGCGGGCAACTCAGTGCGGTGCGCCTGGACCGGTCCGGGCCGGTGGTCAGCGTACAATGCCCGGCATACCAGGCACCCGGCTAAAGCGGCGCTTGACCGTTACCACGCAAACCCGATACTTTGCCGACAGAATAATCAATGGCTGAAACAGCCGGCGGGTCCAGAGCATGAATCTTGACTTACACGGAAAAAACGCCCTCGTCTGCGGCGCCAGCCGGGGCATCGGCCTGGCCGCCGCGCAGGAACTGGCCGGCCTGGGTTGCAATGTCTTGTTGTTGGCGCGCGATGCGGAAGCGCTGGCGGTAGCACGGGACTCCCTGCCGACGGGCGAGGGTCAAGCGCACCGCTACCTGGCAACCGATATGGGCGATACCGACGGCCTGGAAGAAAAACTGCAACCGGAACTGGAAAAGCAGCCGATCCAGATCCTGGTCAACAATTCCGGCGGTCCGGCGGCCGGACCGGCCCACCTCGCCGGCAACGAGGCCTTCGAGCAGGCTTTCCGCCAGCACCTGGTCGCGGCCCAGGCGATTTTGCGGCTCGCCCTGCCCGGTATGCGCGACAGCGGCTACGGACGCGTTATCAACATCATCTCGACCTCGGTCAAACAACCGATCAAGGGTCTCGGCGTTTCCAACACCATCCGCGGCGCCGTCGCATGCTGGGCGAAAACCCTGGCAGCGGAACTCGGACCCGAGGGGATAACCGTCAACAATGTATTGCCCGGCTTTACCGCGACCGAAAGACTCGATTACCTGTTCCGCAACCGGGCCGAAAAATCGGGGGCCAGTTTCGAGCAGGTGCGCGCCGCCGCCCTCGCCCAGATCCCGATGGCCCGGTTTGCCGAGCCCGCTGAAACTGCCTGTGCCATCGCATTCCTGGCCTCGCCGGCCGCCGCCTATATCAACGGCATCAACCTGCCGGTCGATGGCGGGCGGACCGGTTGCCTGTAACCGGGATTGCGAAAGTCGATGGAAAAAATCCTCAATTACATCGATGGCGAACTGCGGGCTTCGACCACCGGCCGCTGGCTGGAGGTCATCGAACCGGCGACCGCGACGAGCTATGGGCAACTCAGCGACTCCGGCGACGAGGACCTCGAGCTCGCCGTTGCCGCCGCGCAATCCGCATTCCCCGCGTGGAGCCGGACGCCGGCGGAGGACCGGGGCCGGATGCTCCGCCGCCTGGCGCAAAAAATAGAGGCGATGAGCGAGCCGCTGGCGCTGGCCGAATCGATCGATACCGGCAAACCGATAACCCTGACCCGCAAGGTCGATATCCCCAGGGCCGCGCGCAACCTGCACTTTTTTGCCGATGCCGCCACTCAGTTCGCCAGTGAAGCGCATTACATGGAAGCGGGCGCGATCAATTACACGCTGCGCATGCCGTTGGGCGTGGTGGCCTGTATCTCGCCGTGGAACCTGCCGCTGTACTTGCTGACCTGGAAAATCGCACCGGCGCTGGCCGCCGGCAATTGCGTCATCGCCAAGCCATCCGAGATTACGCCGGTCACGGCGTGGCTGTTCAGCCGCCTGTGCCAGGAAGCCGGCCTGCCGCCAGGGGTGCTGAATATCCTCCATGGCAACGGTCCGGGCATAGGTCAGGCCATCGTCGCGCACCCGGGGATCAGCGCGATTTCGTTTACCGGCGGCACGGCGACCGGCGCATCCATCGCCCGCACGGTAGCCCCGGAGTTCCGCAAGCTGTCGCTGGAACTGGGCGGCAAGAATCCCAGCATCGTTTTTGCCGATGCCGACTGGGAGCCGATGATGGCTGGCGTCGTGCGCGCGGGGTATAGCAACCAGGGGCAGATATGCCTGTGCGGTTCCCGCGTGCTGGTCGAATCATCGGTCTATGAAAAATTCCGCGATGAGTTCGTGACTCGTGTTGGAGCCTTACAAATTGGCGACCCGCTAAACGAAGACACCGAGCAAGGCGCCGTGGTGTCGCTGGCCCACCGCGACAAGATCCTGGATTGCGTGGAAAAAGCCCGCCAGGCGGGTGGCAAAATCCTGACCGGCGGCAGTGCGCTCGAACCGGATGCGGAACGCTGCCGCGATGGCTGGTTCATCGAGCCGACGGTCATCGACGGCCTGGCGGCGGACAGCGACTGCAACCAGGAAGAAATTTTCGGCCCGGTGGTCAGCCTGATCCCGTTCGAAGATGAGGCGCAGGCACTGAGCATCGCCAACGGCACGCGATACGGCCTGGCGGCGTCGGTGTGGAGCGGCAACATCGGACGCTGCCACCGCCTGGCGGAGCAACTCCAGGCCGGGCTGATCTGGATCAATACCTGGATGATGAGAGATCTGCGCACGCCGATGGGCGGCGTCAAGAACTCGGGGGTCGGCCGCGAAGGCGGTCTGGAGGCGATGCGCTTTTTTACCGAGCCGCGCAACGTTTGCATCAAGTATCGCTAAAGAAAATCGGGCCGAAGGATGAGAAATGAGTGACACAGTCAGAGCCGGTGGCGCACCAAAACCGATGGGCGCCTACCCGCACGCGCGCAGAGTCGGCGATTTGCTGTTTTTGTCCGGCATGGGCCCGCGTAGCCCGGAAACCGACGAAATACCCGGCCTGGTGCTTGGCAAGAATGGTGAAATCCAGGAATACGACATGGCGGCCCAGTGCCACGCGGTTTTTGCCAATGTCCGCAGCGTACTCGAAGCGGCTGGCCTGGGTTGGGGCGACCTGGTCGACGTCACTGTCTTTCTGACCGACATGGATCGGGATTTTGCAACCTTCAACCGGATTTACGCCGAGTATTTCAGCGACAATCAGCCCTGCCGCACGACGGTTGAAATCAACCGCCTGCCCACGCCGATCGCCATTGAACTAAAATGTATCGCCACCACCGGTGACCACGGAGAACCAGCATGAGCCAGCTTTCCGCTTTCAATTTCAAGCAATGGATAGACGAGCATCGCGAGGCTCTGCAACCGCCGGTTTGCAACAAACAGGTGTTCAGCGACAGCGAGTTCATCATCATGGTCGTCGGCGGACCCAACAGCCGCAAGGATTACCATTACGACGAAGGCGAGGAGTTTTTCTACCAGCTCGAAGGCGACATGCTGCTAAAAACCATGCAGATCGGGCAACCCGTGGATATCCCGATTCGCGAGGGTGAAATTTTCCTGCTGCCGGCACGCATGCCGCATTCGCCGCAGCGCTTTGCCAACACCATCGGACTGGTCATCGAACGCCAGCGCCGCAAGGAAGAAAAGGACGGCTTCATGTGGTTTTGCGAGAAATGCAACCACAAGTTATACGAAGAATATCTGCACGTGAGCAATATCGAAACGCAGCTCACGCCCGTATTCGACCGCTTCTGGTCGAATGAAAAAAACCATACTTGCGATCGGTGCGGCACCGTTATGCAGAAACCGTAACGGCCACGGCGACCATGCTGAAGATCGATATACACACCCATGTACTGCCTGAGAACTGGCCCGACCTGAAAGCACGGTATGGTTACGGGGGCTTCGTCCAACTCGAACACCACGGACCCGGGTGTGCGCGCATGCTGCTCGAAGGCAAGCCGTTTCGCGATATCGGGTCGAACTGCTGGAGCGCGGACGAGCGGCTGTCCGAGTGCGACCAGCACGGCGTCGACGTACAGGTACTGTCCACCGTTCCGGTCATGTTCAGCTATTGGGCGCGGCCAAAAGACACACTCGACCTGTCCCGCCTGCTCAACGACCACATCGCTGGCGTGGTCGCCGGCAACCCGGCGCGGTTTATCGGCCTGGGCACCGTACCGATGCAAAACTGCGAGCTGGCGATCGGTGAAATGGAGCGCTGCGTCAGGGAACTGGGGCTGGCCGGGATAGAAATCGGCACCCACATCAACGGCTGGAACCTCGACGATCCGCGCCTGTTCCCGATTTTCGAGGCAGCCCAGGACTTAGGCGCCGCGATTTTCGTCCATCCCTGGGAAATGCTCGGCCGGGAACGCATGTCCAAGTACTGGCTGCCGTGGCTGGTCGGCATGCCGGCGGAAACGTCCCTATCCATCTGCTCGATGATTTTCGGCGGCGTTTTCGAAAGGCTGCCCCGCCTGCGGGTCGCCTTTGCCCACGGCGGCGGCGCTTTCCCGGCGACGCTTGGCCGCATCGAGCACGGTTTCAATGTGCGGCCGGACCTGGTCGCGGTCGACAACGACATCAACCCGCGCTCGTACGTCGACCGATTTTTTATCGATTCGCTGGTGCACGATCCCGAGATGCTGCGCTACATGATCAAGCTGATGGGCGCCGAGCAAATAGCGCTCGGCAGCGATTACCCTTTCCCGCTTGGCGAGCACGTACCCGGCCGCATGATCGAAGCAATGGGCCTCGACGAAAAAACCACGGCGAGGCTGCTGCATGGTACCGCGCTGCACTGGCTGAACCTCGACCGGAAACAGTTCCTGCAACCCGCGGCAAAACAATAATCCAGGGCACGGACGCGAATGGACAAGCAGTCTTTTACTGTAGCTGACGCAAGAAAACTGGACATCGACGATCCGCTCGCGGCGTTTCGCGACCGGTTCCATCTGCCGCCTGGCAAAGACGGCAATCCGCAGATTTATTTCTGCGGGCATTCGCTGGGCCTGCAGCCAAAGACCACGGCGCAGCTTGTCGCCGAGGAGCTGGCTGACTGGCAAAGACTGGGCGTCGAAGGCCATTTCCGCTCGCGGCACCCGTGGATGCCGTATCACCGTTTCCTGACCGAGCACACGGCCGAGCTGGTCGGCGCACTGCCGACCGAAGTGGTCAACATGAACAGCCTGACCGTCAACCTGCACCTGATGATGGTCAGCTTTTACCGGCCACGGGGCGAGCGCCGCAAATTGCTGATCGAAAAAGGCGCTTTCCCCTCCGATCGTTACGCCGCGGAATCGCAGCTGCTGTTTCACGGGCTGGACCCGGCCACGGAACTGATTGAAATCGCGCCCCGCGATGGCGAGTACACCCTGCGCGACGAAGACCTGCTGCGCGTCATCGATGAACAGGGCGCGGAAATTGCATTAGTCATGTTGCCCGGCGTGCAGTATTACACCGGCCAGGTTTTCGATATGGCGGCGATCACCGAGGCGGCGCACAAGAAAGGCTGCCTGGCCGGGTTCGACCTGGCCCACACGGCCGGCAATATTCCCCTGCAATTACACGACTGGGGCGTCGATTTCGCCGCCTGGTGCAGCTACAAGTATCTCAACGGCGGGCCTGGCTCGGTCGCCGGCTGTTTTGTCCACGAACGACATGCCAGCGACCGGGAATTGCCGCGTTTTGCCGGCTGGTGGGGCCATGACCAGGACTCGCGTTTCGAGATGGGGCCGGAATTCAAGGCCATGCCCGGCGCAGAGGGCTGGCAGTTGTCGAACCCACCGATACTGGCGCTGGCGCCGGTGCTCGCCTCGCTGGAAATATTCCACGAAGCCGGCATGGCGCGGTTGCGCGAGAAGTCCCTGTCGCTGACCGCGTTGATGGCAAAGCTGTTGCACGAACGCCTCGGCGACCGGCTCGAGATCCTGACGCCGGACAATCCCCAGCAAAGAGGCTGCCAGCTTTCCATTCGCCTGACCGCTCAGCGTGACGACCGCGAGAGCCGGCGCGAGGTCTTCGACGCACTGGCCGCAAACGACGTCATTTGCGACTGGCGCGAACCCGATGTGATCCGCGCCGCGCCGGTTCCTCTTTACAACAGCCACGAAGATGTCTGGCGATTCGTGGAGCGGCTGGAAGAGTGCCTGTAATGAGCGAGCACAAGGAGCTGGTGATCGTCGGCGCCGGACTGGCCGGCCCGTTGCTCTCGATCTACATGGCAAGACGCGGGCACAAGGTTTCCGTCTATGAATTGCGCGCCGACATGCGCAAACAGGACATACCGGCAGGCCGTTCCATCAACCTGGCCCTCGCCGAACGCGGTATCAACGCGCTACGCGAAGCGGGGGCGCTGTCGCTGATCGAAGACCAGTTGATTGCCATGCGCGGGCGCATGATCCACGACCACGATGGCAGCCAGGTCCTGCAACCGTATGGACAAAAAGAGGGCGAGGTCATTTACTCGGTAGCGCGCGGCGAACTGAACAAGCGGCTGATGGACCTGGCCGAGCAAAAACATGGCGTCGAATTTCATTTCGATCACCGCCTGCACACGCTCCAGCCGGAGAGCTGCGCAATGGAATTCAAAAGATCGCATGACGACAGCATCGTTCGGGTGGCGGCCGAGCGAGTGATGGCGACCGATGGCGGCGGTTCCATCGTCCGGCGCACGATGGCGGCTTACTCGGGATACGATTCGCACGAGGAAATACTGCCGCACGCCTACAAGGAACTGCGCATCCCGGCGGCTGAGAACGGCAAACACCGGATCGACGGAAACTCCTTGCACATCTGGCCTCGCGGCGGGTTCATGCTGATCGCGCTGCCCAATCCCGGCGGCGACTTCACGGTAACGCTGTTTTTGCCGAGCGAAGGACCGATCAGCTTTGTCGAACTCGACGGACGCGAGGAAGTCAGCGCTTTTTTCCAGGCGCATTTTCCCGACACTGTTGCGTTGCTGCCGGACCTGGAAAAGGATTTCTTCGCCAACCCCGCTGGCGAACTCGGCACCATTCGCAGCTACCCCTACCACTACAAGGACAAGATCCTGCTGCTCGGCGACGCCGCGCACGCAGTCGTGCCTTTCCATGGCCAGGGCATGAATTGCGCGTTCGAAGATTGCCTCGAGCTGGACCGCATACTCGACCAGTGCGGCGACGACTGGGGCGATGCGTTCGCCGCGTTTAGCAAACAACGCAAACCCAATTGCGATGCGATCGCCGACATGGCGCTGGAAAACTACCTGGAGATGCGCGACAGCGTGACCGACCCGATTTACCTGCTACAGAAAAAATTATCGTTCAAACTGGAAAACCAATACGCGGACCGGTTCATACCGCGCTATTCGATGGTCATGTTCCATCATGAAATCCCTTACGCGGAAGCGAAACACCGCGGCGAAATTCAAGCCGGGATTCTGCGTGAGTTGACCGCCGGCAAGACTTCGCTCGACGAAGTGGATTTTCAGCTTGCCGGCCGGCTGATCTCGGAGAAACTGGAGTGCATGGGGTGAGGGGCTGGTTCAGTTAGTTTTCAGCCGATGATTCTTCGTCTGTCTTATTCAATAGGCTCAAAGACTCACGAATCAATTTACGATATTTTTGATTTTTTTCCTCCTCGAAGCGTCTCCACCGCTTCTTCACCTCTATATCGGAACAAGGATCAGTTTCTGCCATCGCAGCCTTCTAATAGTTTAGCTCGCTTTTGCGCTGTTACTCGCAGCTCTTCTCAATACCCGAAAAGAATAATCGTATGGATTCCTGTCATCTGCCCGGTGATCCTCGCGGCCTTCTTCGTGCCACTGTTGTTCATCGAGCTCGGGGAAAAACGTATCGCCGTCGAAATCTTCGTCGATCAGGGTCAGGTAGATTTTCTGCGCGCTGGGCAGAAACGCCTGGTACACGCCGGCTCCGCCGATGACCATCAACTCATCCGCCGATCCGCAGACCGAAATCGCAGCGTCGATGTTGTTGACCACAGTCGCCCCATCGGCGTGATAACCGACCTGCCCGGTCAGCACGATATTCAGCCGGCCCGGTAGCGCCTTGCCGATCGATTCCCAGGTTTTGCGCCCCATCAGGATGGGTTTTCCCAGGGTCGTCGCTTTGAAATGGGCGAGATCGGCGGGTAAATGCCAGGGCAACTGGTTGTCGCGGCCGATCGCTCGATTTCTGCCCATCGCCAGTATCAGGGAGATTTTCATGAACGCCTAGACCGCGATGGCGGCGGGGATGCGTTCGTAATAGCAGTAGCCTTCTATTTCGAAATCGTCATAGCGGTATTCGAAAATACTGGCCGGCCTGCGTTTGAATTTCAGTCTAGGCAGGGGCAAGGGCTCGCGTGTCAATTGCAGGTCCGCCTGTTCAATATGATTACTGTACAGGTGACAGTCGCCGCCGGTCCAGATGAAATCACCCGGCTCGAGATCGCATTGCTGTGCCAGCATGTGCGTCAGCAAGGCATAAGAGGCGATGTTGAACGGCACGCCGAGAAAAATATCGGCGCTGCGCTGGTAGAGCTGGCAGGACAAACGGCCAGCGGCGACGTGGAACTGGAACAGGCAATGGCACGGCAACAGGGCCATCTGCTCGAGTTCGCCGACGTTCCACGCACAAACGATGATGCGTCTTGAATCGGGCTCATTTTTGATCTGCTCGACCACTTTGCTGATCTGGTCTGTTGCGCCGCCGCCGGCTGTGGGCCACGAGCGCCATTGCCGGCCATACACCGGACCTAGATCGCCGTTGTCATCGGCCCACTCGTCCCAGATTTTCACTCCGTGTTCATTCAGGTAAGCGACATTGGTATCACCCTGCAAAAACCACAACAGCTCATGGATGATCGATTTCAGATGCAGCTGCTTGGTCGTCAGCAGGGGAAAGCCGGCGCCGAGATCGAAGCGCATCTGGTGGCCAAATACGCTGAGGGTACCGGTACCGGTACGATCATCCTTGACCGCGCCGCGGTCCCGCACCAGGCGCAGCATATCCAGGTATTGCTTCATCAGGTGGCCGCCCGGTTGCGGGTGTAGGCGACTGCGACGATTGCAACGCCGGCGACGATCATCGGCAGCGATAAAAACTGGCCCATCGTGACCCAGCCGAAGGCGAGGTATCCCAGGTGCTCGTCCGGCACGCGCACAAACTCGATCAGGACGCGGAAACTGCCATAAAACAACAGAAACAGGCCGCTGGCCGCCATCAGCGGCCGTGGTTTTGCCGTATAAACCCAGAGTATGGCGAACAACACAAAGCCCTCCAGCAATGCTTCGTAGAGTTGCGATGCGTGCAGCGCCTGACCGTTGACCATGACCGCCCACGGCGCGCCCGGATCGGCCGGCCCGCCCCACAGTTCGCCGTTGATGAAATTGCCGATCCGGCCGAAGCCGAGCCCGAGCGGCACCAGCGGTGCCGTGAAATCACCGATTTGCCAGAAACTGCGGCCGCTGTTCCGCGCAAACAGCATCAGCGCGATGATTACGCCGAGCAGACCGCCGTGGAAAGACATGCCGCCTTCCCAGATCTTGAGTATCGACAGCGGGTTGTCGAGGATTTGCGCGCCGCCATAGAACAGCATGTAACCGATGCGGCCGCCGAGAATGATTCCCATGGCGCCATAGAAAATCAGGTCATCGACCTGCACCGGCGTCCAGCCGGAGTCCGGCTTTTTGGCCCGCCGCCGTGCCAGCCACCACGCAGCCGCGAACGCCAGCAAATACATCAGTCCGTACCAGCGAATTTTGAGCGGGCCCAGGGACAGGGCGACGGGATCGAAACCAGGATAAGTCCACATAGGGTGTAAGTGTAACAAAGGATGGACCCGGGGTTTCGCGATGATAAGGTAGGTACCGAGGTGGAAAAAAGATCGTGAAAACTGGGCAGAACAAGCTGGGCGGCGAGACCAGTCCGTACCTTTTACAGCACGCGGACAACCCGGTGGACTGGTACCCGTGGGGCGACGAAGCGCTGGACAAGGCCAGGAAAGAAAACAAGCCGATCCTGCTGTCGATCGGTTACTCGGCCTGTCACTGGTGTCATGTCATGGCCCACGAGTCTTTTGAAAACCCGCAGATCGCGGAACAAATGAACCGGCTGTTCGTGAACATCAAGGTGGACCGCGAGGAACGACCCGATCTCGACCGTGTTTACCAGACCGCACACCAGGTCCTGGCGCAACGCGCGGGCGGCTGGCCGTTGACCGTGTTCCTCGACCCCGCAGACCAGATGCCGTTTTTTGCCGGCACCTACTTCCCGCCGACCTCACGACAGGGCATGCCGGGATTTGCCGACGTGCTGATGCGCATCGACGAGTTTTATCGCAAGGAACACGAGGGCCTGCGCGAGCAAGCAGAATCGTTGCACGCGGTCCTGACGCGGATCGAGGCACCGCCGGGCGACGATGTGCCGGCAGAGGCGGTTTTTGCGCAGGCGCGGCAAACCCTGGAGCAGGATTTTGACGGGCGCTTTGGCGGCTTTGGCCAGGCGCCGAAATTCCCGCACCCAGGCTATTGCCAGAGATTATTGCGCCACTGGCGCGCCACGGCCACGGAATCGGATCCGGATGTGCAGGCCCTGTACATGGTCAGCCACACGCTGGGACGAATGGCCCGCGGCGGTCTGTACGACCAGTTGGGCGGCGGGTTTTTCAGATACAGCGTCGATGCTTGCTGGGCGATCCCGCACTTCGAAAAAATGCTCTATGACAACGCCCAGTTGTTAGCGCTGTATGCACAGGCCTGGCAGGCCAGCGCCGACCCGTATTACCGGGACATCGCCGGCGCCACCGCGGACTGGGCGATACGCGAAATGCAATCGCCCGATGGCGGTTTTTACGCAACGCTGGATGCCGACAGCGAAGACGGCGATGGCCGGAAAACAGAGGGCGCTTTCTATACCTGGACGCCAGCGGAAATAAAGGGCTTGCTCGATGACGATGAATTCCTGGCGATCGAGACCGTGTATGGCCTGGACCAGCCGCCCAATTTCGAAAACAGCCGCTGGCACCTGAACCTGCGGCAGGAGCAGTCGGCCGACGCCGATTTGCTCGCCCGCGCGCGGGAGAAATTATCCAGGGCACGCGAGCAAAGAGTATGGCCGGCGCGTGACGAGAAAATTATCTGCAGCTGGAACGGGCTGATGATCCAGGGCCTGGCGATCGCCGCTCGCGCGCTCGATCGGGATGATCTTGCGGAGTCGGCCATGTGCGCCGCGAATTTCGTGCGCGAGAAACTCTGGGATGACGAGGCCGGCTTGTGGTCCGTGTACAAGGATGGCCGCGCGCGCTTCCCCGCCTACCTCGATGACTACGCCTTCATGCTCAATGGCCTGCTCGAATTGTTGCAGACCCGCTGGGATTCGCAGCTTTTCGGCTTCTGCGTGACGCTGGCCCGGCGCCTGGTCGATGATTTCGAAGACCGCGATCACGGCGGATTCTTTTTTACCGCCCACCAGCACGAGAAACTGTTGTTCCGGCCAAAAACCTTTGCCGATGAGGCGATACCGGCGGGTAACGGCATCGCGGCGTTTGCGCTGCAACGCCTGGGTTATTTGCTCGGCGACACCGGGTTCCTGCAAGCCGCGCAGAATACGCTGCAAAGCGGGAAATCGGCGATCGAACAATACCCCGCCGGCCACGCGGCCATGCTGGACGCCCTCGAGGAACACTTGCAGCCCGGCGAGACCATCGTCATCCGGGGCGCAGCGGAGGATGCGGACCGCTGGCGCAAAGCCGCTACCTTGGTCTATGCGCCAAAAAGGCAGGTCTATCTGCTGACCGGAGACGACGAGGCATTACCGGATGCGCTGGCCGACAAACGGGCCGGGGAAGGCACGCTGGCCTATGTCTGCCAGGGCCGCGTTTGCAGCGAACCACTGACGACGATGGATGCGATGCTGGCGGCGATCGCCAGCTAAAAAACCGCTGTCTTATTCCTCACCGGTATGCGGACCCGTCGCTGGCTTTGGCCCGACAAACTTCGCCAGGATCAGCCCGGCAATCAGCCAGGAGCTGACATCGTAAACCGCGTTATACATTTGCCATGGGAGCCCCAGACCCCACCAGATTACGTCAGAGATCCGCGTCCAGAAAGCCACGATCACACCGGCCAGAAATACGAACAACACGCGATCGCCGTAGGTAGCCAACGCGTTGCCGGTCAACCTCATCAACAGCGAAATCATCAAGGTCGTAATCAGCATGTGCACAAAGCCAGCCAGCAACACGCTGAGGCTGCGGGGTTCGCCGCCATCGATATCGATATTGACCATCGCGACCGGACCCTGCCGGTGCAGCGCGTTCATCTCGTCCTCGTCGGGATTCCTTGGGTCGGGCAAGTAGTAAGTTCCCGATTGCGGGAAATGTTCCAGCAGGGCCTGGCCCGCCGCGGGTTCATCGGCCACGGTTTTCAGCGCGGTATAGGGAAGCGGGCTAACGGCCCAGAAGGCAAAACCCCAGAACAATAATGCGACCGCCGCAATCACGCTGCCCAGTAACAGGTTTTTCATTGGAGGCCTCCGTTTTAATCTTGTTTTTTTGGCCTTGTCTCAGTGTAGTTCAGAAATTCCTCTTTCGCTTTTGCCGGCGCTGACAGCTCAGCGAAGGTTTTTCAGCAACTGGCCGGCGCGGGGCACTTTAGCGCCTCCCCTTTCGTCGCGGAACCGGAACGGTACCGACACCAGCGCCATGTCGTGGTTGAGCTGCACATCGAAATGCAAATGTGGCCCCGTGCTGAAACCGGTGTTGCCCGAATCTGCGATGTACTGACCTTCGTCCACTTTATCGCCGATACGGATCCGGATCGAGTCCCAGTTGAGGTGTGCATAGACCGCGATGCTGCCATCGTCGTGAACGATGCGCACCAGGTTGGCCCTGGGCCCGTCTTTTTCCAGGTCCGTGCCGTTGGCGAAAAAATGCGTCGCCTGGTCGATAACGGTGCCGCCGCGCGCGGCATAGATAGGCGTGCCGACCGGCATTTCAATATCTACCGCATAGCGGTTCGCGGCATCGAAATGGGATAATTTCCCGGGGTAAGCCTGGCTGATCAGGAACTCGGAAGCGGCCGCAAAAGGCGCTCGATACGGTACCGGCGGCCGGTGCCTGGCCTGCGGGTCACCGATGACGAAATGGGCCTGGTAGGCAAACGACCAGCCGCCGCGTTGAGCGGAGGTGACCGTGGTGACGACTTCATCGGCCGTTGCCGCCACCACATGGCGGATGATGTCGCCCAGATTGTGGTTCAGGTTGTCGGCCTCGGTGATCTGCAAAATCACTTCGATCGGCACCTCGAAAGTATTGATCGCGACCAGGTCGACTTCACCGGCGCGTCGTCTTTCGGTCATCCGGATCGTCGGCCGCGGGCGCTTGACGTCCATCTCCTGGATGACTACGTCTTTTCGTCCGGGCGGCGGCCGGTCCGAATAGACCCAGTTGCCCTGCTCGTCCTTATAACGGTACAACTCACCCGCATCCAAAAGTGGCGCCAGCAAGACCAGCAAAGCCAATAGCAAGGTCGCGCGCTGGGAATTAATGGCCTGCATGTTGGTGCTCCTCGCTGGTGGCGGATAACGGGCTTCTTCGCCAGCCCTGTTCCGTCCGGTTGATCTCGTAGGCGGGCCAATAGCGGTTATCCAGCTTCAGCGTAATAACCTCGATGCGGTTGTTCCAGGTCGCGGTTTTCAAACGCACGGCTTCGCGGTCTTTTTTGCCGCTGACCACGGCGATAAAACTGTCCAGGTCCGGGGTCTGGATTTCATCGACCGCCAGTATCCTGCGCCCGGCCCAAAGGCCAAAGCGGTTGGCCGGGGAACCATAGGCAAAAAAAGCGACATAAATGCCATCCGGCGATATGCCCCGCTGCACCGACATTGCCCGGTGAGGCGCCTGCAACAGGGCACCCGCCCACATCACGACCCGGTCGAGACCGCGCCCGTCCAACGCCGCCGTCTGCAGTTCGAGTTCGAGCAGCTCTTTGTCGCGCCAGATTTCGACGGTGACCCGCGATTGGCGAACCGCCCGTTCGACTTCCCGAAAGCTGCTGACGACCTGGCCATCGACAGTCAGCAGCAAATCACCCGGTTTCAGTAGCTTCGAGGCGGCAGATTCGGCGACCGTGCGCCTGACGCTGAGTACCTGGCGCCTCTTGCCGTCATGCGCTTCCAGCCGCGATACCCAGTTATCCGGCAACCCGAGCTTGCGCGCGCTGGCCAGCGGAATCAGGTCGAACCGGGTTTCCAGCGAATGCAGCGGCCGCCCGCTGCGCGCCAGTTCCACGGTCTCAATAATCAGGTCGGCGGGTACGCCCTCGGAGCGCTGGCCGAGTTCCTGCCCTGCCTGGTAGGCAAAACTCGACCACATGGCCACCACTTCGCCCTTGCGGTTGGCCAGCACACCATCGAATTCGCTCGGCGGATTGACCACCGAAATCGTTTCCAGATTGCTGTCGGTAAAGCGCATGGTGCGCGACAACGGCAAAACCAGTGCATCGACCGAAGCGATCTCGGTGGCCTGCACGGCCAGCTTGTGATCGCCCTTGAGACCGACCGCCCAGACCGGGTCTCCCGCAACCGCCTCCCGCTTGCTCAAACGCGCCGCTTTGACCGGTGTGTCGCCAATCAGCGCAGGGTCGTAGGAAACCACGGTAAAGTTATGCAGCGGGTGGATAAAGAGGACTCGACCCGGTATTTCCAGGCTACCGGCGAAAGTCAGGCTGACATCGCCCATCGCGACCGGGACGGTATTGCGATCGACGACCACCAGCCCGCGTTCCGTGTCGACGATCAGGCCGGTGCCATGATAAAAGCGATCGGCGACGCCGGAAACTGTATATGGCATATCGAAATTGACCATGACCAGCGATGGCGCCAGCCGCCGCGAGCGCGGATCGCCGTTACCGCTGATCCGGGTACTCGCCGGTTGCAGCGGCTTTGCCGGCGGGCCGCTGGCCAGGTCGCGGCAGGGCCACACACCCAGCTTGTCATCGCGAATGCAGTACCGCGCCGGAAACCAGTTCCGGTCCATGCGCATCACGCGCAAAGTTGAATTGGTCGGATCTTCGAAAGTAATAAAGCGGATGCTGGCCCGCTCGCCATCCGCCAGCTCATTCAGCACCGCCTCGAATTCGTCGATATTGGCGACCGGCGTGCCACCCAGTTCAGTAATCACCGACGCCCTGGGTATCGCCTGCGTGCCGAATACATAACCGGGATTCGCGATATACACGCCACGCGGGGGCATATTGAAATGGCGCGCCTGCTGGTAGGAAAGATTGTGGATCACCGCGTCACCAAATTCGATGTAACGATCCGGGGTGATGTCGTGAAGATTCAGAATCTCGAGCTTCGCTGTCAGCACCTTGCTGCCACGACTGATCGCCAATTCGACCGGCTCGCCGACGCCGGAATCGAGAACCTCTTCCAGCGTCACGAAATCCGTAACCATCGCGTCGTTCACGCGGACCAGGATGTCGCCGGGTTGCAAGACCCCCTCCGCGCCCGCGCCCGGCACGACCTGCTGGACGACCAGCATTCCGGTCCTCCCGGGAAACTCTTTGCGGGCCTCGGCCTCGATATCCGGGCTCAGACCCAGGCGGCGCAGCTCATCGTATGGCTTGCTCAAAAAAATTGTTTGCAGCGTGCCGCGGCTGACCTCGGCCCCGGCCCGGACCAGATCCAGTGCCCGTTGCACGCGATCCAGCGGCAGATAAAAACTCGAGGCGGCGGAACTGGTGCCGCCGGCATTGAGCGCGACCACTTGCCCATCGATATCGATCACCGGGGAACCCGACGAGCCACCGGAGGTGTTTGACGCGGCCTGTATATAAAAAGTATTGAAGTCGGTGTAGTTGCCCCGGCCATAGTCAGGCGCGGCACGATCCAGCCGCGCGATGGTGCCGGCAAGGATTGCAAGCTGCTCGCCCGCGTCGTTGCCGACGACGCGAATTTCCCGCCCGATTTGCGCCCGCTCGGGCGCCAGCGAAAACTCGTAGGGCTGAATATAGGAAAGCCGCTCCGGGTCATAGCGATAAAAGCCGAAGTCATGGACCGGGTCCCGGTACACCGGCTTCAACTCGACCTCTTCGTTGTTGCTGAAAACCGCCTCGGCGGTCACCGGTCCGGTGGTCACCACGTGGCGATTGGTCAGGATCAGGCCGCGCTCCGCGTCGACGACGAAACCGGTAGCCTGGCTGGACATGTTCCACTCGGTATCGAATGCCCGGGTTCCGTCGATGCGGATCGACACGATGCCGCTACTGACTTTGCCCAGCGTGTTTTTCCACTGATCGCTGTCCTGGGCGTTCGCGGCGCCGGCCAGCACGAATACCGCCAACATCCGGGTCAGCGCAACTGTGGTCCTGTGTCTCATGAAACTCCTGTTTATCCGCATCTGCCCCGCAGCTGCCTGCGCCGGCTTCAGTTCTCCGCCCCAGGCTGCCAGCGCAAATCGAGTTGCCGGGCCGCCCGCACATCATCGAGACGCCGGACCGGCATGGTATACGGCGCGCCCTTAACTTTTTCCGGGTCGGTTTTCGCCTGCTCGCGGATCGCAATCATGGCTGCAACGAAGCCATCCAGGTCTTCTTTCGCCTCGCATTCGGTCGGCTCGATCAACAGGCACTCGGGCACCAGCAACGGAAAATAAGTGGTCGGCGCATGGTAACCATGATCGAGCAGGCATTTCGCAAAATCCATCGCGGTCACGCCCAGTTCACTCTTTTCCTTCTTCAATGTCACGATAAACTCATGGCTCGCGCGTCTTTCCGGGTAGGCCAGCTCGAAACCCGCGTCCTGCAGTTTTTTCATCAGGTAGTTGGCGCCAAGCGCGGCATTTTCCGACACACGTTCCATGCCCTTGCGACCCAGCAAGCGCATGTAAACGTAGGCGCGCAAGAGCACGCCGGCATTGCCCATAAAGGCCGACAGCCGACCGATGCTTTGTGGAAAATCTGCCTCCGTGAGCCAACGATAGCGGTCACCATCCTTTCCGACCACAGGTAGCGGCAGGAATTCCTTCAGGCGGTCACCGACGCCGACCGCGCCCGAGCCGGGCCCACCGCCGCCGTGCGGCGTGGAAAAGGTCTTGTGCAGGTTCATGTGGATCACATCGAAGCCCATGTCGCCCGGGGCAACCTTGCCGAGGATGGCATTCAGATTGGCGCCATCGTAGTACAACAGCCCGCCGGCCGAGTGAACGATGCGCGACATTTCCTGGATACTGCGGTCGAACACGCCGACCGTCGACGGGTTGGTCAGCATGATGCCGGCGGTCTGCGGGCCAACCGCCGCCTTGAGCGCCTCGATATCGACATCGCCGTTCTTGCCGGTCGGGATTTCGCGCGTGCTGTAACCACACATGGTCGCGGTCGCCGGGTTGGTTCCGTGGGCAGCGTCCGGAACCAGGATCTCGTTGCGATCGTTATCGTTGCGCGAGCGGTGATACGCGCGGATCATCGCGACCCCCGCGAACTCACCCTGTGCACCCGCCATCGGCGTCAGCGAAACCTCTTTCATGCCGGTAACCGCTTTTAGCATTTCCTGGAGTTCGTACATGCACGACATGAAACCCTGGCCATGGGATTCCGGGCCGAGCGGGTGACGCGCCAAAAAGCCCGGCAACATCGCAAGCTGGTTACACGCGCGCGGATTGTACTTCATCGTGCACGAGCCCAGCGGATAAAAGTGCGTATCGATGGAAAAGTTTTTCTGCGACAGGCGCGTGTAATGACGCACGGTCTGCAATTCAGACACTTCGGGCAACAGCGGCGGCGAGCGGCGGAGAAACTTCTCCGGCAAATCATTTGCCGTTGCAGCCAGGGGCGCCTGAGCGCTCGCCCGCCTGCCGCTGCGTGAGTGCTCGAAAATCAGTTTGTCGCTCATTTCCCGGGTTTCCTCAGCTCAGCCAAGCGCCTTTAACGCCGCTTCGTAATCGGGTTCCTGGGCGATTTCCGCAACCAGCTCTGCATGCAGCACCGTGTTGTTCTCATCGAGCACCACCACGGCGCGGGCAGTGAGCCCGCGGAGCGGACCATCGATCATTTCGACGCCATAGGTCCTGGCAAAATCCGGCGAACGCATCGTCGACAGGAGCACCACATTTTCCAGGCCTTCATCGCCGCAAAATCTTTTCTGCGCGAACGGCAGATCGGCTGAAATCATCAGCATGACCGTGTCCTCGTGCTCGCGCGCATAGTCATTGAACTTTTTCGTCGATAATGCGCAGACCGGTGTATCGACGCTCGGGAAAATATTGAGCAATTTCTTGGAACCGGGAAAATCCGCGACCGATACTTCCTGCAGGTCGCCGTTGGTCAGTTGGAAATCCGGGGCCTTGCCGCCAACGACCGGTAGCTCGCCTGCGGTATGAATCTCGTTGCCTTTCAATGTAATCGTTGCCATTTTTCTCTCCTTAAATATTCGATGCTAATTGGGTTTGCGTGCTCTTTTGTTATCCAGCGGCACTTTCCCGGTTCAGGATTTCCGCGAGTAAATCGCGGTAGCGAACGATGTCCGCTGCGTTTTTCGTTTCGGTCGCGCACAACAACAAGGCATTGCCCAGCTGCGGGTGCGACGGGGTCAAATCCAGGCCGCCGAAAACTTCGTGGTCCGCCAGCATAGCCAGCACCGGCGCAACCGGCCGGTCCAGGCGAATGACCACTTCATGAAAAAACGGCCTGTTGAATACCCGTTCCACGCCCGGCAGTTCACACAATGCAGCGCAAAGCTCGCCGGTTCGCCGGTGTGCCGCGCCGGCGACTCTGGCCAGGCCTTCCGCGCCCAGCAGGCTCATGTATATGGTCGCGGCAGTAACCATCAGCCCCTGGTTGGTGCAGATGTTCGAGGTGGCCTTGGAGCGCCGAATATGCTGTTCCCTGGCCTGCAAGGTCAGCGTAAACCCGCGCTTGCCATCGAGATCGACGGTGCGCCCGACCAGCCGGCCCGGCATCTGGCGAACCAGCGCCAGGCGGGTCGTCATGAAACCAAAATAAGGCCCGCCCGATGACAGCGGGATACCCAGCGGCTGGCCCTCGCCGCAAACTATGTCCGCGCCTTGGTCGCCCCATTCACCGGGCGGCGTCAGCAAGGCCAGCGAAGTCGGGTTGACGACCGCGATGGTCAGCGCCTTTTGCGCCCGGGCCCAGTCGCAGATCGCATCGACCTCCTCCAGCACGCCAAGGAAGTTGGGTTGTTGCACGATCACGGCGGTCAGGTCTTCGCCGCTGTATTTGTCCAGCGATTGCAAGACGCAGTGACCGCCTTCGCTGCAAAACGGCAGATCGATGAATTCGATTTCCTGGGCGGCGCAAATCACGTCGGCGACTTGCCGATACATCGGGTGCAAGGCGCCCGCGACCAGGATACGACGGGATTTCGACGCCCGGTTGGCGCGCACCGCCATCAGGCAGGCTTCCGCCAGCGCAGAGGCGCCGTCATATAAGGAAGCGTTGGAGACTTCCATGCCGGTCAGACCGCTCATCATGGTCTGGTATTCATAGATAAGCTGCAGCGTCCCCTGGCTGGCTTCGGCCTGGTATGGCGTATACGCGGTGTAAAACTCGCCGCGGGTGGCGATCTCCCAGACCGCCGCCGGCACATGGTGTTCGTAAGCGCCGGCGCCGATAAAATTCAGCGCGCCGCTATCCATCCGCGCCCGGTCCTGCATCAGGCGCGCAATTTCCATTTCGCTGACGGCCTCGGGCACGCGATCCAGCGACTTTATCCGCAGCTCGTCGGGAATCTCGTCAAAAAGGTCTGCGACCGACTCGGCGCCGATTTCGGCAAGCATTTTCCCGGTGTCATCGTCGGTGTGCGGAATGAATGGCATATCTGATCCGGCCGCCCGTTATGCTTCTTCGAGGAATTGCTCATAGGCAGCCGCATCCATCAGCCCGTCGAGCTCGGTCGTGTCGGCAGGCTGCATGCGGATCAGCCAACCATCGCCATAAGGATCCGTATTCACCAATTCCGGCGTATCGTCCAGCGCGGAATTCACTCCCAGCACCTCGCCGCCGAACGGGCAGAGCATATCGGACGCGGCCTTCACCGACTCGACGACACCGAAGGCCTCGCCACTGGCAAAGACGCTGCCAGGTTCCGGCGCTTCGACGAAGACCAAGTCGCCGAGCGCTCCCTGGGCATGATCGGTGATACCGACCACGGCGGAACCATCGTCCTCGACGCGCACCCATTCGTGGTCGCTGCTGTATTTGAGATCTGCAGGTACATTGCTCATCGTGTGCTCCTTAATCCACTGCCTTGCCGTTTCGCACGAAGCTTGTCTTGCCAACGCTCGCAGACAAGCGCCTGCCGCGAATTTCAACCTCGCACTCGCTGCCGCACGCGGCCGGCAGTCTTGCCATGCCGATCGACCGGCCAAGGGTCGGTGAGAAACTGCCGCTGGTCGTCTCGCCTTCGCCAGCGGCGCAAATGACTTTCTGGTGCGCCCGGAGTACGCCCTTGCCTTCGAGCAGCAGACCCACCAGCTTCCGGTCCACGCCATCCGCTTGTTGTTTTTCCAGCGCGGCGCGGCCGATAAAATCACGTTCCTGCGGCTCGAACGCGACCGTCCACGACAACGCGGATTCCAGCGGCGTCGTATTCTCGTCCATGTCGTTGCCATAAAGGTTCATGCCGGCCTCGAGGCGCAATGTGTCCCTGGCGCCCAGACCGCAAGGATGAATGCCGGCCTGGTTCAGCCTGCCCCAGAAATCGGCCGCGGCAGCAGCCGGCAGCATGATCTCCCAACCATCCTCACCGGTATAACCGGTCCGGGCGATAAACAACTCGCCGATCGCTGCCGCACTGAAAGGCTTGAGCGCCAAGGCCGCTGCAGCCTGTTCCGGTGGCAGCACTCCCGCCGCTTTTTGCCGCGCGTTTGGCCCCTGGACCGCGATCATGGCCAGGTCGTCACGCTCGTTGATCGTCGGCCCGTCAGCGGACGCCTGTTGCCTGATCCAGGCCAGGTCTTTGTCGCGGGTGGCGGCGTTGACGACCATCCGGAACCGGTCCTCGGCCAGGTAATACACGATCAGGTCATCGATCACGCCGCCAGCGTGATTCAGCATGCACGAATACAGGGCTTTACCCGGCTCGCGTAATTTGCCGATGTCGTTGGCCAGCAGCCCGCACAGGAAAGGACGCGCCGCCGCGCCCTGCAAATCGACGACCGTCATGTGCGACACATCGAACATGCCCGCATCGTTGCGCACCGCGTGGTGTTCTTCGATCTGCGAGCCATAATTGACCGGCATGTTCCAGCCGCCAAAATCGACGATACGGGCGCCGAGAGCGATATGCGCGTCGTACAACGGGGTCTGCTTTGGCATCTCACTCCTCTACTTCGTACCGGCAATAAAAAAGGCGGCAGACCATATATCTGCCGCCCCTCTGTCCTTAGACCTGAGAGATCGGGCCAGGAAAATCCTGACCGCACCCCTTCGGTGGACCGCGTCGCGGCCGCTCTCCAGAGCCGATATGTACCCACTGTCCGTGTGCCTGAGCGTTTCCGGGCAAGTTGCGCCTTCGGCGACCCTGTCGGGTTCTCTCCAGCGGATACTTTGAATCGGGCTGAGAATAATAGCCCATCAAACCGTCGATTGTAATCGTCAGGGTCAGCCGGACTTGCCGATCACATCCGCTAGCGGCGAGAATAGCCATCCCCGCACCAGAGCAGGAGATTTTCGTGATCGCAGGCAAAGTTTTGATAATCGCCACGGCGGCCATCCTGCTGGCCGGCCAGACCGGTTCGGCCAAAGCCGATGCAACATCCGAGCTGCATCAATTGTTTGAAGAATCCTGGGAGCGGACGCTGCGCGAGAACCCCACTTTCGCATCCAGTCTCGGCGACCTGCGTTATAACCGGCAATGGCCCGACCGCAGCCTCGGCGCCATCGCCGTTTCTCATGTCGAGGACCGGCGCAACCTGGCCAGGCTCATGCGGATCGACCGTTCGGCGCTTGGGGATACCGACCAGGTTAACTATGACCTGTTCATGCGCCAGGTGCAGGACCAGGTCAAAGCCTACCGGTTCAGGCAATTCCTGCTGCCATTGAATCAGCGCGGCGGTATCCAGACCGCGGATCAGCTGGCAGACCAGCTGAATTTCGATGATGCAAAGGCTTATGAAGACTGGATAGCCCGCCTGCAATCCTTCGATGTCTACATGGACCAGACCATCAAGCTGATGCGGCGGGGCATCAAGGAAGGCAGGGTCCACCCGACCGTCATCATGCAGCGAGTACCGGCGCAGATCACGGCCCAGCTCGTTGACGATCCTTACGCCAGCTCGTTTTTCGCACCCTTCAACGACATGCCCGAGAGCATATCGGAGCGCCGCCAGGCCAAGTTGAAAGCCCGGGCGCACACGGCGATCGCGCGTGCAGTCCTGCCGGGTTTCAAGCGCCTGGCCAAATTCATCGACAAGAGCTACCTGCCCATGACCCGCGACCGGGTCGGCGCCTATGCACAACCCGATGGCGAGGCCTTTTACCAGTACCGGGTCGAGCACTACACGACCACATCCCTGAGCGCCGATGAGATCCATAAGATTGGCCTGAAGGAAGTCGCCAGGATTCGCGGCAAAATGATGGAAATCATCAAGAACTTGAATTTTAGCGGCAGTTTCGACGATTTTCTTAACTTTTTGCGTACAGATCCACAATTTTACTATGACGATCCGGACCAGTTGCTGGCCGGCTATATCGCGATCACCAAGCGTATCGATCCACAGCTACCCAAACTGTTCGACCGCTTGCCCAAGGCACCCTACGTGGTCAAACCGATCCCGGCGGCAATCGCACCCGACACCACCACCGCTTATTACTTGCAGCCGGCCGCCGATGGCAGCCGGCCGGGCACTTATTTCGTCAACCTATACCGCCCGGAAGTTCGGCCGAAGTACGAAATGGAAGTCTTGAGCGTGCACGAAACGGTACCCGGCCATCACCTCCAGATCGCGCTCGCGCAAGAGCTGGGCGAGCTGCCCGCGTTCAGGCGTTATGGGGGATTTACCGCTTTCGTCGAGGGCTGGGGCCTGTACAGCGAAAGCCTGGGCGCAGATCTCGGTCTGTACGCGGACCCCTATTCC
Source organism: Pseudomonadota bacterium (assembly GCA_022560735.1). GTDB lineage: Bacteria > Pseudomonadota > Gammaproteobacteria > Steroidobacterales > MnTg04 > MnTg04. The sequence goes on from JADFSO010000018.1 coordinate 25,944, forward strand.
GAGTTCGGTCAGCTCACCTATGAAATGTGGCGCGCGGTGCGCCTGGTCGTCGATACCGGCATGCATGCGAAGCTGTGGAGCCGGCAGAAAGCAATCGATTTCTTCAAGGCCAATGCGGCGAAAACCGAGTTCGATATCGTCAACGAGATAGATCGCTATATCGCCATGCCCGGCCAGGCCCTGGCCTACAAGATCGGCGAGCTGAAAATCAAGCAACTGCGCCGGCAATGCGAGCAAGCGCTGGGCGAAGGCTTTGACATCAAACGCTTCCACAACGCCGTGCTCAGCCGCGGCGCGGTACCGCTGGATGTGCTGGAAAGGCAGATCGACGCCTGGATGGCCGCGGAAAAAAACCGCCTGGCCGGTACTCAATAAAGCAATAATAGCCAACGCATGAGCATCGATCGTAGAAAATCCGTTTGCTGCCGGGTCGGCGGTATAAGCATCGGCGGTGAGGCGCCGATCGTGGTCCAGTCGATGACCAACACCGATACCGCCGATATCGAGGCGACGGTCAGCCAGGTGCTTGAACTGGCCGAGGCCGGCTCCGAACTGGTGCGGATCACGGTCAACAATATCGCGGCGGCCAAAGCCGTGCCGGTGATTCGCGAGCGCCTGGACCAGCTCGATTGCGCTACCCCGCTGATCGGCGATTTTCACTTCAACGGCCACAAGCTGCTGCGCGAAGTCGGTGCTTGCGGCGATGCGCTCGCCAAGTTTCGCATCAACCCCGGCAACGTGGGCCGCGGCAAAAAGCGCGACCCCCAGTTCACCGAGATGATCGAAGTCGCCTGCGAAAAAAACAAGGCGGTGCGCATCGGCGTCAACTGGGGCAGCCTGGACCAGGATTTGCTGACCTCGCTGATGGATGAAAACTCAGCCCGCCGCGAGCCGCTGGATGCACGCCAGGTCGTGCTGGAGGCCATGCAGCAATCCGCCCTGCGCAGCGCCAGCCGTGCCGAGGAAATCGGCCTGGCGCACGAGCAGATTATTCTCTCCTGCAAGATGTCCGGCGTGCAGGACCTGATCGCGGTTTACCAGGACCTGGCGGGGCGCTGCGACTACCCGTTGCACCTGGGCCTGACCGAGGCAGGCATGGGCAGCAAGGGCATCGTCGCCTCGACCGCCGCGCTGGGCGTGCTGCTGCAACAAGGCATCGGCGACACCATACGTATTTCGCTGACGCCGGAACCGGGCGCTTCGCGCGCCCGGGAAGTCCAGGTCGCACAGGAAATACTGCAAAGCATGGGGCTGCGCGCGTTCTCGCCGGTGGTCATCGCCTGCCCGGGTTGCGGACGCACGACCAGCACGATTTTCCAGAAACTCGCGCAGGAAATCCAGGCCGATATCCGGCAGCGCATGCCCGAATGGCGGGAACGTTACCCTGGCGTGGAGAACATGAGCGTCGCGGTGATGGGTTGCGTCGTCAACGGCCCGGGCGAAAGCAAACACGCCAACATCGGCATCAGCCTGCCGGGCAGCGGTGAAAAACCGGTTGCGCCTGTATACGAAGACGGCAGGAAAACGGTCACGCTAAAAGGTGATAATATCGCCGGGGAATTCAAGGGACTGGTAGCCGACTATATTCGCAGTCATTACTCGGAAAAACATGGACAATGAATTGCGGAACAAGCACTGCAAACCCTGTGAAGGCGGGGTGGAACCGCTGTCGCATGAGACCGCGAGCGCGCTGCTCGGGCAACTTGAAGATGGCTGGGCGTTGTTTGCCGATGGCAAGGAGATCCGCCGCGATTTTTCCTTTGCCGGCTTTTACCGGACCATGAACTTCGCCAATGCCGTGGCCTGGATCGCCAATGCCGAAGACCATCATCCGGATCTCGAGCTCGGCTATGGCCATTGCCTGGTGCGCTACACGACCCACGCGATCGACGGCCTTTCTGAAAATGATTTTATCTGCGCGGCAAAAATAGACGCACTGGGAGCCTGATCAGATACCGAGCTTGTTCAGAATATCGGCGATCCGGCCGAGCACCATCGTCAGCGCGGGATGGCTGGTTTCGAAGCGATCGATATTCTCGCTAACCGTCTCGGCCAGGTTGGCCGGCGTTTCCTTCGCGCCTGCGGCCAATAATTGACCGATACTGGCATGCAAGTCCGCCAGCTGGGCCCTGGCATCGTCATCCAGGCTGCTCCCCGCGGCCAACTCCTGCTGCAGCTCATCGAGTAATTTTTCCAGTTCCGCTTGCGGCATAATTCCTGCTCCCTCTACCCATCCTGCCCGCTTTCAGCCAGCCTTTGCAAGGCGTCCCCGCTCAGCCGGTAAGGCACGAATCCAGCCACCCGCCGTGCACCGATGGAGTGATAAAAACCAATGGCGGGTTCGTTCCAATCGAGCACCATCCAGTCTAACCGCCCGCAATTTCCTGCGATGGTTTTTTTCGCCAGCTCGCGCAACAGGCCGATGCCGATCCCGCGACCGCGAAACTCCGGGCGAACAAACAAGTCCTCGAGGAAAATCCCGGGCTGGCCGAGAAAGGTCGAGTAATTGTGAAAATACAAAGCGAAGCCAGCCGCATCCATGGCGCCGTCATCCGCTACCGCCTCGGCAATCAGCACTTCGACAAAAACCGGCTCGGCAAACAGGCTGGCCACCAGTTTTTCCTCGGTGGCGCTCACCTGGTCGCCCAGTTTCTCGTAATCGGCCAGCTCCCTGATAAGGGCTAGAATCAACGAAGCATCCTTCCGCTCGGCCGCGCGTATCCGGTAACGACCCGTGCTCATCGCATCTCCTCACCTGATCCGCGCTCGGAATGTACCGGCCTGGTTAGCAACTCCGGCAGATCTCCGCTCATTCCCATCGCTCGCCTGACGAAGGCCTTGCGGGCCGGCGGCAGGGCGTTGACCAGGCTCAACCCAAGGCCGCGAATCCGCGTCAGCGATGGCAGATCGTTGCCAAACAACCGCTTGATGCCATCCATCGCCGCCAGCATGACCAGGTTGTCGCCCTTTCGCCAGCGCTCATAGCGGCGCAAAACCGAGCGGTCCCCGGGATCTTCCCCGCCTTGCAAGGCCTTGACCAATGTTTCGTGCAACGCCGCCGCATCGAGGAATCCCAGGTTGACGCCCTGGCCGGCCAGCGGATGAATCGCATGCGCCGCGTCGCCGATCAATACCAGCCTCTGCCGGCAATACTCCCGTGCATGGAGCAAACGCAGCGGGAACGCGGCCCGCTGACCGCAGGCCAGCATCCGGCCCAAAGTCCCGTCGCTGGCGGTCTCGAGTTCGGCCAGAAAATCCGCGTCGTTCAATCCGAGCAAACGGTCGGCGCCGTCAACGGTATTCGACCAAACCACGGAACTGCGCCCATCGGCCAGCGGCAAAAAGGCCAGCGGGCCGGATGGCAAAAATCGTTGCCAGGCTGTTTCCCGATGCGGCAGCTGGCTTTGCACATGCGTAACGAGCGCCTTTTGCCGGTATGACCAGCCGGTGGTTTCGATTTCCGCCATTGCGCGGATCGGCGACGAGGCGCCATCGGCCGCCACCACCAATGTGCAATCCATCACTTCCCCGTCGGCTAACGACAAGCGGGCGGTCTCATCGCCGAGCTGCAGATCGCTGACCCGGCAGTTGGACCGCACACTGACCCGCTCCATGCCAGCCAGCGACTGCCACAAGGCGTGGCGAATCAACTGGTTCTCGACAATGTGGCCAAGCTCGGCGGCGCCCACTTCTGCGGCGGAAAAATGCACCGAACCGGGGAAACCTGGCTTCGAGCCGGCATCCCAGACTTGCATCTCGCGATACGGTGAAACGCGCTTCGCGGCGATCTCCCGCCAGGCCCCGGCGGCTTCCAGTACGCGCTGCGAAGCGGTAGCAAGCGCGACTACGCGAAGATCATAGTCATCCTTTAGCACCGGCGGATCACCGGCTTCGAGCAACACCACGGTGCCAGGGTAGCGCTGATCGCGACCGAGCAGCGCCGCGAGCGCACAACCGACCATGCCGCCGCCAACAATGCAGATCGTCGGCGTATTCATTGCAACGGCACGCCCCGCGCCAACCTGGGCAGATCGCCGCCGCGGCCCATGGTATGCCTCGCCAACAGGCTTTTGGCACCGGGCAGCAAGTCAAACATGAGCAGCGCGAGGTTGCGTACGACCCGGACAGAGGCCAGCGGGTTAGCAAACACCCGGACCAGCGCATCGGTGAAACTCATGACCCTGGCCTGGTCAGCCGCGCGCCAGCGGCGATATTTTTCCAGTGCCTGTGGGTCGCCGGGGTCGTTCGCACCCGCGATCACCTCGGCCAGGCCCGCGACATCCCGCAAACTCAGGTTGAAACCCTGCCCGGCGATCGGGTGCAGACCATGGGCCGCGTTGCCGATTATCGCTACCCGGTGCCGGGTCTGCTGTTTGGCTTTGCTCATGCTCAGCGGGTAGGACACACGCTTGCCGATTTTCTGCCAGTGGCCGAGACGATAGCCAAACAGTTCCTGCAGGCGATCGAGAATCTGGCGATCGCTCAGTTGCAGGATTTCCTCGGCCTGCTCGCTCGGCACGGTCCATACCAGCGCGCTGCGGCCTTCGGTCATCGGCAACACCGCCATCGGCCCATTCGCGGTAAACCGCTCGTAGGCGACATTTCGATGCGGCTTTTCCGTCGTCACATTACTGATGATCGCGGTCTGGCCATAGTCCCAGACCGTGGCATCGATACCGAGTATTTTTCTGACCACCGACTGTGCGCCATCGGCGGCGGCGACCAACCGCCCGTGCAGTTCGATCGTGTTGCCGTCTTCGCCGGTGAGCCCAACCTGGACCGAATCGCCTCGGTCAAGCAGCGACTCCAGGCGCGCCGGACAAAACATCCGGATGTTGGCAAAAGACTCGAGCGCCGCCCACAACGACCGGCCGATTGCGCGATTGGGGACCACATATCCCAGGGCCGGGACCTTTTCTTCCACGGCGCTGATGCGGCCGATACCAAAATGACCGCGATCGGAAATATGGATATCGCTAATGGCGGTCGCTTCCTGCGCCATGCCCGCCCAGACACCGATGGTCTCGAGTATCTGCTGCGAGCCATTCGCTATGGCGGTCGAGCGATCGTCATAACTGGGCTGGGAAACACCGCGTTGCCGCGGATCGAATGCCTCGATCACTGCGATCTGCAATGGCAACGGCGCCAGCGCGACCGCCAGCGATGCGCCGACCATGCCGCCGCCGACAATGATGACATCGAATTCCGTGGCTTCCGTTCGCATGGCCCGCGCTCAGATCCCGCCGCTCATCAAGGCTTCGATGTCGGCAATTTCCCTGGGTACATCGCGGCTCAGGACTTCGCAACCATTTTTGGTTATCAGAACGTCGTCTTCGATACGCACGCCGATCCCCCACCACTTCCTGGCGACACCCCTGGTCCCCGGTGAAATATAAATTCCCGGTTCCACGGTCATGACCATACTGGCCTCCAGGTGACGCCACTCTTCGCCCACACGATAATCGCCAACATCGTGAACATCCATGCCCAGCCAGTGCCCGGTACGGTGCATAAAAAATTTCTTGTAGGCAGCGGATTTGATCAGCGAGGGCACACGCCCCTTCAGCAGACCCAGCTTCACCAGGCCGCGGGTGATGGTTTTGACCGCCGCGTCATGCGGCTCGTTCCAGTGATTATGCGGCGAGACTTTTTCGATCGCGGCCTTTTGCGCGTCGAGGACTACCTGGTAGATCGCCTTTTGCTCTTTCGAAAACCGGCCGTTGACCGGGATGCTGCGAGTAACATCCGATGCATAACCGCGATATTCGCAACCGGCGTCCACCAGCAGCATTTCCCCGTCCTCCATGCGACGGTTGTTCTGCACATAATGAAGAATGCAACTGTTTGGCCCGGATCCGACGATAGGCTGGTAGGCCGTGTCGCAGCCGTTTCGCTTGAACTCGTAGAGCAGCTCCGCCTCGAGTTCGTATTCCATGATCCCGGGCCTGCACGCCGCCATCAGTTTTTTGTGCGCGGCGGCGGCGATGCGGGCAGCCTTGCGCATTGCGCCGATTTCGCCGCGGCTTTTATAAAGGCGCATATCGTGCAGCAGATGATCGAGGGCGACGAATTCCCGCGGTATCAGCCCATCGCTTTGCCCGCGATTGCGCAGACCGTCAAACCAGCCCATAACCTGCGTGTCAAAATCCGGGTGCGCGCCCATCGTGTAATAAACACGCTCGCAATGTTCCATCAGACCGGGAAGAATCTCATCGATATCCGATATGGGAAACGCGTCATCGGCGCCGTGGTCGGCCTGCGCGCCATCGGGACCGGCTCTTGGCCCGTCCCAGGTCTCCCGCGACGGGTCCCGCTCACGGCAAAACAGGATGTACTCGGCATGCGCGCGGCCGGGTATCAGTACCGCAACCGCGTCCGGCTCGTCAAAGCCGGTCAGGTAAATGAAATCGCTATCCTGGCGAAATGGATAAGTGGTGTCGCGGTTGCGAATTTTCTCAGGCGCGGCCGGCAGGATCGCGATCCCGCCGCTGCCGATCATCCGCATCAACTGGCGGCGGCGGCGGGCAAATTCTGCTGGCGTCATTCCATGGAACCTTTCACCAAATGCTAATGCGTCAAGGGCCATTCACCCGTGCGGCCACGCAGACCGGCGAGCTGTTCGCAGATGAATAGAACGCTTGGCCGAAGATACTCGAGTACTGCGGTGAATGCAGCCTCCTCTTCTTCCGCATCGCTCCCGTCGTTGACCGCCTGCGCGAACTGCGCTAGGTCGGCCATCACTTCGCTGACGTTCTCGGCCAGCCAGCGCGTCCTGAACCGTTGTGCCTCCGCGCACAGCATACCGTGCGCCTCGGCTGCTCCACAGCTTGCCCCGGCGCTTTCCAGGGCATCGTCCAGCGTTTTTAAGTCAGGCATGCTCTTGACCCCGTCAGATATGCCGATTATCGGGCATCCGCCGCCCAATACCAAAAATTGCCGGCAATTCCGGGCCTGTTTTGGCGCTATCGGCCGGCATTTGGCAGGCGATCGGATTGACCGCGCCTATCGGGCGGCTCTATATTTGCACAATGGCAAAAAACGACCCGGCAAAACTATTCGAGACCGAGCTGCGCAAGCTGGAAAAACGCCTTGACGAGCTGGTCATCATAACCAGCCAGCTAAAGGACGATAACCGCTCCCTGCGCGATCGTCAGGACAGCCTGATCAACGAACGGGCCAGCCTGGTACAGAAGAACGAACAGGTACGGTCGCGTGTTGAGTCCATGATCACGCGGCTCAAAGCGATGGAGCAAAGCGGATGAGCGACACATTTGCCAAGGTTAACGTGCGCATACTGGAAAAGGAATACCAGGTTTCCTGCCCGGTCGACGAGCGCGCCGCGTTGCTCGATGCCGCGGAATTGCTAAACAACAAGATGCGCGAAATCAAGGATAGCGGCAAAGTCATGGGTCTGGACCGTATCGCCGTCATGGCCGCGTTAAATATCACCAACGATTTTCTGATGGCGCAACGCGAAGGCACAACCATCGATGAAACCGTAAGCATCAGGCTGCGAAACCTGACAGAGCGCGTCGAAACGGCCCTGCAAAAGGGCCAGCAAATGGATTTGTGAAAGCGGCGCTTTTCAAGCGGGTCCTTCTATGTATACTGATGTTTATGGCGCACCCTGCGGGGTTCGACACGGACCGGGATACCTCTCGACCCTAATTACTTAATCCTGGGACCAGGTTCTGTCGGTGTTTTTGTGCATGACCGCCTGGTGCGGAAAGCCTGCGACACCACGGCCAGTCCCACTTTTTGCTCTGGTTCGAGAGCAATGGTTGGTGACGGCTCAGGCGGGGTGCGTTTTTTTATCGCGAATCCATTGTGACTGATACCCGGCGAGCCGAACTCCGCAAGAAAATGCGCAACCTGCGCAGAGCTCTCCCGCCTGCGGAACAATCAGCCGCCGCGCAAGCTATCACCGCTCGTCTGAGCAGCCAGGATTTGTTTCAGCAAGCCGCAACGATAGCTGCTTATCTTCCGTTCGATGGCGAAGTGGACACCCGGTCGTTGATTGCCGCGGCAATCGACGCGGGCAAGACCGTGTGCCTGCCGGTACTGGTCAACGATGGGAAAAATATGAAATTTGCGGTTTACACGCCGGGGCAACGCCTGGTGACAAACGACTACGGTATTGAGGAACCCGCTCCTGAAGACCGCCTTTACGTAGCTGCCGATCAACTGGAGCTGGTGCTGACACCACTGGTGGCCTTTGACCACTCGTTGAACCGGATTGGAATGGGTGCCGGCTATTATGATCGTTGTTTCTCGTTCCTGCGGCAGCGCAAAAACAACACAAAACCATGCCTGATTGGGCTCGCGCACGATTTTCAGCGCATAACTGCAATAGCAGCACGGGAATGGGACGTCCCGCTGAGCGGTGTGGCAACCGAAATCTCTTTTTACACATCGAGCGCTGCGGCAAGCCGCAAATGAAACCGGAGGCAAGCTGATGAATTACTGGCTGTTCAAATCAGAGCCCGGGGAATTCGGGATCGATGACCTGGCGGACTCTCCCGGGAAAACAAATCACTGGGATGGCGTGCGCAATTACCAGGCGCGAAACATGATGCGCGACCAAATGAAAAAAGGAGATCTCGCCTTTTTTTATCATTCCAACTGCGAACAACCCGGCATCGTCGGCACCGTAATCGTTGTCACCGAAGGTTATTCCGATCACACAGCGTTCGATCCAAAGGACAAACACTTCGATGCAAAATCGGATCCGGAAAACCCACGCTGGTTTATGGTCGATGTAAAACTCAAACGAAAGTTTGCCGCGGAACTGCCGCTGAAATTTCTCAAACAGTTCCAGGACAAGGAACTACAAGGGTTTCAGCTCCTGATGCGCGGAAACCGGCTTTCAGTTATGCCGGTAAAAAAAGCGCACTGGAATTTTATAAACAGCCTGCTCCGGAAAAGTTTTTAAAAAACAAGTGAACAATTTTAGTTTGCAAAAGTGTGACTTGATAGTTTTTTTCTGTTTATGAAAAATTATTTATTGAGTAATTAAAACAACAACAAATGAAAAATTTTTTCCCTCCGAAAAAAACAACTAAAAAATAATCTTTGACAAACTGGAATTTTCCAGATTTATAGTTATACTCGGCCTCGGACACCCGACACGGAGATAAACTAGCCATGGCTAAAAAGAAAGCGAAAAAGAAAACTTCTGTAAAAAAGAAGATTTCTGCAGCTAACAAACGTAAAAAGGTTGCCAAGAAAAAGGTAACCGGGAAAAAAGTCGCCAAGCGGCGGACAGGCAAAAAGAAAGTAGTCAGGAAGAAAAAGGCTACCAAGAAAAAAGCGACCAAGAAAAAGGCTAAAAAGAAGGTAGCCAAGAAGAAAAGGCAAGAAAAAGGCCAAACGCAAGGTAGCCAAGAAAAAAACTGCGGCAAGGAAAAAATAAGCCGTAGTTATGGATAACCGGAAGGTGGCGGGCTAACCCCCGCCATCATCCCGGACAAGGATTGTCAAAGTGTGCCCGCATTGCGGGCACTTTTTTTGCTCCGCGATAAAAACCACGGCATACTCTGTCCCCGCTATGCATGATCAGGATTCATTAAAGAAGTCTGCCGCGGAGGCAGCGCTGGAACTGATCCAGCCCGGCTGTCTTTTGGGCGTTGGCAGCGGCTCCACCGTCAAGTTCTTTATCGAGGCCCTGGCCGATGTCAAGGCACAAATTGATGCCGTGGTTTCCAGTTCGGAAGTCAGCACAAAACTACTCGAGCAAGCGGGTTTTACCGTCAGCAACCTCAATGAGGTCGGTACGCTGGATCTTTATGTCGATGGCGCGGACGAGGCGACCAAGCACCTGCATCTGATTAAGGGCGGGGGTGGCGCACTGACCCGCGAGAAAATCCTCGCCGAGGCGTCGCGCCGTTTCGTCGGGATTATCGATGAAAGCAAGCTGGTCGGCTTGCTGGGCAAGTTCCCGATGCCTGTCGAAGTGATCCCCATGGCGCGCTCCTTCGTTGCCAGGCAGATGGTGAAATCACGCGGGCAACCGGTCTGGCGGCAGGATTTCGTGACCGACAACGGCAATCACATCATCGATGTCTACAATCTTCAGATCGTGAACCCGCCGGAAATGGAAAGCCGGTTCAACCAGATTCCGGGCGTAGTCACGGTCGGGATATTCGCGAATCGGCCGGCGGATACGCTCTATATCGCCAGCCGCGCCTCGGTACGGCGCATGGATCGTTAAGCGCCGTTCAACGGTATCCGCCGAGCATATCCGCCAACGCGTCTGCGCCGGGACAAATGTCTTCGTGCGCAAGATCGATTAGCGGCGTCTCGATCGTGTTGTTGCGTTCGTGAAAATCGATGCTGTTTTCATCGATAAACAACAAGCCCGTTGGTATTTCGCCGCGTAACTGGCAGTTTTTCAGATAGGCGAAAGCCGCCGCCTGATCGCGCGGATCATAGCCATTCTTCACGTTCCGCAAGAGAATCCGGCTGCCATCGTGCAGCGTGACCGGGGTCAGGTCCCTGCCCTCGTTACTCACGGTAATCTCCTCGGCCGGCGCGACGAAATCGGTTTGCTCGAGCTGGTGAAAGTGTTCACGCGTATGTGCGTAGCTCTTGGTCGAGCCCTGGTGGTCGTTGAAGGTCACACAGGGTGAAATAATATCGACCAGGGCCATACCTTTGTGTCTCAGTGCGCCTTTGAGCAACGGTACAAGATGCTCCTTGTCGCCTGAGAATCCGCGCGCAACATAGCCGGCGCCCTGGTTGATCGCGGTAAGCGCAGCGTCGATCGGTTTCTGGTTGTTCACCTCGCCTTTCTTCGCGGTGCTGCCGATATCGGCGGTGGCCGAGAACTGCCCCTTGGTCAGCCCGTACACGCCATTGTTTTCGATGATGTAGGCCATGTTCAGATTACGCCGGATCGCGTGGCAAAACTGGCCCATGCCGATGGACAGTGAATCGCCGTCACCGGATATGCCGACAAAGATCATGCTGCAGTTGGCCGCGTTGGCGCCCATCGTTACCGATGGCATGCGACCGTGTACCGAGTTAAAAGCATGCGACTGACTGAGAAAGTATGCCGGCGTTTTCGACGAACAACCGATGCCGCTGATTTTTGCGACACGGTAGGGTTCGATATTCAACTCGAAAAAGGTCTGGATCAGCGCCGCCGAAATCGAGTCGTGGCCGCAACCGGCGCACAAGGTCGAGATCGTACCCTCGTAGTCCCGTTGCCGCAGGCCAAGCTCGTTGCGCTGCAGCGCCGGGTGGCCAACCCTGGGTTTGGAAATAAAACTCATGCGGCAGCCCCTTTGACAGAGATCGTGGCCTGAATTTGCGATATTACGCTGTCGCAGCCCAGCGGGAACCCGCTGTAATGCAAAACTGAAATCAATTGCTCTCGCCTCGCCGTGCTTTCATTCAGCAACAGCATCCTCAATTGCCCGTCACGGTTCTGCTCGACGACAAAGACACGCTCGTGAGCGGCCAGAAACCGGTCTACCTGCTCGTTGAACGGAAACGCCCGGATGCGCAGGTAATCCATCGGCACGCCCTGCTCCTCCAGCCGGTCCAGCGCCTCCTGCACTGCGCCATCGCTGCTGCCATAGGCGATCACGCCGGCCACCGCCTGGTTACGGGAAAGCAGTACCGGCTCGGGCACATGGCTCTTCGCGGTTTCCCACTTGCGCCTGAGACGATCCACCAGTGCGGTGTACTCATCCGGGTCTTCCGTGTACTTCGCGTGGGCGGTGTGCCCCGAGCCGCGCAGAAAATAGGCGCCCCTCGGGTGATCCCCCGGATAACTGCGATAACAGATTCCATCGCCATCCACATCCAGGTAGCGAGAGAAGGAATCCATGGCTTCCAGTTCTTTCTTGCGCAGCACCTTGCCGCGATCGGGACGGTAGTTATCGTCCCATTTGAACTCCGGACACATCCAGTCGTTCATGCCGATATCGAGATCGCTAAGCACCATCACCGGCGTCTGCAGACGGTCGGCGAGATCGAAAGCCTCGACCGTCAGGTAAAAGCATTCCTCCGGATCTTTCGGAAACAACAGCACATGCCGGGTATCGCCGTGCGAGGCGTAAGCGGCCGCAATAATATCGGCTTGCTGGGTGCGCGTCGGCAGACCGGTAGACGGGCCGGAGCGCTGGATATCGAACAACACCAGCGGCAGTTCGGTGAAGTAGGCCAGGCCCAGAAACTCGCCCATCAAAGACAGGCCCGGACCACTGGTCGGGGTAAAGGAACGCGCGCCACCCCAACTCGCCCCCAATGCCATGCCTATCGCCGCGAGTTCGTCCTCGGCCTGGATAATGCAAAAGCGGTTCTTGCCGGATTTCGGATCGATGCGATACCGCTCGCACAGCGCTTTGAACGCATCCATCAACGAGGTGGATGGCGTAATCGGGTACCAGGCGCCGACTGATGCACCGGCATACAGGCAGCCCATGGCAGCCGCCGTGTTGCCATCGATGATCACGTGCCCTTTGGTCTTGTCCATCGGCTCGACGCGCACCGGCAACGGGCAGGCAAAATGCGCAAGCGCATAATCCCGGCCCAGCGCCACCGCCTGGTGATTGGCCTCGAGCATACCGGGTTTCCTGGCGTATAACTCGTCGAGAATCTCATCGATCACCGCCAGGTCGAGATCGAGCAATGCGCTGAGTACACCGACGTAGGCGATATTCTTGAACAATATGCGCGAGCGTGGGTCGTCGTACTGCTGGTTGACCAGCATGGCCAGCGGCACACCCAACAACTGAATATCGTCCCGCCGAAGTTGCCGCTCGCGCGGCCACGAAGAGTCGTACAGCAGGTAACCGCCGGACGTGACTTCGGCGAGGTCGTCGGCATAAGTCTGGGCGTTCATCGCCACCATCAGGTCGATGCGGCCCGAACGCGATGAGTAGCCGTCCTTGCTGATCCGAATCTCATACCAGGTCGGCAGACCCTGAATATTCGATGGGAAAAAGTTTTTCGCCGTGACCGGCACGCCCATGCGGAAAATGGTCTTCATCAGCAGGCCATTGGCGCTGGCTGAACCGGTGCCGTTAACGTTGGCGAACTTTAGAACGAAATCGTTTACGCGCTGCGGCGTTGTTTCTGACATACCGGTTGATCCGCGGCCTGGGGAATTGTGATAAGGGATTTTTGCATGTCCCACGCGGCGGTCGGACAACGTTCCGCACACAGGCCGCAATGAATACACAGGTCTTCGTCCTTAACCATCGCACGACCGGTCTGCGGTAGTGCTTCGGATACAAACAGCGCCTGCTCCAGGTTGGTGCTCGGCGCGCTCAGACGGGTTCGCAACTCTGCTTCCGGCCCGTCTGCAGTCATCGTAAGGCAGTCTACCGGGCAAATATCGATGCACGCATCGCACTCGATACATCGCTTGGCCACGAACTCCGTCTGGATGTCGCAGTTCAGGCAACGCTCGACCTCGGCGATCGCCTGGTCGGCCGTGAACCCCAGTTCGACTTCGATATCGAGCTTTTTGAAACGTTCCTTGAGGCTGACATGCGGAACCAGCCGGCGCGCACCCGTATCGTAGTCGTTGCTGTAGCTCCACTCGTGCATGCCCATCTTGGTGCTCTCCATCGTCACCTGGTCCGGCAGGCGCTCCGTCATGTCCTCGCCATGGCAGTACTTGTGAATGGAGATCGCGGCCTGGTGGCCGTGTGCGACGGCCCAGATGATGTTTTTCGGGCCAAACGCCGCATCGCCGCCAAAAAACACGCCGGCGCGGGTGGACTGGAAGGTGACCGGGTCGACGAGCGGCACATCCCACTGGTCGAACTCGATGCCGATGTCCCGTTCCATGAAGGAAAAGGCGTTTTCCTGGCCGACCGCGAGGATTACATCGTCGCAAGGCAGGATGACCCGACCGAGCTCGGTGGATTGCAGGCGGCCGTTTTCATCTTCGTGCCACTCGACCCTGGCAAACTCCATGCCGGTCAATTTGCCGTTCTCGACGATCATCCGCAGCGGCGCATGGTTGAGCAACAATTCGATCTGCTCTTCCTCGGCGTCTTCGAGTTCCCAGTCAGATGCCTTGAGCAGGTGTCGCGGCTTGCGCGCCGTAACCATGACCCGTTTCCCGCCCAACCTCAGTGAAGTGCGGCAACAATCCATCGCGGTGTTGCCACCGCCAACGATTACCACGTTTTCGCCAATCGAATCGATGTGCTCGAACGCGACCGATTCCAGCCAATCGATTCCTATATAGATACGGTCGCTGTCATAGCGGCCCGGAACTTCCAGGTTGCGGCCGCGCGGCGCGCCCGAACCGACAAATACCGCATCGAAATCTTCGTCGAGCAGGTCTTTCATGCTGCTAATGTCGTGACCAAGCCGCAGATCCGCGCCCATGTCCACGATCATGTTGATTTCTTCGTCCAGCACCTTCGGCGGCAGGCGAAACGTCGGGATATTCGTTCGCATCAAGCCGCCGGTCGTGTCGAATTTTTCGAAAATCACGACTTCGTAACCCATCGGCAACAAGTCGTTGGCCACCGTCAACGATGCGCAACCCGCGCCGATCAAGGCAATCTTTTTCCCGTTTTTCTGCTTTGGGGCTGTTGGCAGGCGATCGCTGATATCGTCGCGCAGATCGGCAGCGACCCGCTTCAACCGACAAATGGCAACCGGTTTTTCCTCGATACGTCCGCGACGGCAGGCCGACTCGCATGGCCGGTCGCAGACTCGGCCCAGGATGCCGGGAAACACATTCGACTCCCGATTCAGCATGTAGGCATCGTCGAATCGACCCTGGGCGATCAGCCGGATATAGCCGGGCACATCCGTGTGCGCCGGACACGCCCACTGGCAATCGACCACCTTGTGGTAATAATCCGGATTTTTGGTATCGACAGGACCCATGATCCCTTTTCCGACAACGGTTGCGACAGTCAAGGGGCCTTATATAGCCACATCCGCGAGAGGCAAACAAGGGGCGGGTTTTGGCGCCTGTTTGCGGGTGTTCATGGGCCAGCGGGGGTTGGTTTTCACCGCTCCTGGCAGCCAGTGAAAACCGCCTTGAATCTTGCTGCCGAAAGCCCGTTTTATAGGTATTAATACCTACTAAATGCGAATGATTCCTATTTACATTTGCCGCTGCAGACTATAAAATCCGTCGCTCTTTCAATAAATCCGGAGAAATTGATGCACCGTTCGATCGCCTTTGTGGCATTTTTGCTGCTGGCCATGCCCGTTTTTGCGCAACCGGCGCCACAAAGCGAATCTGCCCCCGCCAACGAGCCAGGGGCCACCGACAACCGGCCCATCGCCCTCGACCCGTTCAGTATCCTGGGCCGTCTCGATCGATTCGAGAATATCGGGGGCTCGGCGTACGTGGTGGACCAGGAACAGCTCGAGGAATTCGACTACGACGATATTCTCCGCGTGCTGCGTTCGGTACCCGGTGTCTATGTACAGGAAGAGGAAGGCTTCGGTCTGCGGCCCAATATCGGTATCCGCGGGTCGGGGCTCGACCGCAGCGCCCGGATCGCCGTGCTCGAAGACGGCATCCTGATCGCACCGGCGCCTTACTCCGCGCCATCGGCCTATTATTTTCCGACCCAGCGCCGCATGAAAGGCGTGGAGGTCTTGAAAGGACCGGCCGCGATCGGCGTCGGACCAAGGACCACCGGTGGCGCGATCAACCTGCGCTCGACTGCCATTCCGGACGCAACGAATATCTTCCTCAGCCCGGTGGCGGGCAGCGACCAGTACCGGGAATTTTATGGTTACGCGGGCGGCAGCGGCGACCGCACGGGCTGGCTGATCGAAACGGTACAGCAGGAAAGCGACGGGTTCAAAAAGCTTGCCAGCGGTGACACCGGTTACCAGATCAAGGATTACCTGGCCAAGTTCCGGGTCACCTCGGACCCCTCCGCAAGCTTTTTCCAGGCGCTGGAGTTCAAGTTCGGTTATACCGACCAGGCCGCCGATGAAACTTATCTCGGCCTGACCGCCGATGACTTTGCCAGCAATCCGCTGCAACGTTATGCAGCCTCGCAAAAAGACCACTTCGAAGGCCGTCACCGCCAGTACCAGCTGACCTGGACCGTGGAACCGGCCAACGCCGACTGGAGCCTGGTCACGACAGCCTATAACAACGATTTCAGCCGCAACTGGTTCAAACTCGGCCATGTCAACGGCGTCGGCATCAGCGATATTCTGGCCGACCCGGACAGCTTCACGCAGGAAATGGACTGGATACGCGGTGGCGACAGCCCCGCTGATGCGTTCACCCTGCGCAACAACAAGCGCAAGTATTTTTCGCGGGGTATCCGCTCCGCGGTGACCAGGACCCAGTGGCTGGGGGCCACGCGCTGGCAGGCAACCCTGGGCGCCAGTTACCACGAGGACGAAGAAGACCGCTTCCAGGATCAGGATGGTTATCGCATGACCGCCGGCATGCTCGAGCTGACCACCGATAACCCGGGTGGCAGCCAGACCAACCGTGTCAGCTCGGCGAAAGTCTTCAGTGTCTGGCTGGACAACGACATCCAGACCGGCAACTGGATCTTCCAGCCGGGCGTGCGTTTCGAAAGCATGGAGCTGGAACGCCTGGACTACGACACGATGGACCCGGGCAGACAGGCAGACCCGGCCCGCCGGCGCGAAAACGACATCAAGGTCGTGATCCCCGGGATAGGCGTGACCTACCTGTTGAATAATGAATGGCGACTGCTGGCCGGGGTTTACCGCGGTTACAACCCACCGTCTCCCGGCAGCACGGCCAACGAGGAAGAAAGCACCAACTTTGAAACCGGTATCCGCTATCGCAGCGGACTGACTTCCGTCGATGTGATTTATTTCTACAACGACTACGAAAACCTGGTCGGCACCGTGACCGCCTCGACCGGTGGCGGTGGCCAGATCGGCGACCAGTTCGATGGCGGTGAGGCCGTGGTCAGCGGTTTCGAGTTATCGGCAAGCTACGTATTCGACGGTCTGTTCAACCGCGGCTGGAGCGTGCCGGTCAGCGTGGTGTGGACCGTGACCAACCAGTTCGAGTTCAGCAACAGCTTTGACAGCGGCTTCGGCCCGTGGGGCAACGTCCTCGCCGGTGACGAAATGCCATACATCCCGGAAAACCAGGGACAACTGTCCATCGGCCTGGTTGGCAAAAAATTCGGTCTGCACATGCGCGCCGCCTACCAGGACGAAACCCGCGCCGTGGCCGGCAGTGGGCCGATCCTGGCCGGCGAAGGCACGGATTCGAAATGGGTGCTCGACCTTTCCGCAGACTATGCGCTAACCCCGACGCTCGATCTTTTCATGAGGGTCGAGAATTTGCTCGACGAGACCTATATCGCAGCGCTGCGGCCAGCCGGCCTGCGACCCGGCAAGGACAGATCGGCATTTTTAGGTTTTCGAATCAACCTTTAGAAAACTTTTTCAATAGCAACATCCCGGCCCGGCGAATCCTGTATTCACCGGGCCGGTTGCTTTGGACCGCCTCAACCCAGCCTGCATTTTTCAGCAGGTTGCATAAACGCCACCCAGATGGCGCCAGCTATCGCACAGCGCTGATAAATCGTCTGCATCACCAGCCTGCGCTGGCCACCTTTGGCGTGTAATACTTTTCCTGCCGGCGATTCGCTAATCCCGGACTCCCGGAATTTCTCTACTCTTTAGCCAATAGCGAAGCGCGTGATCGCGTGCTATAAATCGGATGGACGGAATATTTAAGGTGATTTCGTTATCGGCTTCTTACTAGCTTTGTCGTTTAGTTTTTGGTAGGGATCGCTGTTTGGAATGGAGCAATACCGAGCAACACTTTTCTCATTAATTGCAGTTTTATCTGTAATGCCAGCGTCAGCAACATCGATTCGTTATGGACCGACGTATCCACCAAAAGCTGTTGTTGATTGCATCTCGGGCTGGGTTGACCTGGAGATAGACGTTTTTGCCGATGGAACTGTTGGCGAAATCAACGTGCTGGCGTCTGATCCGCCGGGAGTTTTTGAAGACGCAGCAATAAAATCTGCGCGAAAACTTCGCTTCGGTTTGAAAGACACCGGAACCACAGAGCGGCCAACCACAATTACACAGAAGATTCATTTTGAGATTGATGAGGACAACTGCGATGAAAATGAAAAAGCCATCAAACCGGAAAATGTCGCGGAAACAGAAACGCAAGATTCGTTGATAGAACCAGAAGATTGGGAACATTCGTTCTCCGGCGAGTGGCAAATACTGGATGGTTTCCGAAAAGTATGCGACGGATACCTGACAAGAGCCGTGGGCGATGATTATTGCCAGAAGGAAATACCGGTAGATTGGCTGTCTTTTGAATTCGAAGGAAAAACATATTATATGCAACCACTGTCTGGCGGAAAGTCTGACGAGAATGAATGATTTCACCTGCCAACGTGCAATAACGACGATGAAAGACAAACCGGCAAACCTGAAGCCTGAGCCCATGTCCTCAATTGGTTGAACAAGCTAAAGTTTTAATACTGGGCGGCACCGGTCACTTTGGCGCAAGGATTTGCAGGCGCCTGGCAAACTATCCGGGTATCGATCTCGTTATTACCAGCAGAACCCAGGCCACCGCGGAATCGCTGGCAAACCAACTGCGCGCCAAAAATCCCGGGGCGATCATCTCCGGCATAGCGATGGATCAGGGCTCCGCGGATTTTGTAGCCGATCTTAAAAAACTGGCGCCATTCGCCTTGATTCACACAGCGGGCCCCTACCAGGGACAGGACTATCGTGTTGCAAAAGCCTGTATCGAGGCCGGGAGCAACTACATCGATCTCGCGGATAGCCGGGAATTCGTCGGTGATTTCTCGTCTCTGGACGACCGTGCGCGACAAGCCGGTGTTCTTCTAATGTCTGGCGCCAGCACATTGCCTGCCTTGTCCAGCGCGGTTGTCGATGTCTTGAAAACCAATTTCAGCAAAGTGAGCGCCATTGAGATTTCCATCGCGCCCGCACACCAAACCCCTCGCGGCCAAAGTACGGCTGCCGCGGTCCTGAGCTACTGCGGCAAAGCATTCAAAACCTTAAGGGAAGGTGAATGGCGGACGGTTTACGGATGGCAGGATATGCGAATCCAGAAGTATCCGGCATTGGGATATCGCCTGTCCGGTGCATGCGATGTTCCGGATTTGTCATTGCTGCCAGAGTACATCCCTGGAATCAAAACGGTATCTTTTCATGCGGCCCTGGAAGCGCCGTGGGAGCAATTAGCGCTTTGGCTGATGGCCTGGATGACCCGATTCCGTCTCGTCAGGGATTGGTCCAAATTTGCGCCTTCTTTGGCAACCTTGAGCGAACGGCTGATTTCCTTTGGTTCAGACCGTGGCGGCATGCATGTTCGGGTATCGGGCGAAAACAGGGGCGGGCAACCTGCATCGTACATTTGGTATCTGACCGCAGAACATAACCACGGCCCCGAGATTCCCTGTACGCCCGCTATAGTATTGCTGAAGAAGCTCTTGCGAAACGAGCTGCCTGAGCGCGGTGCATTTGCATGTCTGGGCTTTCTTTCGCTTGAAGAAATCATGAATGAGTTATCGGATTTCGCGATATCAACAGAGATTGTTACAGAGGCGGATGCATAAATGGACTTTTATCTTGCGGTTAAGCTACTTCACATTCTGAGCGCTACCTTGCTCTTTGGAACCGGGCTGGGAACCGCTTTCTTTATGTTCAGGGCGTACAAAAGCGAGAATGCCGGAGCCATGAAAGTCACGACGGAGAATGTCGTCCTGGCAGACTGGTTTTTTACTACGCCGGCTATAGTGGTCCAGATTCTGACCGGGATTTGGTTGACCCAGCGACTCGGCATTCCCTACAACTCCGTTTGGTTTGTTACTGTTATCGCTCTGTTTTTCCTGGTCGGTGCCTGCTGGGTACCGGTAGTATGGATTCAAATCAGAGTAAGAAACCTGATCCGGGCGAACGAACCAAATAACGGTTACAGAAAGTTGATGACCGCATGGATTGCACTGGGTATTCCGGCATTTTTGAGTGTGCTTGTGCTTTTTGTATTGATGGTCTATAGACCGTGGATACAACTGACTGTCTTCGCCAATTGAATCATCGGAGCATCCCTTGGTTTTTCAATGAGTGCCGATCTATGAACACCACCGAAGCTACATCATACGACGGCGGTTGCACCTGTCGCCTGGCGCGCCGGGCGGCCGTTATCGCTGCGAAGTCGTAATGACATGAATACATCGGTTCAAGTCATTTCGATTCCCGGGCTGATCTGGGCATTGTTGCCGGCCGCCGTTGTTGTCGGCATTTTGTATCGCTGGACGACTACCGGTCGCACCGCGGTTTATGCGGTCGCGCGGATGCTGATTCAGCTGCTGCTGATCGGTTATGTGCTGGCCTACATATTCGACGCCGAACAGCCTGGGATCATCATCCTGGTCCTGGCGGTCATGCTGGTAGTCGCAAGCTGGATCGCCATACGGCCATTACGACACAAGCAGCCCCACCTGTTCAGAAACGCGTTTATTGCCATTACAGTCAGCGGCGTCCTGACGCTCGCGCTGGTAACGCAGGTCGTCCTGGGGATCGAACCCTGGTTTTTGCCGCGCTACATGGTGCCACTTGCGGGTATGATTTTTGCCAATTCGATGAACGCCGTCAGTCTCGCGGCTGAACGGTTCGAGGCGGAACGGGACCGGGACGTCGGCTACATCGAAGCACGCAGCACAGCATTACAGGCGTCTTTGATTCCGATTATCAATTCACTGTTTGCCGTGGGCCTGGTATCGCTGCCAGGCATGATGACCGGGCAGATTCTCTCCGGCGTATCTCCTTTTATTGCGGCCCGATACCAGATCGTCGTGATGTGCATGATTTTCGGCAGCGCCGGAATATCCTCGGCGATTTACCTGGCGCTGGCCAAGCCGTCGAAATAGTTCCTTAGTATACATATATTCATATGGCTTATTACCCATATTGATGCTATGCTCTCGATATAAGCAAGGAAAGCTTTGAATGGAATATCGAGAAGGATCTCAATAACCAGGCGAAACACGGGATCTCGTTTTACGACGCGCAATATGCATTTGCTGATCCCAATCGTGTCATAGCGTTAGATTTGACACACAGCACAGAGGAAAACCGATTTTATTGTTTTGGAGAAATAGAGGGTGAAATTCTGACCGTACGATTTACGTGGCGCCAGGGTGTAATCCGAATAATTGGCGCCGGTTTCTGGCGAAAAGGAAAGCGAATTTATGAGCGAGAAAATCAAATACACGAATGAGCCGCTGGGCACGCTTAGAACCATCCCGGATTTTCTGCCGCCGCCAAACGAGCTGGCATACAAGGAAGATACGGTGAAAGTAACCATTGCCCTGAGCCGTTTCAGCGTGGAGTTTTTCAAGCAAGAAGCAGAAAAACACGGCACCAAGTATCAACAAATGATTCGGCGACTGCTGGATATCTACGCACAAAGCCAACAACGTTCCGTCCATGATCGTCATGCGGGGAAAAAAGTAACGCGCAAGACTCCGCAAAAGCGCTAACGGTCCAATGTGGGACAAACAGACTCAAGCCCTCGATGCCGGCCGGGTTCAGAAGGTCAAGATTACGCGAGACAATGAACCGGTTCGTTACTGTGAAATTGTACAAGCATGGGGGGATGACGAGGAATTTCGCGCTTTCTTTATATCCCTGATCGCAAAAGCTCCGTTTCCGGCATTCTACTGGGAGACTCCACCCGTCACTGCAGCCACAATCGACCAGGAATTCGAGTTTGTTTTGGTGGATAGCCCGCAGCTGCGCGATGTGCGAGCAGACCCGCATGCTTTTGCCCGCTATTTCGAATCGTCCGGTGTTGATGAGGATGTCGTTCGCTTCTGGAACCTCGGCAGGGACGCCTTGCTGGTTGCCCCTTGCCCCCCGGATTCAGGTGCTGACTATGCCCACCTGGCCGAATTCACGCGCAACGCCCCGCTCGAACAACAGCATGCCCTCTGGAAAAGCGTAGGAATCGCAGTAGACGAGCAACTTGGCGAGCAGCCGCTTTGGCTCAGCACCGCGGGAACCGGCATATACTGGCTGCACGTGAGACTGGACAGCCGTCCCAAGTATTACACCTACCATCCGTATCGCGAAGGCCGATGCTGGATACCTGCGGATGATGACGTACAGTAGATCTAGCCGAAGAGGGGATCGGACCATGAAAAAAAGGATATCAATGTTGTGTATATTGGCAATTGTCACCGGGTTCGGTTACGCGAGTGCCGAGGATTCGAGCATGAGCTTCTTCCTGACCAGCCAAGGTCCCGGCAATGGGGCCGACCTCGGTGGTCTCGCTGGCGGTGACGCTCACTGCCAGGCGCTCGCCGAATCGGTCGGCGCCGGCGGTAAAACATGGCGAGCGTATTTGAGCAGCGCAGGCGCCGATGGCGAGCCTGCGGTTAATGCTCGCGACCGCATTGGCACTGGGCCGTGGTCAAATGCGAATGGCGTGCAGGTAGCGTCAGACGTCGCCGATCTGCACAGCGACAACAACGATCTCAGTAAAGAAAATTCGATCAGCGAGAGCGGCGATGTCATCAATGGCCGCGGGGACAAACCGAACCGCCACGATATTCTGAGCGGATCGAATCTTAACGGCACTGCATACGCGGATGGTCAGGACCATACCTGCCGGAACTGGACCTACAGTGGAGCCGACGGCAGCGCACAGGTAGGCCATCACGACCGCACGGGTGGCGGTGCAAACCCGACCTCCTGGAACAGTGCACATGGCTCGCGCGGCTGTGGCCAAAGTAACTTGCGGGGCACCGGCGGTGACGGCTTGTTTTACTGTTTCGCGGCCGATTGAAATCATCCGTGTGCATGGCAAAAGAATTGCCTGCTGATTAGCTGCCTGGACTTACCATGTCAAAGGCGTTGTCGGGCCCGTTAGTGGCCACCCGTGTTGCCGCGCATGGAATTTCAAATTCTCGATTCGATCGCCCCCGGACGGGTGTGTTGAAAAGTAAGTGACAAGGTCGGAATTGCCATAGTCATCGCGGATCATTCGGTCAAAGAAGCGCCAGGATTCATCCACATGGCCATACTCCGCGTAGACGATTTCGAGACCGAAACTGTCGGCATCGGATTCCTGCTTTCGGCTGAATCCACGCATGGTCAAATCGGCAATGCCAATGCCGAAACTCCCGCCCCCTTTACTGAATCTCAACGCAGCGAACAAAATACCCAGGGCGACCCCCCGGCCAAGCTGGCGAATGTGATCGCGATTTCGAAAGTGTCCGAACTCGTGACCCAACACAAACGCGAGCTCATTCTCCGTGCCGACGCGATCCAGCAACGCCGTCGTAACGATAATCAATCCACCGGGAAGCGCCATCGCATTGGGCGTTTCCGATGCGCTCACTTCGAGACGAAATTTGTACGGTGAATCCGGCCAATGACGCGCCAAACGTTCGACCAGGGCGCGTGTTTCACTCTCCCGCACATCATCGGCTTCTGTCGAAATGAGATCGTCAGGTATCCAGGTCGAAAAGATTCGTACCTCCGTCTCGCTGGACACGAACGTCAGTACCAGGTCAACAAAAAAGACCAGCACCAGCACAATGGCCGCAAAAATGACCGACAGGCCAAAAACCAGCGTGCCCGCTTCGGTAAGTGGATGCACATCGCTGACATTTATGCCTTCGCGCGGCTTCCTTGCTATGAATTTCACTGGATCATGCGGACCCGCTTCAGGTCAGTGTAATGGCGGTGCCGAACGCAAGCATTTCAACTCCTGCCGTGCCTCGACCATCCTTTCGGGCATTGGCCAGTCGCGACGTTTCGAGACGCACATTGATAACCGCGTCATAGCCACGCGCTTTCGCGTCTTCGGTCATCCGCAACACAGCCTCGCGACGTGCCCGATCCAGGAGCGGCTCGTACGTTTTCACCCGTCCCCCGATGAGGCCGCGCAAGCCGGCGATGATACGTTTGAAATAATCCAGTGACACCACCACGCTACCGGTCACCAGTTCAGCGGATCCAACACGCCAATCGGGCGGCAAGGTTGCAAAGCTTATGACTGGAAAACCGTGCACCTTCTCTTCCCGGGCGCGTATTTCCCTGAAGTGCTTTTTCTCAATGGCATTGCCGACAAAATAGGCCACCATCAACACCAGGAGCGGGATACCAAAATTCACAAACAACTCAAAATATATTGACATACAGACGCTCCTAGGCAACGCGCACCGCGGTTCCGTACGCGAATAATTCGGCTGCACCCTGGGCGATCGAACTCGTCGCATAGCGCACATTGACAACCGCGTTTGCACCCATGGATTGCGCTTGCTCAACCATGCGTTCTGTCGCCTCACGCCGGGAATCCTGCAACAGTTCCGTATAACCTTTCAGCTCGCCACCTACGATGTTCTTGAAACCGGCCATGATGTCCCGACCGATGTGCTTGGCGCGCACAGTATTGCCTGTGACCAGGCCATAGAATTCGGCAATCTGTTTGCCGGGGATGGTCTCTGTATTACTCAAAATAATGGGGTATCTGCTCTCGGGGCTCATGTGCGCTCCTTTCGATCAGGGAAATGAATGATCTGTCGCATCGATTCTACCACCGTTAAGAAACAGGCTGACCTGGAAGCGTAACGCTTAACCGGAACAGCGGACGCCGACAGGTCCAGCCTTGTTCTTATTGAACGAACTCAAACGCCGCAATGTGTTCCGTATGGGCGCAACCATCGTTTCGATCCTTGCGATCGGCTTCATCCCGGCGTTGATTGATGAATCGGCCACCAAACGATTTTATCTATTACTCAGGCAGCGCTATGTCAAACTCTATGGTGGCCAGTTGCTCGGAAAAAATGTCGTTGCAGAGGGCGTTGAGACTGAAAAGCAGGCAAAGGCGCTGCTAAAACACGGTTGCGTCCTGGCCCAGGGATATTTCTTCAGCCGACCACTCTCGGCGAATGATTTCGAGGTCTTCCTCTCGCAAAGAGCCACACGAAAACTTGCCTGAGTCGGTTCGACTCCTCCGTTTTTATTGGTTGGGGGACTAGGATTGACTCGGGCCATCCCTGGCCCTCGCCCTGCGGGCGGCGTCGCTACGCTCCACCGTCCAAAATCGCTCCCGGCGATTTTGTCGAACAGCTCCGCATCCCTTACCCCCCAACCAAAAAAGAGAGAGCTCCTGGTGGAGCTCTCTCTTTTTTGGTTGGGGGACTAGGATTCGAACCTAGGTTGGCGGAGTCAGAGTCCTATTATTGCGCAAACCTACGCAAACGGACGCCAAACTACGCCTTTCTAATCAATAACTTACTGGCCTGCCTTGGCGTGGCTTTGCTTGGAATTGCCTGCGCAGTGCGACAAATTTGCGACAAATTCTCGGATTGTGCTATAAAGGAGCGAGCCGAAGAGGTGCTGTAACACCCCTCCGGCCCTAACCACAGCCAGCAAACTGGTGCTGAGTATGGCTAAGACAATGCTATCAAGATTAAAGCACGATTGCCCTCACGGGTGGCCGTGCTTTTTTTGTGCCTGCTGGCTCTTACCTGGAGGGACTAGACAATGAGCAACAAAACTCAATCACCACTCGGCTGGTCAGCAACGGAAGGCGGCCCGGATGTAAGCATACATTTGGATGCCGCCCAAAAAATTGCTGGCACATTAATGACCATCGACGGCCTCAAACATCTGGATGCATTGCCAGAAGGCGCCGTGTGTACGTTTATGATCATGCTCGAGCGGGAACTGTCCGCGGCGTGGCGTATTCTCGAAAACGGTGATCTGCAAGGAGGTGCATCATGACCGGAACTTATGAAAAAATATTAACACCCGCATCTGTGGAAAATGTGGAGGAGACGTTGCAGTGCATTTATGAAGCGAATTCGGTAGCTCACCTTTTGACTTGCCTGGATGAAGCAGAAGAATTTGGAGCAGAATATCTTACTGAAATCGGCAGGACAATCATGCGACTTTTATCTCAGCCAATGGAATGCGCCGGCCAGGTTATCAGAGACACGCAAGCCGCTGCAAAGAAAAACGGCTGAAAACGGACTCTCAGGGCCAGGGACGGCCCTCTAAAGCCCCGTAGGACATGTCAGATAGCCCAATGCACGAGCGTTTGTGCATATCCCCTACCCGACATATATCTAACTCATAGCCCCGTTTTCTTGCGGGGCTTTTTCTTGACCTATACTTGGTCTAAGGTCGTTTTACCACCCAAAGCGAACATTCACGCTTTATACTGGACGGCATGATATGCAGTTTTTTGAGGGATAGTTATTAGTCTGATGGCGATGATGCTTTTTTTTGCGCTTGTAGTGACCTTGGAGGGAGTAAGTCCTGGGCACGCTGGTGCGCTTGCCGCTATTTTTGCTGAGCATAGACGTGAAAATTCCGGCGAACCGTATGTGCGAGCCAAAGCAATTAGCGATTTGAACGATGACGGAATTGTTGATGCAGTGATCGTTTTTGCATACAAAATGGGTCCCAGCAGGAATCATACTCATACGGAATACCTTTCAATTGTTATGAGCACGCCGTCTGGATATGTTGCTTCTTGGCCCATTATCGTAGGTTCCAGGGGATTTCGGCATATTCGGGAAATCGAGATCGTGGGCACTGAAATAACGTTACGTGGAGACTTCACCGTTTCCGATGAAACAGCCAGCATGGCTACTCTTCCCGCGAATGGTGAGATTCACTTTTCATTTGTTGACGGAAAGCTTCGAGAGCAGGGCGGATATTGGACCAGGAAGCCCGATCAATGAAACGCCGTTTCACAAATCGCGGCGCTGGCCAACTTGCGCCTTTCACATCTCTTGCAATTGGGCCCGCAAGAGCGTTAGGCGCTGCATTGCCGGTGAGTTAGGTCGTCAGGTGCAACAGTGACCATCCGCGGGCTAGCCATTGTTTTGGGAATGCTGATAGCAGCGCAACTGCAGGCCGAGGGTCGTGATGCCACGACGGCCGAGTTGGAGGAAATAAAGGAAGCGTTTTCGATTGAGTGGTTGGCTCGCTCTAAGGTTTTTGACCTCAAGGGCTACTATGTAGTCAGCGGTCAGACCAAAAAATCTGAGCTACATGGTTTTCTATATCTGGGCCCGTATCAGGTGCGTAAGACACTTTGCGTGCTACAGATGTACGTAATTGCCCTGCCCCACACAGCTGAAGGCTTCGAGGCTTCAAATCGCGGCCGGCCCTATTACACGTATTGGAAGAGGAATTCACCAGAAACTTGCAAGATCGACAGCCGTGATGAAATTCCTTCACCGGTAAAAGTCGAACAAGGGCTACCAACAACAGCCCTTGAGAAGATCATATATAACGCCGATTTTTTGCTTGATTTGGCGAGGGCTCACGTTGATTGGAAAGAGGTTTCGGACAGGTTCGAGTTCGACGACGATGTCTGGCGATTGTCTGAAGTATCCTTGGGCATTGTCAGGCAGCCTGGTCTTGAGTGGGGATACCGGGCCAGATACGTCGCGGAAAACCATCGTGCTCGCGGTCCAATCGTGTCGTTCTCATTGACACCAAACGGATTCGAGATCCATGGCGTGGGACGCTGGGTGCGTTGATGACCTAGCTAGCGATCTTGCAAAACAATTCTGCTTGGCCTAACTACTCACCGCGCTGACCGCTGCTGCATCTCCGCTATGTACATCGCATTTGCAATATCTGCGTCAAAGACTGAGCTAAACTGTTAATAATCATGAATCGTCAAGCGTGCATATCCCTACTTACCGCCGCCGTCTGCGGCCTATTTGTCGTCAGCCCGAGCTTTTCCGACGCTGATGAAACCAAGCCAGTGGAATTCATCTTGCTCCCCGATCAACAGGACCTCATCAAGTCCAAAGGGAGGTTGACCGCGCCGGTATTTGATTTTCGCATTGGCCTAAACAAAATCACTGGGCCGAATTCTGACACAACTTATTTTGTTCTAGATCGGCAAGACGCTATCAAACATCGTATTGCCGACCGGTTAGCCAGTCTGAGACGATATGACAGTGATATTTCTATTTACTTTGATTTCATAAAAGGAGAGTTCACTCACATCAGACTAGGCGAATCCGACTCGCCGCGCATTACCTACGTTACCGGCGATCCTTGGTTATGGATGCAACTTTCTGAAATGCTCCGCCAGGGCAAGTTACCGCTGAACAGTCCCGGTCAACTACGAATGCTTGAGTATGATTTTGCGGCGAACGACTGCGAAAAACTTTCCGATGCGATTAGCTCAATGGTTACTACAATACAGGACGCTGCGCGGCAGATCGGTTGGCGGGCGCCTCCCAGAGATACAATATCGTTAGACGGGGCATCCTATGATCTCCGTGTCCGCCTCAAAGGCGCTACCGCCAGACTCTGGGTTGGTGCAAATGATAATCCCATATTTTCGGCAGTTTCGGATACTGTCGCGCTAGTGAGAGAGTGCGTAAGAAATGGCCATCATCGCCTCAATGAGACCCTTTATGACTTCTAACAAGTCCGCTCCACTGGTTGCCTGGCTCAACCGCGTTGTAGTGTCCGCTTATGGCCGTTAGCGGACTGTCATATTTGTGAATTTGGCCTTATCTGAATGTCCGTATATGGACTCCTCCTTTTTGCAAGCAAGCTGCTGTGGCAGACAAGGTACGACTGCATACGTATATCCGGCCTCTTAAGTTGGCATGCGTTGATGCCGGGCCATAATGGTTTATCCGCG
>JADFSO010000004.1 GCA_022560735.1 Pseudomonadota bacterium
ACAAAGGGTATCGGGCTGTCAGTCAGGATCTGACGCTAAACATTACCACGACCGCCGCGGACGGCTGCAACGGGACCTTGCAGGCGGGGATTCTCTATTCCATCCATGCCTTAACGCCGTCGGAAGAGTCCATGCACCCGGCGGTTCGCCTGCTGGCGCAAAGAAATATTATCAAGTCCGAAATGGGCAGGAGCCTTTGCCGTGGCATAGAGGCCACCCGGACAGCCGACGCCACGGGTTTTATCGACCGTTTTATCCGGGTCAACCGTAATGAAATCTGGCCGGATTCCTATGCCGAAACCGGCATTCTGGTGCGGGGCTTCGGGCCGAGCGATGCCACGGGCAGCGAAATCACAGCGTCCAATAATAACGTATCGCAAGGCGTTGGTAATGCGACGACGGCAATGCAAATCGGGCCGGCCTCGACGGATGTCGTCTCGCTAGAGAAGAACCTGCTTGCGGCAGGTCCGGACGGGGCGGGCTTGGCCATATTTGGCGAGGCAATCATTCCTTCCGGTGGCGTTCCGCTTCAGATCAAGGCCGTTCGGAACAGCATCACCGGCGGCATGTTCGGGATCATGGTCGACGATTCTGTCTGGGCCAGCAATATCACCGGCAATTCGCTCGTTGGTGATCCGTCGAATGACGAATCGGGGGATATCGCGGTGTGTGACGACAGTGCGAATCCGCTTGATCGACGCAACAAAAGCACCGGCTATGAGTTCGCCCTCTCGGTAGGTATGGGTATGGATGATTGTTCCTCGCTGTTGCCGGCGGCAAACTAAGCCTTTCGTCTCCACCAAAAGCAGCCGCGCCGGACGATGATGCCGTCACCGTCTGGTGCGGCAGTTGCCGGGGCTAGAAGGGCGGTCCCCATACAAAGCGGAGTCTTCGGTCGGCCGCAAAAGCTCCCGCATTCCGGCGATTTAAAAACCAGTGCTATCCTCCCCGGGTCGAGTGGGATGAACTATTCTCCCGCTTGCGGAAATACAGTCCACCGCCGCCGGAGGTCATGGCGTCACCCGGTTTCTTTGCAGGCGCTTTGATTTTGATTGCTGTTAATATTTGACGCCTAAAGTTACCCATGGGCTACCGGGTCGGTTACGACCGGAACCGGGTGTCGATGGACTTTGACGGATTCGTATGAGCCTCAAACCCTTTAAGATCGGAAGCAATGAACGATAAACCGCGGTGTAGCGTACTTTTTGTCTGCATGGGCAATATCTGCCGCTCGCCGACGGCGGAGGGGGTGTTTCGCCATTTGCTCGGGCGCGAGGCGCCGGAGCTGGACGTGGAGATAGACTCCGCCGGTACCCACGCCTACCACATCGGCGATCAGCCGGATCAGCGCGCCCAGGCCGCGGCGATCCGGCGCGGCATCGATCTGAGTACGATCCGGGCGCGCAAGGTCAGCGCCAACGATTTTGCCCGTTTCGACCTGATCCTGGCGATGGATGAGGACAACCTCGCGTTGCTGGTCGATTTCTGCCCGCCGGATCAGCGCCACAAGCTGCGCCTGTTCCTGGAATACGCGGTCGAAGCGGGCGTGGAAAACGTCCCCGATCCGTATTACGGCGGCGCGAACGGTTTTGAGCAGGTCCTCGACCTGGTCGAAGTCGCCGCGCTGGGACTGATCAGCGAGCTGCGCGCAGGACAGGCTGCCTGAGATCAGGGACAAAAAAAGGCCGGCATTATCGCCGGCCTGTTTTGCTGATATCGAACCACCGGGTTACCAATCGTCACGACGGCCCGGGCCGCTTCTCTCCCCCGTCGGACTGGAGGTGTAGACGGTGCGGGTTTCTTTGTTCGCCGTTTTGACGGGTTTTGGCTCGGCTGCCTGGCTTTCTTTTTGCGTGCCGGTGGCAGGTTGATCAGCCTTGGAGGCAGTTTCCATGTCTGCCTGGCTTTTCTGCGCCACCGGTTCCGGTGGCCGCTTTGCAACCGCTTCGGTTTTTGCATCCGCGGTCTTTCCATCTGCGACCGGGCGGCTGTCTGGCGGGGATTCTTTGTTGACCGCCGGTTGTGGTGAAGGCGACTCCGCCGCTGCTGCCGCGGGGGTCGTTTGTTTATCGGCAGGGGTCTTGCCGTCGGCTTTGGGCGCGCCTGCCTGATCCGTGCCGGCTAGTGGCATCGGCTTCGGGCTCTCGTGCTTTGCCAGCGGCTGGGTGCTGGTGAAATCGGTCGTCTGGCTGGCAGTCTGTGTGGCGTCAGTCGTGGCAGCCGCTGGGGAGGATTCCGGTTTTTCAGATTTGCGGCGTTCAGTCTGACTTCGGCTGCGGTCGCCGCGCGTGGTCCGTCCGGGCCCGCGCTGTGGCCTGCGTGACCGGGTCTCGCTCCGCTCCTTGCTGTCCTGCTCGCTGGGCGTCGATGGCTGTGCCTTGGCGGCCTGGCCCTGGCTGTCCTGGGTACTGCCCCCGCGGCCACGGCGGCCACGGCGGCGGGACGGTTTTTTGGTCTGGCTTTTGTCGCCTGCTTTTTCCGCGGCGCCAGCCGTTCTTTGGCGGTCGCTTTTTGCGGCTGTCCGGCCGCCGGCTGACTGCCGATTGTCGCGCCGCGCAGCGGAGGACTGACCCCTTCCGCGAGTACTGCCGGTGCGTCCGGCCGCGGGTTTCTTCCGGCCGCTGGATCGTCTGCCGCTGCCGGCGTGCCTGGGTTTGCTCTTTTCGCCCAGACCCAGCAATCCGAGCAGGCTGGCAAACAGCCCGGGTCCTTTCTTCCGGGCCCTTGCGGATTTTTTGCGCGCCGTCGCGGCCGGGAGCTTGGTGTCCGGCACGATACTGGCAACCGCCGGTTGTGCGGCCAGTTCCTTTTCGCCGGTAATCAGGTCCAGCGTGGCGCTGTCATCCGTGGTCGTTGCCATCTCGTAGGACAGCCCGTTGTTTTCCGGTTGCCCGGATTCATCATCGCGAATGCGGCGGATCTCGAAATTCGGTGTTTCCATATCCGCATTCGGGACGATGATGATCTTTATCCCGGCCCGTTCTTCCAGCTTCGAAACCCACTCGCGTTTTTCGTTGAGCAGATAGGTGCCGATGCTGACCGGTACCTGGGCGATGACCTTGGCCGTGTGCTCCTTGCGGGTTTCTTCGCCAAGCAGGCGCAGGATCGCCAGCGACAAGGAGTCGACGTCGCGGATCGTGCCGGACCCGCTGCAGCGCGGGCAGACAATCTGAGTGGACTCGCCGAGCGAGGGCCGCAGTCTCTGGCGCGACATTTCCAGCAGGCCGAAGCGGGAAATCCGGCCGATCTGCACCCGCGCGCGGTCCTGCTTGACGGCTTCGTGCAACCGCTGCTCGACCTCGCGCTGGTGGCGGCTCTGCGACATATCGATGAAATCGATGACGATCAGGCCGCCGATGTCCCTGAGCCTGAATTGCCTGGCGATTTCGTCGGCAGCTTCGAGGTTGGTGTTGAAGGCGGTGGCTTCGATGTCGCCGCCCTTGGTCGCCCGGGCCGAGTTGATGTCGATCGAGATCAGCGCCTCGGTGTGGTCGATGACCACGCTGCCGCCGGATGGCAGGATCACCTTGTGCGAGAAGGCGGACTGGATCTGGCTCTCGATCTGGAAGCGGGTAAACAGCGGCACGGATTTGTCATCGTAGTACTTGAGCTTGCCGAGGTTGTTCGGCATGACCCGCTCGACAAATTCTTTCGCCTCGTTAAAGGTTTCTTCATCGTCAATGAGAATCTCGCCAATGTCGTCGGACAAATGATCGCGCAAGGCGCGGATCACCGCGTTGCTTTCCTGGTAGATCAGGAACGGCGAGGGGCGCTCGACCGCGGCGCGCTTGATCGCCTCCCAGATCCGCATCAGGTAATCGAGATCCCAGCCCAGTTCTTCGTCGCCGCGGCCGACGCCTGCGGTGCGGACGATAACGCCCATCCCCGGGTCGACGTTCAGCTCGCGCAGCGAATCGCGGACCAGGTCGCGGTCTTCGCCGGTGATCCGGCGGGACACGCCCCCGGCGCGCGGGTTATTGGGCATCAGGACGATGAAGCGGCCGGCCAGGCTGATAAAGGAGGTCAGCGCCGCACCCTTGGTGCCGCGTTCGATTTTCTCGATCTGGACGACGATCTCCTGGCCTTCGCGGAGCACATCCTTGATGTTGATGCGCGAGCCTGGCTCGGGTTCTGTCACGAAGTATTCGCGCGAAATCTCCTTGAGCGGGAGAAAGCCATGGCGCTGAGCCCCGTATTCTACAAATGCCGCTTCGAGGCTGGGCTCGATGCGGGTTATTTTTCCTTTGTAGATATTGGCTTTTTTCTGTTCCCGGCTGGGGACCTCTATATCAAGATCGTATAATTTCTGGCCATCTACCATGGCCATCCGCAACTCTTCCTGCTGAGTCGCATTGATTAGCATTCTTTTCATGTAAACCTGCTCGCATAGTGTTTATTGCCACGCGCCGGCACACCTCGTGTTCGGGAATCTGCGCAACTGTCTGTTGGCTTATTTGCATAATGTTCAATTCAGCCCATCCCTCGGGATCGGCGCCAATTCATGCTGATTCGAGCCTGGTTCATTTGCGGGACTTTGCTGCCAGATTTGTCTGACCCAGGGAGCCCGGCGGACCAGGGAGGGTGTTCAGCGACGGCTATCGTTAATCCGGAAAACCGGTTGTTGTGTCGTCCGGCACGGAATGATCCACGCCATCATTAAAACTATAGGCATGGCGTCTGCAGACTTTATCCGCGTTTCTGCCATGTCTGCGGTACTATAGCAACCTGGCCGGGGATCATCAATCCGTTTTATTTCAACTTTGCCGGGTTCCCCATTGAAAAATAAGCAATTTTCCACACAAGGCGTACGTCACGTCGAAGTTGACCGCGAAAGCGACGGTCAACGGATCGACAACTTCCTGTTGCGCGAACTCAAGGGCATACCGAGGACCCGCATCTATCGCCTGTTGCGCAAGGGAGAAGTCAGGGTCAATGGCGGCCGCGCGAAGCCCAGCCAGCGGATCGTCGTTGGCGACAAGGTCAGGATTCCCCCGGTGCGCATGGAACAACGGCCGGATGCCGCCGCCGCACCCGGGCGCCTGGAGCAGCTGCGCCAGCAGGTTATTTTCGAAAATGCCGATTACCTGGTCATCGACAAACCATCCGGAATGGCGGTCCACGGGGGTAGCGGCATCAGTCTCGGGGTCATCGAGATTTTGCGGCAGGATACAAAATGGGCGAGTCTTGAGCTGGCGCATCGGCTCGACCGGTCGACCAGCGGTTGCCTGGTGCTGGCGAAAAAGAAAAGCAGCCTGCGCTGGATCCATCAGTTGCTGCGGGAAGGGCGGGTCGAAAAGCATTATCTCGCCCTGGTCCGCGGCCAGTGGCAACTCGGCAGCAAATGGATCGATGCGCCGCTGCAAACCCATACCCGGCGTTCCGGCGAAAGACATGTCACCGTCGCTGCCGCCGGCAAAAAGGCGCGCACCCAATTCGTTCCGCAAACCTTTTACCGGGAAGCGACGTTAATGTCGGTGGTACCGGCCACCGGGCGCACCCACCAGATCCGGGTGCATGCGGCCCATGCCGGCCACCCGCTGGCGGGCGATGCGCGTTATGGCGATGGCGAATTCAACCGGCGCATGGAGCGAAAAAGACTGCGGCGCCTGTTCCTGCATGCGCAGGCACTGAATTTTACGACGCCGAGCGGGGACGAATTGCTGCTCAGTGCGCCGTTGCCTGCCGAGCTGACCCGGGTCCTGGATCGAATGAAAGCCAAACCGAGCTGATCGCTGCGCGCGCTCAGGGTATTGCGAGTCCCAGGGAGCGCAGGGCCTGCGCCAGCCAGATCAGCGGCAGGCCGACCAGGGCCGTCGGGTCCCGGGTCTTGATTTCTTTCACCAGCGCGATACCGAGACCTTCGGATTTGAAGCTGCCGGCACAATCCAGCGCTTGCTCACGGTTGAGATAATCCTCGATCATGGCAGCGTCCAGCCGGCGGAAAAATACCGCGGTGGTATCGAGATGCGCCAGGCAGTTCCGGCCGGGCGGGGGGATGATATACACGGCGGTATGGAAATCCATGGCTTGCCCGGATGCCGAGCGCAGCTGAGAGCTGGCCGCCGGCCGGTCGAGCGGCTTGCCGACGATCCGGCCGTTGACGGTGGCGACCTGGTCCGAGCCGATAATAATGGCATCCGGGTGGCGTTCGGCCACGGCTTCGGCTTTCAATTGCGCAAGCCTTACGGCCATTTGCGCAGCGGATTCGCCCGGCCGATGGTTTTCATCGATATCGGCGGCGACGCAGCGAAACTCGAGCGCCAGCCTGGCCAGCAATTGCCGGCGATAGCGCGAGCCAGAGGCCAGTATCAGCTCAGTTGAGGTGGTTTTGCTTTGCATATAAATATCTTCGGTGTCTGTCCAAACCATGGGGGGAAACAGTAATTGTCGCCGATTCAGTTTTGACTCTTATTTTCTCGCATTTTATACTTGCTCGGATACGCCGAGCGTGTTGCCAGTTATGCTGGACGTTTCGACCACGGCCGGCAAAAAGCGGGCTGTGAGCGCAAACTACGCACTGGCTAGTTTTACCCGGCTCGGAGGGCCGCTGCAATCAGCCAATGACGGGGATTGCCGAAAAACTTGCAGACAATCGGTGGCTGGCGATGCTCAGCGGCCCATAGCAGATTTGAAAAACCTGGCGAGTCGTGGCTAACGCCGCGATTCGGGCAGGATCATAAACGCCAGATTCAGGAGATATCCATGGCTGTACAAAAAAGCCGCAGAACACCATCTACACGTGGAATGCGTCGTGGGCACGACAAGCTGAAAGAGCCGACGCTGGCCATCGACAAGACCAGCGGCGAAACCCATCGCCGGCACCACATCAGCGCTGACGGGTTTTACCGTGGTGAGCGCGTGGTCGAGGTGAAAGTCAAAGCGGAAGAGCAGGAATAGCTGTTCCACCTGGCGGTTCTGTGAGCGGCCAATCGTGATTGCAAATTTCCCAATCGCTGGCGGATTCGGCCCATGACCCGTTCAATCTGCATCGCTGTCGATGCGATGAGCGGCGATTATGGCGCGCAGGTCCTGGTGCCCGGGGTGCTGGACCAACTGAAAATCAACCGGGAACTGCGGGTGATCCTGGTTGGCCGGGAAAGCGTGCTCAGGCCCTGCCTGGAAAATATTCCGGCAGAGCTCGCCAGCCGCGTCAGCTTCCAGGAAGCGAGCCAACTCGTTGCCATGGACGAAGATCCAAGGACCGCATTGCGCAAAAAGAAAGATTCGTCGATGCGGGTGGCGATCAACCTGGTCCGTGACGGCCTTGCCGATGCCTGCGTCAGCGCTGGCAATACAGGGGCATTGATGGCGACCGCAAGATTTGTCCTGCGTACTCTGCCGGGTATCGACCGGCCGGCCATCATCGCGACGATCCCGGCGATCGGCGGCAACACCCATATGCTCGATGTCGGGGCCAACTCGCATTGTACCGCCGAGCAACTGTTTCAATTCGGCGTCATGGGGTCAGTCGTCTCCGCGGATATCCACGAACTGAAATCGCCCCGGGTCGGGCTGTTGAATATCGGCGTCGAGGCGATCAAAGGTACCGAGATAATCCGCGAAGCCGGACGCATGCTGAGCGGCAGCAATCTCAATTACATCGGTTTTATCGAGGCCAACGATATTTTCACCGGTCATGTCGATGTCGTGGTCAGCGATGGATTTTCGGGCAATGTTGCGCTAAAAACGCTGGAAGGCGCGGCGCGGATGATTTCTTCGTATATGCGGGCAGAATTCACCCGGACCTTGTTCAGCCGTATCCAGGGACTGGTTGCCTTACCGGCATTGAAAGCTTTTCGCAAAAGAACGGATCCGCGCCGTTATAATGGCGCCAGCATGGTTGGTCTGAACGGGATAGTCGTCAAGAGTCACGGCAGTGCCGACCGCATAGCTTTTGGCAATGCGATCCAGATCGCACTCGTGGAATGCCAGCAGGGCGTTCCGATACAAATCAGCAAGCTCCTGGAACAGCAGGCAATCTGAATGTACTCGACAATAGCAGGCACCGGCCGTTACCTGCCGGAAAGAATTCTGACGAATTTCGATCTGGAAAAAATGGTCGATACGACCGACGAATGGATCAGGACACGCAGCGGTATCGAGCGCAGGCACCTGGCTGCGGAGGGCGAGACGACATCGGATCTTTGTGTCGAGGCGGCGAAAAACGCCATGGACGCCGCCGGAGTGGGTCCCGACGACATCGATTTCATCGCTGTCGGAACGACTACGCCGGACCGGATCTTTCCGAACACTGGCGTGCTGGTGCAGGAAAAGCTGGGTATCCACGGTTGTGCGGCCTTCAGCGTCGAAACCGCCTGCACCGGGTTTATCTATGCCCTGAGCATCACGGATAAATATGTTCGTGCCGGCGAGGCCAAGTGCGCACTGGTCATCGGCGCCGAACGCCTGAGCAGCATGGTGGACTGGAGCGATCGGAGTACCTGCGTCCTGTTTGGCGATGGCGCCGGCGCAGTCATTCTCAAGCCGGCCGAGGAACCAGGACTGGTATCGACCCATCTGCATGCCGATGGCAAGTACAAGGACCTGCTGTATTTTCCGTCCGGGATTTCAGAAAACTTCGAGCAGTTGAAGAAAGGCAACGATTACATCCGGATGAGCGGCAACGAGGTTTTCAAGGTTGCGGTCAGGACCTTGCATAGAATTGTCGAGGAAACCCTGGAAAAGCAGCAACTGAAAAAGTCGGATATAGACTGGCTGATTCCCCACCAGGCGAATATGAGAATCATCCGGGCCACGGCGAAAAAGCTCGGCATGCCGATGGAACGGGTGATCCAGACGGTCAAGGATCATGGCAATACGTCGGCTGCATCGGTCCCGATGGCGCTGGATGTCGCAGTTCGGGATGGCCGTATCCAGCGCGGGGATACCTTGCTCATGGCCGCGTTCGGCGGTGGTTTTACCTGGGGTTCGGCGCTGATTAAATACTAAATCCTGCAGGGGCGGCGGGCTAACAGCCCTGTTTTACGCGTTTCTGCCAGACCTCGTACGGGTCCCAGCCCGGATTCGCATCCCGCTCTTCCTTGACCACCGGATCGCCGTGACGTACCTGTTGTTGCCAGAGTGTGTAGGTGTCCCAATGAAACTGTCCGGTCGCCGAGACAGTGTCTTGCTTGTCTATGGTTTTCGTCTGCATTTATCGAAAGCCCTCGAGGACTCTTTGTTTTTGTGACAGGGTTCACAGTATCCGTTTCAGAGATTTTTGAGTGTGAACTGGTTCACACTTTTGACCGGTGCCGTGGCCCTGTACAATTGCGGCTATCCAAAGAATAGCACCGAAAACCACCAAACGGCTGGTATTTAACAATAATCCCGGGTGCGTGGTTACGGCGGCGGCGGATTAAACATAATCCAGGCTGTAACTACCACAGCGGAGCGTGCCGATCCTCGACTGGCACCGAATCCCACTCGCGCTGCTTTCGCCTGAGCATGCGTGCGTGCAGGCTGTCGCGTTTCTTTTCCAGGCGCCGCGATTTCGCTGCGGCATCCTGGTAGGCGAACCGCTGTGAGAAAGATTCCCGGAAAGTGCAGAAGTCACGATAGGCCTCGATATCGTGTTTGAGTTCGCGAAAGACGAGTTCAACCATGATCGCGTCATCGAGGAAACCCAGACCCGGTATATGATCGGGAATCAAATCGTCCGGATCGCCAAAATAGGCGAGGGCCGAGAGAACTTTATCGCACTCTTTTCGCGGCAAGGCCCACTCCGGGTCACTGATCATTTCGACCATGGCCTGCAGTTTTTCCACGCGGTCCTTGACGAAGTGCGGCACATCGATCCGGGCGATTTCATTCATGGTTGCCTGCGCCCCGGCGATGATGTCCACATCGTCGCCGATGCGAACCGCATTTCGCGCACGCTTCATTTCCTTGCGAAAATGCTTGAGGTCCTGCTCGCTGATTTCAAAAGTGACTTTCAGTGACATGCCTACACGCGACCCGTTCCATGAAACGGACTACAGACTACGCAGCGCATCGCACCGGGTCAATGGCGCCACGACAAGCCGGACAGGTACAGGCGGTTTGGCTGAGGCGGGGGCGGGAGGGCCTTGCTACCCGGGATCCAATCCGCCGGTCATTTTGCTTTTGGGCCAGGCCATAAGGACTATTTGCGCCGCGCGGTTTATAATGGGCCGTTGAAAATCGATGGATTCGGCTTATTAGATGAGCAAACTTGATAAAGCACGGGGGTTGGCTGTCGTTTGTTTCGGTCTGCTGGCGCAGGTAGCGGGGGCGGATACCTTTGTCTTGCCGCCGGACGACGTCGACCTGGTCGGGGTGACCAGCACGATACGCAGCCGTTACGAGGACACGCTGGTACAGATCGCCAGGGACAATGACCTGGGCTATGCAGAAATTATTCGCGCCAATCCTGGCGTCGATCCCTGGTTGCCCGGCGAAGGAACCGAAATCCTGCTGCCGACGCGGTTTATCCTGCCGCCGGTCGAGCGCCGCGGGATCATCATCAATTTGCCGGAGATGCGGATTTACTACTATCCGAAGCCAGCGGCCGGTGAAACGCCGATGGTGATTACCCACCCGATCAGTATTGGCCGCATGGACTGGACGACGCCGCTCGGCAAATCGCGCGTGATCAGCAAGATAAAAAACCCAAGCTGGTATCCACCGGAATCGGTCCGCGAGGAACACGCGGCCGATGGCGATCCGTTACCGAGAATAGTGCCGCCGGGACCCGACAATCCGCTGGGGGCTTTCGCAATGCGCTTGTCGATTCCCGGCTACCTGATCCATGGCACGAATAAACCATCGGGTGTCGGCATGCGCGTTACCCACGGCTGTATCCGGATGTTGCCCGAGGATATCGAAACTTTTTTTGCGCGCGTGCCGGTCAATACGCAGGTTCGAATCATCAACATGCCGAGCAAGGTCGGCTGGTCGATGGATACGCTGTACCTGGAAGTCCACCCGGTGCTGGATGACGACACGGAAAACCTGGAAAAGAACATGACCACCGTGACCGAAATGCTGGTCGCGGCAACCCGGGAAAAGCAGATAACGGTGGACTGGGCCGCGGCCCGGGATATTTATGAACGAGCGGCCGGCGTACCCTTGCAGATGTCGGTACCCGGCAACAACACGCTGCCCGGATTCGATCCGGGGGCGCCCTGATACAGCCCGGTTTACGCCATAAAAGAAACGCCGCGATAAACGCGGCGTTTTCCCCCCCCGGCCTGCAGCGCTTACTTGCTGCTGGCTTTCTCGAACATACGGCTGATTCTTTCGCCGTTCGCGTCACAGCATGCCTGCGCGCCGCTGGCAGCCTGCATGGCCTGGTTCGCGGTATTTTGCGCGCCCTGTGCAGCCGATGAGGCATCACTGGCAGCAGAAGCAGCAGCGTTGGCCGCCGACTGGGCAGCAGATACCGCGCTTTCCAATGCGGCGACACGGTCTTCAAGACCCTCTGTCGCTGCACATCCGGCCAGCCCGATGCTCATAACCAAAGCCGCCAACATGGCTCCCTTCTTCATTGCTTTACTCATTCCAGGTTCCCCTAAGTTTATTGATCAATTATGGGTTTAAACACCGGCGCGAACAGCATTTCCGTTGCTGGTTCACACACAGTGTGTGACCGTACTCTAAAGCCCCGCCGCTAATCAAGCATCCGCAGGTTTGATTCGCTATGCGGGCGCCAAAAAACAGTTGGGCAAGATGTCGGCAAGTCGCGACATCAGTTTCTTTTCCAGGGCCTGAACCTGCGGTCTCGCAGAATCTCACGGGCGGCATTGTGCCCCGGAATGCCACTGACGCCGCCGCCGGGATGGGCCCCGGCGCCGCATAAATACAAACCCTTGAGGGGAGTTCGGTAATCCGCATAGCCGACCATCGGCCTGGCGCTGAAAATCTGGTCCAGCCCCAGCGCCCCGTGAAATATATCGCCCCCGGTCAAGCCAAAACGAGTTTCCAGCGTCAGCGGCGACAAAGCTTCGTATGCGATCACGCTGTCCTTGAAATTGGGCGCGTATGAATCGACAAAGTCGATGATGTGGCGGGCAAAGACATCCTCTTCATCGACCCAGGAACGCCCGTCAGGCAACTCCGGATTGGCATGCTGGCAGAACAGGCTGGCGACATGCGCTCCCGGCGGAGCCAGCGTATCGTCGACGGTACTCGGGATCAGCATTTCCACGATCGGCTGCCGCGAATAGCCGAGTTCCATTGCATCGGCATAGGCCTTGTCCATATAGGGCAGGCTCGGCGCCATGATGATGCCCGACTGATGATGCAGCGCAGGCTCGGTCCCCGGCAGACAGCTGAAATCAGGCAACGCCGAAAGAGCGACGTTCATGCGGAACGATCCGGAGACGCACCGATAGCGTTGCATGCGCCGGCTGAACTCCACCGGCACGGCGTCGGCCGCCACCAGTTTTGCGTAAAGCAGTTTCGGGTTCACGTTGGCGGCTACGATGGCGGCAAAATGCTGCTCACCGGATTCGAGTTCCACGCCGATGGCGCGCCCGTTGTCGGTCAGCACGCTGCGCACCGGTGCGTCGACCCGGATGTCGACGCCGCGCGTTTCCGCTTCCCGCGCCATCGCCTGGGTAATCGCGCCCATGCCGCCGATCGCGTGACCCCAGGTGCCTTTTTTGCCGTTGACCTCGCCGATCACATGATGCAGCAGGACATAACCGGATCCCGGGGTGTAGGGGCTGCCAAAATTGCCGACCACGGCGTCAAAACCGAGCACGGCCTTGATCGGGTCGGACTCGAACCAGCCATCGAGCAGGTAGCCGGCGCTGCGGGTCATCAGTTCGTGAAAATCTCTTTGTTGTTCCCGGCTGAGTTTGCGCCAGCGATTACCCATCCTGATGGCGCTCATCAGGCTGTCGATACCGCCACCCTGGTTTGGCGGAGTTTCCAGCAGCGAGTCCCGCACCAGGTCGGCGACGGCTTCCAGCATGCGGTAAAACGCAGGCAGGTTTTCTGCATCCCGTTTGCTGAATTTGGCCACCTCGGCAGCCGTACCTTCCGGGCCGCCCACGCTCAGGCTGTTGCCATCGGGCAGGGGCAGGAAATTGTCCATTGGGCGGCTGATGATTCGCAAACCGTTTTCGTGCAGGCGCAGATCGCGGATGATCACCTTATGCAGCAGGCTGACCGTATACGCGGCGGTCGAATTCCTGAACCCCGGGGCAAACTCCTCGGTGACCGCTGCGCCGCCGACTATAGACCGGCTTTCGAAAATTCTGACCTTGAGTCCGCCGGCGGCCAGGTAGCTGGCGCAGACCAGGCCATTGTGGCCACCGCCGATAATCAAGGCATCGAACTTCTGGTCTGACATTTGTCTTCCCTGGTCTGTGAGTGGCGGGCAGGTCGGCGCATTGTGCGCAAAGAGGCTGGCCGGGGCAAGACAGCCGCCGCGCCGGGAAAATGCGCGCTGCGGGCTTGCGTAATAACCCGGTCTGTATATAATCACAGTAACTGTTTATTTGCACAGGTGCGCCATGAAGGAACTGACCCCAAGACAGCAACAGGTACTCGAACTGCTAAGAAGCTTTATCGAAGAACGCGGCATGCCGCCGACCCGCGCGGAAATCGCCAAGGCACTGGGTTTTCGCTCGGCCAATGCGGCGGAAGATCATTTGCGGGCCCTGGAGCGCAAAGGGGTGATCGATCTCTGCCGGGGTACCTCGCGGGGCATCCGCCTGCGCGATTCTCTGCGTGAACAGATGGGTATACCCCTGATCGGCCGGGTGGCGGCGGGCCGGCCCATCCTGGCCGAGGAGCATATCGAGACCCGCTACCAGATCGATCCCGCCCTGTTCAGCCCGCGGCCGCACTACCTGCTGCAGGTCAAAGGCATGAGCATGAAAGACGTTGGCATCCTGGATGGCGACCTGGTCGCGGTACATCGCACACCGGATATTCGCAATCGGCAGATCGTCGTGGCGCGGCTGGATGACGAGGTCACGGTGAAACGTTACCGCCAGGTGGGCAAACAGGTCTGGTTGTTGCCGGAGAATAAAGATTTTGAACCCATTGAAATCGACCTGAGCGAACAAACCATGGTGATCGAGGGTGTGGTGGTCGGCGTGCTGCGCCGGGGTGTGAACGGGAAACTGCACGGATGAGCATGGACCTGGAGGCATTGGCGGCTTTGCCGGGTGTCTGGCGCGGGGGTGAAACCGCAACCGCGCTTGCCGCGATCGCTACCGGTTTTACCGAACTGGATGATTGCTTGCCAGGCAGGGGCTGGCCGGTCGGCGCACTGACCGAGATCTGCACGCAGGTCCCGGGTAGTGGCGAAGTCAGCCTGGTCATCCCGGCACTGGCCGCCCTGAGCGATGGCGGCACTGACGACACGGGCTGGATCGCCTGGATTTCGCCGCCCCATGCGCTGTATCCACCCGCGCTGGCTGCCGGCGGCGTACGCCTGTCGCGCCTGTTGATGGCGCAGGCTGCCGATACCACCGACGTGCTGTGGGGGATGGAGCAGGCTCTGCGTTCCGGCAGTTGCCGGGCGGTGCTGGGGTGGGCGGATAAAACCAG
Organism: Pseudomonadota bacterium; assembly: GCA_022560735.1. Classification (GTDB taxonomy): domain Bacteria; phylum Pseudomonadota; class Gammaproteobacteria; order Steroidobacterales; family MnTg04; genus MnTg04. The sequence continues at coordinate 14,527 of JADFSO010000004.1, forward strand.
CGAGCGGAGTCTCAGGCGCTTGCAGCTGGCGGCTGAATCCACCCGCGCCTGGGCCGTGTTGTACCGGCCGGCGCATTGCCTGGAACAGGCATCGCCGGCGGCGCTGAGACTGCGGCTGACGGCGGTTGCCGAGGGCCTGGAGATCGATGTACGCAAAAATCGGGGTGGGCGGCCGGGTCGCTGCCGCATTCCCCAGGAGGCGCTAAGAGCGGATCGCGGGCGGCCACGGAGAGTAGAGTCACAGATCGTTAAAGAATAAGTATAAATAAAACAAATAGTTATAAACTAAAGTTAATAAATAATTTAAGTAAACCTCATGGCCGTTCGCCAACAATCGCTGATCCTGCCGGAGCGGGAGCTTTGCCTGACCCCGGAACCCACCGTGCCGCTGTCACAGCATGCGCGACGCCCCCGGTTGTGGCTGGCCCTGCGGTTGCCGCAATTGCCCGTCGAGGTATTTCCAGCCGCCGCCGGCCAGGCCCTGGCGGTGGTGGCAAACGGTACCGGCGGCAGGTGCGTGCAGTTTTGCAATCTCGCCGCCAGGCGGTTGGGTCTGCGTCCGGGTCTGACCCCCGGCGCTGCCTTCGTGCTGGCGCCGGATCTGCATTTGCCGGAGCGCAGCCCATGGCGGGAGCAACGGCTTTTGCAGCGCCTGGCAGACTGGGCCGGCCAGTACACCTCGCTGGTCAGCCTGGAACCGCCAGACGGGTTGTTGCTCGAGATTCAGGGCAGTTTGCGGCTGTTTGGCGGCCTGGGCAGGCTCTGGCAATTGCTGGAACAAGGCCTGGCCAGTCGCGGCCATCGGGTTGACATGGCGGTTGCACCGACGGCGCAGGCGGCCTTGTGGCTGGCCAGGGGTGCGCCGGGAAGCCAGGTTGAAAAGAGCCATATGCTGAGCGGTGTATTGAGCCGTTTGTCATTGCAGCGGCTGAACTGGCCGCAGCGGGTGGTCAAGGCCCTGGATGAAATGGGGCTGCGCCGGCTCGGGGACTGTCTGCGCTTGCCGCGTGAAGGTTTTGCACGGCGCCTGGGCGTTGAACGCCTGGCCGAACTGGACCGGGCACTGGGCCGGATACCGGAAGCCCGTACCGCGTGGGTGCCGGCAAGCCGTTTCAGCCGGTCCGTCGATCTGCCTGCGGAGTGCCAGGACCGTGAGCGGTTGATGCATGCCATCCGACCGCTGTTTGAACAATTGCAGCGCTACCTGGTCGTCCGCCAGTCCGGCGTGCAACTGGTGGAACTCAAACTTCGTCACCTGCGGGCGCCGGCAAGTTCGATCGTCCTGCGCCTGTTATCGCCCGCTTGTCGGGCAGAGCATTTTCAGGCCTTGCTCGGTGGCCATATGGAACGTATCGAACTGCCCGAACCGGTCGTGGCCCTGACTTTGCGGGCGGGGCGGTTGCTGCCGCTGGCGGCGGTCAGCGGTGATTTGCTGGCCAGCCGCCAGCGCATGGGTGGCGGCGGGTTGTCGGCAGGACGCCTGGTGGAATGTTTGCGGGCACGGCTGGGGCGGCGCGCCGTTTACGGGGTTGACCTGCAAGCGGACCATCGTCCCGATCGAGCCTGGCGGCGGGTGGAACCGGTCACCAGCCAGGACAGCGGCTACTTTGCACAACCCGACCGGCCACTGTGGCTGCTCGAATCGCCAACACCGCTGCGCCAGCAACGAGGGTGGCCGTGGCAGGAGGGACGGCTGCGCATCCAGGCCGGGCCGGAGCGCATCGAAAGCGGCTGGTGGGATGGCGCCGATATCAGCCGCGATTATTACCTGGCGCGTAACGCGCATCAGCAATGGTTGTGGATATACCGTGAGCGCCAGGGCGCCCGCCGCTGGTACCTGCATGGCTTGTTTGCATGAACCTCCCGGACTATGCGGAATTACACTGCCTGAGTAATTACACTTTTCTGCGCGGGGCATCCCATCCCGGGGAGCTGGTCCGGCGGGCAAAGGAGCTGGGTTACAGCGCGCTCGCCATCACCGACGAATGCTCGGTGGCCGGCGTCGTCCGCGCCCATGCGGCAGCCAGGGAACATCGGCTGAAACTGATTATCGGCAGTGAATTTCACCTCGACGATGGCTTGCACCTGGTCGTCCTGGCCTGCACCCGCACCGGCTATGGCAGTTTGTGCCGCCTGATTACCCAGGGTCGCCAGGCGGCGAAAAAAGGCAGCTATGAACTGCAACGGCCGGCGCTGACCGGACTGCGCGATTGCCTGTTGATCTGGTTTCCAAAAACCGGGTCCGCCGGGAACCATGGCGCCTGGCTGTCGCGGCGGTTCCCCGGCAAGGTCTGGCTGGGGGTCGAATTGCTGGCGCATGGCCGGGACCGCCGGCAGCTGGCCGCAGCGAGCGCTCTCGGCGAAAAACTCGGGTTGCCGCTGGTGGCCTGCGGCGATGTGCACATGCACCGGCGCGGCAGACGCGCGCTGCAGGACACGCTGACGGCAATCCGCCTGCGTACCCCGCTTGCCGCGGCCGGGGATGCGTTGTACAGCAATGGCGAACGTCATCTGCGCTCCCGGGAAAGCCTGCTGCGTCTCTATCCGCGAGACCTGCTGGAGCAAAGCGGGCTGATCGCCGGGCTGTGCCATTTTTCGCTGGATGAGTTGCGCTACGAGTACCCGCGGGAACTGGTGCCGGAGGGCGAAACGCCGGCCAGTTATTTGCGCAGGCTGACCGAGGCAGGGGTGGCCTGGCGCTGGCCGGATGGCGTGCCGAAAGCGGTCGGGGAGCAGATCGAGCGCGAGTTGCGGCTGATCGGCGAGCTGGCCTACGAACCGTATTTTCTGACCGTTCACGACCTCGTCAGTTTTGCCCGGCGCCGCGGCATACTCTGCCAGGGGCGAGGTTCGGCCGCCAATTCCGCCGTGTGTTTTTGCCTGGGCATCACCGAGGTCGACCCGGCACGCATGTCGATGCTGTTCGAGCGTTTTATTTCGCGCGAGCGCGACGAGCCACCGGATATCGATGTGGATTTTGAGCACCAGCGGCGCGAGGAAGTCATCCAGTACATTTACCGGAAATACACCCGTGAGCGGGCGGCGCTGACGGCTACCGTCATCAGCTACCGGCCACGCAGCGCGCTGCGCGATGTCGGCAAGGCCCTGGGGCTGGACCAGTTGCAGGTCGACCGCCTGGCACGGGCCATGCAGTGGCGGGATCGCCGGGAAGTCCCGGATGAACGGGTCGTGGAGGCCGGGTTCGACCCGGCCAACCCGGCCGTGCATCGTTTGCTGACGCTGGTGCGCGAGCTGATTGGTTTCCCGCGTCACCTTTCGCAGCATGTGGGTGGTTTCGTGATCTCGCAGGGCCCGCTGGCGGAACTGGTGCCGGTCGAAAATGCAGCCATGCCTGAGCGCACGGTGATCCAGTGGGACAAGGACGATCTCGATGAACTGGGACTGCTCAAGGTGGATGTGCTCGGTCTGGGCATGCTTTCCGCCATCCGGCGCTGTTTTGACCTGGTCGAGAAATTTCGCGGCCGCCGCCTGTTGCTGGCGACGGTACCGGCCGAGGACCCGCGGGTTTACGACATGATTTGCCGTGCCGACACCATCGGGGTGTTCCAGATCGAGTCGCGGGCGCAAATGGCAATGCTGCCACGGCTCAAGCCCAGGAATTATTACGACCTGGTGATCGAGATCGCGCTGATTCGCCCCGGGCCGATCCAGGGCGGCATGGTGCATCCCTATCTGCGCCGGCGGCGGGGCGAAGAAGCGGTGAGTTATCCCAGCCCGGCGGTGCGCAAGGTACTGGAGCGCACGCTGGGCGTGCCCATATTCCAGGAGCAGGTCATGCAGCTGGCGGTTGTCGCGGCCGGCTTTAGCCCGGGCGAGGCCGATCGCCTGCGCCGCGCCATGGCGGCGTGGAAACGCAAGGGCGGTCTGGGGCCATTCGAGGAGCGCCTGGTCCGGGGGATGCAGGACCGGGGCTATTCGATTGAATTCGCCCGGCAGATTTTTCAGCAGATACTGGGTTTTGGCGAATACGGGTTCCCCGAATCGCATGCCGCCAGTTTTGCGCTGCTGGTCTATGTCTCGGCCTGGCTGAAATGCCATGAACCCGCCGCATTTACCTGCGCACTGCTCAACAGCCAGCCGATGGGTTTTTATGCGCCGGCACAACTGGTGCAGATGGCGCGCCGGCATGGCGTCGAAGTGCGTGCGGTCGATATTCGTTGCAGCGACTGGGATTGCGTACTGGAGCGCGGCCAGGACGGTGAGCCCGCCCTGCGCCTGGGTCTGCGCCTGGTCAGGGGATTGTCGGCCGACGCGGGTGAACGCTTGCTGGCGGCACGGCGGGAGCGGGCTTTCGCCTGTGTGCAGGACCTGGCCGAACGCAGCCAGCTGAGCCGGGGAGACCTGGCGGCGCTGGCTGCGGCCGATGCCCTGTATTTTATAAGCGGCAACCGCCATCGTGCGCGCTGGGACGTGGCGGGCCTGGTGCCGCCTTCGCCGTTGTTTCCCAGGCCGCGTATTGCGGAAGCTTTGCCATTGCTGCCATCGCCGACGGTCGCAGAGGCGGTGGTTGCCGATTATCGGACCCTGGGCCTGAGTCTCAGGGCGCACCCGATCGCCTTGCTGCGACGCCAGTTGCGGGCAGCCGGGTGGTTAAGCTGTGCCGAACTTAAAAAACTGCCGAACGGTGCGCCGGCCGCGGTCGCCGGCCTGGTGATCACCCGCCAGCGGCCGAACAGCGCCAGCGGCGTCGTGTTTGTGACACTGGAGGACGAGAGCGAGCACAGCAATGTCATCATCAGGCCGCAGCTGGTCGAGCGGCAACGACGTGAAGTGCTGGAGGCGCGGTTGCTGGGAGTGCGCGGCAGGGTGCAGCGCGAGGGCGAAGTCTTGCACCTGATCGCCACTCACCTGGAAGACCACAGCGAACTGCTGGGAAGCCTGCTTACTCGTTCACGCGATTTTCACTGAATGATCTGTTGCAGTTGAAAAATCGGCAACAGGATGGCGATCACGATGATAAAAACGAATATGGCCATCACGATGATCAGCGCAGGCTCCAGGATGCTCAGCATCGCCCCGATCAGTCCATCGAGTTCCCGCTCCTGGTTTTCGGCCGCGCGTTCGAGCATTTCGTCCAGTTTCCCGCTGGCTTCGCCGCTGGCGATCAGGTGTACGGTCATCGGCGGGAACAGCCCGCGTGCCGCCAGCGAATGGCTGATGGAAGCACCTTCACGAACCCGCATGGTTGCTTCCTCGACCGCCTCCCACATCGGTAAATTTGCGATCACCGAGCCGGCGATGCGCATCGATTCCAGCACCGGCACGCCGCTGCCCGAGAGGATGCTCAGCGTGCGCGTAAAACGCGCGTTATTGAAACCGCGGACCAGGCGCGCCACCAGCGGCAGGCGCAACAGCAAACCATCCACCCGGCGGCGGGCGCTTTTCTGCCGCAGCCAGCGTTTGAACGCGAACACGCCGCCGGCGATAGCGACCAGGCCCAGCAACCCGTAGTCGCGAATCACGTGACTGACGGTAATCAGCGCGGTCGTCAGGAATGGCAGTTTCTGGTTGCTGTCTTCAAAAATGCCGACGATTTTCGGCACCACGAAAACCAGCATGCCGGTCACGATCAGGATCGCCATGATCGACAGCACGATCGGATAAATCGCCGCAGAGCTCAATTTCTGACGGAGGATCTGCCGGCTTTCGGTATAATCCGCCAGTCTTTCCAGCACCATATCCAGATGTCCGGACTGTTCGCCGGCGGCGACCGTCGCCCGGTACATCTCGGGAAACGCCATCGGGAAATCAGCCATGCCAACCGCCAGCGGGTGCCCTTCCATCAAGCGCGAGCGCACTCCCATCAGGATGCTGCTGACCCGGGATTTTTCGGTCTGCTGAGAGACGGCGCGCAGGGCTTCTTCCAGCGGCAAGCCCGCCCGCACCAGGGTGGCCAGTTGCCGGGTAAGCAAGGCGAGGTCGGTTGCGCTGATGCCCTTGCGAAAACCCAGTTTGCGCCGTTTCTTTTCCTGTTCGGCAACCTCGGTTACTTCCAGCGGGAGCAAGTGTCTTTCGCGCAGCAGTTGCCGTACCTGCCGCGCGTTATCGCCTTCCAGCACGCCTTGCACCGGCTTGCCGGAGGAATCGACCGCTTTGTAGTCGAAGGCGCCCATCGCGTGTCAGGAATTCCTAGTCGGCCCGGGTAACGCGCAAGACTTCTTCGAGCGTGGTAACTCCGCTGAGTACTTTGCTGCGCCCGTCGGCCCGGATACTCACACTTTGCGATCTGGCGTGTTGCTCGAGCAGATGCTCGCTGGCCGTTTCATGAATCATCGTTTTCATGGCGTCATCGATCACCACCAGTTCATAGATCCCGGTGCGGCCGTTATAGCCGGTCTGGTTGCATTGCGCGCAGGCGGTGGCCCGGTAGAGGGTCAGTTTTTCGCGTGCGGGGGCCTGGAGCAGCTTTTTTTCGGTGGCATCGGCTGCATAGCGCTCGCGGCAGGCGGTGCAGAGCAAGCGCACCAGGCGCTGGGCAACCGCGCCGATCAGGCTTGAGGCGAGCAGGAAGGGTTCGATGCCCATGTCCCGCAACCGGGTAACGGCGCCGACGGCGGTGTTGGTATGCAAGGTCGACAGCACGAGATGGCCGGTCAGGCTGGCTTGTACCGCAATCTCGGCGGTTTCCAGATCGCGTATCTCGCCGACCATGACGACATCCGGATCTTGGCGCAAAATGGCGCGCAGACCCCGGGCAAAGGTCATTTTTACTTTGTTGTTGACCTGGCTCTGACCGATGCCATCGATGTAATACTCGATCGGGTCCTCGATCGTCATGATGTTCCGCGTATTGGTGTTGATGCGTGCCAGCGCGGCATACAAGGTCGTGGTCTTGCCCGAGCCGGTGGGTCCGGTGACCAGCAAAATACCGTGTGGCCGATGAATGAGCTGGTCCACGGTTTTCCGGGTTTCGCCGTCCATGCCCAGGCTGCCGAGCTCGAGCCGTCCCGCCTGCTTGTCCAGCAAGCGCAGCACCACCCGTTCGCCATGCCCGGATGGCATGGTCGAGACCCGGACGTCGACGGCGCGGCCGGCAATACGCAGCGAAATGCGGCCGTCTTGCGGCAATCGCTTTTCAGCGATATCCAGCCGCGACATCACCTTGATCCGGGAAACCACCAGCGGCGCCACCGCGCGGCGCGAGCGCAGGACTTCGCGCAATACGCCATCGACGCGCAGGCGAACCACCAGCCGGTTTTCATAAGGCTCGATGTGTATATCGGAGGCATTGGCCTTGATCGCCTCGGTCAGCAGGGCGTTGATCAGCCTGATGATCGGCGCATCGTCCTCGCTCTCCAGCAGATCGGATGGCTCCGGCAGCTGCTCGGCAACCGTGCTCAGATCCAGGTCTTCATCGAACTCCCCAACCATTTGCATGGCTGAGTTACTCCCCGCTTCGTAGGTCTGTTGCAGCAGACTGTTGAAATTATCGCTATCGACCCGCGTCAGGTTCAGCGGAGCCTGGAAATGCCTGCCCAGTTCCGCCAGCGTCAACGGCGTTACATCGTGCCGGCAGACTGTGTCCAGCCGGCCGTCCTGAATTCCCCGAATCAGTACGCCATGGCGTTTGGCAAATGAAAAAGACAGCCTGGGATGGCCGCCGTCCACGCCATGAGTTTCTGCCGGCCGGCTTTCAGGGTCCGTCATCGCCTTCCTCATCCGCAGCAACCGGCCGGGCGGTGTCGATCGCCGTTCCGCCAATGACCCGGCCATGGCTGTCGATCGCGGGCAGGATAGGTCTTTGTTCGTCAGGCATCATTTGTACGGATCCTTTACCGAATCCGCCGTCCAGCTGCAAATCCCGAATGTAGTTGTACCTTGCGTTGGACTGCAGTGCCGCCTGGGTGCCATTGCGCAGGATCGTCGGCCGGATGAAAACCATCAGGTTGGTTTTTACCAACTCGGTTCTTCTCGACCGGAACAAAGCGCCCAGTATTGGAATACTGCCGAGTATGGGCACGCGTTGTTCGGTTTCGATCAGTGATTCTTCGATCAGGCCGCCAAGCACGATAATGCCGCCGTCTTCGACAATTACACTGGTTTTGATGGTCCGTTTATTGGTCACCAGGTCAACGGCGCCTTCGGCCCCGGCAGAAATACTGGATTGTTCCTGCTCGACTTTCAGCAATATTGCGTTGCCCTCGTTTATCTGCGGGGTGATGCGCAGGATGGTGCCGACTTCTTGGCGCTGAATGGTCTGGAAGGGGTTGACGGAACCCCCGGTTGCACCGGTGTTGATAAACTGGCCGGTGATAAAAGGCACTTCCTGGACAACATTGATTTCGGCTTCCTCGTTGTCCACGGTCGTTATCGACGGCTGCGACAATATGTTGGTCGACGCGTCACCGGCGAGCGCGGTCAGCACGGCGGCCCAACTGGTTTTATTTTTTCTGAATCGTCCGACTATGCCGGTGAATCCTTCGCCGACAAAATCACTAGCGGCACCTTCGCCGCCATCCAGTGTGCCGATCGCGCCCGATAGATCAAAACTACCTGAAAACTCGGACACCGCAGCGACATCGCCGGTGTCGCCGGGCGAGACGAGCCAGCTCACACCAAGTTCGTTGACCTTGTCCATCGTTACTTCAACGATGATCGCATCGATCTGCACCTGCGCCCTGCGGATGTCCAGCTTGTCGATGATCGCCATCAGGTTGCGCATTTCCTTTGCCGGCGCGGTAATCACCAGCGCGTTGGTCATCAGGTCCGCCCAGATGGTCACCGGCGTGCTACCGGGACCGCTCTGCGGTGAACCAGCCGCGCCTGGCGCCTGGGTTGCCTGGATCTGCGCCTGCAGGTTCCCGGCGAGTTCCTCGGCATCGGCGTTGAACAGGTAACGCACCCGCGTGTTGCCGCCTTCCGCCAGTGGGGTATCCAGACTGACGATCAGGGTGCGCATTTTGAGACGGTTCTTGTTGTCGCCGCCGATCAGTACACTGTTGGTGCGCTGGTCAGCCGCGATATTCGACCGCGCCTGCCCGGCATCGCGCCCTGCCGGTTGGCGGATGGTATTGATGATGGTTACGAGCTCTATTGCCGATGCGTATTGCAGGGGAATAATCTCGATTTCGTCATCGCTTTCCTGATCGATGCGGGCGACGATCCGCGCAATGCGCCGGACATTTGCCGCCCGGTCGGAAATGATCAGCATATTGGATTGCGGGTAGGCCGCGAGGTGGCCGTACTGTGGAATCAGCGGCCGCAGAATTGGCACCAGTTGCGCGGCAACGACATTTTCTATGCGGATTACCCGGGTCACGATTTCATCGGGCCCATCGGTGCCCGAAGGTGCGCCGGGAACCTGGCGCGCATTGGCATCGGGCAGAATCTTGATGAAATTGCCGGATTGAACCGCGATGTATCCATAGACCTGCAGCAATGACTGGAATGCATTGTAAAAGGCGTCCGCACTCATCGAGGTTTGCGAAATCATGGTGACGTTTTGCTGATTGACCCGCGGATCGACAATAAAATTCTTGCCGGTGACCTCGGCGACTGCCTCGATGATCTGGCGGATATCGACATCCCGGAAATTGGGTCGTATCGATGCTTGCTGCGCGACGGCCAGCGAGCCGGCAAGCAATCCGAACAGCAATGTCGTTAATACCTGTCTGCGCAGGGTGGTTGTTTTCGTACGGCTATTTTTCATCGTTTTTGTCCATTTTTTGTCCGACCGCAGCTCATCGCCTCTGCGAGCCAGGAGGCAATTTTTGTAGCGCAGAGCTTAGCTGGTCAAGATCGATCGTAATGACTTCGGGGATGCCGTTGCGCTCAACCGTTACTGTCACCTGGCTACCCTGGTCTATCCCGGCCAACAGATTGGTACTTTGCTCCGGGTCCGTCAGCGGGACGCCGTTAATACTGGTGGCCAGGTCGCCGGGGCGAAAACCCAGTTCCGCAAATGTCCGTCGCTGCCGGCCCGGGTAAATTCGATATCCTTTCAGCCGTCCGTTGGCGAAATGCGGTTGCGGGCGGATTATCTCGCTGAGGGCGCCGCTATCGGCAGCTCTTCGGAGCACGGTGTTTCTGCTCACATTCCTTCGGCTGAGGCGGCTGCTTTGCCGGTTAACGGGTCGCGCGCTGGCCGATATCCGGCTCGGCTCGGACAGGCTGAGCTCTTCCAGGCGGCCACCGGCGCGTTGCAAAATTACCCGATGAGGTTCGACCAGGTAAAGCGTGGCGCCCGCCACGACCGGATCGCCGATGGAATAAACTTTTTCTTCGTTGCGGTACTCGATGATCGCGATGGCACGGTCGCGTTCGCTGTCCCAGATCGTTCCTTTGAGCGTCAGGTCGAGCGTGGTCTCGGGAACGTCGGAAACCAGGCCGGGTTCGGGTAATTCAGTGCGATCATCCGTACCCGTGCCTTTGAGGTCGCCAAACAGGTCTGCGTCCGTGATGACGGAAATATCCGTTTCGCGGGTTGCCTCAGCGAGGCCGGTCTGCAGCGTAGTAACCGCATGCAGCTGTTGCGAGGGTTCGGTGAGCAGTTGCAATGCGAACATGGCCAGTTGCCAGGCCACCGCGATAGCCAGCAACAAAGACGCCCACTGCGGCAGTTTGCCGCTGAGCCGGGAGAGTACCCGGGCGGCTCCACTACCGCCCATAACGCTGGTTTTGCTTGCCAGTTGATTCATTTAATTTGCAGGTCAAATTATTGGGATGTGACCCAGACCACAGAGTAGCCGTGGCATAAGCGTTCATCATAAGTATGGGCTGTTCTATTGGAAAGTCCAAAAAGGCCTGTTTTACCAGGATCGTGGTCATGCGGCCTTATGTCGCTGGCAGGATTATTATGTTACCTCGAGAGAAATGACGCGAACGGAGACCGATGAACAAACGGCTGCTAATACGCGTTTTGATCAGCTCGATGCTGTTGCTCCCCTTCTTGCTCCACAACCGGGGCGATATTCATATGGGTTGGCTTGAGCGCCTGGAACAACTGGCTTATGACGCCAGGCTCGTGTTTACCCTGCCAAACACCATCGATGACCGCATCGTCATTCTGGACCTGGATGAAAAAAGCCTGCTGGAAGAAGGGCAATGGCCGTGGCCGAGAGACCGGGTTGCCCGCCTGGTGGACCGATTGTTCGACGACTATCAGGTCAAGGTCCTTGGTTTCGATATCGTGTTTGCCGAGGCAGACAACCGCAGCGGCCTGCCTGTACTGGAACGATTGGCGCGCGATGAACTGCGCGATGTTCCCCGGTTTCGCCGGGCGCTTGAAAGGTTGCGGCCGGAATTGGATACGGATCGCGTTTTTGCCAAAGCACTGGCGAACCGGGCGACGGTGCTGGGTTACGTATTTCGTCACAGCGGGGACGCCGGAGAGGATGTTTCATCGGGCATGTTGCCGAAGCCGCTGATACCGTCGGATCAAAACGACACCAACATTCCCTTTGCCGAGGCCATCGCCTATACCGGCAACATCGCGATGCTGCAAAACAACACGGCCGGTGGTTTCTTCGAAAACGCGCTGGTTGACAGAGACGGGAAATATCGCCGGGTCCCGCTGCTGCAAAAGTACAATGGCAATATCTATCCATCCCTGGCCTTCGCTGTGGCGCACCAGGCACTCGGTCTGCCGGAGCTGGGCTTTGTGTTTCAGCATGGCGCGGACGGGCCGCGCGACGGCCTGGATCTCGACTGGCTGACGCTCGGCGACAAGAAAATACCGGTTGGCGAGAACGCCTCGGTTCTGGTGCCGTACCGGGGGCAGCTGGGCAGCTTTCCCTACGTCTCCGCGGCAGACGTGCTGCATGGCCGGGCAGCAAAATATCCGTTGAAAGGGGCAATAGTCCTCATGGGGACCAGTGCCGCCGGTCTCCATGATTTGCGCAATACCCCGCTGGGCAACAGGTTTACCGGTGTCGAAATACACGCAAACATTGTTTCGGGAATTCTGGACGAGACGATCATGCATCATCCGCGTTATGTGCAGGGCATAGAGATCACCGCTCTGTTTTTGCTCGCGATTTTGCTGACCACCGTGTTGCCCCGGGTCCCGGTCATGACGGCGACGCTGGTGACCGTACTGATAAGCCTGCTGATTATCGTTTTGAACCTGGTGATTTGGACACGGGGCAATTTCGTGCTGCCGCTCGCATCCTTGCTGAGTTTCACCTTCCTGTCGTACTTCCTGCACATGATTTACGGCTATTTCGTGGAGGCCAGGGGCAAGCGGGAACTGTCGGGATTGTTTGGCCAATATGTGCCGCCGGAGCTGGTTGCCGAAATGGGCGAAAACCCTGGTGATTTTTCGATGGCAAGCGAGAGCAGGGAAATGACCGTGATGTTCGCCGATATCCGGAATTTTACCGGCATCGCCGAACAGCTGAGCCCGCCCGAAGTGAGCGAGTTGCTTAACGCTTTTCTGACGCCGATGACGCGGGTGATCCAGCGACATCGCGGCACGATCGACAAGTACATGGGTGACGCGATCATGGCTTTCTGGGGCGCCCCGGTCCAGGATCCGCAACACGCAAGAAACGCCTTGTTATCGGCGCTAGAAATGCAGGGGGCGCTCAGCCAGCTGCAAACAGGCTTTGACCGCAGAGGCTGGCCGGAAATCAAGGTCGGTATCGGTCTGAATACCGGCGAAATGCGGGTCGGCAACATGGGTTCAAGCTTCCGGATGGCATACACCGTGGTGGGGGATTCGGTAAACCTGGGCGCAAGACTGGAAAACCTGACCAAGACATACGGTGTAACCATCGCGGTAGGCGAGGCCACCTGCAAAGCGGTACCGGATTTCGCTTTTCTCGAACTCGATCGGGTGCGGGTCAAGGGCAAGGACAACTCTGTCGCCATCTTCAGCCCGGTCGGGCCACGCAACCAACTGGGGCAGGAAACCCGGCAAATGCTCAAAAAGCATGCCGTGGCCTTGCAGTTTTACCGCGAGCGCGATTGGGATTCGGCCGAAAAGGAATTTTTCGGTCTGGCCCAGTCATTTCCCGAACGCAAACTTTTTGGCCTTTATCTTGACCGGGTAACCTACTTCAGGGGCAATCCGCCCGCAGACGACTGGGACGGCATTTCGGTTATTCCACACAAATAAAAGGCTCGGCGGTCATAAATTGTTGTCCAAAAGCGGGCGCGGAAGAGGTAAAATCGAGCAATGCGGAGCGAATAACGGCAACATGGCTGATTACAAGGAACAACACGAGCAAGGCCTGGCGGTAAAAGAAGCGCGACCCGAACTCAAGCGGCCGCCGATGTACCGCGTGTTGTTGCTCAATGACGACTACACGCCGATGGATTTTGTCGTCGGGGTGCTGGAACGTTTTTTCTCGATGGACCGGGTCAAGGCCACGCGCGTGATGCTTGAAGTCCATACCGAGGGGCAGGGTGCGTGCGGAGCGTTTACCTTTGAAATCGCGGAAACCAAGGTTGCCCAGGTCAATGCCTATTCGAGACAGCAGCAGCATCCTTTGCTGTGCACGATGGAAGAGAACTGAGCATGCTTAGCAGGGAACTCGAACTTTGTCTGAATGACGCATTTCGCGGGGCGCGCGACATGCGCCACGAATTCATGACGGTTGAGCACCTGTTGCTTGTCATGCTGGCTGAGTCAAGGGTTCGGGAGCTGCTGATATCCTGTGGCGCCGATATACCCAGGCTGAAGAAAGACCTGCAAAGTTTCGTCGCTGAGACGACGCCGTTGATCGAGGATGGCTCGGAAAGAGAAGTACAACCCACGCTGGGTTTCCAGAGGGTGTTGCAAAGAGCGCTGTTCCACGTGCAATCCTCGGGGAAAAAAGAAGTCAGCACGCAAAATGTCCTGGTTGCAATTTTTTCAGAGAAGCAATCGCAAGCGCTTTACCTGCTCAATCAGCAGAATATCGAACGCCTGGATGTCGTCAATTACCTGTCTCACGGCCTGGCGCCGATTGTCGATGACTCGACCGACAGTGTGGTCGGCGCCGGCCAGGAAGATGCCGATAGGGCGGCCAGCCCGCTTGGCTTGTATGCCACCAACCTGAACGAGATGGCCGTGGCTGGTCGCATCGATCCATTGATCGGGCGCGCGGAGGAAATTCAGCGCACGATACAAATTCTTTGCCGGCGGCGGAAAAACAATCCGCTGTTCGTGGGCGATGCCGGTGTCGGCAAGACGGCGATGGCCGAGGGCCTGGCGAAACTTATCGTCGAGAAAAAGGTTCCCGATCTCCTCAGAAACACGACCATATATTCGCTGGACATGGGCGCATTGGTTGCGGGGACCAAGTACCGCGGTGATTTTGAGAAACGGCTCAAAGGCGTGTTTGCCGAACTGGAGAAAGATCCTGATTCGGTGCTTTTTATTGACGAAATTCACACCATAATCGGCGCCGGCTCGGCATCGGGAGGCGCCATGGATGCGTCGAACCTGATCAAACCGGTGCTGGCCAATGGCCGTCTGCGGTGTATTGGTTCGACAACCTATGAAGAGTTCCGGGGAGTTTTTGAAAAAGACCACGCGTTGGCGAGGCGATTTCAAAAAGTCGAAATTGCCGAACCTACAGTGGATGAAACGGTTGCGATCCTGAAAGGACTCAAGTCGCGGTTTGAAGAACATCATGGCGTAAAATACCCGGACGACGCCTTGCGAGCGGCGGCTGAGCTATCGGCCCGCCATATCAACGATCGCCGTTTGCCCGACAAGGCGATCGATGTGATCGATGAAGCGGGCGCCAAGATTCGATTGCTCGAAGCAGAGCAACGGCCGGATAATGTTTCTGTCGAATTGATGGAGGAAATTGTCGCGCGCATGGCGCGGATACCGCCGCGCAGCGTATCCGCTTCGGATCGCAACTTGCTCAAGAACCTCGAAAGAGATATGAAGCTGGTGATTTTCGGGCAGGATGCGGCGATCGGTTTGCTGGCCTCCGCGATAAAAATGGCCCGGTCGGGCCTCGCCGATGAAACTCGCCCGGTGGGCAGTTTTCTTTTTTGCGGCCCCACGGGTGTTGGGAAAACAGAGGTTTCACGGCAACTGGCCCTGGCGCTCGGCATCGAATTGTTGCGTTTCGATATGTCTGAATACATGGAGCGGCACACGATTTCGCGCCTCATTGGCGCACCGCCGGGCTATGTCGGCTACGACGAGGGCGGCCTGCTGACCGAGCAAGTGACCAAGACCCCGCATTGTGTGTTGCTGCTGGATGAAATCGAAAAGGCGCACCCGGATGTGTTCAATATCCTGTTGCAGGTCATGGATCACGGCACGCTGACCGACAACAACGGCAGGCGCACGGATTTCAGGAATGCGATCCTGATCATGACGACCAATGCCGGCAGCGGAGAAATGAGCCGCGCCTCCATAGGATTTACCGAGCAGGATCATTCCAGCGATGGCATGAAGGCTATCCAGAAACTCTTTTCGCCCGAGTTCCGCAACCGGCTGGATGGCATTATCCAGTTCGCGGCACTGGATCCGGACACCATTCAAATGGTGGCGGATAAACTGCTGCTCGAGCTTGAAGCGCAGCTCGATCAGAAAAACGTCAGCCTGGATGTCGATCCGGCTGCGAGAGCCTGGGTAGCCCGGCATGGTTACGATGAAAAAATGGGCGCCCGACCCATGGCGCGCCTGATCCAGGAGAAAATCAAGCGCCCGCTCGCCGAAGAACTGTTGTTTGGTGATTTGTCGGGCGGTGGCCACGTCCAGGTGAGCACCGATGCGAACGACCAGCTGGCCCTCAAGATCACGAAGGTACTGGAACTCGACAAGGTCGAATAAGGGGTGACAGCCTGCTAGCGGCTGCGGTAGATGATGCGTCCCTTGGAAAGATCGTATGGCGTCATTTCCACGGTAACGCTGTCACCGGTCAGGATGCGAATATAATGCTTGCGCATTTTTCCGCTGATATGGGCCGTAACGACGTGGCCATTTTCCAGTTCGACCCGGAACATGGTATTGGGTAAGGTCTCGGTGACCTTGCCTTCCATTTGTATGGCTTCTTCTTTTGGCACGTGGTTTCACCGTTCAGTTCAGGCCCGCGCATTTTGCGGAAACTGCCAGTGCTTTGCAAACAGAATCCGGTCAAACAGACGAATTATCCGGTGTTTGCCATTCGTCGATTTGTGCACTGCTGCGGGCGGGTGCCGGCCAGGGCGGATTCGCCGGGGGTTTCCCGGACCAGTCCCGGAGTTTTTCGAGGTACCGCCGCCGCGACATCGTCTGTGCGCCAAGACTGGCCAGGTGCGGCGTGTACATCTGGCAATCCATCAGTTCAAAGCCGGCCTGGTCGAGTATGCGGTCGAGGCAGGCCATCGCGACCTTCGATGCGTTGTTGCGCTGGCTGAACATGGATTCTCCGCAAAACACCCGACCCAGTGCGACGCCGTATAGCCCGCCGATCAGGACATGATCTTCCCAGACTTCGATCGAATGGACATGGCCCATGCGGTGGAGTTCGAGATAGGCCGTGTGCATGTCCCGGGTAATCCAGGTGCCGGGACGGCCGGCGCGCGGCTTTGTACATCCTTCGATTACGCCGGCGCAGTCCTGATCCAGGCTAAGCTGATAACGGCCGCTGCGAAGCAAGCGGCGAAGACCGCGGCTGATGTGCATCCGGCCTGCCGGTATGACTGCGCGCGGATCGGGTGACCACCAAAGTATCGGCTGGCCATCCTCGTACCACGGGAAAATGCCCTGGCGGTAGGCGGCAAGCACGCGTGCAGGGGAGAGGTCCCCGCCGGCGGCAAGCAGGCCGTTCGGTTCCGGGAGCGCCTGTTCCGGGTCCGGGAACCGATCGACCGGATCTGCGGAATCCAGCCAGACCAGCCCCTGTGCAACGCTTCCGCTCATCGTCGGCTACCATAAATCCGCTCGTTCAGCGCAGGCATCAGGATTCCAGCGACTCCAGGTATTTCTCGGCGTCCAGCGCAGCCATGCAACCGAAGCCGGAGGAGGTGACCGCCTGTCTGTATACCTGGTCGGCAACATCGCCGGCCGCAAAGATGCCCGCGACGCTGGCGGCGGTGGCATCGCCCTGCAAACCCGAGCGAATCTGGATATAACCGTTTTCCATCTCGAGCTGGCCGGCAAAAAGACCGGTGTTCGGGTCGTGGCCGATGGCGATGAAAACACCATGCACCGTCAGCTCACGGGTTTCCTCGTCATTTGTGGTTTTGCGCAGGCGCACACCGGTTACCCCGGAGTCATCGCCGAGTACCTCGGCGAGCGTTTCGTCCCAGGCCATGGTGATGTTGCCGTTTTCACCGCACCTGGCAAATATTTTGTCCTGCAACATTTTTTCCGCACGCAGCTTGTCCCTGCGATGAACCAGGGTAACCTTCGACGCGATGTTGGACAGGTAGATGGCTTCCTCCACCGCCGTGTTGCCGCCGCCGATTACCACCACTTCCTGGCCGCGATAAAAGAACCCGTCACAGGTCGCACAGGCGGATACGCCACGACCCTTGTATTTTTCCTCGGACTCCAGCCCCAGGTAACGCGCGCTGGCGCCGGTCGCGATGATCAGGGCATCGCAGCTATAAAGCCCGTTGTCGCCGGTCAGCAGGAATGGCCGCCGGTCCAGCTCGGCCTTGTTGATATGATCGCTGATAATTTCGGTGTCGAATCTTTGCGCGTGCCGTGCCATGCGGTCCATCAGATCGGGGCCTTGCAGCCCTTCTACATCGCCTGGCCAATTGTCCACATCGGTCGTCGTCATCAACTGGCCGCCCTGTTCCACGCCGGTGATCAGGACCGGCGCCAGGTTGGCCCGCGCCGCGTAGACCGCGGCTGCATATCCGGCGGGCCCTGAACCCAGAATCAACAGACGGCAATGCCTGGTTTTGCTCATGTATAATTTCCTTTCATCCCAGTCACGCGGTACAGGAGTCATTGGGCTTGAAGCCTGATAACATCCGGTTCCCGTCAGTAAAAGTCTGTGGGTGTCGCCGTCAGCGGGCAATGATATCTGACCAGATCGAACGGGCGAGACGGCAATGGTAATTAACTGTGCGCTCGACAGCAAAACATTAAGGAGAAATCATGCGAATTGGTGTGCCCCGGGAATTGAAACCGCTTGAAGGCCGGGTCGGCCTGATTCCCGCGGCTTGCGCGGAACTCGTGCGTGCCGGCCACGAAGTGTTTGTGGAGAAGGATGGCGGAATCAAAAGCGGATACGGCGATCAGCAGTTTACCGCGGTTGGCGTAAAAATTCTGGATACGGCCGAAGAGGTTTACGGGGCTGCCGAGATGGTGGTCAAGGTCAAGGAGCCCATCGCCGAGGACCTGAAACACCTGCGCAAAGAGCATTTGCTGTTTTGTTATCTGCACCTGGCTGCGCTCCCTGAGCTGACCCGGTCGCTGTGCGATATCGGCCTCACGGCAGTCGCGTTCGAGACCGTCGAGGACCCGCAAGGCCGGTTGCCGCTGCTGGCGCCGATGAGCGATATCGCCGGCCGTTTGTCGATCCAGGTTGCAACGCACCTGTTGCACCAGCCGCAAGGCGGCAAGGGTATATTGCTCGGTGGCGTGCCGGCGGCCGAGCGAGGCAAGGTAGTGATCCTGGGCGGCGGAGTCGCCGGCGGCAACGCGGCAATCGTGGCGGCCGGTTTGGGCGCCGAGGTCGTGGTATTCGACATGGATCGGGACAAGCTCGAAAAGGCGCGTGCCCTGGGCGCCAATGTGACCGGTCTCTATCCGCATACCGAGGATGTCGCGACGGCCGTAATGCATGCGGACATCGTGATCGGCGCCGTGCTGGTGACCGGCGAACGCGCGCCGCATGTCGTCAGTTCGGAGATGGTCAGATCCATGCAACCGGGCAGCGTCGTGGTCGATATTTCGGTTGACCAGGGGGGTTGTGTGGAAACGACCCGGCCGATGACCTATGACGATCCGACCTATGTCTGGGAAGGCGTGATCCACTTTGCCGTGACCAACATGCCGGGTGCGGTTCCCAGGACTTCATCGCAGGCGCTGTCGGCGGCGATTGCGCCGTATGCCATGCGGCTGACATCGGCCGACTGGCGGCAGTCGGAAGATCTGCTCAAGGGGATCAATGTAGAGGCCGGGGAAATCATCCACCCGGCACTGTTTAAGTAGATTAATAATTAGTTAAATCATATATTTATTAAGCATTATTAATTAACAGGTTTAATCTTGATCGTGGGCAAGGGAAGCAAGCAGGACTCGCTGTTGAACAATTCGGTCCGCCGGGCGCTCAGGGAGGGCGCACTGTGGGTTTTCGGCATGCTGGCGATTATTTTCCTGGTTTCGCTGATCAGTTACGACACGGCGGATCCGGGTTTCAGGGCGGCGAGCGGCGCAGCGGTCGATAATGCGATCGGACCGGTCGGCGCCTGGCTGGCCGATTTTTTTCTGCTGCTGTTTGGCCGGCCCGCCTTCTTGTTCCCGGTCATGCTTGCCTATGCAGGTTACCTGTTGTTCCAGGCCAGGGACGATGCCGAACTGCTCGACCAATCCACATTGTGGTTCCGCGGCCTTGGCTTCCTGGTCACGCTGGCGACTTCGTGCGGGCTTGCTTCGCTGCATTTCAGCGGCACCGGCTTACCGCATACCGGCGGCGGGATTCTTGGCGATGCCATTGGGCAGAGCCTGTCCGCTTTGCTGAGCTTCCTGGGTGCGACCTTGCTGTTGTTGGCGGTCTGGCTGGCTGGCGTGTCCCTGTTCCTCGGTATTTCCTGGATTGCCGTCATGGACAGGCTTGGCCGTTTGACCTTGTGGGGTATCGAGTGGCTGGCCTTGAGATTGAAATTGCTTGGCGAGTACATCGCGGGTGTGCGCGCGAAACAAACCCGCAAAGAGCATGTCCGGGAGCAACAGCGCAAAGCGAAAAGCAAGACGCCGCCAAAGATTGAACCGGCGCCAGCCAGGCCGGTGGCCAGCGCCAGGGTATTTCGCGAGCGCCAGGTCCCGCTGTTCGAGCCACCGGCCACCCGGGATATGCCGCCGCTCGCGTTGCTGGAAGATCCGCCGGAACTCACGGGGAGTTATTCCAGGGAATCGCTGGAGGCAATGTCCCGGCTGGTGGAACTGAAACTCAATGATTTTGGCGTTGAAGTCGACGTCGTGTCGGTACACCCGGGTCCGGTGGTTACCTTGTTCGAACTCAAGCCGGCGGCCGGCGTCAAGGTCAGCCAGATAAGCAGCCTGGCAAAAGACATTGCCAGGTCTTTGTCGGCGATCGCCGTGCGGGTGGTCGAAGTCATTCCCGGCAAATCGGTGATCGGACTGGAAATTCCCAATGAAACCCGGGAGTTGGTAACGCTGGGTGAAATTCTCAAGTCCGAAGCCTATGACCAGATGAAATCGCCGGTCACCCTCGCGCTGGGCAAGGATATCGCCGGCAACCCGGTCGTTGCCGATCTTGCGCGGATGCCGCACTTGCTGATTGCCGGCACGACGGGGTCGGGAAAATCGGTTGCCATCAACGCCATGGTGCTGAGCATTCTTTACAAATCGACCGCCGAACACGTGCGTCTGATCATGATCGATCCAAAGATGCTGGAGTTGTCGGTGTACGAGGGTATTCCGCATTTGCTGTCACCGGTCGTTACCGACATGAATGAGGCGGCAAATGCGCTGCGCTGGTGCGTTGCCGAGATGGAAAGACGCTATCGGCTGATGGCGGCGGTGGGGGTGAGGAATCTTGGCGGTTTCAATCGCAAGATCAACGATGCGATCAAAAATAAAAACCCCATTCCCGACCCGCTGTTCGAGCCCGATCCGCTCGCGGAAGAGGAGCAGACGCCACCGGTGCTCGAACCGTTACCTTATATCGTGGTCGTGATCGACGAACTGGCCGACCTGATGATGGTCGTCGGCAAGAAAGTGGAAGAATTGATCGCCCGGCTGGCGCAAAAGGCGCGGGCTTCAGGCATACACATGATCGTCGCCACGCAAAGACCGTCGGTCGATGTCATTACCGGCCTGATCAAGGCCAATATCCCGGCCCGTATCGCATTCCAGGTTTCGGCCAAGGTCGATTCCAGGACCATACTCGATCAGGGGGGCGCCGAAGCGCTGCTCGGGCATGGCGACATGCTGTTCCTGCCGCCAGGGACAACGATTCCGACCCGGGTTCATGGCGCTTTGGTCACCGACCAGGAAGTGCACCGGGTGGTAAAGCACATGCGCGGCAGCGAGAGGCCGAATTATATCGATGAAATTCTTGCAGGTCCGAAGGGTCAGATAGCGGGACTGAAGCTGGCCAATGTCGGTATCGAAGGCGATGCGGAAATGGACCCGCTGTACGACTCGGCCGTGCGCATCGTCAGCGAAACCCGGAAAGCATCGATCTCGGGTATACAGCGACGGCTGAAGATCGGTTATAACCGCGCCGCGCGCATGGTCGAGGCGATGGAAGAGGCCGGCCTGGTGGGTGCGCTGCAATCGAACGGCATGCGGGAAGTGCTGGTGCCGGAACCGCAAAAGGACTGAGCGAGAAAGTGAGCGCAAAGAGCCCTGGTACATTTTTTGCCGTCGTGGCTATTGCCTGCCTGGGCCACGTCCAGACCCATGCCATCGAGCCGGATACCGAGGATGCGGTGGAAAATTCAGAGCAGGCCTGGGACTTGCTCGATGCCTATCTGACCGGCGTTACGACGATGCGGGCGCAGTTTCGCCAGATACTTCTGGATGAAAATCAGCAAATCGTGCAAAACGCCGGCGGAACCCTGGTATTGAAAAGACCCGGGCAGTTTCGCTGGGATTACCAGGACCCATATGAGCAACTGATTTTGTCGGATGGCACGCACCTGTGGTTGTACGACGCCGACCTGGAGCAGGTTACCGTAAAGCGTCTCGATGATTCGCTGGCAAGCACGCCGGCAATGTTGCTGAGCGGCGATGCCAGCATGACCGAGGGTTTCAAACTGACGGAAGCCGGCCAGTACGGCGAGGTGTTCTGGATGACGCTCGTGCCGCGCAACCAGGAGACGGATTTCACGGCTATTTCCCTGGGCTTCGTCGATGGACAGCTGCAACTGATGGAACTCGAAGACTCTCTCGACCAGCTAACCCGCATCATCTTGCAGGAAGTGGAGAGAAACCCGGTATTGGCCGATGACACCTTTCGCTTCGTGCCGCCAGAAGGCTCAGACGTTATCGGCGAATTGCCGGTCGCCGCCCGGGACGATCAGTGACCGCGGCTGGCGCGCAGCAACTCAGGTACATGCGATTTTGGCTGGCTGGCGGCTGGCTGCTGGTTTTCCTTGCGATGGTCATGAGCGTGCTGCCGGGCTTGCCGACATTTACCGTGCAATACAGCGACAAGATTTTTCACGCAACGACCTACTTTATACTGATGACCTGGTTTTCCGGGATATACCTGCCGTCTCGATTCTGGCTGATCGCGCTGGCCCTTGCGCTGCTCGGGGTCGCGCTGGAATTTTTACAAACCCTGTTTCCGTATCGCTTTTTTGACTCATGGGATATTGCCGCCAACATATCCGGCGTGGCGATTGCCTGGCTGCTCGCGGCGAATGGCATGGGCAACTGGTGTCGGCTGATAGAACGGCGAATTGACGGGCCCGGGAACGAGACCGGCGACTGATGCCCGAGCCGGCTGAACAGCGTATTCCGTTCCGGCCATTGGCCGATCGCATGCGACCGCGCTCGATCGATGAGTTCCATGGTCAGCGCCATTTGCTCGCGGACAACCAGCCGTTAGCGAGCCTGTTCGCAGGAAATCCACTGCACAGCATGATCCTGTGGGGTCCGCCGGGGACCGGGAAAACCACGCTTGCGCGCATGCTGGCCGAGCAATGCAAAGCCGATTTTGTCGCCCTGTCCGCGGTCATGGCTGGCGTCAAGGACATACGCCAGGCGGTCGAGCAAGCCCGATTCCAGCGCGACAATGCGAACCGGGATACCTTGCTGTTCCTCGACGAAGTCCATCGCTTTAACAAATCGCAGCAAGACGCGCTCTTGCCGTTCGTCGAGGACGGCACCTTGATTTTTATCGGCGCGACCACGGAGAACCCGTCCTTCGAGATCAATAACGCATTGCTGTCGCGTGTGCGTACCTATGTCTTGAAACCACTCGATGATGAAGCCTTGCTGGCGATCGCGCGTGACGCGCTAAAAGATTCCGAGCGAGGTCTGGGTAAGCAGAAGCTGTCACTCAGCGAGGAAATAGCCGGCTTGCTGGTGGCGGCGGCGGATGGCGATGCAAGGCGATTGCTGACGATGCTGGAGATAGCCGCGGACCTGGTCGGGCGCAACGGCGTGATCTCGGAGGAAATTATCAGGGAGCTGGCGACCGACAGCGTGCGGCGCTTTGACAAACGCGGTGATGAATTCTACGACCAGGTTTCAGCGTTGCATAAATCGGTGCGCGGAAGCGATCCGGATGCAGCGTTGTACTGGCTGGTGCGAATGCTGGATGGCGGCTGCGATCCTTTGTATGTTGCGCGGCGCGTCTTGCGCATGGCCAGCGAAGACATAGGCAACGCAGATCCCAGGGCCCTGACGCTGGCGTTACAGGCCTGGGATGTCTATCAGCGCCTGGGAAGCCCGGAGGGGGAACTGGCGATTGCCCAGGCAGTGGTCTACATGGCGTGCGCGGCGAAAAGCAACGCCGTCTACCGGGCGTTCAAGAGCGCGCAAAAAGACATTGCCAGGGGAGGCAGTCTGCCGGTACCGATGCACTTGCGTAATGCGCCAACCCGGCTGATGAAGGAACTCGGGCATGGCGATGGATATCGATATTCCCACGATGAGACCGACGCTTTTGCTGCCGGCGAGAATTATTTTCCGGAGGAAATGCAGCCGCAAAGGTATTATCATCCCGTGCCGCGCGGGCTGGAAATTCGTATTGGGGAAAAACTTGCGGACCTTAGACGAAAAAATCGCGACAAAAAATGATTGCTGAGTACGCAAGCATTTCCCGTGGGGAGGTCTGTTGAGCACCTTGCTGGCAATCGGCGCCGGGGGCGCTCTTGGCGCCTCGGCGCGGTTTGGTATCTACAATGCAGTCCATGGCGCACTGGGCCGGGATTTTCCCTATGGCACATTAACGGTCAATGTCATCGGCAGCCTGGCGATGGGTTTCCTGTATGTCTGGCTGTTCGATCGGCTCAACATGGGGCCCGTGTGGCGAGCCTTTGCCTTGATCGGCTTTCTCGGCGCCTTTACGACTTTTTCAGCGTTCTCGATGGAAACGCTGAACCTGATGCTGCAGGGAGCCTGGATACGCTCGATGCTCAATATGCTGCTCAGCCTGGTTCTTTGTGTCGGCGCCGCGGGACTGGGCGTGTGGCTGGGTCGCGCCGCGGCCTGAAGCCGGGGCAGGGGAGTCTTCGATGCTCGATGCAAAACTGTTGCGACATGAGCCGGAACTGGTGGCCGGCAATCTGGCGCGGCGTGGCTATGAACTGGACACCGCGGTACTCGAAGCGCTGGAAAGTCGCAGGAAATCCGCACAGCAACAGGTGGAGGAATTGCGCAACCAACGCAACACGGCATCGAAAGCCATCGGTCAGGCGAAAGCGAAGGGCGAGAATGCGGATGCATTGCTTGCCGGCGTAAAAAGCCTTGGGGATGAACTCGGCCAGGCGGAGGCGGTAATGAAGGCCGTCAAATGCGAACTGGACGAACTGATGCTGGGGATGCCGAACCTGCTTCACGAAAGTGTTCCCGATGGCGATGACGAATCGGCAAACGACGAAATCCGACGCTGGGGCGAGCCGGGTAAATCGTCTTTTGTGGTCCAGGACCATGTCGATCTTGGCGCCGGCCTGGGCATGCTCGATTTCGAAAGCGCGGCGAAAATATCCGGATCGCGTTTCGCGGTTATCAGCGGGATGCTGGCGCGCATGCACCGGGCGCTGATTCAGTTCATGCTGGATCTGCATATCACCGAGAACGGCTACCGCGAATACTATGTCCCTTACCTGGTCAATCGTGATGCACTGACCGGGACCTCCCAGCTGCCAAAATTTGCCGATGACCTGTTTGCCGCCGGCGACAGCGGGCTGTACATGATTCCGACGGCGGAAGTGCCGCTGGCCAACCTGGTTCGCAACGAGATCGCCGACGGCGATGCCCTGCCGCTGAAGTTCGTGGCGCATACACCGTGTTTCCGTTCGGAGGCCGGCTCCTATGGCAAGGACACCCGCGGCATGATCCGGCAACACCAGTTCGAGAAAGTCGAAATGGTGCAGATCGTGTCGGCCGATAAATCATACGCAGCTCTCGAGGAACTGACCGGACATGCCGAACTTGTGTTGCAAAAACTGCAGCTTCCCTACCGGGTGGTCAGCCTGTGCTCCGGCGATATCGGTTTTGCTGCCGCCAAGACCTATGATATCGAGGTGTGGCTGCCGGGACAGAATAAATACCGGGAAATTTCATCGTGCAGCAATTGTCTGGATTTCCAGGCCAGGCGCATGGGCGCGCGCTGGCGCAATCCGGAAACCGGTAAACCGGAGCTGGTCCACACCTTGAATGGTTCGGGCGTTGCCGTCGGTCGGGCGCTGGTTGCCGTCATGGAAAACTACCAGAGAGCAGACGGCGGAATTATCGTACCCGACGTTTTGCAACCATACATGGGCGGGCTGGCAAGCATCGAGCCGCCGGCGTGAAGGAATAAATACTACTAATCGCCCTTGGGCCAGTTCGGCGGCAAGGTCTTGATATGCAGATCGCGTTGCGGGAACGGAATCGTAATGGACTGTTCCTTGAAAGCCTGGTCGATCGCAAAATTGATATCGCTGGTCACATCATAGCGCCGTTCGATGCGTTTTATTCTGACTCTCAGTTCAAAGTTTAGCGAGCTATCGCCAAACTCTATAAACAGCGCTTTCGGCGGCGTCGCCCGGGTCGGGTCGGTCATTACCTCCGGGTGATCTCTGCCCGCGGTCTCCAGAATTTCCTTTACCAGTTTGGTGTCTGAGCCATAGGCGACACCCACCTTGATCCGCAATCGGCCATGCGGGTCGTGCAGCACCCAGTTGGTGACCTGACCGGAAACCAGTTCCGAATTGGGGACGAAGATATTCTGGTTATCCAGCGTTTCAATTTCCGTCGAGCGAATACTGATGCGTTTGACGAAGCCTTCGACTGTGCCCACGGTGACAAAATCGCCAACTTTCACCGGTCTTTCAAACAACAAAATCATGCCCGAAATAAAATTGTTGACTATCGACTGGAGGCCAAAACCAATACCGACGGACAACGCAGCGGCCATCCAGGCCAGGCCGGCGAGACTGACGCCGATCATTGCAAGACCGGTAATGCTCGCGATGGTGAATCCCGCATACCCGGCCAGGGTTACCATCGAATCCCGGGCGCCGCGATCCATCGTCATATGACGCACCCAGCGTCTTTGTATCAGGCCCTTGATCCAGCTGGTTACCAGTAACAGTCCGGTAAATACAATAATTCCGGACAGGATATTGAGCGGCATGATACTGATTGCACCGATCGTAAATCCCTGGGTAATGTAGGCGCCGACATTGGGCAAGATAGTGCCCGAGTTGTCCCATATCCAGATAAGCAGTGCGGCAAATCCGAGCCACACCGTAATATCTATCAGTAATTGATAGGGGCCGAGGCGACTGGGTTTCTCGGCGGAACTGATCCCCAGGTAGCTGCGCGCCCTGAAGGCAAGCGGGCTGCTGCCGGTGGTAATCGCGTTCCTGGTCTGCTCGATCAGCCACAACAGCATCCAGATCGCGAAACCCGACATGGCGCTGAGAACGATCCCGCGGGTCAGATAACTGGCGAAATTATGGTAACCGAATATTTCGGCAACGATCGATGACAGGATGATCAGCAGAATGACGAAACGGGTGAATCTGAATCGATTCATCAAGCCCGGTATTTTTCTGGCGATCAGCAAAACCCAAAGCAGGGAAAATGCCAGGAACAACGTGAGCAAACTACGCGGTAACGCATCCAGGTCTTCCGGCAGATCGACCAGCCAGCCTTGCCCCAGGATGACAAAACTGCTGACCAGCACCAGCAGAAACCGGTGCAGGCGGCGACGCACGGGCTTGACCATGCCGGGGATCAGGCCTTCGACTTCCGCCGCCGGCGATAATGGTCCGGTGCTCCATATGATTACGACCCCGCCGAAACCATAGGCCAGTATACCCATGGCCAGCCTGAAGGGAGCGAGGTTCCACACCAGTTCCGTGGCATAGATATTGATGACAATGGCGGCGATCAGTCCCGCCAGAAGAATCGGTGCGTATTCAGCGAGCGGTTTGGGGATCAGGTATTTGAATTCCGGTGCGCGCTCATCGGCTCCCGAATCCTTGTACCAGCAGTTGAATTTATACCGCAGAGCGAAGCCAAGTCCGATGGCCAGAACGACCAGGGCAATCAATATCCATGTCGAAGCAAAGCTGCCATCGACGGATGGGGCTGGCTGCAATGCCTGAATGATCCTCGCCGGCCACAGATTGGCTGTTTCAAGTTTTCCTTGACCGTTTTGCCAAAGCGCGTTGCCCCGGCTCATCACGCGTTGCCGTGACAAGCGCGATCCCTTTTGCTCGGCTATTGCGGTCAGCCCGTCAGATCGGGAAATAACCAGTTCGCAATTCGACAAGCGCGCTTCCACCAGGCTTTTTTCCGTCTGCAAGGCATTGCGTCTTTCCCAGATTTCAATATTCTCGTTTTCATTGAAGACCGGGAGAATCCCCAGCTCGCTGTCCAGTCTTGCCACTTCCGGACGAGTGTCGGCAACGCAGGTCTCGGCGCCCGCGCGTAAACGACTGACCAGTGCGAGAGCCTCGCTGACGGTCAGCTGGTTTGCGTCGGGATCTTTAAAGCGTAGCTGCATCGCCTCGATGTCTTCGATGGCGGTGCCGGGATTAAAGGCTTCTTCGTCAGCGGCCTGCTGGGCGAGCAGGGCCGTGCTGCCAAACAGCGCCAGCCAGGCGGTGGCGGTCAGCAGAGCGCGAAGGCGAATCCCTTTGGACATGATCCGGTATTATAACCACAGCTTGGTCTGTGGCCTAAAGACGTGGTTCTCGAATTATTGTCTTGAACATTGATCGGCAAAAAGGCGAGAATTCGCATCGGCAAGCGGTGGCAGAATGGTCAAATGCGACGATTGCGCGAAAAAACAGTTTGGAGAGGTGGCAGAGTGGTTGAATGCGGTGGTCTTGAAAACCATTAACGGTTTGTAGCCGTTCGGGGGTTCGAATCCCTCCCTCTCCGCCATCCATCTGGGGTTCATACCGGAGACATGGGTAACACTTTTGCACTAAAACCAGCGCAAGTCCGAAAGCCGGTGACATCTGTACTGCGACGCTGCCATAATTGATATTTGCTCCATTTGCGGGCGGAAATGCTGGCCATGACATACAGATATCGAATCTCCTATCGCAAGCCCGGCCCGGTTGCCCAGGCCATCAGCTTTATCACCGGTATCGTGGCGCTGGCTATCGCGGCTTTCCTGGGTATTTTCATACTGGCGGCACTGGTCGGTCTGATCGTTATCGGCTCGGCGGCGTTTGCCGTTCGGTTCTG
The DNA here is from genome assembly GCA_022560735.1 of Pseudomonadota bacterium. Taxonomy (GTDB): domain Bacteria; phylum Pseudomonadota; class Gammaproteobacteria; order Steroidobacterales; family MnTg04; genus MnTg04. The sequence continues at coordinate 42,989 of JADFSO010000004.1, forward strand.
GTGGATCAAGCGGAAAATACAGCAGGCGGTCAGGGAGGGGCAATCGCCCGGCGATGTCCTGCATGCCGATTATATTGTGATCGAGGAACGGGAAACAAAATCCCCGGATGTCTGAGTTCGGCGGACAGCAAGGCACATGGAAGGAAAAAAATTGAAAAAAATGCACAGGACATTGCGCCGCCGGCCGCTGTATACGCCGCTGATCATGCCGGTCATGGGATTCGTCCTGATGGCGCTGGCTATCGCCTGGTACTTCGATTCGCGGGCAACGACAGTCGTATTCCTGGTGCGTCACGCTGAAAAAGCGGCCATGCCTGCCGGCGACCCGGGTCTGAGCGATCTCGGCAGGGAGAGGGCGGAGGAACTGGCCCGGGTCATGGCGATGTCCAATGTGAACAACGGGCCGGATCATATATTTGTGTCCCAGTACCGGCGTTCGCTGGGAACAGTTGAACCGCTGATTCGCGATACCGGTCTGCCGGTCAGCGAATACCTCGCGGAGGATTCCGCTGCGCTGGTCGATGAACTGCTGGACAATTACCGCGGTCAGGCCGTGCTCGTCGTCGCACACAGCAATACCGTGGCCGAGATTATCGAGCTTTTGGGCGGCAAGGCGCCGGCGCAGGAAATGACCGAGCAAGACTATGACGACCTGTACGTGGTCGGTATCCCGCGTTTTGGCCGGCGGCAAACCCTGCGCTTCAAGTATGGCCGCGTGAATAACTCGAATAATCCGATAGAACAATAACTTATATAATATTATTAAAGTTATTTATTAACTTTTAAAAGGATTTTCCAGTAGCTGTCCGTCGGCGGACAAAGCCGGATACATCAGCTTTTTTTCCCGGCAGCGGCGCGCGATGTCCGGATAGGCCCATTCAAAAAGAGTCTGCTGCCAGGTTTTGGGGTCGAGGCGGCTGTGCTCATACATGCCGGCAGCTTCACGCTGCTTCATGGCCTCGTACAAGATCAACGCGGCGGCCACCGAAACATTCAATGACTCAGTATGTCCTTGCATCGAAATTTTCAGATGGGCATCGGCGAGACCGGCGGCTTCGGCACTGACACCGACCAATTCCGAGCCGAGCAACAGGGCGGTCGGCGCGGTGTAGTCGATTTCTCGAAAGTCCCTGGCCTGGGCGGACAGGTGCGCCGCGAGCACCTGGAAACCGTCATTTTTCAGACAGCCGATGGCGCTGGCTATATCGGCATGGATCACGATCGGCACCCATTTGCGCGATCCGGCGGAAGTCAGGTGATGACGAGGCAACTTCGGCGAATTCGACACGACATGGGCCCGGAAAACGCCCACCGCGTCGCAACTGCGAATAATTGCCGCCAGGTTATGCGACTTGTGCACATTCTCCGACAATATCGTCAGATCCGGCTGGCGGCGTGCCAGTACGCTGTTTAGCGTTTGGAAACGATCGGGAGTTACGATTCAAGAAGGCGGCCGCCCACTCATCATGCCTGCAAAGCGATGGCCTGATGGATGAATTCTTCGTGTTGCCCGATACGCAAGTCCGCCAGCACCGCATCGCGAATGATGCCGTCCTGGTCTATCAGAAAAGTGGCGCGGCGAACGCCGAAACCCAGTGGGCCGTTGACGCCATAATCCACAATCACTGCCTTGCCGACATCGGACAGGAGCAGGAACGGCAGTTGATATTTCTCCGCGAACCGTTGATGGCTTTCCGTGCCCTGGGGGCTGATGCCCGCCACCTTGAGCCCTGCGGCAACCAGTTCGCCATGCAGATCGCGAATCGCGCATGCCTCCCTGGTGCAGCCCGGTGTGAAATCGGCCGGATAGAAATACAAGACCAGCGGGCCATTTTCCAGCAACCCCTGCAAGGACACGGGCTTGCCGGTCTGGTCAGGAAGCGTGAATCGCGGCGCCTGTTCGCTAATTTCCAGCATATTGCCTATTTTAGTCCGCTGGTACCCACATGCAATACTTGGCCTTTCCGGCCATCACCACCGGTGATAGAATGCGCCGCCTGATGGGGCCGTAGCTCAGCTGGGAGAGCGCTGCGTTCGCAATGCAGAGGTCGGCGGTTCGATCCCGCTCGGCTCCACCAGTTTTGATAAAATCCGGGATATCCCGGATTTTTTTTGCTTGCATCCGGTGGCCGCGGATATGATTGGTCAACGAGGGGAGCGTCCACTGCGCGCAGCGCTGCTGCTGCAAAACCTGATAAAATTTGCCGCAAGCAAAACAATTCGCCCCGGTAGCTCAGCTGGATAGAGCGTCCGCCTCCTAAGCGGAAGGTCCCAGGTTCGAATCCTGGTCGGGGCACCAGAAAAAAGAAAAAAGGGGACGGATTTATTTTCCGGAGTTTCACAACCGCTCGATACCCGCTATTTTTGAAAAATAAATCGGTCTCTTTTTTAGTGGAAGATCGCTTTACGACCCAAAACGGACCTTAGCAGAGCCTGGTTAATGCCCGCCTGGACTAATTGTAGGGCAAGGTAACAAATCTTCTACTACACTTGACAGTTAACGACGACAAAGCTAAACCTGACTAAAGACGGGGACGGGAAGCGACGGGTCCTCGCTTCCTCCGAGAAACAACAGAAAACTCCCCGAAGTAGCCAGAAACCGATGAAAAAAGGCTGCGCGGGAGACCGAAAATGATTACAAAAACCGAAGGAGCGGCCATGACAAAATCCTCAAAGCCCACCGATACTACCGTGGTTCTTCGGTCACGCGGCCTGCGATCGATGGTACGTATCTCACAGCGGCAACTTCAACATTATGTCATCGCGTAGTCAGAAACTGATTGAACCGATATTCCGCGAGGCGGGCATACGGATAAACGGCTCTGAACCGTGGGATATGATCATTCATGATGCGCGCTTTTTTGACCGATTCGTAAGAGACGGCACGATGGGTGCGGGCGAGAGTTACATGGATGGCTGGTGGGACTGCGAGCGCATCGATGAGCTTACGGCACGCGTACTCAGTTCTGAACTTTCGGACGTGTTTGCCAGAAACTGGAAACTCCGACTGGATCATCTGAAAAAAGTACTCCTCGATCGGCAAAGAGGGCGCCGCAGCATGGCCGTTGCGGAACGGCATTACGATCTCGGCAATGAATTCTTTGCCCGGATGCTTGGACCGACCATGGCGTACTCGTGCGCTTACTGGCGCGATGCCGACAATCTCGATGAAGCTCAGCGGAACAAGATGGACCTGTGCTGCCGCAAGCTCGAGCTCAAGGAAGGCGACAGGCTGCTCGACGTAGGATGCGGCTGGGGATCGATGATGAAGTACGCGGCGGAAAACTACGGCTGTGAGGTTATCGGCATTACGATCTCGAAGCAGCAGTGCGAATATGCTGAACGCATCAGCAAAGATCTGCCGGTCGAAGTGCGGCTGCTGAATTATCGCGATGCTCGACCGGGTGACCTTGGAACATTCGACAAAGTCGTTTCGATAGGCATGTTCGAGCATGTCGGAAAACCTAATTACCGGAGTTTCATGCAATTTATCGACCGGGTTCTGGCGCCGGATGGCCTGTTTCTGCTGCACACCATCGGCAGAATTGCGGACGTGCAGGATCGATGGATTGGACGCTATATCTTTCCCAACAGTTATCTGCCCGAACTTAGAGACCTCGCGGATGCAATCGCCAATATTTTCGTCCTGGAAGACCTGCAGAACATCGGTGCGAACTACGATAAGACCATGCTCGCCTGGCATCGGAACTTCGAGCAGTTTGCCAAGGAAGGTCTTGCTGAAGAAAACCCGAGGTTCTACCGCATGTGGCGTTATTACCTGCTGACAGGTGCCGGTAGCTTTCGCTTGCGCAAAAAGAGGGCCGCCGTTTGGCAGCTGGTGTTATCCAAAGGTGGCGTTCCGTTGGGCTACGCTGCCCCTCGCTAATTCAGTTGCGCCCAGGCCCGCGAGCGCTAAAGGTTCCTCGATATCGTCTGCACCGACAATCCCTACCCGCCGTCTGGCAACCTGCAGAGGGGACCTGCGAATGCTCGCCAGCTAAATGAACGACCAAGGAAGACGTTAAACTGCGAAATACCAGCTGAACGATTTAACGCAGGTGTTGCATCGACCGGTTGAAATCGCAGTCAAAAGCAGCCGCTCACAATCACACTCGGGTTGGCGGCGTCAGGCAGGCGAGTTACCGGCCCGGAGCTGACACAGGATCAGGCGAAACCGGTAATTCGCGACGAGGACGTCGCTCCTACAACTTAAGCGATTGATCGTCACTGTTGAGTTGTCATCTTCGGCGGCTATACCAGGTTGATGCGACCGCGGTTGGGCATGGGTTTAGCCTCGTTTTGCTCAGCATTCAGCCGCGTCACCGGCGGAACAATATCAGTTCCCGAATCGAAGCCGGATGCTCAGCTGAAACTGCTTTTCGGTCCGTGTTGTATCGAGGCCATAGTATTGCCAGCTGAAACGGTCTGTTTTGATGCTCAATGACTCGGCGCCAATGGACACCTTGTCGGAGTATTCGTAGAAATAAGCCAGTGTCCAGGCATCGCCGTCCTCGGAATTATCGTCCTGCAGCGTCTGATCGTTGTCCGTGACTGCAAACTTGTCGTACCGTAATGAAAATCGATGGCGATTATAGGCCCGGGTTAACATCAGGTACATACTGTCGAAATCGGCATCGATATCGCCGATACCATTGACAACGTCACCCATTACAGTTGAGCCCGTCATCCACTGAAACAACAATTCCCAGTCACCCGGCAAAACAGCATGGGCAGCAATATGTTGAAACTTCGTCGCCCATGCGTACTGTCCACCTTCATCCGCCGTCGGATCGGCACGATTGTCATAATGCATTGCGCGAATCAGTAATTGCTGATTGAAACGCCATTCAACGTTGACGTAATAGCCGGCTCGGTCGTCGATTTCGAGGAACGGCGCTACGTAAGGGTCCTGGTCGTCAAATAAGCTGTCGGGCTGAATCACTGGCAATGGCGGCAACGGCAGCTTATCGCCAAAACGGCTTTGGCGATCATGCACCGACCAGCCTTTCCAGGCCAGCAACGAGCCCGTCGGATCGTTACCGTAAAAAATCGCTCCTTGCAGCCTGATGGTGTGGGCGCCGCCAAACATCGCGGGCCTACGAAATACGGACAATTCTGCACCGACCGTGCGAAGTTCCTCTGCAACCCAGGTGTTAATTGCCGAATAACTCATCGAATATGGGCTGGTCCATCCGGCCGTTATATTCTCGAGCGATATGCGAGGGTAAAACAAACCGAGTTTCAAGCGATAACGGTTTTCGGACTGAGGTACCGGTCGCCACTCGACATAGGCCTCGGTAAAATCGACTGTTGACCCTATATCATCATCATAGGCTTCGAGTACGGTGTGTGCCTTGAACGTATCCGCGAGCTGAATTTCGAAGTCCGCAAACGCCCGGCTAATCATCAGACCATCATTACTATCGTCGTAGCGCAACTTGCCGACGAATCCCTCCGTCCAGGAGGTATAACCGGATGAATTGATAAAACTGATGTCAATGCCCGCACGCAATTTGTACGGGTCCGGCGCCTCCGCCGCGTTGATCGCTTGCACGGCGAAACCCAAAAAGATCGCCGCAATCAGTATCAGTACTCTGACCATGGCGTGCTTCTCGATTGTCTGTCATGCGGCGGATTGAGTTTCTTCGCCAAGTGAAATGTGACTTCGGGTTCCGGGCTACCTGGCGTGACCACTGTTTTGGACAGGGCCTCATCTCTATCGCGAATGCGGGGGCTCCAGATATTGATTTCGTAATCTTGCGGGTTGTCCAACGACAAAGATGCCTTGCCGTTCTCGTCTGTCTTGGCTACCGCTATGCTATCAACGACCAATATGTACCCGAGCATATGGTCGTGAATATTGCATCCGAGCGTAACCACCCCGCTGTGTTCGAACGTGACCGGGGGGTGTTGCTCGCCGTGGTACATCGGTAACAAGAATTTGTTGGGGTGTGAGAAAGAATAGACGTGATGAGCGACCGTGTCGCTGTTCGGGAATTCTACGGCTGTCCCTGTTTGTACAACAAGTACGTGCGGCACGAACTGCTTGTCTATCTGGTCCATGACGGCGTTGGCGGTGGGGGCTGGCAAATCGTTTTGTCCGTCCAGCCTCAGCGCATACACCGCAACATCAGCGACAGGCCGCCCCTCCCTGTCAATAACGAAAATGTCGATGTCGCTACCGAATGAAGAGGTTGCGATAAACAGCAAAACGAATAACCCGATCATTCGAACTGGATTTCGTCTGATCTGCTCGTCTGACCGAAGTTCTGTAAGTCGCGAAAACGCCATGTCCGTTCCAAGCGGTTCCTACCCATCGCCGAGTATACGGTCGAACCGGGCAAGCTAACCGTGACCCACCGCACATTCTATTTAACAAAATCCACTTAATATCTCTAAGCGGTTGATATTTGACGACTATGCACGGTAATGGGACCGCGCAGAGGGCTCGTCACGACGGTGCTGGCGATGGATGCTCTTGCACTCGTCTGAGAAAACGGAATACGCGCCGAATGAAGATTCGTACCAGCTTCCGCGGAAAATTATTGCTGCTGACAATCCTGCCGTTGGCGGTTGCGCAGATCGTGACCCTTTTCAACGTAATACAGGTCGTGGAAGAGGACGTCGAGCGCCGCGCCCGTGAGTCGCTCATCATTGGTGGTGCGGTTGTCAATGAATTCCTGAGAGGCCGGGGCGAGCAGATAGAGGCGAGTGTCAAGGTCTTGGCCGCTGACTTCGGTCTCAAAGAAGCTGCCGCGACCGGCCACGCGGCAACTATTCAATCGGCCCTTAGCAATCATAGTCGGCGTATCGGGGCGGACATCGCCTTGTTGCTGGATCTCGATGGTACCACTATCGCGAGCTCCAGTGGCATGACGCATGTTAATCGGAGTGACTTGTTGCGCCTCATTGAAAACGCACGTGAAAAATCCTCCGTGCAATCAACCGCAATATTCGATGGCGATACCTACCATACGTTCACAGTGCCGGTCCGGGCACCTGTTGCTATGGCCTGGGTGGTATTAGGTTTTCGAATCGACACGCAACTCACGCAACGCATACAAGCATTGACCGGCCTTGAGGTCTCAATCGTATCAACGTCGAGTGGCGACGCCGGTACAATTGCGACGACCAGACACGCAGGCAGCGCCACAAAATCCGAACGGGACTTTGTTGATCAGGGCACATCGCTGGACTCTATTTATTTGGTCGACGAAGCCGGCCATGCCCGGTTGACGCTCAATACGGCATTCGTCCGGACCAGCAATGACGTGATCGTCGTACTCCAGCGCTCGCTGCAGGAGGCGATGACGCCGTACATCGAGGCCCGCAGCGGCCTTTTGGTTTTTGCCTTCGTCCTGCTACTTCTCGTCTCAATCGCGGTCGGCTGGGTTTCCGGAACTATTGCAAGACCGCTGCGGGCACTCACCGATGCAGCGCAGAAAATAATCTCGGGTAATTACGACATTAAACTCAATGTGTACACGGATGATGAGTTCGGCGAACTGGCAACGAGCTTTAACGAAATGCGGACGGCAATCGCGGAGCGTGAAAAACGCATATCCCACCAAGCGCTCCATGACCCGTTGACTGGTCTGCCCAACCGGACAAAGGTGCTGCAAAGCCTGACCGGGGCAATCGAGCAAGCACGGAGCGCCAACACCAATATCACGGTGCTTGCGATCAGGCTGTCACGCATGAATGAAATCTCATCGACCCTGGGCCACCGCGCGAGCGACGAGATTATTGCACTCGCCGCAAAACACCTGCACGTTAACCTTGACCCTGGAGACACCCTCGGTCACGTGGGAACCAACGAGTTCATTCTGATCCTGCCTGATAACGGTATAGACGATGCAATGAATTACGCAGACCGGATCGAAAACATTCTTGGCGCCGGCGTTAAGCTTGGTCGCTTAAATATTGCGCTACAAACAGAGATCGGCATCGCCGGATTCCCGGATCATGGCAACAGCGCTGCAAACCTTCTGCGTTATGCCTCGATAGCGAGAAACGAGGCCCAGCTTAGCCAAGAGCGTGTGATGATTTATAAGGCGGGCCGCGAGGACCATTTCGTGCGACAACTTCGAATCGTCAACGACCTTCGCGCCGCCCTGGAACACGATGAAATTCGCGTTCATTTCCAGCCGAAGATTTCGCTCCCGGATGGCGCAGTTTGCGGCGCGGAGGCGCTCGTGCGCTGGGAACATGCAGAATTCGGCTCGCTGAGCCCGGACGATTTCATCCCTGCGGCAGAGGAATCCGGCGCTATTGTGCATCTCACGAGGTTCGTTCTGGCCACCGCAGTCAAACGGTGTCGTGAATGGCAGAATGCGGGACATTCGCTTCAGGTTTCGGTAAACCTATCCTCCCGGGACCTCCGGGACGAGTACCTGCCTTACTACATCCTGCAATTGCTAAAAGAACAAGACATTGCGGCGAACCGATTGACGCTCGAGATCACAGAGAACAGTATTATGCAGAACCTTTCTCATGCAATTTCGGTTCTCGAGTGTCTTCGCGACGTCGGTGTCCGGATTTCAATGGATGATTTCGGCACAGGGCATTCATCGCTCGCACAAATCAAAAATATGCCGCTGTATGAGCTGAAGATCGACAAATCATTCGTTATGACCTTGATGAGCGATGAAAAAAACAGGGCAATCGTTCGAACGACGATCGAGCTTGCACACAACATGAACCTCAAAGTTGTCGCAGAGGGCGTCGAAGACGAACAGACACTGCGACAAATAAGCGACATGGGTTGCGAGGAGGCACAGGGTTATTTTGTGAGTAAGCCCGTGTCAGCCGATGGATTGTTGGACTGGCTGAAAAACCGGAAAGAAATATCCTACGCCACGCGCCGTAGGGCAAAGCGGGCGTTTGCGAAAAAAACTTAAGTATCCAAGCCTGTCACGAGTCGGATTTGCAGGCTTCTGTCATTATGTCGCTGCGGAAGAAGCACACTACTCCGTCGGGGTCTCGAGGTACCCTTTGTTAACTCTTGACCCGCCGAACAAACCAGCTGACCAGTAAGATAAAACCGATCAGGCCGCCTATCTGAACCATCCAGTCCGGACCCAGCCAGTCGGTGCCGAAGCCATCGGGTTTTTTGTTTTGTACGAACGCTACACCGGCGATCGCGACGCCAAGCAGTCCTTCGCCGCCGACAAAACCCGAACCGAGCAACACGCCACGGTCGCGGCGTTCGATTTCCTGCTCCTTGTCCTTCGCGCGCCGGGCGAAAAACCAGCGGATGGCGCCGCCAAGAAACACCGGCGTCATTGTTGCGACCGGCAAATAAACTCCGACTGCGAATGGCAGGGAAGGGATTTTGAAAAGTTCGCAGGCAATCGCGATCAAACCACCGATTGCGACCAGGCCCCAGGGTAACGATTGATCGAGTACGCCATCGATGACCAGTTTCATCAAGGTTGCCTGTGGCGCCGGCAGTTCCTGGCCGCCAAAACCAAAGGTCTCGGCCAGCAGCAGCACGGAAAGGCAAACGAAGGTCGCGGAGGTCAGAACACCGACCAGTTCGCCGATTTGCTGGCGCCTGGGCGTCGCTCCCAGCAAAAACCCGGTCTTCAGATCCTGCGAGGTGTCGCCGGCAATGGATGCCGCAATCGCGACCACGCAACCGACCGTCAATGCGGCCGCCTTGCCGGTCATGTCGGTCCAGCCCATCACCAGAAATACGCCCGCCGTCCCCAGCAAGGAGGCGATCGTCATCCCGCTGGTCGGGTTCGAGGTCACGCCGACCAGGCCGACGATGCGCGACGCGACAGTGACGAAAAAGAACGAGAAAATGACCACCAGGATTGCGGCCATCACCCGTTGCAGCGTGCTTTCCAGGGCGCCAAACGGCGCCGGTACCAGCGCGAGGACCGTGACGACCAGCAATATGCCGATCCCCACGACTTTTAACGGCAGATCATGCGAGGTTCTTGGCGTAGCTGCCTGCATGGAAGAGCCGGGGACCACGCGCTCGGACAGTTCGCCGGCGGCGATACGGAAACTTTGCACCATGACCGGTACGCTTCTTGCCAGCGTGATAATGCCTGCGGTGGCAACCGCACCGGCGCCGATGTAACGGACATAGCGCGTCCAGATCAACGAAGGAGACATTTCGCGAATCAGCAATTCGGTCTCGGGGAAAAATGGAATCGCCCGGGCATCGCCCCAGATCGCAATCGCCGGGATTATGAGCAGCGCTGACAACAACCCGCCACCGACCATGATGGTCGCGATGCGCGGGCCAAGAATATAGCCGACCCCAAACAAGGCGGCTGACAGATCCATTCCGATTGCGCCTTTCTTGAGAAAGGGGATGCTGGTGTGGAATTCTCCCGGCAAAAGCTTGGCCCACGAGGTCAACGCCTTGAAGGCGGCTCCCATACCGAGACCCCAGAAAACCTGGCGCGCATGGCTGCCGCCGATTTCGCTGGCGACCAGGACATGGGCGCAGGCAGTTCCTTCGGGGTAGGGCAGGTGGCCGTGTTCGCGTTCGATCAGGAAACGCCTCAGTGGAATCATGAACAGAACGCCGATCAGGCCGCCCGCCATCGCCAGCAGCGTCATCTGCAACAGATCTGGCGCCACGCCCCAGAGGAACAGCGCCGGCAAGGTAAAAATGACGCCGCTGGCCACCGAACTCGATGCCGAGCCTATGGTTTGCGACATATTTGCTTCCAGGATATGGGACTGGACGCCAAAACCTTTGAGCGCCTGGAACGCGGCGACCGTCATGACGGCAACCGGTATCGATGTGGAAATGGTCAGGCCGGCGCGCAGGCCGAGATAAGCGTTGGCGGCGCCAAAAATCACTCCAAACAGAATGCCGAAGAGCACCGCTTTTAGCGTGAATTCCGGCGGCGATTCCGTTGCCGACACATAGGGTTGATAGATTTCACCGTCTTTCAACGGTCGGTGTGCTGCGTCTGACAGACCTGGGTGCTTGCTCAATCGCGTTTCCCGGTTGCGGGTGAATGAAGCGCCGAGACTAACTTAATTGACGGCGGACTCCCAGAGCCGACGCCGCCGCTTTGCCGGCAGACACAAAAAAAGCCCCTCGCAAGAGGGGCTTTCCTGTTTTTCTGCAGACGTTGAAATTATTGGAAATAAAATCTGCCGCCAATCGAAAAGGTGGTGATATCGTCGCCAAACTCAATATCGCCGACCACGGCAAAGCTGGGGTTGAAGGAATACACGCCGCCAAAATGGATGGAGGTTTCGTCATCGAACGCACCGCCCAAATCGATATAGGTAATTCCGCCGTTGAGCTCGAACTCGTTGCTCATCATGCTGCGGAGTGTAGCGTCGATTCCAAAACCATTTTCGTCAAAACTGCCAAAAATACCGGCGTCTATTTCCGCGTTGGCAAAAAAGACGCTCAGGTTGACATCGGTGGTACCCGAAATGGCGCTCTTGTAGCCAATACCAGCCTTGATAAAGTCGAAGTCCACACCACCGGAAAAACCGACAGTCGAAAATTCGCCAAAGATAAAAATATTTTCGCCAACTTCCGCCGAACCCGCTATACCAAAGCCATCGCCGTCATCGACACCATCGACATCTGAATTGACGTAACTCGCTTCGACATAGTTGTATTCGGGTGAAGCCGCAAAACCCGCGGCCGGTGCGAGCACCAGCGATGCGATCGCGCCATATCCAATCACTGTCTTGAGAATTTTCATAACTCGTCATCCTTTTCGCTGTTTGTGAATCTATTGATCATCCAAGTAAAATCGGATACCAAATATATGTTATTTATACCAAATAAACATATTCCATATCAAAACCTCTTATTCTCGATACTTTCGAGTCCGGAACTTGTCTTAAGTTCGGAAACCCGCGCAGCGTAGTCAGGCGCACCTGAACCCAAGCTGAATCGATTTTTCGGGATTTCCCGTCGACAAGATTTACACCTTGGTCAGGGCAAGTGAGGCGAACCGATCCAAATGCTTGATATTGCTCACTCACGTGAATTGCGGCGCGGATTTTGCATTAATTACAGGCGTTGTGCAAGTGCACATTGACAGGAGAAATTATGTCTAATTCAGCAGGCAACCCGGATGCTTGTGCAGCGTTCCTCGATTCGGACGACCGCCTCCCGGCCTGTGCGGTAAACGACCGGCGTCTTGGCCAGGATCGCCGGGAAAAAACCTGGTGGTCATTGTGTTACGGCGGTGTCCGTCCCAGGCGGAGATCTCATCGGCGTGACGCAGACAGTTTCAGTGGTCACACGGACTGGCTGGATTCCGAATTACTGTACCTGACCCTGGGAATCATGGTGTTGTGCACGGCCGATGCAATCATGACCTTGAATCTGCTCAATATGGGAGCCCGGGAAGCCAACTTTTTCATGGCGCACATGATCGAAAAAAACGAGTTTCTTTTTGGCGCAACCAAAATGGCGCTGACCGGTCTGGGCCTGATCCTGCTGGTCATGCATGCTCCATTCCGTCTTTTTCGGCTGGTCAGGGTACAAAATCTCCTGCGCATTTTCTTCTTTGCATACTGCGTGCTGATCGGCTACGAGATCGTTCTCTACCGGCTGATCTGAGCGCTTGCCGAGGCGGTCTTTGCCGAGGGCGTCCGGGTTGGCTTTCGTTTCTTATTTTTCACGCTTGCGATAGAATGCGCGGCTCGCTCGAGCGAGCCCGATTGACCCATACAAGCAACGACTTAGCCGAACAATAATGAGCAGCGAGCTGGAAAAAAAGTACCAGACTACACCGCTGTCCGGTGGCAATGCGCCACTGGTCGAGGGTCTGTTCGAGGAGTTCCTCGCAGACCGTTCCTCGGTGCCCGGTCACTGGGCCAAATGGTTCGATCAGTTTGACCAAAACGGGCAAATACCACGGCGGCCGATCGAAAAGGAACTGGCGCGACAGGCGTTGTCGCCGCGGGTATCACGACCGGCCCGGCCGCTTGCCATGTCCGAGACGAAACAAGGCCGGGTTTCCCGGCTTATCCAGGTTTACACGGCCCGCGGTCACCTGATCGCCGATATCGATCCGCTGGGTTTGTTGCAGCGGCCGACGCCACGGGTGCTCAAGCTCGAATATTTTGGGCTTGGAGAGGTCGACCTGGACCGGGTTTTCCAGCCCGAAGGGCTGGCCTCGGCCTCCGGCCCAATGCCGTTGAGAGACATTATCGATCTGTTGCGCCAACTCTATTGCGGCAAGATTGGCGTCGAATTTGCCCATGTGTCCCGGTCGGCTGAGCGGCTCTGGCTGCAGAGGGAATACGAATTGGCCGTCGTGGGGCAGAGCCTGACACCCGCTGAAAAACGAGACGCGCTGTATCAGCTGACCGCGGCCGAAGGCATGGAGCGCTACCTGCATACCCGGTTCGTCGGCCAGAAAAGGTTTTCGCTGGAAGGCGGTGAAAGCATGATCTTGCTGCTCGAGGATTTGATACAGCAAGGTGGCGCGACGGGCGTCAAGGAGTTTGTCATCGGCATGGCCCACCGGGGACGGATCAACGTGCTGGTCAACATCCTCGGCAAGGCGCCGGCCGAACTGTTTTCGGAATTCGCCGGCGAGTACGACCTGGCGCAGCTCAAAGGCTCAGGCGACGTCAAGTATCACAAGGGATTCTCATCCGATATGCGCACGCCGGGGGGCGATGTGCACATCGTGCTGGCATTCAACCCGTCACACCTGGAGATCGTAAACCCGGTCGTTGTCGGGTCGGTCAGGGCACGACAGCAACGTCACGGGGATGGAGAGCATCAGCGAGTCGTACCGGTCCTGATCCATGGTGATGCGGCCTTCGCCGGCCAGGGCGTCGTGATGGAGACCTTGCAAATGTCCCAGGCGCGGGGATTTACGGTCGGTGGAACCGTGCATATCGTGTGCAACAACCAGATCGGTTTCACGATCAGCGATCCGGCGGACGCCCGCTCGACACTCTACTGCAGCGATGTCGCGAAAATGATCGAGGCGCCGGTTTTCCACGTCAACGCCGACGACCCCGAAGCGGTGATCCTGGTGACCCGGTTGGCGCTGCGTTACCGGCAGGAATTTGGCAAGGACGTGGTGATCGACCTGGTCTGTTATCGCCGTCTTGGGCATAACGAAGCGGATGAGCCGGCCGCTACCCAGCCGCAAATGTATGCGGCCATCCGAAAACACCCGACCACCAGGCAGTTGTATGCGGACAGCCTGGTTCGCGAGTCGGTACTGACACAGGTTGAAGTCGATCGCATGATCGGGCAGTACAGGCAAGACCTGGAAGAAGGCCATCCGCTGCCGCGAAAACTGTTGGCCACGGATGGCAACGCGTTCGACGTTGACTGGAGCGAGTATCGAAATGGCGCAGCCTTGCCAACGGCAAAAACGGCTGTCAGCAAACGCAAGCTGGGAAAATACTCGGCCCGGCTACTCGATCTTCCCGCGCATATTACGCTCCATCCCAGGGTGCAGCGGATCCTGGAAAGCCGCGCAAAAATGGCGGCCGGCGAACTGCCGATCGACTGGGGCTACGCGGAGACCATTGCCTATGCGAGCCTGCTCGATGATGGCTATGAAGTCAGGCTGACCGGCCAGGACAGCGCGCGCGGGACTTTCTTCCACCGCCACGCGGTGCTGCACAATCAAGCGGATCGGGAAAGCTTTGTGCCGCTGCAACACCTGTCGGCCAGCCAGGGCAGATTCACGATTACCGATTCTCTGCTGTCGGAAGAAGCGGTGATGGGGTTCGAGTATGGTTTTGCGACCACCGAGCCCAATGCGCTGGTCATCTGGGAAGGGCAGTTTGGCGACTTTGCCAACGGCGCACAGGTGGTTATCGATCAGTTCATCAGCTCCGGCGAGGCGAAATGGGGCCGCCTGTGCGGGCTGACGCTGTTCCTCCCGCATGGTTATGAAGGCCAGGGACCGGAGCATTCGTCGGCGCGGCTCGAGCGCTTCCTGCAACTTTGCGCGGAACACAACATGCAGGTGTGCGTGCCATCCAATCCGGCACAAATGTTTCATCTGCTGAGGAGGCAAATGATCAATCCGCAGCGCATTCCGCTGATCGTCATGACGCCGAAAAGCCTGTTGCGGCACAAGCTGTCGGTATCGACGATCGAAGATTTGTCGAGCGGAAGTTTTCAGACGGTAATCGATGATGCATCTGCGATCAGGCCGGCTGCTGTCGAGCGGATCGTTTTCTGCAGCGGCAAGGTTTATTACGATCTCATCGATGCTCGCAATGACCGGCATGTCGAAAACATAGCAATCGTGCGAATCGAGCAGCTTTATCCTTTTCCGGTGGCTGAGTACGCGGCGGCTATCGCTGCCTGGCCAAAGGCCAGGGACATTATCTGGTGCCAGGAAGAGCCAAAAAACCAGGGTGCCTGGTATCAGATCCGGCATCGTTTGCTGGAGCCGCTCGATGGCAGCGCACAAGCGCTGTCATATGCCGGCCCAAATGCGTCGGCGGCCCCGGCATCGGGTATATTTGCGCTGCACGTAAAACAGCAGCGGGCATTGATTGCAGACGCCCTGGCGCTGGTTGACGATCAACCCACCGGAAAATCGGCGAAACGAGCCCGCAAAAAACCGAGGACGGTCAGAAAAAAACATGCTTAAAGAAGTCAAAGTCCCCCTGTTACCCGAATCGATCGCCGATGCAACCTTGGTGAACTGGCACAAGAAGCCGGGCGATTCGGTACAGCGCGACGAAAACCTGGTCGACCTGGAAACGGACAAAGTGGTGCTCGAGGTGCCGGCGCCGGTTGCGGGCGTATTGCAGGAGATCCTGAAAGCAGACGGCTCGACGGTCAACAGCGGTGAGTTGCTTGCGCTCATCGAAGAGGGCGCGGTTGCCAGCGAAACGGTGGGGTCCGAGGCCGAAAACTCCGCCCCTGAACAAGCCGGCGAACAGGTCGGGCCGGAACAGCCAAAAAAATCAGCGCATAAACTCAGTCCTTCCGTAAGACGTTTGCTCGAAGAGCACGATATAGCTGCGGGAGAAATTGCGGGTAGCGGCCGCGATGGGCGGATCAGCAAGGCCGATGTAATGAAATATGTTGAAAACAGGCCCGCGCCGGCCGCTGAACAACCCGCCGCCGTGAGCGCAACGGTTGTACCAGGCGGATCCCGGCAGGATCGTCGTGTGCCGATGACACGGCTGCGCTCGCGCATCGCCGACCGGATGGTCGAGGCGCAAAATACCGCCGCGATGCTGACTTCATTCAACGAAGTCGATCTGAGCGCCGTCGTCGAGCTGCGAAAAAAATACCGCGGCAATTTTGAGAAACAATATGGCGTGCGTCTTGGTTTCATGTCTTTTTTCGCCAAGGCATCTGTCGAAGCGTTGCGCAAGTTTCCGTCTGTGAATGCCTCGGTTGAAGGCAGCGATATCATTTACCACGACTACTATGATATCGGCGTGGCGGTATCGACCGATCGCGGCCTGATGGTGCCGATCCTGCGCGATGTGGATTCGCTCAGTTACGCGGGCATCGAAAAAGCCATAGCCGGTTTTGCCGGTCGCGCCAAAGACGGCAGCATCACTCTCGAGGAGCTGACCGGCGGCACCTTTACGATTACCAATGGCGGGGTGTTTGGCTCGCTGATGTCGACACCGATTCTCAATATGCCGCAGAGCGCCATTCTGGGCATGCATGCGATCAAGGAGCGGCCGGTTGTGGTCGATGGCGAAATCGTCGTGCGACCGATGATGTATATAGCGCTGACCTATGACCACCGGATTATCGATGGCCGGGAAGCCGTGCAATTTTTGGTCAGCATCAAGGAAACGCTGGAAGACCCGGCCAGATTGATGCTGCAGATTTAAGGAAGCCCATGAGTAAACGGTTTGATGTAGTGATTATTGGCGCCGGTCCGGCCGGCTATGTGGCCGCCATTCGCGCAGCCCAGCTTGGCATGTCGGTTGCCTGTATAGACGACTGGAAGAACCCCGATGGCAGCTTGTCCTATGGCGGCACTTGTCTGAACGCCGGCTGCATTCCGTCCAAGGCATTGCTGGAGTCATCCGAGCTGGTGCACAGGGCAAAACACGAGTTTGCGACGCACGGTATCGATACCGGTCCGGTCAAGGTCGATCTGGCGAAAATGCAGCAGCGCAAGGCCGGCATCGTAAAACAACTGACCGGCGGTATTGCCGCGTTGTTCAAGGCGAACAAGATCACGGCGTTGCAAGGCCGCGGGCGCTTGCTCAAGGAGCGCAAGGTGGAGTTCACGCCGCATGGCGGCAAAGCGGAAATCCTGGGCGGCAAAAACATCATCCTGGCCTCGGGCTCGATACCGGCGGAACTCAGGCAAGTGCCTTTCGACGGCAAGACCATTGTCGATTCGTGGGGCGGGCTCGAGTTCGACGCGGTGCCAAAACGGCTGGCCGTCATCGGCGGCGGTGTGATCGGGCTGGAACTTGGCAGCGTCTGGCAACGCCTGGGAGCCGAGGTCGTCATCCTCGAAGCGCTCGACGATTTCCTGTTTATGATTGACCGGCAGATTGCCAGGGACACGCAGCGCCAGTTCAAACGCCAGGGGCTCGATATTCGCCTGGGAGCAAAAGTCAGCGGCGCCACGACGAACAAGTCGGGAATCAAGCTGACCTATGCCGATAGCAAGGGTGAACAAAGCGTCGAGGTGGACAAGGTAATCGTTTGCGTCGGTCGTCGGCCAAACAGCGTGGATTTGTTCGAGAAAAATTGCGGGCTAAAAACGGATGCCAGCGGTTTCGTCGAAGTGGACAATCAATGTCGCACCGGTGTTGCCAATGTCTGGGCGATCGGCGACCTGGTTCGTGGACCGATGCTCGCCCACAAAGGATCGGAAGAGGGCGTCATGGTCGCCGATCTGATTGCCGGCGAAATCAGCGAAGTCAATTACCACACGATCCCGTCGATTATATATACCGCACCGGAAATCGCCTGGGTTGGCCAGAATGAAGAGGAAGTCAGGAAAAGCGGGCGAACTTACAAGGTGGGTACTTTTTCGTTCGCCGCCAACGGCCGGGCCAAAGCGATGGAAATGGCCGCCGGCATGGTAAAAATTATCGCCGCGAAGGATGACGATGAAATACTCGGGGTTCATATCGCCGGGCCGATGGCCGGGGAGCTGATCGCGGAGGCAGTGCTGGCCATGGAATTTTCCGCCAGCGCCGAAGATCTTCAACGAACCATCCACGGTCATCCGACGCTGTCTGAGGCGCTGCACGAGGCGGCCCTGGCAGTGGACAACCGGGCCATCCACGCGCTCAATAATTAAGGAATATCAGGCTTCTCTTTTTGCGCTGACAACATTGGTCAGGGACGTCAGGCGATGCAAAACCCGGCTGAGCTTGTCCAGGCCGCTGACTTCAATCCCCAGTCGAATCTCGGCGGTGTTGTGTATGGCATCGGTCGAAGTGTCCAGGCTGAAAATGCGAATTTTTTCATCGGCCAGCAAGGTTGTCACGTCCTTGATCAATCCCGACCGGTCATAGGCCTTGACGCTGATGCTGGCCGGATAAACATCCTCCTGGGTGCCGGTCCAGGAAACATCGAGGACGCGCTCGGGTCGCCTCGCCATTAAAGCCAAAAGATTTCCGCAGTTGTCCCGGTGGACGGTGACGCCTCGTCCCTGGGTCAGGTATCCACGAATTTGCTCCGGGGGAACGGGCTGACAACAGCGGGCGAATCCCGTCATCAGGTCGCCAACGCCCTGAACGCTTACTTTTCCTTTGCCCAAACGAGTGCCGGGCCGGGTTTTGCGCGCTTTCAGCGTGAATTTTTCCGCCGGCCGCTCGAATCTCTGGATCGCGCTGGCAACGGCCATGACGGTTATTTCGCCGTTGCCCAGTGCTATGTACATCTCGTCAGCGGTGCCAAAATGCAACAATCGGGCCAGCTTGAGGTGCTCGAATTTCTTGTAGCCCAGGCGCGATAGTTCCCGCTCCAGCATGGCGCGGCCCTGGCGCTGGTTTTGTTCCTGGTCTTGTCGCCTGAACCAGCTGCGAACCTTGATCCGGGCGCGGGACGAAGCCAGGAATCCGAGTTGCGGGATCAGCCAGTCGCGGCTGGGTTTGGATTCCTTGCCGGTCAAAATCTCGACCTGCTGGCCATTGGCCAGTTTGTAGGTCAGTGGAACCATGCGCCCGTTGACCTTGGCCCCGCGGCAGCGGTGTCCGACATCGGTGTGTATGTGGTAGGCGAAATCCAGTGGCGTACCGCCCATGGGCAGATCGACGACATCGCCGCGTGGACTGATCGCATAGACCCTGTCTTCGAATATTTCGCTTTGTACGCGGCTCAGAAAATCCTCGTCGCTGGCGTCGTTTTCGACCGGCTCGAGCAAGCGGCGCAGCCAGACGACTTTCTGCTCGAAAGCGCTGTCGCGTTTGCCGCCTTCCTTGTATTGCCAATGCGCCGCCACCCCGAGCTCGGCATGCTGATGCATTTCCGCGGTACGAATCTGGATTTCCAGCGCTTTGCCTTGCGGGCCGATGACCGCCGTATGCAGCGACTGGTACAGGTTTTCTTTTGGCGTCGCGATGTAATCGTCGAATTCGCCCTGGATATACGGCCAGGCGCCGTGCACGATGCCCAACGCAGCGTAACAATCGGCGACGCTGCCCACCATGATGCGAATAGCCCGGATATCGAATACCTGCCCAAAGGCCAGGTTATTGCGCTGCATTTTGCGCCAGATGCTGTAGATGTGTTTTGGTCGGCCACTGATTTCCGCATCGACTCCCGCTTTTTTCAATTCTTTGTGCAACAAATTCTGCACCTGCCCGATATAAGTCTCGCGGTCGGTGCGTTTTTCACGCAGGTCACGAGCTATCCGTCGATAGTGCCCGGGTTCCAGGTAGCGAAACGCCAGGTCCTCAAGTTCCCACTTCAGTTGCCAGATTCCCAGCAGGTTGGCCAAGGGGGCGAAAACGATTCGCGTTTCGGTCGCCGCCCGGCGTTGCTCGGCGACCGGCGATTTTTTCAAACAGCGCATGCGATAGAGCTGGTCCGCCAGCCGGACCAGCACCAGCCGGACATCGCTGACGACGGTCAGCAACATTTTTCTGAGCGCCTCGGCCTGGTCGCCGCCCAGCCCGCCATGTTCCGGGATATCGCCCGGGATACGGGTGCGATCCAGTTTAACGAGCTGCTCCGCCAGCCTGGCGACGGATACGCCAAATTGCGCCTCAACCTGGTCGCGCGACAGGCAGCCGGCCGCTATGGCCGGGAACAGGGCGGCGGCGCGGATCAACGCCTGGTCCGCGCTCAGCTTTGCCACGGTATCGGCAAGCGCGGCAGCCCGATCGAGGCAGAATCGGCCGGTCTCGCCTGTGTCGGCGAGCTTGCCGCTCAGCCAGACCATCGTGCCTGCAAAAGTTTCCGGGTGTGTTTCGGGCATTTTTCGGGTCGTTCCAGGGCGTACTTTTTGCGTGTTCGACCGGGGGAATACCGGTATCATATGCGGCTTCATAATAGCTTACCGCCAAGGGCTTATGAATGCGGGTTTTTCTGTCGTTTGCCGGGCTATTGCTGCCGCCGTCAAGCAGTCATCGCCTGCAATCCTCGGTGAGCGTTGATGCGGGGCTTTTCAGCGGTATGCGAAAAATCCATGTCGGGTATGATTTGGATCCGCAGGTGAATTTTGACAACGGCCTGAATATTGGCCTGAAGATGAGGTTGTAGGCACGCCATGGCAGGTCACAGCAAGTGGGCAAACATTCAGCACCGCAAGGGCGCCCAGGACAAAAAACGCGGCAAGCTGTTTACCAAGCTGATGCGTGAAATCACCATAGCGGCCCGGATGGGTGGACCCGATCCGGATGCCAATCCCAGGCTGCGCACGGCGATTGACAAAGCCAGGGGCCAGAGCATGCCCAGGGACAATATCGAAAGGGCGCTCAAACGGGGGGCGGGTGACATCGAAGGCGCCGATTACGAGGAGATTCGTTATGAAGGGTATGGCCCGGGCGGGGTCGCGGTGATCGTGGATTGCCTGACCGACAATCGCAACCGGACAGTGGCCGAAGTCAGGCACGCCTTTAGCAAGTACGGGGGCAATCTCGGAGCCGATGGCTCGGTCGCCTACCTGTTCAACCATGTGGGCCAGATCAGCCTGGCCGGTGGCACGGATGAAGATCAGGTCATGGAAGTTGCGCTCGAGGCGGGCGCCGAGGATATCATCAGCAACGCTGATTCTTCGATCGATGTGATCACCGACCCGCTGGAATTCGAGTCGATCAGGGACGCGCTCGCGGCGGCCGGTCTGGAAGCCGAATCGTCCGAAATTACGCACCGGGCCAGCACCTCCACCGAACTGGACGCAAAAGATGCGGCGCGCATGATCAAGTTGCTGGAAGTACTCGAAGACCTGGATGACGTCCAGAACGTTTATTCCAACGCAGACATTGCGGAAGAAATCCTGGCGAGCTTGTGAGCATGAAATTACAGCAAGCGAAATATTCGCAATGACAGGCAGTGTTCGCATACTGGGTATCGACCCCGGTTCGCAGGTGACCGGGTTTGGCCTGATCGATGTCGATGGGACCCGGTACAGCTACCTCACATCCGGGTGCATCCGGACGCCATCCGGCGATTTTGCCGGTCGCCTGAAGGAAATCTACCACCGGGTTGGCGAGCTCACCGTTAAACACCAGCCGCAGGAAGTGGCAATCGAAAGCGTTTTCATGAGCAAGAATGCAGCCACGGCGCTAAAACTGGGCCAGGCGAGAGCGGCGGCAATGTGTGCGACATTTGCGCTCGACCTGCCGATTTTCGAATATGCCCCCAGGCAGATCAAGCAATCGGTCGTCGGCACGGGCAAGGCGGAAAAGGTCCAGGTCGAGCACATGGTCAGGGTGCTGTTAAAACTCAAGGGTCCGCTGCAGAGCGATGCCGCCGATGCGCTGGCCGTCGCGCTTTGCCATGCCAGCATCAGGGACAGTGCGATTCACCGCGCCGCGGCGCAGGTACACGCATGATCGGTTTCATTCGTGGCCGCCTGGTCGAGAAGAAAGCGCCGCTGCTGCTGGTGGATGTCGCCGGTATCGGATACGAGATAGAGGTGCCGTTGTCGACGCTGTACGAATTGCCGGAAGTCGGTCGGGAAGTCGCCTTGAAAACGCATCTCCTGGTGCGGGAAGATGCTCACGTCTTGTTCGGTTTTGGCAGCGATGCTGAACGCAGCCTGTTTCGGAGCTTGCTGAAGATCTCCGGTGTTGGCGCGCGACTGGCCATGGCGATACTGTCGGGTACCAGCGTCGATGGCTTCGTCCGTTGTGTCGAGGAAAAGGACATAGCCTCCCTGGTCAGGATTCCGGGAGTCGGTAAGAAGACCGCGGAACGCCTGGTCATGGAAATGCGCGACCGGTTGCGTGATCTTGGCCATATCCCGGGTACCGGCAAAGCCGGCTCGGGAACCACGGAACCGGCCGACGAGGCATTTGGCGCGCTGGTCGCGCTCGGATACAAACCGGCCGAGGTCACCCGTATGATAGCCAGTGTCGATGCTGCGGACATGAATACCGAGGAATTGATTCGGCAGGTTCTGAAACAGGCTGCGCGATAAACTTATGCTGGAACAAGACAGACTCATCAGTACCGGTGGCAACCCCGAAGACGAGGCCTTTGACCGGGCGATTCGTCCCCGCCTGCTCAAGGACTTCGTCGGTCAGGCGGTGGTCAAAAAGCAGATGGATATATTTATCCGGGCGGCACGCAATCGCAAGCAAGCCATGGACCACGTGCTGATATTCGGCCCGCCCGGCCTCGGCAAGACCACCCTGGCGCATGTCATCGCCAACGAGCTCGATGTCAATTTGCGCCATACCTCGGGCCCGGTCCTGGAGCGCCCGGGAGACCTGGCCGCCTTGCTCACCAACCTGGAGCCCCATGACGTTTTGTTCATCGACGAGATTCACCGCCTGAGCCCGATCGTCGAGGAGATACTGTACCCTGCTCTGGAGGATTTCCAGCTCGATATCATGATCGGCGAAGGCCCGTCGGCCCGTTCGATCAAGCTCGATCTGCCGCCATTTACGCTGGTCGGTGCGACGACCAGGGCGGGGTTGCTGACCTCGCCGCTGAGGGATCGATTCGGCATCGTCCAGCGCCTGGAATTTTATAGCCCCGATGAACTGGCTTTTATCGTGCGACGTTCGGCCGGCATTTTGAATCTGAAAATCGAGGAACTCGGCGCAACGCAGATCGCATCGCGCTCCCGGGGTACGCCCAGGATTGCCAATCGCCTGCTGCGCAGGGTGCGGGACTATGCCGAGGTCGAAGCCGATGGTGTCGTCACCGCGGATGTCTCGATTGCGGCGATGGATTTGCTGGCGGTCGATCAGGAAGGATTCGATCTGCAGGACCGCAAGCTGCTGCTTACGATTATCGAGAAATTCGATGGGGGCCCGGTCGGGATCGACAGTCTTTCGGCTGCCCTGAGCGAAGAAAGAGGTACCATCGAAGACGTACTCGAGCCTTTTCTTATTCAGCAGGGTTTCCTGGTCCGTACATCGCGCGGGCGGATGGCGAGCGCCAATGCCTACCGCCATTTCGGCCTGGAGCCGCCGGCCAGAGAGCGCCCGGACCGGCTGCCCTTGTTCGACGACCAATAAAGGAATCTTGCATGACGGCGCCCCCTGCTGAGCGATCGGAACCGCTAAAACCGTTCTCCATCCGAGTTCGCGTTTATTACGAAGACACGGACGCCGCGGGCGTTGTTTATTACGCGAATTATCTGAAATTTATGGAGCGCGCGCGAACCGACCATTTGCGCTCGATGGGTATAGTCCACGCCGAGCAGATGTCCGGGGAGAATCTTGCCTTTGTCGTGGTCCATGCGGATATCGGCTATCACAAACCGGCGCGGCTGGATGACCAGTTATGGGTCAGTTCGGCGCTGTCGGAGCTTGGCCGCAGCGCCCTGGTTTTCGAGCAACAGGTCCGCCGCGATGGTGCGGGCGGCGAATTATTGTGCAGCGGTCGTATTCGGGCAGCCTGCGTTTATGCGGACAGTCTCAAGCCACGATCACTGCCGGCCTTTATGCGGGTTAGCAAGGAGAGCAACTGAATGAGTGGCGATTTATCGTTTCTGCGCCTGATCCTCGAGGCAAGCATTATCGTGAAGCTGGTGCTGCTGATGCTGGTCGTCGCGTCGGTGGCATCATGGGCGGTCATCCTGAAAAAACGCCGCGTGCTCAACCAGGCAATCAGCCTGGCCGATTCCTTCGAGCAAAAATTCTGGTCCGGCGGCGATCTGACGGCCATGTACCAGGAGATCAACAAGCGGACCCAGGCGGCCACGGGCATGGAGAGCATTTTCGAGGGCGGTTTCCGAGAATTTGTGCGGCTGCGCTCCGAACCCGGAATCGATCAGGCCAAGATGATGGAGAGCAGCCAAAGGGCGATGCGGGTCTCGCAGATGCGCGAGGTCGACCGCCTGGAACGCAACCTGGCCATGCTCGCCACGATCGGCTCGACCAGCCCGTATGTCGGCTTGTTCGGCACCGTTTGGGGGATCATGAACACCTTCACCCAATTGGGCAACGTGCAGCATGCAACGCTGGCCATGGTCGCACCCGGTATTGCCGAGGCGCTGGTGGCGACGGCCATGGGTCTGTTTGCCGCGATACCCGCGGTGATCGCCTATAACCGGTACGCCGACCAGGTAACGCGCCTCGAAAACCGCTACGACACTTTTGCCGAGGAGTTCGTATCGATCCTGCAACGGCATGCACCGCGCAGCAAATCCGGGAGCTGATCATGGCCAGACAGAAGCAACGAAAATTGATGGGCGAGATCAATGTCGTCCCCTATATCGATGTCATGCTGGTGTTGCTGATCATCTTCATGGTGACTGCGCCGTTGCTGACGCAGGGAATAGAAGTGGAATTACCCAATGCCGCGGCCGAGCCGCTGGACGACGAGCTGTTGCGCAATCATCAGCCATTGATCCTGAGCGTCAATGCCGGTGGCGAGCTTTTTCTGAATATCGGCAAGGACGAAGACCAGCCCATTGACGAGGCGACGGTCGTCGCCCGCACGCTGGCAGTTCTGCGCCGTGAGCCGGCAACGCCGGTTTTGGTACGGGCCGATGAAGCAGTGGCTTTTGGGCGGGTGGTCACCGTCATGGTGTTGCTGCAGCAGGCCGGCGCGGAAAAAGTCGGCTTTGTCACCGATCCGCTGGAACAGCCCCTGGTCAGGAGAGAGTGAGCAGCGATGTTCGGTTTTTATCGCGAATATCGGGGTGCCTTGATCAAGTCGGTCGTCTTGCACCTGGTGCTGTTCAGCTTGCTTGGTGTCAGCCTTGCCCGCAGCGCTGCATTCACGCCGCCGCGGCCACAGCTCACGATCAAGGCGACCGTGGTCGACGAGCGACGAATACTGCAGGAAATAGCCGCGCTGGAGGAAGCCGAACAGGAAGTGCAGCGAACAGCGGATGCGCAACTCGCGGAAGCGCGGCGGCAAAGACAGCAAGAAGAACGCCGGGCGAAAGCGGCCGAGGACAAACGCCGCCAGGACCGGCTGAACGAGCAAAAACGCGCGGCGGCCGACCAGCGGCGGCGTGAGGAGACCGCAGCCAGGGCGGCACGGGAACTGAAGGCCCTGAAAGAGCAGCGCAGCACGGAACAAATCATGCTGGCGCGGCTGCGCAAGGAACAGGAGGAGGCCGAGCAAGCACGCCTCCGGGCGCAGGCCGAGGCAGACGCCCGGATACAGGCGCAAATCCAGGCGGATCTCGATGCAGAGCTGGCGCTCGAGCAGTCCAGGCTGGATGCCGAAGAGGCTGGCCTGCTGGATCTGTACAAGGCGATGATCGCACAAAAGGTCAGGCGTAACTGGATTCGGCCACCGAGCGCCGGCGCCGGGGTCGAGTGCACGGTGAATATCAGCCAGATTCCGGGCGGCGAAGTCATCGACGTTCGCATCGCGGAGTGCAACGCCGATGAAGCGACCCGTCGCTCGATCGAGGCGGCCGTTTTCAAGGCATCGCCATTGCCGGAGCCGCCCGATCCAAATTTGTTCGAACGAAATATTATTTTTATTTTCAAGCCTGAGAACTGACGGAGCCATATTTTGAGAAAGTTTCTTGTTCACTTGCTGGGCGCGACCTTGCTTGGCGGTTTTGCCGCCTCGGCCCAGGCCCAGTTAACCATCGAGATCACCGCGGGCGTCGACCAGGCGATGCCGATCGCGGTCGTGCCGCTCGCCTGGCAGGGCGGGCTGACCAGGCCACCGCTGGATGTGGCGGCCGTTATCGCTGCGGACCTGAGCAACAGCGGGCGTTTCGATGCGATGGATCCACGCGACATGCTGGAAAAACCCTTCGACCAGCAGGGTATCGATTTCGAGGACTGGCGCCTGCTGGGTCTTGAAGCCATCGTGGTCGGCCGGTTGTTGCCGCAAAGCGATGGCAACTATGTGATCCAGTTCGAATTGTTCGATCTGTTCAAACAACGACGGCTGCTCGGATTTCGCCTGCCCAGTACCGGCGCCGGGCTACGCGCGGCCGCGCACCGGATCAGCGATCTGATCTA
The DNA here is from genome assembly GCA_022560735.1 of Pseudomonadota bacterium. Lineage (GTDB taxonomy): Bacteria > Pseudomonadota > Gammaproteobacteria > Steroidobacterales > MnTg04 > MnTg04. The sequence goes on from JADFSO010000004.1 coordinate 69,479, forward strand.
TGAAAAACTGACCGGGATCAAGGGCGCGTTCGCAACCCGGATCGCTTTTATCACGGTCCAGGGACAGGGATCGGCGAGACGATACCGGCTGGTGGTTGCCGATGCGGATGGCGCGAATCACAATATTATCGTGGAATCGCCCGAGCCGCTGATGTCGCCGGCCTGGGCGCCCGATGGCGATCGAATCGCCTATGTTTCCTTCGAGAGCAACAAATCCGCGATCTATATCCAGGAACTCAGCACCGGGCGGCGCCTGCGGGCATCGGCACGCGAGGGGGTCAACGGTGCGCCGGCCTTTTCACCCGATGGCCGCAAGCTGGCGCTGACTTTGTCGCGCGATTCGGGAAACCTGGATATTTATGTGCTGAACCTGGCGAACCAGGTGTTGACCCGGATTACGCGCAACCCGGCCATCGATACCGAGGCGACCTGGAGCGCCGATGGCTCGAAAATATTTTTCACCTCGGATCGCAGCGGCGGCCCGCAGATCTACAGCGCCGATGCCGATGGCGGCAACAAACGCCGGATCACCTATGAAGGGAACTATAACGGGCGTTCACGGCTCACCCCGGATGGCAAGGAGATGGCGGTTGTACACAATGACCAGGGCGCGTTTCGAATTGCCCGGGTCAACCCCGAAAACGGTAACCTGCTGGTGCTGACTGACGGTCAGCTCGATGAATCGCCCAGTTTTTCCCCCAACGGGGAAACCATTATTTATGCGACCCGGGTCAACGGGCGTGGTATTTTGGCAACCGTGTCCATCGACGGCCGCATACAACGCAGGATTGCCGCCCAGGAGGGCGATGTTCGCGAACCGGCCTGGTCGCCGTATCCCGATTTTTAAATAGGCTAAACTATGCCGTGCCGGGGGGAACGCCCCGGACAGAGTTTTGTCTGAGTCACAGGAATTCATCAACAGGAAGGGTAAACATGCAGGCATCCAAAGCGATCAGAATCAGTATTCTTTTGTCCCTCGGTATATTCCTGGCTGCCTGCGGTGGCCAGCCGGCGACCCGGGCGGACGATTCGTCGGACCTGGGCGGTCAGGATGCGCCCGGCGCCAGCCAGACCGGGCTGGGCGACCAGGCCAGCGGCGAGTTGGACGAATTCGGCAGCGCTGGACGTCGTGGCGGCAGACCGGATGAGCTCATCATTTATTTTGAGTTCGACAAGTCCCAGATTCTTGGCCGGTACGACAATCTGCTGACTCAACACGCTTTGTACCTCGCGGCCAATTCACAGACCCGGGTCAGGCTGGAAGGACATACCGACGAACGCGGGACGCGCGAGTACAATATTGGCCTGGGCGAACGGCGCGCGCAGGCGGTCCGGCAGATCCTGATGATCCAGGGAGTCGCCGCGGGCCAGATTACCACCGTCAGTTTTGGTGAGGAACGGCCGGTGCGTGCCGGTAGCAATGAGAGCGCCTATACCCGCAACAGAAGGGTGGAGATCGTTTACTGATGCACGAGCGCATGCGCGGCTGGAGCCCGGTCTTGCTGGCGCTGGTGGTCAGCGGATGCGCGACCACGCCCGCAGCGGACGACCCGGTGATGATCAGGCTGGACCAGTTGGAAGCCCGCCTTAACCGCATCGAACAGGCGGTTCAGAACCAGGCCGCGATGGCGGGCCAGGTGCAGGGTCTTGAAGGCGAGATGAGAGAGCTGCGCGGTTCGGTGGAAGAAGTACAGCACGATCTCGATGGCACCAGTCAGCGCCAGCGCAATCTTTATCTCGATGTCGATGGCCGACTGCAAAAGCTGGAAAGCTCGGCAAGCGCAACGGGTAGCCGAAGCCGGCGACCGGTTTTATCCTCAACGCCGAAGGTCGCAACGCCGGCAGCGGCGAGCGGTCCAGGTGCGGACGACCCGGAAATCAGCGATCGTGACGCCTACCAGGCCGCGATAAGTTTGCTGCGTGAAGGTCACTATCAAAAGGCGGCGGAAAAGTTCGAACAGTTTCTTGGCCAGTATCCGGATAGCCAGTTTTCCGACAACGCCCAGTATTGGTATGGCGAGACATTCTACGTCACCCGAAAATTCTCCGAGGCGCTGGTGGCTTTTCAAAAGGTCGTGGCGAATTACCCGCAATCGCAGAAGGTCCCGGACGCGCTGCTCAAGATTGGCTATTGCGATTACGAGCTTGGTTACTGGGATGCGGCCAGGGCGGCGCTGACCCGGGTAACCAGCGAGTATTCGGATACCACCGCTGCACACCTGGCTCAACGGCGCCTGGAGCAAATGACCGGCGAGGGTCATTGAGCCGCCGACCGAAGAAACATGCAGGCCAACCTGTGATGGCTGAGACAGCAAGGGATGAGCTGGCGCCGGATGCGCGCCTGCGGATTACGGAAATATTTTACTCGCTGCAAGGCGAGGCGGACACCGCCGGCGTGCCGACGGCGTTTATTCGCCTGACCGGCTGCCCGCTGCGTTGCCAGTATTGTGACACTGCTTATGCATTTCACGGCGGCCGGTGGATGGCCTTCGCTGCCATCCTGGAGCAAGTCGGGGAGTATGGTTGCCGGCATGTCTGCGTGACCGGCGGCGAACCGCTGGCGCAAAAAAATTGCGCCGGTCTGTTGCGCGATTTGTGCGCCAACGGTTACCGGGTTTCGCTCGAGACCAGTGGCGCGGCCGACCTGTCAGCGGTCGATGCCCGTGTGATCAAGGTGATGGATCTGAAAACACCCGGTTCCGGCGAAGCGGAGCGTAATCTCTGGCAAAACCTGGGCTTGTTGTCGGCAGACGATCAAATCAAATTCGTGATTTGCGGCCGGGCGGATTTTGAGTGGGCGGCAGAGCAAGTCCGGCAGCGGCAGCTGGATGGTATTTGTACGGTCTGGTTTTCACCCAGCTATGAACAGATCGAGCCAGTGGATCTGGCTGACTGGATTTTGCAGGAAAGATTGCCGGTCCGTTTGCAATTGCAGTTGCACAAATATCTTTGGGGAACGGACCCGGGGCATTGAACAGCCAGGACACAAAAAAAGCCGTGGTGCTGGTCTCCGGCGGGCTGGATTCGGCGACGACGCTCGCGATCGCGAAAGACCAGGGCTTTGACTGCCATGCGCTGAGTTTCGACTACCAGCAGCGCCATCGCAGTGAACTGGCTGCGGCCGGGAATATAGCGAAGTTTTTCGCAGTCTCCGAGCATCGGCTCATGACGATCGACAGCGGCGGCCCCAGCGGTTCGGCGCTGACCGATACGGATATTCCAGTGCCAGAAACACCTCAGCAGGGCATACCGGTCACCTATGTCCCGGCGCGCAACACGGTGTTCCTGGCGCTGGCTTTGGGTTATGCCGAGGTGATTGGCGCCAGCGATATTTTTATCGGCGTCAATGCGGTGGATTATTCCGGTTATCCGGATTGCCGGCCCGAATTTATCGATGCCTTCGAAGTATTGTCCAATGTGGCGACCAAAGCGGCGGTGCAAGGCCAGCGCATGCGGATACACACGCCGTTGATGGCCATGGACAAACGCCGAATCATCAGGACGGGAATCGAACTGGGCGTCGACTATTCGATGACCGTCTCGTGTTACCAGGCGAATAGCCAGGGTCGGGCGTGCGGCGTTTGCGATTCCTGCCGTATCCGCAGGGCGGGTTTCGAGGCGGCGGGAATTGCCGATCCGACAGTGTATGTCTGAAGGATTACCGATCGCCGGAGACGCCGGGGTGAGCTTGCGATTTGGCGGCAAATCGGTATCATGCCGCCTCCTCGCAGCTTCTTTGCAATGGGGCGTTAGCTCAGTTGGTAGAGCATCGGGCTTTTAACCCGCTGGTCATAGGTTCGATTCCTATACGCCCCACCATTTTCCTCAGGGTCCATACCGGTCACATGGTTTACACCTTATACCGGACACGTAGTTAACACTTTGGCCGTGCCTCATTTCAGTGCCGCCTGTACCCGACCCGGGTCTTTGCATAGACTGCGTCCAGCGAGATTTCCAAAATGAAAATTCACTGCCTGCAACATGTGGAGCATGAAGGACCGGCCTGCATCCCCGACTGGGCTGCGGCGCGTGGCTATCGCTGTTCAACGACCCGGCTGTACCTTCAGGAAGATCTTCCATTGCTGGTCGATGTTGCGATCGGCACGACCCACGATCGCGGCCGGGAATACCGGTCATGGATTTGAAACGCGACGTCGCCGTCGCCTACGCTCCGGCAGCGGTGGGCAATGTTGCCGTCGGTTTCGATTTACTCGGCCATGCGATCGATGCACCGGGTGACATCGTGACGGTTCGCCACGCGAGCCATGACCAGGTCTTGATCGAGGAGATCACTGGCATTGCCAACGGGTTGCCAACGATAGCAACCGAAAATTCAGCGGGCGCAGCATTGATTGCGCTGCGGGAACACCTGGGCCTGGCTGCCGGTTTTTCGGTGAAAATTAACAAGGGCATCCCGCTGGGGTCCGGCATGGGGGGCTCGGGCGCGTCAGCGGTGGCCGCCGTTTTTGCCGCGAATGCCCTGCTGGATAAACCGCTGGCGACCGAGGATCTTTTGCCATTCGCGCTGGCGGGCGAGGCCGCCGCAACGGGCGCGGCGCCGATCGATAATGTCGCGCCGCAGTTGCTCGGCGGCCTGCGTCTCGCGCACCCCGATGGCGGGACGCCGATCGCGTTACCCGTTCCGCCCGGTCTTCAGTGTGTGCTGGTGTATCCGGATTGCAGCATCGAGACCCGCCAATCCAGGGCCGGTTTGGATGAAAACATTGCGCTGGCCAAGGTGACCGAGCAAGCCGGCTTGCTGGCGGCGTTCGTTTCTGCGTGTCATTCGGGCGATATCGACTTGTTGTCGCGCTCCTTGCGTGATGTACTCATCGAGCCGCAGCGTTCGTCCGGCATCCCGGGTTTTGCCGATGTCCGGCAGGCGGCGATGAAAAATCTGGCGTTGGGTTGTTCGTTGTCGGGGAGCGGACCCGCTGTTTTTGCGTGGTGCAGGCGGTCCGATGCAAAGACCATAGCGGCGGCGATGCGCTCCGCGTTCGAACGATCCGGGCTCGCATCGAGCGCCTATATATCGGCTATCGATGCACCGGGTGTTCGGCTAATGGATAACGAGAATAGTCTTTAATATCAATAAGTAAAAGAATAATACTAATGGACATTATAACACCCGGCCATTGGCTCGCGGCGGGACTGGCCGGCATCGTCATACTCGCGATAATCGGCTTTGTTTACGGAAAGCGGCGCATGGACCCGTGGTATCGCTTCGACAAGGTTCTGCAACGCGTCGCCAGGGAAGTGGATCGTAACCTGATGATTCCGGATGGCATGGGCGGTCAGATTCAGCTCGATTACCTGTTGTTGACCGGCAAGGGAATCCTGGTGCTGGATATGCGAAATGCGCCCGGTATCGTATTCGGCGGCGATCGCATGGATGAGTGGGCTGTGCTGGGACCAGCCGGGCGGTACGGTATGAAAAACCCGCAGGAAGCCCTTTTTGACCGGCTGGCCGCCGTGCGAGCGCTGGCCGAAGGCGTGCCGATTTCGGGTTTTGTCGTATTCACCGACCGCAGCGAATTTACCAGGGGAACCCCCAGCCACGTGTTGACCGTCAGCCAGCTCGAAGAAAAATTTGCCCCGGGTGCAAAAAATTCCGATGACAAGTTACACGATGCCTTTCTGCCTTATTGGCGAAGAATTCATTCGGCCCTGCGAGCCGCCAAGTCGCCCCCAACCGGCTAATTGCCGGACAGGTGCCGGTAGTGATCGGCCAGGATCATGCTGACACAGGAAGTCAGACGCTTGCCGGTCTCGATGTGCAAGAATTCGTTGGGTCCGTGCGCGTTCGAATGCGGCCCCAGCAGACCGGTGACCAGGAACTGAACGCCGCTGAATTCCTTGCCGAGCATGCTCATGAACGGGATGGTTCCGCCGGTACCCATGTACATCGAGTCGGCGTCAAAAAACGCTTTCGATGCCGTTTGCATGGAATTTTCCAGCCATTCAGCCACTTCGGGCGCATTCCAGCCGCTCTCCGCCGAATCGATCGAGAAACTGACCGCCGCACCGTAGGGTGGATCGGCTTCGAGAATCCGGGTCAGCGCAGCGCCCGCGACTTTCGCATCCACGGTCGGCGGCAAACGGAAGGAAACCTTGACGGTGGTTCCCTGGCGCAGGACGTTGCCGGCATCGGCGACCGAGGGGATGCGATCCATGCCGGTTATGCTGAGCGTCGGCCGCCAGGTGTTATTGAGCATCAGCTCCACGAGGTCATCGGCAATCGGTTGGGTGTTGCCAAAAAACGGAAGTTTCCGGTGCACCATATCGCCGAGTACGCTGGTCGCCTGTTGTGCCTGGCTGATTCTTTGTTGCGGGATATCGGCATGCAATTCATCGACCAGGATCCGGCCGGTTTCGCTGTCTTCGACCCGGTCGAGCAAGCTGCGGAGCACCCGGAAACTCGATGCGCAAATTCCGCTCGAGGCGCCTGAGTGAACGCTCTCGGTCAGCACATCGACGCTCAGCGTGGCGATCAGGTTGCCGCGCAGCGAGGTCGTGCACCACAGCTGATCGTAATTGCCGCACTCTGCATCGAGGCAGACGACCAGGCTGGGCTGACCCAGTCTGGGCCGCAACACATCGATATAATAGGGCAGATCGAAACTGCCGCTTTCTTCACAGCCTTCGATAATGATTTTGCAATGGGCGTGCGGAATCCCCTGTTCCTGCAGGGCGCGAATCGCGGTCAGTGAGCCAAACACCGCATAGCCGTCATCGGCTCCGCCACGGCCGTACAACTTGCCATCGCGGATTACCGGTTTCCACGGTTCCAGGCCGTCTTTCCAGCCGGTGGTCTCGGGTTGCTTGTCGAGGTGGCCGTATAACAGGACCACGTCATCGGAATCTCCCGGGATATCGCAAAAAATCAGCGGTGTACGGCCTTCGAGCCTGAGCACTTCGACTTCCATTCCCTTGATCGGCTGTGCGCGCACCCATTTTTCCATCAGCGCGACGGCATCTTCCATGTAGCCATGTTTTTCCCAGTCGGCATCGAACGCCGGCGACTTGTTGGGGATTTTTATGTATTCGCAAAGCTCGGGAATAATTGAGTCGTCCCACCTGCCGTTGACAAACTGGCTGATTTTTTTTGTATCCATGGAATATCTGTCCTCGTTCGATGAAGGCGGTACTTTAACCCAGCGTGGCCGCAATGCGTACCCAAACGGCGCTCAGGGCAGGTCGAAAAACTGCGCGCTGTTGCGGGCTGTGGCAGCGGCCAGTTCCAGCGCCTCAATCCCGCGTGCCCCGGCGATGCTTTGCACGATGTGCGGCAGGTGCATGGGCTCATTTCTGCGGCTGCTCGGTTTGGGGTCGAGGTCCCTGGGCAGGAGATAAGGCGAGTCGGTTTCCACCATCAACCGGTCCAGCGGAATATTGGCGACCAGGTTTTTCAGGTGACCGCCGCGGCGCTCGTCGCATATCCAGCCGGTGATGCCGATATACAAGTCCAGCCCCAGGCAGGCATCGAGTTCGTCGCCGTCGCCGGTAAAACAATGGGCCACCGCACGGGTGATCCCGGGCAGGTGCTCTTTCAGGATCGCGATAAAATCTTCGTGCGCGTCGCGCTGGTGCAAAAAAACCGGCATCCGGTGCTCCGCTGCAAGCTCCAGTTGCATGGAGAAAACCCGGCGCTGATCTTCCTTTGGCGAGAAGTTGCGAAAGTAATCCAGGCCGCATTCACCGGCCGCAACCACGTTTTCCTTTTGCAGCAGACCGGCCAGCGCTTCATCGTCACCGGCCTGAATTTCGCCGGCATGATGGGGATGAATGCCGGCGGTCGAGTACAGGACGCCAGGATAGCCAGCCGCCAATTCCTCGGCCTGCCGGCTGCACGCCACCGAACTGCCGGTAACGATCATCCGATCCACACCGGCCTTGCGAGCCCTGCCGATGACCTGGCTGCGATCCGGGGCAAAACTCTTGTGGGTTAAATTGGCGCCAATGTCTATAAGTTGCATACGCGTGAGCAAAAGTCTTGTACCATTTGTCCCAGTAAAGGGCATTGTATCCCAGCGCAGTGATGGGAACCGAACCGCAACAGAAAATCCGGGGGCAGGAAAATGAGCGACCACGAAAAGAGCGAACTGGAACAGAATCTCACGGCGCGCAATACCTGGGTGCGGGTGATCTACATGTTGCTGTTTGGCTTTATCTTCTGGCTTGGCAGCGTCGTCTTGACGGTGGTCGTTGTCTTGCAGTTCCTGCATATGCTGATCGCCGGCAAAGGCAACGATAATCTGCTGCAGTTCGGCCGGCAGCTCGGCATTTATTATCGCCAGATAATCGATTTCCTGTGCTATTGCGATGAGTACCAGCCGTTCCCGTTCGGTGCCTGGCCCAAGGCCGAAAGCGGGCAGAGCAAAACCACCGGGACAACGTCCACGAAGAAAAAAACGGCGAAGAAAAAAGCCGGGAAGTAACCCAGCCAACGGACCAGGAGCCGCCTGCTAATCCTCCTGCCAGCGGAACAGCCAGGCGCCGATGGCGAGCAATACAATAGTCATTGCCGCAAGCTGACTGACCTGGGGCATCACCTCGGCCAGGCCTGCTCCATCGAGCATGATATTCCGGGCCGCCTTGAGCAGCGCGGTCAGCGGGAATAAGCCGGCAATATTCTGCACATACTGCGGTGTTCCTTCCAGCGAAAACCAGACACCCGATAACAGCATCATCGGCCAGCTGATCATATTGAGCAGACCGCCGGCGAGCTCTTCGCTGGCCGTGCGCACTGCGACCAGCAGACCCGTGGAAATCAGGCAGGTCGCGCCCAGCGTGGCAACCACGAACAGCGCCAGATAGCTGCCCGACATCTTGAAATCGATCAGGTAGCTGGTGCCGGCGAAAACCATCGCGGTCACACCCATAATCAGCACCAGGCGCGACAGCACTTGTGCGGTCAGAAACTCGAATGGCGTCAACGGGGTCGCCTTCAGGCGCTTCAGAAAACCGTTCTTGCGGTAGCGAACCACGACATAACCCACGCCGAACAGGCAACTGAACATCATGTTCATGCCGAGAATTCCCGGTAGCAGCCAGTCCACATAGCGAATCGCCGTTCCGCTGACCGTGCCGCGGCTAAAATCGCTGCTGCCGGTGCCGGCGATCAACTTCTCCAGCATGTAGCCTTTAGGCGCCGATTCATTAATCCAGTATTGCGGCGGTTCAGCGGCGGGACTGATCAGCATATCCATCTGGTGGCGCGACAATTTGGCCAGCGCATCATCGAGATCGCTGACCGCATAAAAATCGATAAACCGGGTTTGCAGGAACGGGTGCGCCGTCAGGTCGACAAGCTCCGCTTGCTGAAGGACTGCGACCTTGAACATGGCCCGCCCATCGCCGGAGAAAATAGCCCCCATACCCAAAACCAGCAACACCGGCAACAGGATATTCCAGCCCAGCGCCGAGCGGTCTCTGAGGAACTCGATATTCCGTGCATGCAGGATGGACAAGATTCGTGCAATCATGCCCGAAGCTCCGTCCCGGTCAGTTCGAGGAACAGGTCTTCCAGATTACGCGGCCGGATTCTTATCCGGTCGATACCGACGCCAAGCTCGAGTAATTTGGCCAACGCCTCGCTGACGCTGGCAACCGATATTTCCACCGAATCGATTTTCTCATGAATGGTCCACGGCAGGCTTGCCGGCGGCACCCTGAAATCCTCGCGCGGCAGTTCGATAATGACATCGCTGAAGTGTTCCTTGAGCAGGGACTCCGGCGAGCCGTGCGCGATAAACTTGCCGTGATCCATGATCGCGATGGTGTCGCAGAGGATATAGGCTTCGTCCATGTAGTGGGTGGTCAGCAGCACGGTCGTGCGGCGTTGCTTGATTTTTTCTATCAGGTCCCAGAAGTTGCGCCTGGCCTGTGGGTCCAGACCGGTTGTGGGCTCATCAAGGAACAGGATTTTCGGATCGTTGACCAGCGCGATTGCCAGCAATAGCCGCTGACGCTGACCACCGGAGAGTTTGCGGTTATCCCTGTTCAGCAGTTGTTCCAGCGAGCAGGTTTCGATCAGTTCGTCGAGATCCGCGCCATGTTTGTAAAAGCCGCGAAACAACTGCAGCGATTCTCTTACGGTCAGGTGATCCTGCAAGGCCGTGGACTGAAATTGCATGCCCGCTTCATTCCTGAAATCCGCCCCGATCGGTTTTCCCCGGTAAAGTATTTCGCCGCTGCTGGCCGATCTGATGCCTTCCATGATTTCCATGGCCGTGGTCTTGCCGGCGCCGTTGGGGCCGAGCATGCCAAAACAGCTGCCTTCGTCCACGGAAAAACTGATCCCGGCAACCGCGGTGAGACCGGGATACTCTTTGACCAGGTTGCGAACTTCCAGGACCGCGCTCATGGGGCTATAGCTTCTCTTTTGCGATCAGGCGCAGCGCATGCCGCGATGAAAAAATGCAACTTCGCAGATGGCGATGGACGGCGGATCATACGCGCTCCCGGGAGTCCGGCTGACAAGTAGCGGGTAGCTTAGGGGATTATGCTATCGATCGGCAACAGCCGAATCCGGCGGCCGCGTGTTTGCCTGCGGACGCCAAAGGTGTCGTATGATGCCGCTTGCGGCCACCGAAAAGGATAGCAATGACCGAGCCCCATCCGCTCTATCCCAAGCTGTTCTCACCGCTGGACCTGGGCTTTATGAGCTTGCCCAACCGGGTCCTGATGGGCTCGATGCATACCGGTCTCGAGGACAAACGCTCGGATTATCGCAAACTGGCCGCGTATTTCGCGGAACGGGCAGCACATGGCGTGGGCCTGATCGTAACCGGCGGGATTGCACCCAACATCGCCGGCTGGGTGGCGCCGTTTGCCGGCAGACTTTCCAGCAAGAGCCACCTGGCTCGGCACCGGCTGGTTACCCGGGCAGTGCAGGCCGAAGGCGGTAGAATCTGCATGCAAATATTGCATTCCGGCCGCTATGGCTATCATCCGTTTTGCGTTGCGCCATCCGCCATTAAATCGCCGATCAGTCCCTTCAGACCCAGGGCGCTGAGCGCCGCCGGCGTGGAAGCACAAATCAGGGCATTCGTCCGTTGCGCCGTGCTGGCGCGAGAAGCGGGCTATCACGGTGTCGAAATCATGGGTTCGGAAGGATACCTGATCAACCAATTCCTGGTCGCGCGCACCAACCGGCGTAGCGATCGATGGGGCGGCTCTTTTGCCGACCGCATGCAGTTCCCGATCGAAATTGTACGCCGGACCCGCGAGGCAGTCGGTAAGGACTTTATTATCATCTATCGTTTATCGATGCTCGATCTGATCGACGATGGCCAGGACTGGAGCGAGGTCGAGCAACTGGCGCAGGCTGTCACCGAGGCCGGCAGCAGCATGATCAATACCGGGATCGGCTGGCACGAGGCAAGAATACCGACCATCGCCACCATGGTCCCGCGCGCGGGTTTTGCCTGGGTCAGCAAGCGGCTCATGGGCAAGCTGAAAATTCCGCTGATTACCACCAACAGGATCAACACGCCGGAAAAAGCTGAGGAAGTCCTCGCCCGGGGCTGCGCCGATATGGTGTCCATGGCCCGGCCGTTCCTGGCGGACGAACAGTTTGTGAGCAAGGCCCGGGCCGGGAAGGCGGAATCGATCAACACCTGTATCGCCTGCAACCAGGCTTGCCTCGATCATACCTTCAGAAAAAAACGCGCCACTTGCCTGGTAAACCCGCGCGCCTGTTATGAAACTGAAATATCGATAGAGCGGACCGCCAGGCCGGTCCGGCTCGCAGTGGTCGGCGCCGGTCCGGCCGGGCTCGCGTGTGCGGCGACCGCCGCGGAGCGGGGCCACAAGGTAGTCTTGTTCGATGCGGCAGATTCGATCGGCGGCCAGCTAAACATGGCAAGACAGGTACCGGGCAAGGAAGAATTCAATGAAACCCTGCGTTTCTTTCGCCACCGGCTGGCCACGGCGAAGGTCGATGTGCGTCTCGGTCTGAAGGTGGATCACGCTGCCCTCGGTGCCGGTGAATTTGATGAGGTGGTACTCGCCAGCGGCGTTTTGCCGCGCACGCCGGATATCCCCGGGATCGATAACCCCATGGTCTTGAGCTACATCGATGTGTTGTTGAGCCGGCGTACAGCCGGTGATCGCGTGGCCATCATCGGCGCCGGCGGCATCGGCTTCGATGTTGCCGAGTTTCTCAGCCAGTCGGGGGAACCGACCAGCCTGGATGTCGGTTCGTTTTGCGAGGAATGGGGTATAGACCCGGCCTATGCGAACCGGGGCGGGCTGGCAGAATCGGGACCGCACGAGCGGCCATCGCCGCGAAAAATCTACCTGCTGCAAAGAAAAACCAGCAAGCTCGGCGGTGGCCTGGGTAAAACCACGGGCTGGATTCATCGTCTCAGCCTGCGCAATCGTGGCGTCGAAATGCTCGCCGGCGTGAGCTATGAAAAAATCGACGCACAGGGTCTGCATCTGAGCATCGGCGGGGGATCGCGCCTGCTGGCCGTGGATAACATCGTGAGTTGCGCGGGGCAGTTGCCGTGCCGGGAGCTTGAAGGGCCGCTGCGGGCCGCAGGACAGTCGGTCCACCTGATCGGCGGGGCCGATAAGGCCACCGAACTGGATGCCAGGCGTGCGATCAGGCAGGGCACTTTGTTGGCGATGAATATTTAATAAAAACAATATATTATAATAAATACTTAATGCTTTACATAAAATGAAAGCTCCGACCATCACAGCGCCGCTCGATATGCGCCAGTCAGCGTTACTGGAGTTTTCGGCTGACATCGCGAACTTCAAAATCCGGCGCAGCGACCGCGCCCGTTACCTGAGTATCCAGGTGCATCCGCCGGGCGTGGTCGAGGTTGTCGTGCCCAGGCGCATGGCGGTGCGGGAAGTGGAGTCATTCGTCAACGCGCATGCGAACTGGATTCGGGAAACCTGTGCGGGAATGAGCCGCCGTCATCTGGACCCGGGAACCGAGCCGCCGTCGAAAATCAGCTTGAGCGCAATGGATCGGGAATGGTCGGTCAGCTACAACCCGAATCCACAGGCCAGGCTGCGGGTCGCTGAATCGAATACCGCCCTGGAGGTGTTTGGCGCCAGTGACGATGCGGCACGCCGGCGCGCGTTGTTGAACTGGCTCAGACGCAAGGCGCGCGCGTTCATGGTGCCGGCGGTTGGCGCACTGGCATTGCAAACCGGTTTGCGTCCCCGCGCAATCCAGATTCGGGCGCAGCGGTCGCGCTGGGGCAGTTGCTCATCGAACAAAACGCTCAGTCTGAACCTGTGCCTGCTGTTCCAGGAACCGGAACTGGTTCGTTACCTGCTGATCCATGAATTGTGCCACCTCAGGCAGATGAACCATTCGCCGCGTTTTTGGACGCTCGTCGAACAATTTTCGCCGGGCGGCAGACTGCTCGACCAGCGCCTGAACGACGGCTGGACTCGTATCCCGGGCTGGCTGCTCACAGAACTGTGATCGCCTGTTGCCACTTTCTGCTTATCCCTGGTCCAGCAATTCCCGCAGATTGATGACCGCCGAATTGGCGCGCGACAGATACGACGCAAGGACCAGCGAGTGATTGGCAAAAACTCCATAGCCCGAGCCATTCATAATTACCGGGCTGTTGATGGGACGCAGGCCGCCTTCCAGTTCACGGATGATCTGGCGCAGTGACACGATCGCATTCTTGTCCTTGAGGACTTTCTCAAAATCGAACTGTGCGGCCCTGAGAAAATGCACCAGTGCCCAGGTCGTTCCCCTGGCCTCGAAAAATACGTTGTCGATTTTCAGCCATGGTGTTTTGACCGAAACGTAATCGGGAAGAATATCGGTGTTTGCCGCGGCCCGCTCACCGGCGAGATCGGTATTTACCCGGACCTGTCCGACGCTGGCGCTGAGTCTTTGCGACAGACTGCCCAACCTTTTCTCGACCACCGCCAGCCATTCCCGGAGATTGTCGGCCCGTGCGTAAAACTGGGCGTCACGATTTTCCGGGTCGCTGAGTCGATCGCGATAGGCTTTGAGATAATGGATTCCCTTGCGGTACTGGCGCTCGGTCGATGGCAGTATCCACGAGTTGTGAGCGTAATTCAGTACCGGTTCCGCGCGCGCCAGATCGAGGTCTTCCGTCGACTGCGACTGCGAGCGGCTGTAGTCGTTGCGCAGGGCACGGGCGAGATCGCGCACCTGTACGACGACCCCGAATTCCCAGCTTGGAATGTTGTCGAGGAATATTCCGGGTGGCGCGATATCGTTGGCCAGGTATCCGCCGGGCTTATCGAGGAGTATTTCGATCACTTCGATCAGCGTCTGGGTCGTGGAATAACCGATCGGCGCGCGTTGCCCGGATACATCCGATGCCACCCAGAACGGTTTTGGCGCGCGCGACCACCAGAAGGCCAGCACAAGCACAATGACCAGCAAGACCGCCAGCGTCACACCGGCGCCGATCAGCCAGGGATTTCTCTGCGCACCGGGCTCCTGCCATTGCCATATGTTTTTCATCATTTCCGCTCCTGCGCGAAGCAAAGCTAGTCGAGAAACAGATCGGGCGCCAGGTCCGTACCGGGGCTGACCGCGTAGCGCGAAAAATCGCTGACACCGGATTCCCTGAGTACATCCTCGTCGATCAGGAACTGCCCGTTGTATCTTTGGTCCGCAGCCGACAAAATCAAGTGAGCCGCGTCGGCAACGATCTCCGGATGACGGCATTGCTCGGGTTTTACGCGGTCACCCAACATAGCGATTGCGGCCGTGGCTATTACCGTGCGCGGCCACAACGCACTGACCGATAAACCGCTGCCGGCAAACTCCCGGGCCATGCCCAGTACGCACAGGCTCATGCCGTACTTGGCGATGGTATAGGCGACATGCGCCTCGAACCACCTGGGGTCCAGGTTGGGGGGCGGCGCCAGGTTGAGTATTTTCGCTTGTCCGGATTGCAAAAGATGCGGCAAACATGCCTGGGAACAAAGGTAGGTACCCCGTACATTGACGTCAAACATCAGGTCAAAGCGTTTCATCGGCGTGTCCACGGTGCCCGCCAGGTAAATTGCGCTGGCGTTGTTGACCAGGATATCGATGCCGCCGAAACGGCCGACCGCCTGCTCAACCGCTGCACTCACCTGCGCCTCGTCGCGAATGTCAGTCCGGATCGGCAGGGCGTGGCCGCCGGCTTGCTCTATTTCATGCGCAACGCTGTTTATGGTGCCGGGAAGCCGCGGATGCTCGGTCTCGGTTTTCGCGGCGATCACGATGTTGGCGCCGTCCCGCGCCGCCCGGCAAGCGATGGCCCTGCCGATGCCCCGGCTCGCACCGGTGATAAAAAGGGTCTTTCCTTTTAGTGTCGGCATAAGTTTCCCATCGTTGGCAGGTCTATTGCTCGCGCAATCACTGGCGGGCGAGGGCTTGAATTATGCCGCTTTTTCTCGCCCTGCCAACTGGCGCAGGACATAGTGGAGAATACCGCCATTGATGAAATACTCACGTTCTTTTGGCGTGTCGATGCGGACCCGCGCCGGGAAATGAATCGCTTCGCCGGATTCCGGCGTCGCGACCACGCTGACCGATTCCGCTTTCGCGTTATCGAGACCGGTGATCGTGAAGCTCTCCTGACCCGTGATACCCAGGGTCCCCGCATTGTCTCCAGCCATGAACTGCAGCGGCAGTACGCCCATGCCGATCAGGTTGGAACGATGGATGCGCTCATAACTTTCTGCAATTACCGCCTGCACGCCCAGCAGTTTGGTCCCCTTGGCCGCCCAGTCACGAGACGAACCCGTGCCGTATTCCTTGCCGGCAATAACCAGCAGCGGCGTCCCTTCGTCACGGTAACGCATGGCGGCTGCGTAAATGGATAGCTGATCGCCGCCGGGCTGATGGCGGGTCCAGCCGCCTTCGGTACCCGGAGCCAGCTGGTTGCGCAAGCGGATATTCGCAAAGGTGCCGCGCATCATCACTTCATGGTTGCCGCGTCTCGACCCGTAGGAATTGAAGTCGGCGGGCTTGACACCCTGTGCCCGCAGGTAATCGGCGGCCGGGCTGTCGCTCGCGATGCTGCCTGCCGGTGAAATATGATCGGTGGTCACCGAGTCACCAAGCAAGACCAGCACCCGCGCGCCGGATATATCGCCGACCGGCGCCGTCGCCATGGTCATGTCCTCGAAATAAGGCGGATTCTTGACATAGGTCGAGTCCGCTTCCCACTGGTAGAGTTCTCCTTGGGCAACCTGCAAACCATTCCAGTTTTTGTCGCCATCGAATACCTGTGCGTACTCATGCGTGAACATTTCACGATTAACGCAGGCATTCATCGTTTCGTGAATTTCCTTCAGGCTGGGCCAGATGTCCCGCAGATACACGGGCTGGCCATCGGCATCTTCTCCCAACGAGCTGTTGACCAGGTCGACATGCATATTGCCGGCCAGCGCATAGGCCACCACCAGCGGTGGTGAAGCGAGAAAATTCATCCTGACCAGCGGGTGTATGCGGCCCTCGAAATTCCGGTTACCCGAGAGCACGGCGCAACCCACCAGTTCGCTTTGTTCCACCGCTTCCTGGATTTCCGGTCGCAGCGGCCCGGAATTGCCGATGCAAGTCGTGCAACCATAGCCGACCAGGTAAAAACCCATTTTCTCGAGCTCATCCAGCAAGTTCGCTTTCTCGAGATAGTCGCTGACCACCCGCGACCCGGGCGCCAGGCTGCCCTTGACCCACGGTTTGGTCTTAAGTCCTTTTGCCGCGGCGTTGCGGGCGAGCAAGCCGGCCGCCATCATCACGGCCGGGTTCGAAGTGTTGGTGCAACTGGTGATGGCGGCGATCAGCACCGCCCCGTCGCGAAGCTCGAAGTCCTGACCATCCATGCTGACCTCGGCCCGGCCGTTGCTTTTTCTGCCGCTGATTTCCTTCGCCAGGTGATCCTTGAAAACCACGGCAGCCGATTTCAGCGCGATACGATCCTGCGGCCGTTTCGGCCCGGCAATGCAGGGTTCGACACTCGCTATGTCCAGTTCAAGAACGTCGCTGTAATCGGCATCGGCTTGTCCATCCTCACGCCACAGGCCCTGGGTCCTGGCATAGGCTTCGACCAGCTCGATGGTGTGCGCATCGCGCCCGCTAAGTTCGAGGTAGCGGAGCGTTTCGCCGTCGATCGGGAATATTGCGCAGGTACTGCCGAACTCCGGCGCCATATTGGCCAGCGTCGCGCGATCGGCGAGCGGCAGGTTCGCCAGCCCATCGCCAAAGAACTCGACAAATTTTCCAACCACGCCTTTTTGGCGAAGCATCTCGGTAACGGTGAGTACCAGGTCGGTTGCGGTGGCGCCCTCGGGCAAGTTACCCCTCAGTTTGAAGCCGATGACCTGTGGAATCAGCATCGTAATCGCCTGACCCAGCATCGCCGCTTCGGCCTCGATGCCACCGACTCCCCAACCCAGCACGCCCAGCCCGTTCACCATGGTCGTGTGGGAGTCGGTTCCGACCAGCGTGTCCGGGTACGCCTGCAGCACGCCATCCTTTTCGACCCCGAAGACGACTCGTGCCAGGTATTCCAGGTTGACCTGGTGAACGATCCCGGTGTTTGGCGGGACCACCTTGAAATTGTCAAAGGCATTTTGTCCCCAGCGCAGGAATGAATAGCGCTCCTTGTTGCGCTGGAATTCGATGATGTTGTTCAGATCCAGTGCGTCGGCGGAGCCATAATTGTCGACCTGGACCGAGTGATCGATAACCAGTTCGGCGGGTGACAAGGGGTTGATGTCGGCGGCCTTGCCGCCGAGCCTGACGACGGCATCGCGCATCGCCGCGAGATCGACGATTGCGGGCACGCCGGTAAAGTCCTGCAAAATAACGCGTGCCGGTGTGAATGCGATTTCCTGGCTGGGTTCGGCCTTCGCGTCCCAGTTGGCCACCGCCTCGATATCGTCCCGGGTAATGTCGATGCCGTCTTCGTGCCGGAGGAGGTTTTCGAGCAGGATTTTCAATGAAAAGGGCAGCCGCCGATAATTGGTGTTCTCCAGGGCATCCAGACGATAGATTTGATATTCCCTGTCGCCGACTGTTAGCGTCGAACGTGCGGCAAACGAATCTGTCATGGTTTCTCCGGCGTCAGGTGAGCGGCGGTAAATTATACGGCATCGCGTTGGCCGGCGCTAAATGCAGAGTGATCTGCGGCGAGCGGCAATATCTCATCGATGACGCCGCCGCCCAGGCACCGTTCACCATCGTAAACCACCGCGAACTGGCCGGGCGTCACCGCCCTTTGGGCGTCATCGAAGCACAATGAAAAATTCCCCCGGGCATCCAGGCTGATCGTGCAGGGCTGGTCTTTTTGCCGGTATCGAGTCTTGGCGGCAAGGCGGGCGCCGTTTCCAGGCTGGCTGCCGATCCAATGAGCATCGATCGCTCGCAGACCACCGCTATAGAGCAATGGATGATCGTGCCCCTGCACAACCGTCAGCGTGTTTTGCTCAAGATTTTTGCCGGCGACATACCACGGCGACTCGGCGCGCCCCTTGCGCCCGCCGATCCCCAGCCCCTGTCTCTGGCCCAGCGTGTAATACATCAGTCCATCGTGCCGGCCCAGCAACTCGCCATCCGGGTCGCGAATATCGCCTGGAGTCGCCGGCAGATAGTTTTGCAGAAAACTGCGGAAGTGGCGTTCGCCGATAAAACAGATCCCGGTGCTGTCCTTTTTCCCGAAATTATCGAAACCCTGCTCGCGGGCGATGGATCTGACTTCTGTTTTCTGCATTTCCCCGATCGGAAACAATGCATTTTCAAGCGCCGATGCAGGAACCGCATTCAGGAAGTAGCTCTGGTCCTTGGCCCGATCCATTCCTTTTAACAATCTGACACCTGAAGCCAAGCGCTCGACCCTGACATAGTGCCCGGTCGCAATATAGCGGGCGCCGAGGCGAGAGGCGTATTCACGAAAGGTGCCGAATTTGATTTCCCGATTGCACAGCACATCCGGGTTCGGCGTTCTCCCGGCCTGGATTTCTTCCAGGAAATAGGCGAACACGCGCTCGCGATATTCCTCTGCGAAATCCACCTCGTGCAATGGGATACCGAGTTCGGCGCATACCTGCCGCGCATCCTGATAATCCTGCGCGGCGTGGCAATAGCCGTCCTCATCGTCTTCCCAGTTGTTCATGAACAGGCCGTGCACGTCGTAGCCATCCCGCAACAGCAGAAATGCGGCGACCGATGAATCGACGCCACCGGACATCCCGACTATTACCCGATCTCGTCTATTGGCAGGCATGGCTCTGCAACCCGAAGCAGATTGGAAGAGACCCTATTATAAACGCAATGCTCTTTTTTGACCGCCTCGGTGAAACGCGGGTCAGGAAGCCTGGTCGCGATTTTTGCCGCTCAGCGGCAGCTGACTGAGCAGGTCTAGCGGAAAGCGCTGCCCCGCGAGATAGTCATCGATGCAACGCATGACCATGGGGCTGCGCAGCTGTCCGGAACGAGCAAGTACCTGCTCTCTATCCATCCAGACCGCACGAATGATTCCACGGTCCAGATCGCGACCCGGAAGATGTTCAACGGCAGCGCCGGTAAAGGCAAAACGAATAAAGGTTTTTTGTTTTTCGGGATGGGTCCACTGATAAATACCGCACAGTGCTTTTGGTTCGAAACGCCATGCGGTTTCTTCCAGGGTTTCACGAATGACTGCCTCGACCAGGCTTTCACCGGGCTCGAGATGACCGGCGGGCTGGTTGAATACCTTGCCGCCGCTGGCGAACTCTTCGACCAATAAAAAACGATCATCCTTCTGGATGATCGCGGCAACCGTCAGGTGAGGAATCCATGCCATTCGGCAAGTATAGCGTCAGCGAAACCAGGCGGTTGACCAATCGGGCAATCCCATCGCACAAACTGTGAATTCCTTCACGTTTGCCACTTGTCATATTGTCTATTCTGCTAAACAACTGCGTTGTTATGTAACATCGGATGCAGGGAGCATCGGCAGCCAGGGAGGCTGATTCTGAATGACATCCATTTCTGAACGGATTTTCAAGTCGCTGATTGCCATGCTGGCCCTGGTCTATACCGGCGTGGCTTTGGCTGCCGACGACAGCCTGCGGGAAGCACAGCGTATGCTGAACCTGGGGCAGCCTGCGCAGGCGCTGGAAATTCTTTCACCCATGGAATCGCAACTGGCCGGTGAAAGCCGCTTCGACTATTTGTACGGGCTGGCCTTGTTTGAAACCGGTCATACCGGCAAAGCGATTTTCGCCTTGCAACGCACCGTCGACAATGACCCGTCCTTTGCAGCGGCGCGCCTGGATCTCGCCCGGGTATTTTTTATCGAAGACCAGCTGGCGGAAGCAAGATCCCATTTGCTGATACTTCGTGACCAGAATCCACCGCCGGCGGCACGGCGGGAAATCCGCAATCTACTGGCTCGAATCGACAGCAGGACCCGGCCGGGGAAGAATCGCTACCAGGCTTACACCGAGATTGCCACGGGCTTTGACAGCAATGCCAATGCGGCGACAGACACCAGCAGCTTCCTTGGATTCGTGCTCGACCCGGAAAGCAGGGCGACCGACAGCCCCTATGCGTCCTATGGGATTGGCGGCGAGATTCAACGACCCCTTGAACCAGGGTTGATCTGGAGTACCCGGGCGGACCTGGGGCAAAGAAATTATCCCGATGCCTCATTTGTAAATACCACGCTGGGCAGCATTCGCTCACGCATCAGGAAGGTTGCCGACACGACACAATATTCCGGTGGCCTGATGGCTTACCGGCTCAATACCGATGGCAAGCTAAACAGCCAGGGCATCGGTCTGGAAGGGGATTACCAACGTCAACTGAACGGCAAAACCTATTTTGGCCTGTTGGGAAAACTGACCATGATCCGTTACGCCGACAACCAGGACGTGCGGGATGTCGATCAATTTCTGGTCGGATCGACGATCAGCAGGGTTTTTGGCGCTTCCGGCCTGGGCAATGCAGGCGCAACATTGCTGCTTGGCCGTGACAATGCACGGCAATCGGGCTCGAAATACAGCCGTTACATTGCCGGCCTGCGAGCCTTCGTTACGTGGAATTTCAACAATAAAGTCAGGATCCAGACGATGGCGGGCATAAGCCGGTCTGCATATGACGACGTATTTTTCCCCCAACAGACCAACCAGGACCGCCGGGACACCCTGAGCCAGATCACGCTGCGGGTGAGCTGGAAAATCAATCGGCACTGGTTGTTGAATTACAGTTATTCGCATCAGAAAAACAACTCCAACGTCCAGATATTCGGCTACGACCGGGATGTAACGGGAGTGTCCCTGAGACGAATCCTGCGCTAGGCAACACGCCACCCAGGTCCTGTCTCGCAAAGTGTGACGCGGGTCTCACTTGGTGGGTGTCCTATTGAACATATTTTTGGGAAGGTCTTACCAAGTGTGAAGCCGTTCACAGCGATTTTTCAGGATATACCCTAATTTAGCCTGAGCGGAAATATTGCCCAGGACCAAGTGGGAAGACAGGTAATACCATGAAAATGCAATGCGCAGTGACCAAGGGACTACTCCTGACAGCCATGCTGATGATGCCGATGATTGTTTCGGCGGAGGCAGGCAAGGTGATGTTCGTTTTCGGACAGGCCTGGCTGGATGACGCGGGCGGAACACGCCATGAAGTGGTCAAAGGCATGAGCTTCGAAAGTGGCGATCATTTCAGCACCGCCGCGAACGGGCGGGTGCAGCTGCTGATGGCGGATGGCGGACTGATCGCCCTGAGACCATCGACCGAGTTCGTGATTGAAGAATTTTCCTACGCGGGTTCCGATACCGGCACCAGCGACAGCCAGGATCGAAGTTTTTTCAGCCTGGTGAAAGGTGGATTTCGCTCGATAACCGGCGCGGTCGGGAAAAAAGACAAAAGCGCATACCGTGTGCGCACCCCGGTCGCCACGATCGGCATACGCGGAACTGATTATGACGCGGTCTTTTGCGAGGCTGCCTGTGAGCCGGATAACACCGGCCTTTATGTAGGGGTGACGGAAGGAATGGTCGTCCTGACCAACGCGGCAGGGTCGCTCGAGCTTGGTCCTGGCCAGTATGGCTATGTGGCGGATGAAGACAGCGCCCCGGAGATATCTGCCGATGGCGTCGATGTGCTTGCCGCGGGCATGGCTTCGCTTGGTGAAAACGAAGAGGACGATGCAGAGGTTCAGGTTGCGGTTGCGATTACCGGCACCGATGTCAGCGGTCAGTCAGCCAGCCTGATCGAAGGCATTGAAGTTCAGGCCTCCCAATCGGGGCTGGTCGGATTTGCGGTAGGCCCGCTGGCAACCGCCGGCCATTTTAAAAACGTGACCTCCGGGACCGGTACTTCGATTCTGATGACCGACGCTGGTGACCTGGTTAATTTCAGCGGAGCTATCTCGAATAACTCGCAAGGCAGCAGCAACGTTGCCAGCTATGGCGTAGGCAGTGCCGAGAATCTCGACCGCGGCGAAGACGCAGCCTCGGGTATTCGTTGGGGCCGCTGGGCCAATGGATCTATTTCGGTTCTGATCGGCAATGGCAACAGCACCGACCAGGATCTGGGGAATTCGAGCCTGCACTGGGTAACCGGGCCGGTCGACCAGCCGACCCCGGTGCTGCCGACCACCGGCACGGCGAATTTTACGCTGGTTGGCAATACCAACCCGACCGATAATGCGGGTAATGTCGGTACCCTGGGCTCCGCGAGCCTCAGTGCCGATTTTGACCGGCAGACGGTCGATGCGGAGGTCTCCTTGTCGATGGATGCCAATAATGAAATCTGGAATGCGTCGGCGACTGATATTGCCCTCGACAACTCGGATGCGACTTTTGGCGGATCATTCGATGACGTCAGCATTACCGATACCACGGATGGCTCGGTTAGCCAGGGTGATGGAAGCCTTAGCGGATTCTTCACCGGCGATGACAATGGCAACGTCACAGGTGCGGGTTTTGGCTATTCGCTGGAAGACGGCATGGGAACATCGGTAACCGGCGCCGCGGCATTCGATGCCGATGAATCACCCGGCGGCGAATAAAAAAGCCCGCGCTAACGAACATGACAGGCGGTCGTGACCCTGGGTCCGGCCGCCTGATTTTTTTGCGCCCATGACAAACAGTGATTTGGCGCCTGTTTGTGTGATGCGAGACACGCAATACCTGCGCCAATCAGGACACACTGCCAAGGATTATGTAAGCAGTTAAGACCGGGACCCATGATGCAGCTATCGCAATCGACAATATTGCGCGCAGGCCTGGCTGGCGTTTTGCTGGCGATGGCCGGCTGCGGCGGTGGTGAAGACAGCGCTGGCGGCGCCAGGACCGAGAGCGTCAAGGCGCTTAGCATCGAAGGCGTGGCGTCCAAGGGACCGCTGGCGGATGCGGATATCGATCTTTGGCTGGCCGATGCCGCTGGTCAACCGAGCGGCTCGGTTTCCCTGCTAAACACGGTCACCGATGGCACGGGCCACTGGTTCGCCAATCTCAATTCAAACGCACAACTGATGATCGCCACAAGCCGCGGCGGCAGCTATGTCGATGAATCCGATTCGACGCCGGACCCGGCGTTAAAACGGGTCGTTCAACTGGCCGCCGGCGACGAATTGCAGGGCCTGGTTTTGTCGGGCAGTTCCACGGCTGCGATCAACATGATCAGCCAGGCCATGCTGACCAGAGCCCGGGTCCTTACCGGTCCGGTCAGTTTCCCGGACGCGGTCAACACGGTTCGCAGCGAAGCGATACAGGTTTTCGGGGTTGACGTTTTTACGGTCTTGCCGCAAGACCCGATCGCACCGGATCCAGCGTCGCCGGAAGTGCAAAGGCAATATGCCTTGTTGCTCGGCGGGCTCGCCAACGTGCTGAACGATATCGCCGTCAGGAACGGGATAGCGGTTCCCACATTCAGCATGGTCGAGGCGGTCAGCCAGGATTTATCCGATTGTCTGCTAAACGGTCAGGACTCGGCCGGCGCCGTCTTTTTTTCGCTGAATGGCAACTTTATCCCGTTACCGAGCGACCTCGATCTCAACGACCAGGTCATCCGGTTCCGCAACAACAACTTCGTGGTGTTTTCCGGTACGGCGGTGCCGGTGGTTGACCCGGCTGCCTGCTCGGTCATCCCGCCATCGGGTGACACCATCGCCCCGGTGTTTTTGCAGGTACCGCCACCTTTTAGCGTCGCCGCAAGCGACGCGAATGGAACGCTGGCGTCGGACCCGGCGATTGCGGGAACGCTTTCCCAGGTCCAGGCGGTGGACGACAGCGGCGATCCGGTAAAGATTATTCACGATGCGCCGCCGATTTTTGCGCTCGGTGAAACCCTGGTCACATTTATCGCGACCGACAGTTCGGGCAATACATCGCTGGCTACCACGCGGGTCGCGGTGCAGGACCAGGTGGCGCCATCCATACAAGCGCCCGCGGATATCAGCCAGGTGCGAAACGGGGCGCTGACCGTGGTCAGCTTGGGCCTACCGGTGGTGGCGGATAACGTGACCACCGTGGGTCTGCTGGTCGTCAGCAACGACGCACCCGCCGCAGGCTTTCCGGTTGGCAACCACACGGTGATCTGGATGGTCCGGGACGAGGCCGGTCTCACCAGCACGGCCAGCCAGGCGCTGACGATCAGCACGCCGAATGCGCCGCAATTGCTGCAAGCGGTGCCGGATTCAATCGCGACCGAAGGCCAGTTCTTCGCACTGGACCTGGCGGTCTTTTTCAGCGACAGCGATGGTGACGTGCTTTCGTTTGCGCTGCTTGGCCTGCCCGCGGGCAGCGGTCTGCTGTTTGACCCGGTCAGCGGAATATTGAGCGGGTTTCCATCCGATGCCGATGCCAAGTCCGCGCCGCTCAACCTGACTGTCTCGGCCAGCGATCTCGCCGAGTCGGTCAGCGACAGCTTCATATTGTCGGTAACGGACGTCAATAACCCGCCGGTATTCGGCATTGCAGACTTGTTGCTGGCGGAGGATTTTGCCGGCACCGCGGTGCTTGGCGTGGTACCCGGCCCGGTGACGCCGGATGAGTCAGGACAAAGTGTCAGTTACAGCATCAGCCCCGACCCGGCCCTGACCGGCTTTGCAAACCTGGTGTTCGATTCTGCCAGCGGCACGCTGAGCGCCACCGCGGTGGCGAACATGAATGGCAGCCAGGTTTTTACGATTACGGCTGACGATGGCCAGGCCGTAAACAACACCTGGCAGCAGAATTTTATTGTTGCGGTAACGGCAATAAACGACGCGCCTGTTTTCAGTATCCCCGGTGACGTGGTATTGCCCCTGAATTTCCCCGGTGTGGCCGGTTTTGCGGTCACGCCGGCCGCGGTCAACCCGGATGAAGCGGCTCAGACGGTGACTTACACGATCAGTCCGCCGATAGATTTCGCCGCCATCGGCATCGACCCGGACACGGGCCAGGTCACGATCACCCGCCTGCTCGATCTGTTTGGCAGCCAGTTGATGATCATCACCGCATCTGACAACGGTGCGGAGAACCCCAGCCACAGTGAAGGGTTTGTGCTGACCGTCGGCCCCTGACCCGGAGCGATTTTACAAGCTTAATTCGCGTAACTCGGGCGTTTGGTCGGCGTTGTCCCAGGCGCTGTCGAAGGATTCCAGGCATTCTTTGATGCGAATCGGGTCTGCGGAAACCAGCTGGCCATCCCAGCGTTCGAATGAAGGGCGATAGATCATCGAGTGGCGGTCACAGATGATCAGCGATGCAGTCAGGCTGGTGTCACGCGGCATTGCACGCATTTCGAAGTTGCTGCCCAGCCGCCGGGCGAGGGCAAGAAATCTTGGCGCGTTGCCGACTGCCTGGCGCGGTTCCCGGATAAGGACCCGGATCCGTATTCGCCTTCTTTGCAGAATTTTCTGGCGCAGGGTCTCGCTCAGACCGGGGTCATTGAACAATGCCGGGTTCAACCGGCAGCTCACGATATTCAATGCCGTCGTCGCAGCCAGTATCAGTTGCTCAAACGCAGCCTTGGTCTCGTCCCGGGTCTGGATTGTTGCGGGCAGGCTACTTTCGCCGGGCATGTTTTGCGCTCAGCTCCGGCGGCGCGATCCGGACATGCCGAGATAAGTCTCCGGCGAAAGCGCCAGCAGCGCCGCGCGTGCCTGCTCCGGGATATCCAGGCCGCGGACGAAATCCTGTAGCCGGTCGCGAGTAATTTGCTGGCCGCGAGACAGCTCCTTCAGTTGCTCATAGGGATTTTCTATGCCATAGCGGCGCATCACGGTCTGTACGGGTTCCGTCAATAATTCCCAGCTTTGGGTCAGGTCCGCGGTCATTTTTTCCTGGCAGGCTTCCAGTTTGCCCAGCCCCTTGTCCAGCGATGAAATGGCAATAAGCGCGTGTCCAATGGCTACACCCAGGTTACGCAATACGGTGCTGTCGCTCAGATCGCGCTGCCACCTCGAGATCGGCAGTTTGGCGGAAAAATGGGCCAGCAGCGCCGTCGCCACACCGAGGTTACCTTCTGCATTTTCGAAATCGATCGGGTTGACCTTGTGCGGCATCGTCGACGAGCCAACTTCCCCCTTGACGGACTGCTGGCTGAAATAGCCGAGGGAAATATAGCCCCAGATGTCGCGCGACAAGTCGATCAGCACGGTGTTATAGCGGCAAAGCGCATCGCAATATTCGGCAATCCAGTCGTGCGGCTCGATTTGCGTCGTGTAGGGGTTCCATGTCAGGCCAAGCGACTGGACGAAATCCCGCCCCAGGGTATCCCAGTCTATATCCGGGTACGCCGAAAGATGCGCGTTAAAGTTGCCGACCGCCCCATTGATTTTCCCCAGCGCCTCGACGCCGCCAAGCTGGTGACGTTGCCGTTCCAGGCGATGGACTACGTTTAGCAATTCCTTGCCCATCGTGGTCGGCGTGGCCGGTTGGCCGTGGGTCCGCGACAGCATCGCCATGTCGAGGAATCGATCGCCCATTTGATCCAGTTTTTTCTCCAGTTTCTCCATCGCCGGCAGCAGGATCGAGTCCCGGGTCTCGACCAGCATCAAGGCATAAGCCAGGTTATTGATATCCTCCGAAGTACAGGCGAAATGCACGAACTCACGAGTCGCAGGTGATTCGCCGGCCGCCTCCAGCTTTTGCCTGATGAAGTATTCGACCGCCTTGACGTCGTGGTTCGTCGTCGACTCCAGGTTCTTGATTTCGCTGGCGTCGTCTTCGTTGAAGTTTGCTTCCAGCTCTGCCAGCGCCGCCATGCCCCGTTCCGACAATCCATCGAGTTCGGCTATGCCGGGGTGATCCGCCAGCGTTTTCAGCCAGCGTATTTCGATCAGCACGCGGAAGCGGATGAGCCCATATTCGCTGAGCAGGGGACGCAGCTCAGCGCATTTTTCGGCATACCGTCCGTCGACTGGCGAAAGGGCGGTCAGAGGGCTGTAGTTCATGCCTGTCAAACCCAGAAATGATAGGATTGAGAATGATACATCATTGCCTGCCGTGAAGGAGTACAGCGGCTGCCAATCCAGATGTTCGCGTCGGTCAGGCGCCTCGCGAGGAACTAAATGGAGTACAGGATGGCCGCCAGGGATTACCGAATTGAAAGTGACAGCATGGGTGAACTCAAAGTTCCGGCAGAGGCATTATGGGGCGCACAGACTCAACGTGCCGTACAGAATTTTCCGATCAGTGGACTGACCATCCCGCGCCCGTTTATCCGGGCGCTCGGCCTGATCAAATGGGCCGCTGCCGGCGTCAACGAAGAGCTGGGCGGGCTGGATGCCGAGCGAGCGCATGCCATCCAGACAGCCGCGCTGGCGGTTGCCGATGGTACACACGACACGCATTTTCCCATCGATGTATTTCAGACCGGTTCCGGCACCAGCTCCAACATGAACGCCAATGAAGTGATATCGCGCCTGGCCACCACCGACACGCTGACGGTACACGCGAACGACCACGTCAATATGAGCCAGAGCAGCAACGATGTGATCCCGACCGCGATCCATGTCAGCGCCGCGCTGGAATTGCACGAAAACCTGCTGCCGGCGCTGGCCCATTTGTCCTCGGAATTACAGAAAAAGGCCGTGGAATGCGATGCGGTGATCAAGACCGGGCGAACCCACTTGATGGATGCGATGCCGGTTAGCCTGGGTCAGGAAATTTCCGGCTGGCAAAGCCAGGTCGACCTGGCCGTGGAGCGCATCGCCGATAGCCTGGGCAGAATGTGCCGGCTTGCCCAGGGAGGTACCGCGGTCGGCACCGGCATAAACGCCGATCCGGAGTTTGGCGGCAAAGTCGCGGCCCTGCTGGCTGGCAAAACGGGCGTTCCATTCGTCAGCGGCGACAATCACTTTGCCGGTCTTGCCAGCCAGGACACAGCGGTGGAAATGTCCGGCCAACTGCGGGCGCTGGCGGTGGGCCTGATGAAAATATCCAATGATTTGCGGTTGATGAACAGTGGGCCGCTGGCAGGGCTCGGCGAGATTTCCCTGCCCGCATTGCAGCCGGGTTCGAGCATCATGCCCGGCAAGGTCAACCCGGTCGTGCCCGAAGCCGTATGCATGGTTGCCGCCCAGGTGATGGGTAACGACGCCGCCATCGCCATCGCCGGTCAGGCTGGAAACTTTGAACTCAATGTCATGCTGCCGGTGATCGCGCACAACTTGCTGCAGAGTATCGGGATCCTGGCCGGCGCCTCGCGGGTGCTTGCCGATTCGGCGATAGCGGGTTTTACGGTCAACCAAGAACGCATCAGCGCGGCTCTGGCGCGAAACCCGATCCTGGTAACCGCATTGAATCCCATAATCGGCTACGAAAAAGGCGCCGCGATCGCCAAGAAAGCTTATCGGGAAGGCAGATCGGTCCTCGATGTCGCAGACGAGGAAACAGACCTGTCGAGGGAAGAGCTCGAGAAACTTCTCGACCCCAAAGCCCTGACCGAGGGTGGCATCAAAAGTTAGCCTGTCCAAAAATCGGCATATCCATGTCTCAACTCTCAATTACTCGCCCGCCGGTGGCCAAGGTCTCGGCGAAATATGCAGGCCGTTAATGCGCGAGCGTATCCTGGCAGCGCTGGAAAATACCGCACCGGCATCCGACCCGGTCGCTGCCGCGCTGGCGGGTGACTTGCCGGAGAGCGCGCGCAAACTGATAAAGCGTGAATCGCTGGTTCCCGCCGCCGTCCTGATACCGCTGGTCGGGGCATCGGATATCGAGGTCATACTCACCCAAAGAGCAAACCATTTGAAACACCACGCGGGGCAAATCAGTTTTCCCGGTGGCAGGCTGGAAAAGCAGGATGACGGTCCGCTTGCCGCGGCGTTAAGGGAAACCGAGGAAGAAATAGGTCTGGACCCGGCCTTTGTCGAAATCGCCGGCTATCTCACGCCCTATATCACGATCACCGGTTATGTGGTGACGCCGGTGGTTGGTTTCCTGCGCAATGGGTACACGGTAACGGCGGACCGGGTGGAAGTTGACGAGGTTTTCAAGGTGCCGATGGCCCACTTGTTAAACCCGGAGAACTGGGTTCGGCGAAATCGCGAGTTCATGGGGGTGCCGGTGACTTACCATGAGATTCCCTGGCAGGGCCGGAATATCTGGGGCGCTACGGCCGCGATGCTAATAGCATTCTCTAAATTATTAAGTAAAAACAATAAATTATGAATAACTTGGATAAATTACTCGAAGTAATGGCCAGCCTCAGGGACCCGAAAACCGGCTGTCCGTGGGACCTGGAACAGGATTTTGCCAGCATCGCACCCCATACCATCGAAGAAGCCTATGAGGTGGCGGATGCGATCGGCAAGGGCGATATGCGGGAGTTGCGGGAAGAACTCGGTGATTTGTTGTTCCAGGTCGTGTTTCAGGCGCGCCTGGCGGAGGAACAGGGCGAGTTCGATTTTTACGCGGTCGCGGGGTCCATCGCGGAAAAACTGACCCGCAGGCATCCGCATGTTTTTGCCGATGCCAAAACCCGAAACTCCGCCGAACAGACCCGGCAATGGGAAGCAGACAAAGCCGATGAGCGCAGGAACAAAGGGCAGCGCTCGGTGCTGGACGGAATCCCGGTGGCAATGCCTGCGCTCAGCAAGGCGCAAAAGCTGGCCAAAAGAGCGGCGACGGCGGGATTCGACTGGCCGGACCGGCATGGGCCGCGGCGGAAAATCGACGAGGAATTGACCGAACTGGATGCAGAACTCGATAACGGTTCTGCAAGGAGACAGGCGGAGGAGGTCGGCGATCTGTTGTTTTCCGTGGTGAACCTGGCGCGCCATCTCGATATAGACGCGGAAGCGGCGTTGCGCGCAGCGAACCGGCGGTTTGAAACACGCTTCGGGGGCATGGAACTGGGCCTGCGGGAATCCGGCCAGGAATTGTCCAATCTCAGCCTCCCCCAACTGGAGCTCGCCTGGCAAAAAGCCAAGGAAAGCACTCGCGGCGGGTAACGCCGGCATGCCAGCAGGCCTTTATTTTCAAGCTTTTCGGCTGATTCAGTTCAGGTTCAGGATTGTGCCCTTATGCTGTTGGCGAAGCTGCGGGAAACCGTGGCTTTGGAGCAGACGTAAAAGGAGCACAAGCATGAAAAATCGCAACTTGCTATTAGGCCTGTGCGCGCTGGCCCTGGTGCTGCCTGGGCTGGCCGCGGCCGATCACGAAGATGACCGGCGCACAGAACGGGGCAGATACGTATATGGCCGGGTAATCAAGGTACAACCGGTTATTCGCTACGTGACCGTCAGAGTACCGGTCCGGGAATGCTGGGACGAACGCCGGTATCGGTCTCATTCCAGCTCCGCTTACCCGGGCACCGGTGGCTCGACCATCGTCGGCGCCATTATCGGCGGGCTGATCGGTAATCAGTTTGGCAGCGGTGGCGGCCGCAGGGCGACGACTGTGCTGGGCGCATTGATCGGTGGTTCGCTGGCGCAAAAAGCGGCGATCAGACGTGCGGAGAGTGAGGGCCGCGGAGCCCCGCAGGAATCGTATGTCGTGCACCGCTGCACGACTTCCTACGACTATCGCGAGGAGGAGCGAATCGATGGCTACGACGTCACCTATCGCTACAAAGGCGATACCTACCTGACCCGCATGCCCAACGACCCGGGCAAACGCATCCGTCTGCGGGTCCGTATCACGCCGGTGGCTGACTACTGAGCTTGCCCCTTCGCCGTTTCGGTCGGACAATGTCGCATATGACACTCAGGATACTCATCATATGTCTGGCATTGGCCGGCCCGGCGGAGGTGCTTTCCGCGCCGGCGGCACATGATACGGTGGCGGCGCGCGACTACAGGGCGCACGGCAGGCCAATCCATCGGCTCGCCCAGAATGGACGCTTCACGCTGGACCAGGCGGTGGACAAAGTCAGGGCGAGATATGGCGGAAAAATTATCAAGGCCAGCACCCGGCGACAAAAAGGCCGTCCTGTACACATCATAAAAATTCTTGGCGACAAAGGCCGCGTCCACACCGTCCGGGTCGACGGTATCAGCGGACAAATTCTCTAGACCATGCGCCTGTTAATCGTGGAAGACGATCCCGTGCTCCAGGAAAGCCTTGCCGAACAGTTGAGAGAAGCAGGCCATGTAGTCGATACGGCGGGAGACGGCAAGGAGGGGCTGTATTTCGCGGAGGAATTCAAGCCGGACCTGGCAATTATCGATCTGGGTCTGCCAATCATGTCGGGGATGGATTTGATTCGCGCAATTCGCGGACAGGATCTCAGCTTCCCGATACTGATATTGACGGCAAGGGATCGCTGGCAGGAAAAAGTCGATGGCTTGTCCGCGGGTGCAGACGATTATCTGACCAAACCTTTTCAGTTCGAAGAACTGGCCGCCAGGGTAAACGCCCTGGTCCGGCGTGCTGCGGGTTTTGCCAGCCCGGTGATTTCCTGTGGCCTGGTCAGCATGGACACGTCTGCACAAAGCGTGACGGTTTCCGGCGAGGAAGTGGTCCTGACGGCGTTCGAGTATCGTTTGCTCGAATGCCTGATGCTCAGCGCGGGCCGGGTGATATCGAAGGCCGAGCTGACCGATCGTTTGTATGACCAGGACTTCGAAAGGGACAGCAATGTCATCGAGGTCCTGGTCGGTCGCCTGCGGCGCAAGCTCGACCCGGAAAACAGCACCAATCCCATCGAAACCTTGCGCGGGCGGGGATACCGCTTCAACCTCGAGACCACCGACTGATGCAATCGATGAGCCGGCGACTGCTGCTCTCCAGCACCTTGTTGCTGGTCGTTTTCCTCGGCGCCGCCGGCGTTATCCTGGATACCGCGTTTCGCGAAGCGGGCAAGCAGGCGCTCGAGGATCTGCTGCAGGTGCAGATCCTGACCATGCTGGGCGCCGTGGTTGAAGTCGCGGGTCCGACGCTGGTGATGCCGGACGATCTTGCCGAGGCCCGCTTCCTCAGCCCCGGTTCCGGGCTCTATGGAGAAATTGTCGAACCCGGTGGCGGGCGTGTCTGGCGTTCCCCGTCTTTGCTGGGGAGCCTCGATTTCGGTGGCTGGCTGGATCCGGGCGAGTCGTATACACGGCGGCTGGCTGGTCCGGACGGCCAGCAACTGATGGCCTTGTCCATGGGCATCGAATGGGAATTCGATAACCGTGAATCGAGGCAATACCGGCTGACGGTCGCCCACGACATGGAGAGCTATTTCGCACAGGTCCAGGGCTTTCGCAAAAAGCTGCTGACCTGGTTTAGCGGGCTGACTGTTTTGCTATTGATCGCCCAGGCGCTGGTCCTCAGGCGGGGACTGCAACCATTGCGCCAGGTCGAACAGGAAATTGCGGCCATCGAGTCCGGCGAACGCAGCGAGCTCAGCAGCGACTACCCGCGGGAGTTGACCGGGGTAACGGGCAACCTGAATGCGCTGATTGAAAGCGAGCGCAGGCGCCTGAAAAGATATCGCGACACGCTGGACAACCTGGCGCACAGCCTGAAAACGCCGCTTGCGGCCAGCACCAGCCTGCTCGAGGAGTCCGAGTCGCCGGATCGCGAAAAACTGTCAAGACAACTGGCCAGAATGCGCGATATTGTCGATTTCCAGTTGAAAAGAGCCAGCGTTTCGGGGGTCAGCGGGCTGGGGCAGGAACCGGTCGATGTGCAAGCGGCGCTGCACCAATTGCGTGAAGCGCTGGACAAGGTTTACCTGCACAAGGGCCTGGAAATCGAACTGGAAATCACGGCGGGTGCGAAATTCTTTGGCGCCAGGGACGATCTCCTCGAAATGATGGGCAACTTGATGGATAACGCCTGCAAGTGGGGCCATTCGAAAGTCCGGGTGCGGGCCGATGTTCTCAGCGGCAAAAAAAGACCGGGGCTGGAACTCGGCGTGGAAGACGATGGCCCCGGCATCCCGGTGGACGAGAGGGAAGACGTCCTGGGCAAGGGAGTCAGGGGCGATGAGCGCATGCCGGGACAAGGCATCGGCCTGGCGGTCGTGCGCGAGATCACTGAACTGTACAGAGGCAGATTGACGGTCACGGACAGCGATCTGGGCGGCGCCCGTATTTGCCTGCGCTTTGGCGATTTCAGATAGGACGAGTCGCGCAAAGCGGTGGCTTGCAGCCGCCGTCAATGACGAAACTGCGACAGCGCCTCAGCCGCCCTTTATTCTTTTCATCAGCGGCTCGATCAGATCCATCGGCAACGGGAACACGATGGTCGAACTCTTGTCGCCGGCGATATCGGTCAGCGTCTGCATGTATCGCAACTGCATCGCATTGGGTTCTTTGGACAAGGTGGCGGCTGCCTCGACCAGCGCAACGGCGGCCTGTTTTTCGCCTTCGGCATGGATCACCTTTGCCCGCCGGGTTCGTTCGGCTTCCGCCTGCTTGGCGATGGCCCGAATCATGCTTTCATCGATATCCACATGCTTGATTTCGACATTGGCGACCTTGATCCCCCATGAATCGGTGTTTTCGTCGAGTATGGCCTGAATATCGTGGTTGAGCTTGTCTCTCTCCGACAGCATCTCATCCAGTTCGTGCTGGCCAAGGACCGAGCGCAGCGTGGTCTGGGCAAGCTGGCTGGTCGCTTCAAAATAATTGGCGACCTGGATGATCGCTCTTTCAGGGTCCACGACGCGGAAATAGATCACCGCATTGACCTTGACCGATACATTGTCTTTTGAAATGACGTCCTGGGTCGGCACATCCATGACGATAAGCCGCAGATCGACCCGCACCATTTTCTGGATACCCGGGATAATGATGATCAGCCCCGGCCCTTTGACCTTGTAAAAGCGGCCAAGCAAGAATACGACGCCACGCTCGTATTCCCTGAGAATCTTGAACGTCATAAAAAGAAGAAAAACGACGGCCAAGGCTATATAGAACATGATGCCAAACCCAAACATGGTTAAGTCTCCTGTGTGCTGTTTACCGGTTCGACAGTCAGGTGCAAGCCACTGATAGCAGTGACCCTGACTGGCTGTCCATCCATTATCAATTGACTGGAACTGGCCTGCCACAATTCGCTGTGGACAAAGACCGTGCCTTTCTTGTCGATATCGCCCCGTGCGATTCCGGTCATACCGATCATTTGCTCACGGCCGCTGACTATCGGCTGCGTTCTCGCGCGATTGGCGAAATAAACAATGCCGATAATCATGGCGCTGCTCAGTATAGCGACCGAAAAAATCAGGTTGCGGGAAATCTCGTAACCGGGGATATCGGTATCCATGAGGATGATCGATCCGGATACCAGTGCGATCACTCCGCCTATACCGAGCACGCCAAAGCTCGGCGCAAACACTTCCGCGATAATCAGAATAACGCCGAGTACGATCAGGGCGAGCCCCGCATAATTGACCGGCAGAATCTGGAATGCATAAAGCGCCAGCAGGATCGAAATTGCGCCGACGACACCGGGTACAATTGCGCCCGGGTTGTAACCTTCGAAAATCAACCCATAGATTCCGAGCATCAACAACATATAGGCAACCGTTGGGTTGGTAATCACCGATAACAAACGGTTTCGCCAATCGGGTTCGATCACTTTGATAGCGAGCCCGGCCGTGGTCAGCGTTTGCTCGCTATTGTTAACCTCGACGCTCATGCCATCGATATCCTGCAGCAGTTGCGCCTGCGTTTTCGCAACCAGGTCGATAATCCCGAGTTCGAGTGCTTCCGATGCCGTGACATTGACGGCCTCGCGAACCGCTTTTTCCGCCCAGTCGACGTTTCTGCCTCGCAGTTCTGCGAGGCCGCGAATATAAGCGACGGCATCATTGATCGTCTTGCGCTCCATGGCAGTGGTGCCCGTATCCCGGGTTTTCGATTTCTTCTCGACTTCTTCGTCGCCTGCTTCTTCGTCCTCCGCGTCCTCTGCGTCCTCAGAGTCGGGCTTTCTCGGGCCATCGCCCCCGATCTGCACCGGTGTCGCCGAACCGATATTCGTCGCCGGCGCCATCGCCGCAATATGGCTGGCGTACATGATATAGGTACCGGCGCTCGCGGCCCGCGAACCGGAGGGCGCGACATATACGACCACCGGCACCGGCGATTGCAAAATGGCTTTGATAATATCCCGCATCGACGAATCCAGGCCGCCCGGTGTATTCATCTTGATAATCACCAGTTCGGCGTCCTGGCTCGCGGCAGCGGCGATGCCTTTGCGCAGATAGTCGCTGGTTGCCGGCCCGATGGCGCCGTCGATCGTCAGCAGGTAGGCGACCTTGTCTTCCTGGGCTGCCGCGGGCATGGCCAGCAGGCACGCGAGTAACAGGAAATGGCGGGCGTATGCAAGCATCGGTGACCCCCTCGTTAGCACGATGATAACAGGAAGACGCTGTATTGAAGGAAGATTTTGGCCCGGGCCGGCGCTCTTCCGGGCTATACTCTGCGCCGATCTCCGCGCTCTCCAGGCATTTTTCATGCAGTTAAAGATTATTGCTACCGGCGGTACCATCGATAAAATTTATTTCGACGCCAATAGTGAATTTGAAATCGGCGAGCCGTTGATCGGCAAGCTGTTGCAAGATGGCGGCGCCGCGTTCGATTATGAAATCATTCCGCTGATGCGCAAGGACAGCCTCGATCTCACCGACGAAGACAGGAAGCTGATCCGCGACACGGTCATGGCCGATGATTCGCCGCACGTGCTGATCACGCACGGGACCGATACCATGACCGAAACGGCCGCGGCGTTGGCAGATGTCGGAGAGCGGACCGTCATATTGACCGGGGCGCTAAGCCCGGCCCGTTTCCAGATTACTGACGCCGTGTTCAACGTCGGAATGGCCGTTGGGGCGGTGCAAAGCAAACCGGCGGGTGTTTATATTGCAATGAACGGCAGGATTTTCGATGCCGATAAAGTCTACAAGAACCGGGAACGAAATCGTTTCGAAGAAATCTGAATTGGGGGTGCCCTGAGCTGTTCATGAACTCGTATCTTGCGACCATGACTTGGAGCTTCCCGGAGATTCAACAACACAGGATATATTCATGAAGAAAACAAGTTACTGGCTGAGCGCAGCGCTGCTGATGTCCCCGGCGATTACGTGGTCGCAGGAGGAAGTGGAAATCAAGGTCCAGCAGTTGACCGAGCATGTTTATATGCTGGAAGGGCGGGGCGGCAATATCGGTCTTTCGATAGGCGACGATGGCGTTTTCATGATCGACGACCAATATGCGCCGCTTACCCCGGCGATACTCGAAGCGATCGGCAGATTGACGGACCAGCCAGTCAAATTCGTGCTCAACACACACTGGCACGGGGATCACACCGGTGGCAACGAAAATCTCGGCAAAGCCGGCGCAATCATCATTGCCTACGACAAAGTGCGGGAGAGAATGAGTACTGAACAATTCCGCAAACTGATCGGTGGCCGGACGCCACCTGCAGCCGATGCGGCATTGCCGATGGTCACCTTCAATGACCGGATCAGTTTTTTTATGAACGATGATGAAATCCAGGCATTCCATGTCGCCCCGGCTCATACAGACACGGATTCGATGATTTATTTTTCCGCGGCCGATGTGCTGCACACGGGCGATGTGTTTTTCAACAAGCGGTTCCCGTTTATCGATGTCGATCTTGGCGGTTCCATCGATGGCACGATAGCCGCGGCCAACCTGGCCCTGGAGATGACGACCGAGAAAACAAAGATCATTCCCGGACACGGGCCGCTGGCGAGTCGCCAGGATCTGATGGATTACCGCGACATACTGCTCACCGTCAGAAACTCGGTGGCCGAGCTGATCGGGCGCAACTGTACGCTGGAAGAAGTCCTGGCCGAGAAGCTTACGGAAAGCCTGGACGAAACCTGGAGCTGGAACTTTATCAATGGGGATACGCTGGTGTCAGTGATCTACGCTGACCTTGCAAAGAACCGGCAGCCAGGCGCCGAATAAGCGGGCTGCAGGAGGGCCTCCAGGCCCGATGGGAACGGTTTGAAATTGTAGGAGGGCCTTCAGGCCCGATGGGAGGAACGCCAATCGCGGCTAAAGCCGCTCCTGCATGAATAAGCCTCCATCGCGCCCAATTTTTTCGGGGTCGGCCGCAACGCTCAGCCGAGATCGAACTTGATCCCCTGGGCCAGCGGCAATTCCTTGCTCCAGTTGATGGTGTTGGTCTGCCGGCGCATATAGGCCTTCCATGCGTCTGACCCCGATTCGCGGCCGCCACCGGTTTCCTTTTCGCCACCGAAAGCGCCACCGATCTCGGCGCCGGATGTGCCGATGTTGACGTTGGCGATCCCGCAATCGCTGCCGATTACCGACAGGAAGGTTTCGGCGTTCTGCAGGTTGTCGGTAAAAATAGCCGATGAAAGACCCTGGTCGACGTCGTTGTGCATTGCCAGCGCCTGTGCAAAATTGGTGTACCTTATGATGTAAAGCAAAGGTGCGAAGGTTTCCTCCTGGACGATTTCCCAGTCATTTTGCGCGCGGGCGATTGCCGGTTCGACGAAGTTGCCGGGGCCATCGAGCGCCTTGCCGCCACAAAGGATTTCGCCACCCGCGTCTTCCACCCGTTTTAATGCAGCCAAAAACCTGTCCACGGATTGCTCGTCAATCAACGGTCCCATCAAGGTATCGGGTTCCAGGGGATCGCCAATCCTGACCTGCCGATAGGCATGCACCAGGTGCCTTTCCAGTTCCTCTGCACGACTCGCGTGGACGATGACCCGGCGGGTGCTGGTGCAGCGCTGGCCGGCGGTACCGACCGCGCCAAAGGCGATGGCAGGCACGGCCAGTTCCATGTTTGCGTGTTCATCCACGATGACGGCGTTATTGCCCCCCAGTTCCAGCAGGGAACGCCCCATGCGCTGTGCGACCCGATGGCCGACCTGGCGACCGATCGCGCAGGAACCGGTAAACGACATCAGCGCAACCCGAGGGTCGTCGACGAAGTCATTCGCCAGCGAGTTATCGCCGTCTATGAAAGTTTGAAAAATGGCAGGATAACCCTGTTTACCCAGCACCCGATTGCAGATGTGCTGTACGGCAATCGCGCACAATGGCGTTTTTGGTGACGGTTTCCAGACACAGGCATTACCGCAGATAGCCGCCAGAAACGCGTTCCAAGACCACACGGCAACCGGGAAATTGAACGCACTGATAATACCGACGACGCCGAACGGATGCCATTGCTCGTACATCCGGTGCTGCGGCCGCTCCGAATGCATCGTGTATCCATACAGCATACGCGACTGGCCGACGGCAAATTCGGCAATGTCTATCATCTCCTGGACTTCGCCATCGCCTTCCGCCTTGATTTTTCCCATTTCCATGGCAACGAGGCTGCCCAGCGGGTCTTTGTATTTTCGCAACTCTTCGCCGATAAGGCGTACCGCCTCCCCGCGTTTTGGCGCCGGAACCGAGCGCCATTCCAGAAAAGCCTGCTGCGCCTGGCCGATGACTTTCTCATAATCCTCGGCCCCTGCCGACCCGACCCTGGCGATGACTTTCCCGGTCGCGGGGTTGATGGATTCCAGTACCTTGTTGTCTGCTCCCGGCAGCCAGCCATCCTTTCCGGCCCAGGCGGCAGGATTCAATTCCTCCAGACCCAAAGCCTGCAATATTTCATTCATTTGGCGTCTCCACTGAGTTGGTTTCGATGACCGGTTTCACCGGTCGCGATCGCCCGCATGGACACCGCGCTGCTGCCGCCGTGCGCAAAATATTTGCCGAATCGGTTATCCAGGATGTCCTTGAGACGAAAATCTTCCTGGCGGACCAGGCCGCTGTACTGGCCGGCACTGGATACCACCAGGTCGAGCACGCTGCAGATACCGGCAGCCGTCGTGACCTGGATGGCCGACCACAGGCGCCCGGCGATCATTTCCGGGAATACCTTGTTGACGTAGTTTTCCTCGCGCAACTGACCATCCTGCATGCCGGTGACCGCGGTATAAATAATGACCACGTCCTGTAGCGTGTGGGGGATCGCGTTTTCCAGGATTTTCTTCAGCGTGTCGCGGTCTTCGTTGAGCCTGAGATCGTTCATCAGCAAGCGCATCTGCGCGCAGTGCCCTGGATAACGTATGGTCTTGTAATCCATCGTCAGCGCCTGGCCGGCATAGGTATCCGCCAGCGAGCCCAATCCCCCCGAGGTATTGAACGCTTCGTAAAGCGTGCCATCGAGTTCGATCTCTTCCAGACCCTCCAGCGGCAGTACATCCACGAGTTCGCCGTTGACGACGGCGTGGCACAAATTGCCATATTCGTTGATGACGCCATCGGTGGACCAGGTCAGCGAGTATTTCAGTGCATTGTTCGGATGCTGGGGCAGGGCGCCCACCCTGAGCTTTACCGAACGCAGTTCGTCGAAATGGCTGATCAATTCGTTGGCGGCGATACTGATAAACCCGGGCGCCAGACCGCATTGGGGGACAAAGGCGCGCTCCGCCCCCTGCGCGATTTTCCGGATCGCCCGGGTCACGGCAACATCCTCGGTCAGGTCGAAATAATGTATCCCCTTGTCACGGGCGACCTGGCCAACCGGTTCGTTGCAAAAATAGGGCAAGCCGGAAACCACTGCGTCGACCGGATTATCATCGATGTGCGCGGCCAGTTTGACCGGGTCGGTGGCATCCAGCTGATGCGCCGTCACGTTGTCCAGCCCATGCGACTCGGTAACCGCCCTGGCGGCGGCGCCGTCTATATCGGCGAGTTGAACCTGGTAGTCACCGGAATCGGCCAGCAGGCCGCTGATCAAAGTGCCTATTTTTCCAGCCCCGAGTACGAGTATGCGATGCATCTGCCTGCTCCAGTTGTGACGGCTTGTTTGCCTGGCCGCGGAGTTTGAGAAAAACCGGCTGCGGCTGGCCAACAGGAGGCGCATTGTGCCAATAGAATCTGTCATTTTCCATAGGCTTTTGGCTTTTGCCCGACCGGCAAAGCGATTAACATACCCCGATGAGCAGGAACCCCATGCAATCAGACTGGCACCCGGCGAGCTGGCAGAATCGGACAGCGAGCCAGATGCTGCCCTATCCCGACCAAAACAAGGTCGCGGACGTATTGGCGCGCTTGAGCCGCCTGCCGCCGCTGGTTACTTCCTGGGAGGTCGAGCGCCTCAAAACGGAGCTGGCCGAAGCGCAGCGTGGCGAGCGATTTCTGCTGCAGGGCGGTGACTGCGCGGAGCGCTTCGATGAATGCAATTCGGAGCTGATCGCAAAGAAACTGAAAATCCTGATGCAAATGAGCCTGGTCCTGTTATACGGGCTCAAAAAGCCGCTGGTTCGGGTGGGAAGAATTGCCGGCCAGTACGCCAAGCCGCGTTCGGCAGACACCGAGACACGCGACGGGATTTCCTTGCCCACCTTTCGCGGCGACCTGATCAACAAGGCCGGGTTCACGCTGGAAGAGCGGACCCCGGACCCGGAATTGATGCTGGAAGGCTACCAGAAAGCTTCGTTGACGCTGAATTTTATTCGCGCGCTGGTCGACAGCGGATTTGCCGATTTGCACCATCCGGAATACTGGGACATGGATTTTGCCAGCCACTCGTCGCTGGAAGAGGAATACCGGCGTATCGTCAGTTCGATCGGCGATTCGATGGCCTTTTTCGAATCCATTTCCGGCCGTTCCATCCACCAGACTACCCGCGTGGCCATGTATACCAGCCATGAAGGCCTGCATCTGCCGTACGAGCAGGCGCAGACCCGGTACATACCGCGCTGGGAGCACTGGTATAACCTGGCAACCCATTTCCCCTGGATTGGCATGCGCACCAGCGATCTGGATGGCGCCCATGTCGAATACTTCAGGGGCATCTCGAACCCGCTGGGGATCAAGGTGGGGCCCGGAATGACCGGCGAAGCGCTGCAAAAGCTGCTGGAGGTACTGAATCCGCTCAATGAACCCGGGCGTATTACGCTGATTCACAGGTTCGGGGTCAGCCAGATCAAGCAAAGGCTGCCGTCATTGATTCGCGCGGTGCAGGCGACCGGTTCGCCGGTGCTGTGGTGCTGCGATCCCATGCACGGCAATACCGAAGTTACCGCCGACGGGGTCAAGACCAGGCGTTTCGACAACATCCTGGATGAACTGGAAATGTCCTTCGATATCCACGAGCGCACCGACAGCCATCTCGGTGGCGTTCATTTCGAGATGACTGGCGAGGATGTGACCGAATGCACCGGTGGCGCCCGCGGTCTGACCGACGCGGACCTGGCCAGGGCCTACAAGTCCCAGGTGGATCCGCGGCTCAATTATGAACAGGCCCTGGAACTGGCCATGCGAATTACCGGCAAAGACTTCAGGAAAGCCGCCAGCCAAGATTCCTGAAATCGCCGGCCATCCGGTCGCGCGATATTTCGCGCCATTGCCCCGGCAGCAAACTCCCCAGCGACCATGGCCCGATGTCCGTCCGGATCAGGCGCAGGGCCGGCAGGCCTGCCGCAGCCGTCATGCGCCTTACCTGGCGGTTCAGGCCACGCTCGATCACCAATTCCAACCAGTGATCCGGCACCGACTTGCGAGTGCGAATCGGTGGGGTTCGCGGCCACAGTCCGGCGGGTTCCGGTACGCATCGCGCCGCGGTGGCGCGGACCAGCACGCCCTTGAGGCGGACGCCGGCGCACAGGGTAGCGAGGGCGTCCTGCGAAGGGCTGCCTTCGACCTGGACCAGGTAGGTTTTCGCCAGCTGGTATTTCGGATCGGATATTCTCGCCTGCAGACCGCCGTGATCGGTCAGCGCCAGCAGACCCTCGGAGTCAAAATCCAGTCTGCCGGCCGGGTAAACACCTTTTTGATCCACCCATCGGGCAAGCGTGGCGCGCCCCTGTTCGTCGCTAAACTGGGAAAGACAGCGAAACGGTTTATTGAGCAGCAGCAAACGCATCACCCGACCATGCCAGAACAGGCGGCCGGATGAAATATACGGATTAATCGTCCGCAATCGACAGATTGTTGGCTGTAGTCCGGCAGGCCGTCTGCCTAGCATGTCTTTCATGCCTGCGAATCTCAATATCCTGCTGCTCGACCCGGAACCACTGACTCGCCTCGCGCTCGCCGAAATGATCCCGCGCCTGGGCAGGATGCAGGTGGTCTGCCAGACCAATAACCTGGCGAACTGCATTCAGCAAACGGAGGCGCTGTGGCCGGACATCGTACTCGTCCGGGAAAAGCATCCGCTGGTGGATGCCCAGCAGCTCGCCAGCGCTTTTTCTGCGCGGGGTTTCCGCAACCTGGTCTGTATCTCCGAAGAAAGCCGGCCGGTATATCTCAAGCACCTGATCAACCTCGGGGTAGCGGGTCTGCTGACTGCCGAGTGCAGCCCCACAGAGCTGAAATCCTCGCTGGAGTCGGTTGCCAGGGGTCACAGCTACGCCTCGCCCGCGGTCGCCAGGTCCTTGATGCGCGGGTCCGCCCAGGCATCAGGCCCGCCGATCGAAAGCCTGTCCAGGCGCGAGTTCCAGGTGTTGCGGCTGATCTGTGCCGGCCTGAATGCCCGGGAAATCGCGAAAAAACTCGGTCTGAGCCCAAAGACCATCAGCACCTACCGCTACAGGATCCGTTTGAAGCTCAATCTGAAGCATTCCGCGGAACTGATAACCACGGGCCTGCGGATGAGGGAAAAAGGACTGCTTGCTGCAAACATCGCAATCCCGGTGAGCGGCGAAGCTGACGATCTGCTGGCGAGGCATTGCTGATTCCCACGCACTCGCTTCATACTAA
Organism: Pseudomonadota bacterium; assembly: GCA_022560735.1. Lineage (GTDB taxonomy): Bacteria > Pseudomonadota > Gammaproteobacteria > Steroidobacterales > MnTg04 > MnTg04. The sequence continues at coordinate 112,558 of JADFSO010000004.1, forward strand.
GCCCCATGAGCGAGCAAGAATTTTCCATCGAATGCAGGCGTTGCCCGAGGCTGGCTGGTTTCCTCGACCAGGTGGCGGAGCGTTACCCCGATTACCATGCCCGACCGGTTGCGCCTTTTGGCGACGATGATGCACGCCTGCTGATTGTCGGCCTGGCCCCGGGGATGCATGGTGCGAACGCGACGGGCAGGCCGTTTACCGGCGATTTCGCGGGCATATTGCTGTACCAGACCTTGTTCGATCTCGGGCTTGCCAGCCAGCCGGATGCAACGGCGATCGATGATGGCCTCGAATTGCATGGCTGCCGGATAACCAATGCCGTCAAGTGCCTGCCGCCGGAGAACAAACCGACCGGCAGCGAAATCGATACATGCAACGATTACCTCGCAGCCGAGCTAGGGCGCCTGCCTGATTCATCGGTCGTGTTTGCGCTGGGGACCATCGCCCACCGCGCGGTTCTCAAGACCCAAAAATGCAAGTTATCGGCCTTTCCCTTTGCCCACGGCGCCGAACATCGCCTGGAGAAATTTCACCTGGTGGACTCGTATCATTGCAGCCGCTACAACACCCAGACACGCCGGCTGAACGCGGGCATGTTCCTGGCGGTACTCGGGCGGGCAAAAGCGCTGGCCGGCCTGGCTTGACACGGCCCGCGTATGGCAATGGCAAAAAAATCGGCCAAACCCGCGTTTGATGCGCAGCCGTTCCTGGCCCGCCTGACCGGCAAACCCGGTATTTACCGAATGCTGGGAGCCGATGATGAAGTGCTGTATGTCGGTAAAGCCAGGAACCTGAAACGCCGGGTCAGCAGTTATTTCCAGGGCCGGGCGCAATCGGCCAAGACCCTGCGGATGCTGCGCGAGATTCGCGACGTCGATGTGACGATGACGGCGACCGAAACAGAGGCGTTGCTGCTCGAATACAACCTGATCAAGAAGTTTCAACCGCGGTTCAACGTGTTGCTGAGGGACGACAAGAGTTTCCCCTATATTTACATCAGCACCGATCATGCGTTTCCGCGGCTGAGTTTTTATCGCGGCGCCCGTAAGGGGGCGGGGAAATATTTCGGACCGTATCCGAGTGCCCATGCCGTCAGGGAGACATTGAGCTACCTGCAGAAATTGTTTTTGATCCGGCCATGCGATAACAGCTATTTTTCGAATCGCAGCCGGCCCTGTCTGCAATACCAGATCAAGCGGTGTTCGGCGCCGTGTGTCGGATTGATCGGGCGGGAAGCATACGCGAGCGATCTTGCCGATGCGCTGCTCTTTCTCGATGGCAAGAGCAACCTGGTCATCGATGGGCTGGTCGAGCGCATGGATGTTTCTGCGGAAGCCCGAGACTATGAAAAAGCGGCGCATTACCGGGATCAGATAGCCAGCCTGAAGAAAGTCCAGGAACGCCAGTTTGTCTACGGGTGGACTGGCAATTTTGATGCGGTCAGCCTGGCGAGCGCAAAAAACACTTTTTGTGTCAGTGTCATGTTCGTCCGTTCCGGGCGCAGCCTCGGCAGCAAGTCGTACTTCCCGAAAACCGCGCCGGGCTCGACCGTCAGTGAAGTGATGTCGGCGTTCCTCGCCCAATATTACCTGGCGCGCGAAGCGCCGGCTGAGGTGTTGATTTCCAGCCGGGTCGATGACGCGGATTTGCTCGCGGAAACGCTGGGCAAACGAGCCGGCAGAAAAGTTTCCATTCGCCATCGGGTCCGTGGCCAACGCGCCCGCTGGCTGGAGATGACCAGGATCAATGCCGAGCATGCGCTCGGCCAGAGACTGGCTGGCAACGCAACCATGCTGGCGCAACTGGAAGCCATGAAGCAGCAACTGGACCTGGCCGAAGTTCCGCAAAGGCTTGAATGTTTCGATATCAGCCACACCCAGGGTGAGGCTACGGTTGCTTCATGCGTGGTTTTCAACCAGGAAGGCGCGGCGAAATCTGCTTACCGGCGGTTTAATATCAAAGGGCTTACTCCCGGCGACGACTATGCGGCAATGCGCCAGGCGATGACCCGGCGTTATCTGCGAGTCAAGAAAGGTGAATTCCCGGTTCCGGATATGGTCATCATCGATGGCGGCAAAGGGCAGCTTTCCGCAGCACGGGAAGTGATGCAGGAGTTACAATTGGCAGACATCCCGTTGTTGGCCATCGCCAAGGGGACGGGGCGTCGTGCCGGCCGGGAAAAGCTGTTCTTGTCCGGCCGCAAGCAGCCATTTATACTCCCAGCCAGTTCCCCGGCACTGCACCTGATTCAGCAGATTCGTGACGAAGCTCACCGTTTTGCGATCAGCGGACACCGCCAGCGGCGCGCCAGGTCGAGGAAGGTGTCGGTGCTGGAGGCGATACGCGGTCTGGGGCCGAAAAGACGACGCGAACTGTTGCGCCAGTTCGGTGGGCTCCAGGGGGTAAAAGAGGCTCGAACCGAAGACCTGGCCCGGGTAAAAGGGATCAGCCGCAACCTGGCTGAAAAAATATACCTGGTATTCCACGGGGATCAGTAGGCACATAGGCATACAACAAATATGGTTTGGCACTTACCCAACATTATGACCTTCTCAAGACTCGGGGCGCTGCCGATTTTTGTGCTGGTATTTTATTTGCCGTTCGACTGGGCCAGACCGGCGGCCTGTTTTGTTTTTGCGGCGGCGGCGATTACTGACTGGGCTGACGGGTATTTTGCCCGAAAAATGGGCCTGGACTCCCGCTTTGGCGCATTTATCGACCCCGTCGCCGATAAGCTGATCGTGGCGACAGCGCTGGTATTGATTGTGCAGACAGACGCACATTGGTATGTCGCACTGGCTGCTGCCGTGATCATCGGTCGCGAGCTAACGATATCCGCGTTGCGTGAATGGCTGTCGGAAACCGGGATGCGCTCCAAGGTAAAGGTGTCACGGCTGGGCAAGACCAAGACGGCTTTTCAAATGACCGGCTTGAGTTTCATGATCTACGAGCAAGACATCTGGAACCTCCCCGTCTACTTTATCGGCCTGTTATTGATCATAGTCTCGGCGGGCCTGACGCTTTGGTCCATGTTCGACTACTGGCGCGCCGCCTGGCCGCTGCTGACCAGCGAGTGAGCGCTGCTTGACAGCCCACGGGCAACGGCTAAAATGGCACGCCGCTTCGAAGCCGGAAGCGACTGCGGGTGTAGCTCAGGGGTAGAGCGAGACGTTGCCAACGTCTAGGTCGACGGTTCAATTCCGTTCACCCGCTCCAGACAGACAGGAAAGCCCGGCCTTTGGCCGGGCTTTCTTTTTTCCAGCGTGCATGCCTTCGTCTAACCGGTTTCGACGACCGGTTGCGCCATGATCCACAGGCTTAGCATCGTGTAGCCGACCATCAGAAACAGCATCGGTACCTGGCTGAGCAATGCCGCCCGCCGGTCCTGAAATATTCTCAACGCCATTGCATGCGATAAATAAACTGCGACGATATGACCGGTCACGATGGCGATGACAGTGGTAATCCAGATAAATCGTGCGTTGACCACCGCCAGGTTTACGACGTAAAGACTCGTGCCAAAAATATCCCAGCCCAATCCCAACGGGTCCGAGATCAGTGGAATCATGTATTGTCCGACGATCATCAGGAAAGAAAGATAGTGGGCCAGGTGATAGGCGAGGGCGATTGGAACGAGGCTGAGAACAAACCATCGTGCCATATCGGCAAGCGACGCTCGGCTACGAAACGCAGCGGGTGTAGCCCGGCGCATCAGCACGCTGAACAAGGCGTACAGCACCTGGAAACCACCCAGAAAAACCACCAGTGCGATCGTTGAAATCGCAGCGATGGCGTTACCGGTCGGACCCTGTAACAGCAGAATCGCCGGGCGCAACGCATCCGAGTACAACATCCACTCGGCCACCGAAGCCCACAATGGCGTTGCCAGCAAGCCATCAAAAGTCACGCTGGACAACATGATCAAAACCAGCACCATTTGCGAGCGGCGGATGGGGTGTTCCGGCAACAGACCCACAGCCCAGGGCCGGATATTGAATTGCCGATTTTCCGCTGCGGCGTTTTCAAAACACTCGAGACAATTTGTGCGCGAGTAGTGCGTATTCGCGCTGCTCGATTCAGTGCAGGCAATGCAAGGGCTGGTATTTTTGCTCCGGTATTCGGTGGGTGCGAAACGCGCGAGAAACCCGAACACCAGGGTAAACGCCTCGCCATGCCGCAGCCAGACGTGGCGACCGAACAGCAACATGCCTGCCCAGGTGGTCACGCTGTACGCGCAAACCGCCCAGGCCAGGCTGCGCGGCGAATCGCTCGACAGCCAGACCAGTTCCGCCCAGACAAATCCGAGGAAAATAATCACGGCGGGCCAATCACCCATGCATTTCGGGTAGCGGATTCCGAGGCAAGTCGGCTTGGCTGGCCTAAGTTTCCGGGCGAGCCATTCCAGCGATCGATAAACAGTATTCCACGGGTTGATCAGCGCCCACAGGTCGCCCGCGAGCCCCGAAACATACGCCAGCCCAACCCACCAGATTACCCAGACAGTCGTCGGCGCAAAATTCTCGAATGGATTGGTGTTGCCGAACAACCCGGCTATGACGACCAACAGCAGCACCAAGACTGTCAGCAGCCTCAGCAAACCGGTCAGCACAGGGTGCGCCAGCAGCCGCAGCGGCAAACTCCGTAAAAGATTTGCTCTCCAGTACCCGTTCGCGCCGTGTTCGTGCCTGAGAAAAAAAGCGATGACGACAAAAGACAGCGCCACGGCCGCCGCCGCGCCGCCCAGGTACAACGCCAACGGCACGGGCAAGTCATAACGTTGCGCAAAACCATGCGCCAGACCGACCGAGGGGATGGTCGTCGCAAGCAACGCGAACAATGCGGTCTTGATGGTCACGGACGCTATCCGGTCAGGCTGCTCACCCGCGAGCTATTGCGGATAGACCTCAAGATAAAAAAGCGTCTGGTGACCGTGTTCGTGCTGGTCACCCCAACCATGGCTGCTCACCGGGAAGCGGCCGGTTGCGTAGGCAGTGAATGGCACGCTGGCCGGTTCCTCCGGGTCCACCTTGAATTCGATGTCATAACCGTGAATGTGCAGGCTAACCGTTTCATCGGAAACAACAAGCAGTTCGATATGCTCGCCCTGATACACGCGGAAGACATTCTTATCGCCTTTGATTTTCCGATGTTCGATTGTGATCTCGACTGTAGTTCGGTTAACATCCGGATCATCGAGATTATCGTTGGCATGGGTAGTTGCGATGACCATCATCGAAACATAAAAAACAAAAAGCAGTGGATTGGGACCAGGCATAGCAACAGGCTCGATCGCAGATTAACGGGTATAGTCTACACTCATACCGTGAGACCAAGGTAGAGACCGCTATATGGGGAGGTTTGTAAAATGAAAAAAATAATGATTTTTGCGATGGCGCTTGCTTTGTGGCTACCCATTGCAGGCGATGCCGAGATCCTGGCAATGCTGAATTACGAGTCCAAACCGAATGAATCGCTGAAGGACCTCAAGCTGCCGTTTGGCACGCAGGAGCGCGAAGAAGGCATCGCGATCATGGATGTCGATCCGAATTCCGCTGCCTATGGTGAAATCCTGATGGAAATCCCGTTGCCGCCGGATTTGGTGGCGCATCATATTTTTTATAATCGTGATGCGACAAAAATCTATTTGACAGCATTGGGTAAACCGGAACTTCGCGTCATCGACATGACCCGGCACCCATATCGGGTGAAGGTTATCGATGTGCCCGATTGCACGGTTGGCGAGGATGTTGTTTTTTCCGCGGATAACAAGACCTGGTACTTAAGCTGCATGGGATCGAGCGTCATTGTCATGGGTGATGCGGTCAACGACAGCTATACACGAACGATCGAGTCGCCGGTCCTTTATCCACACGGTATCGCCATTCACGAAGGCATAGATCGCATCCTGGTCACCAGCACGGTCAGGGCGACCGATTTCGGCGACCCCGGCGAGTCGATCGGCGTCATCGAGGGCAGCACCGGCAAGAGCCTCGGCAGCTTCAGAGTTTCCGACCAGGCTTCTCCGGCCAACGAAGCGCCGGTTGAGGTCGTTTTCGTTCCACAATCCGACCCTCCAGTCGCCTATGTGACCAATATGAACGGCGGCACCTTGTGGAGTGCGACATGGAATAAAAAAACCGGCGAGTTCGATGCCAGGAAGGCATACGATTTTGCCGTCGAAAAAGCGGCTGTGCCGCTGGAAATTTATTTTTCAGACAACGGCGCGCGCCTGTACGTGACGACGGCCAAGCCGGGTAAATTTCATATTTTCGATCTGTCCGAAGACCGCACGGAAGTCAGCCTGGTCAAGACACTGGATGTGGGCGAGGGTGCGCATCATGTCGCTTTCGCAAAGGATGGCCGTTATGCCTGGGTGCAAAATTCCTTTATCAATCTTCCCGGCATGAGCGAAGGATCGATTTCGGTGATCGACATGCAAAGCCTGACCGTCGTGGACACGATCAACACCTTCATCGAAAACGGGTTCAACCCGAATTGCATGGTGTTGCTGCCCGAGTGGAATCATCCCATGGGCCATTAGATTTTATTGGCCGAGTATAAAAGCGCCGGCTTTTGTGCCGGCGTTTTTTATTGGCCCATGAGCGAATTTATTTTTTCAGCCATCTCGTCGAGGCGCTCTATTTCATCGGCCCGATCAAGATATTCCCAGCGCTGCAGCGCAATCGGTACATTGCCGTTTAGCATCAGGCAATCATGGAAATGCCGGAGGCTGAAATCGTCCTTGAGATCCAGCCTGGCATCGCTGAGAAACCGGTTGATTTGCAGCGCGCCGATCTGGTAACTGATCGCCTGTCCCGGGTTGAAAGCAAAAAAGACAGCTTCCCGGGTCGCCGTTTCAAGATCCATCGGCACGGTCCGAGCCAGGTAGGCGCCGGCTTGCCCGATCGTGAAATCACCGGTCGCCAGGCGAATATCCACCTCTACCCGCAGCGCCCGCAAGCGCATAAAGCTGTAGATGATTTCCCGGGTTTTTGGACTGTCATCGAACAACCCCGCCTGCAACAACATTTCCTCGACATAAAAGCCGATGCCTTCGTTGGCCCCTGAATCGATATAGCGCCTGCGCACCGGGTCAGGATGCTTCCACGACTGCGCCAGTTGAAAATAATGACCCGGGATGCCTTCATGGACGATCAGCGGGCGCGGGTCCTGCGCCGATGCCAGGTGGAAATAGGCCAGGTCCGGCGAGGGAGCGGAAATATAGCTGATCGCGTGCTCATCCAGCCGGGTTTCGGAGGTCAGGTCGTCAGTCACGCCCATAAACGCCAATGGGGCGAGGTAATCTGGCAGCGGGCGATTCAGGTAGTGTTTGAGCCAGGCGGGCACCGTCATCAAATCTTGTGCTTCGAGAAACTGGCGAACCCGTCCTTCCATACGCCTCGAGGTATCGATTTGCGCCTGGATATCGGCAAAAATTGTCAATGGCGGCAGGCTTGCGTTGCGATTTTTTTCCAGCGTGTCGAAGGTCACCGCACGTTCCCACGCGAGTCTGCCCTGGGCAAGCAGTTCCCCGGGCGTATGCGGGATCAAAGCCACATTGGCCAGGAAGAAAGAATAGGCGTCTGTCCCCAGGCTGAATTCGTCAGTCATGATCGGATCGGCGGCTTCCAGCCAGTGCGCATATCCTTGCAAAGCTGCGGCAGCTTTCTTTGTCGCCCGTTGCAGGCGCTCTCTCAATGCTTCGGGGAAATGCAGCTGCAGGGCTATGCGCATTTTCCTGAGACGTTCATCGATGTCGATCAGCACCGCAATCGCGGCGCGCGAAAAGGGCCGCACCGCCTGATCCAGATTCGTATATGCCGCCTGGGTCAAATCGGGAAACGCCTCGAGACGCAGTACAATATTTTCTGCCCGTTCAGGGGTGATCGGGGAGGAAAGAATCAACAGCTCAAAAACGCTGCCCAGTGTCTGATCGATATAAAACAACGGGTTTCGCTGCGGCGATCTGAGCACATCGAGTTCCCAGCGCACCCGCTGGATGGCGGCGCGCAACAGCCTGGCGTCCACCCGGTCCGCCTTGCTCCAGTCTGCATGATCGAGTTCGTCCAACCGGGCAAGGAAATCCCGGTAGCCGGTACGGTAGCGAGTCAATGCGGCGGGTGACCAATCGGGCACCCAGCCATCCGGTCTTTCAACCCGCGGGATATCGTCCCCGGTGGCTGGTTGCTGAATCGCCCGCCAGCTAAAAAATTCCTGTGCAAGATTCTGCAGCCCAGGATTCAGATTGCTGTCCGCTTCGATACTGTCGGCCGTTGCCATAGTCCACAGACCCAGGCACGACAGCAGGACAAAAAAACGGCGCATGGTTGTGGCCCGGATCAGTATGGCAACAACGCCGCATCGGCCGATTCGTCGCCAGCGAGCATATCCGCTCGCACCAAGGGTATGGGTGGTGCGCCATAGGAAAGAAAAGCATCGTGGAACTCCTTCCACGCGGCGCGTCCGCCACGGCTCGCAGTCCAGTCGTCCCGGAGCTTTTTGATCATCAATTTGCCCAGCGTGTAATTGAGGTAGCCCGGGTCGAATGTCCCGCGGAACGCCTGCTGGCTGGCGTTGCCAAAATCCTGCACACCCTTGTCGATAAACATTTGCCTCGATTCTTCAACCGTCATGCCCTCGGTATGCAGGCCGATGGCGGACAGGAAACGCACGTTGCGCAACAAGGCATTCGATAGCTGGCCGATATGCGATTCCGGCGATTGTCCATCCAGACCGGCATCGAACATCATTTCTTCGGTGTAATGCGCCCAGCCTTCGGTATAGGAATAGGTAAAGAAGGTTCTGCCGAATGCGGATTCGGATCGGTTGGCATGCAGGAAATTCAAAAAATGTCCCGGCCAGACTTCGTGCACCGAGACATACAGCAATTTCTTTGCGCCCGGGATATAGGCGAGTTGATCCTCTTCCGACCAGCTCGGGTCGGGTGGGGCGATAAAGTAGGTCGATGGCAGGCCTTCCTCGAATGGCCCCGGTATATTGATATACGCGAAATTCCAGCGGTTGTAGGGCGGGGCTTCCTTCACCAGCGCTTCTTCAGTGCCCGGAATCGTAACCAGGTCCTTTGCGATCAGGAACTGCTTCAAGTCGGCCAATTGCCTGCGCGCGCCCTCGACCGGGCCGCCAGCCATCTTGACCCGGTCATTTTTGGCCGCACACTCATGAATGGACAGACCGGGTGCAAAGACCTCGCAGGCTTCTGCCAGCGCCGCAAGATTACGCTCGAGATCGGCTTCTCCGGCCGCTTTCAATTCCGCAATGCCGATATCGACGCCCTCCTTCATCCGCAACATCGTGAGGAATTTTTCCTCCCCCAGGGCGAAATTATCGCTGGCGGTTTCCAGTTCGCTGGCGAGCCAGGCGGTCGTTTCGTTCAGCGCTTCGATCGCGCCCGCATTGGCGGCTGAGAAACGGGCCTGCAGACTCGCGTCGTCAACGGCCGAGAAAATCTGCGGAACATTGTTGGCAAAAAATGTCGCGTAACCGTCCAGGATGGATCGGGAAACTTCGATATGCGGTCTGGCCAGCGGTGTAACGAGGTTGCTGCGCATCTGGGCAAGATACGCGGGGATAGACCCTGCATGCCGGGTAAAGGCGGCCATCCGCTGGGGGAGCGGCGCATATTCGAGTGAAAGATAAATGCTTGGATCGATAGCGAAAGCGTAAAGCACGACGTTGGATTGCAGGAACCCGGAATGCTCGAGAAAGAATAATTGCTTGTCGGCAGTCGCCATGAGGTAAGAGCGCTCGAACTCTTCGCGGCTTGTCAGCACGTCATCCGCATAAGCCTCCGTTTGCGCTCTGCGTTCTTTGAGCCAGGCGATCTCGGCGGCAACCGCGGCCGGGCCGTATTCATGCAACTGACCGTCGTATTCGTGCCGTCCGGCGCCAACCGCGGCAGTGGGGTTGTGTGCGAAATACTCCTCGATAAACCGCTCGCGAAAAGCGGACCACGGCAATTGCTGACCAGCTGCTTCGGCCAGACCCGCAACATCCTTTTTATCGCCGGCAGGCTCGCAGGCGCCCAGGGTAGCCAGGATCAGGATGACAAAGAGATAACGCGACTTGATTTTCATAATATTCCTCGGGGTATGGTCTGACGGCCGGACTGGCGCTCCGGCGAGTATACCTGTCGTTTTGCGTTGTGGCACATGATGGTGGTGCATCGTCTTGGCAATCCGACTGCTGATAATTCATAATCCGCCGGTCCGAAAAGCATGAATCTCATTTTTTTCTTCGAGGCGATCGTTTATGGCCAAACTGAAGGCATCGTTGATCCATCTCGCGCTGAGCAGCGTTGTGGTCGGCAGTATCTTTCTGATCATCTTTTTTGCCTGGTACCCCTATCCGTATTTCGAGATCCGCGGGGCCGGGGGTATCGTGCTGATCCTGATCGGCGTCGACCTGGTGCTCGGGCCGCTGCTGACTTTCATCGTTTACAAGCCGAAGAAGAAGTCCCTCGTATTCGACCTGTCGGTTATCGTCATGATCCAGCTTGCGGCACTGGTCTATGGCGTTAATGCGATCTACGAAGAACGCCCGTATTTCATGGTTTACGCCGTTGACCGGTTCACTTTGCTGGCCGAAAAAGACGTCGATTTCTCAGAAATTACCGACCAGTCACTGATGGAAAAACCAGGTATCGGCCCGCTCATGGTGCTGGCAAAGATGCCCGAGGACCCGCAGGAAAAGCAACAACTGATGACGGAAGTCGTGTTCGAGAACAAACCGGATCTGGATCGCCGGCCGAAATACTGGGTCCCGTACCCGGAGAATCTGGAGATTGTTCTTGCCAGAGCGAAAACGCTACGGGAGCTAAGAGAGAAACGCGAGTCCGTGGAAGACCTGGTGGACAAAATAGTCGCCGACCACGGCGGGAGCATAGATGACCTGGTGTTTGCGCCGATGATCGGCAAGAACGGCGATTTCGCGATCGTGCTGGACAGAAACACCGGCAGGCTGGTGGATGCCATCGCCGTCGATCCCTGGCTGGACGACGATCTACCCCTGCCCCACGACGAATGACCAGAGGAGGGCGGTCGTGGTCACGACCGCCCTTTTTTATGGCTAACGAGATTTACCCCGGCCCGCCAATTTCTGCTGAAAGCCATACAAATCCGGCCGATTGTGGTAAATTTGCGCCCCGCTGAGACTCACTGGCTAGGTGGCAGAGTGGTTATGCAGCGGCCTGCAAAGCCGTGTACGTCGGTTCGATTCCGTCCCTAGCCTCCATCCATTGACGCTTTTGCGTCATGCCGATGGCTATAATGACCGGGACTCAGCGATATCCATGCCCCACACCGCCCGGGTGGCGAAATTGGTAGACGCAAGGGACTTAAAATCCCTCGGAGATACATCTCCTTGCCGGTTCGATTCCGGCCCCGGGCACCAATTAGCCTGGTTCTATGCTTTTTGAGCCTGCCACAAGCTATTAATATGCGCGGCCACTTTCAGCGTCTGCAACTCACTGAGTTCGTGTTATTTCGAGGACGCTATAAACTTGCATGTCCTCCACTTTCAGGTACTGAACGCCTGAACGACAACTCTCGCCTCTCTTTTTGTCCCCAAAAATCACAAACTGCGTTAGGGTGAAAGAACTTGTATCGTTACCTACCGGAAGGAATGGATCGTCGAGTACGCCAATCAGATCAAAATTGATATCCACATCAGACCCTTCAGCCTCTACGTCCTTAAATCTGATCCGGATATCGCTGCCCACAGTGCCGGCCTTATTGCCACCCGAATTGTCGATCGTCCAGTTATCGGCTACAGCAACGCCTAGAGGCGGGTTAGTCGTTAACAAGTTAGCACACGAGCCGAACACGATGTCCCACGCCATTTGATCATCAGTTGGGTCATCAGGGGGGATATCGGGGGGGCGAGACATATCGAGGGCAACTTTACTATGGTAAGAATTTCCTCTCTTGTTGGGAGTGACCGTCACGGCGATGGCGCTGTTGTCGTTCATGTCGCGGAATATAAAGCCGCCCATGGTTAGTTTAGCTGTATACACGGCCGATGTCTCGCCGTTGCCGTCATCGTCGTGGCAGTGTCCCGCTGCCGGTTCCTCACAGTCGTTAATGTCGGGCTTGTCCGCGAAAGAAGGATTCGCGTAGCCGAGCGTCATAACAGCTATAGCTAAGCTCAGTGAAAGAGTTGATAAACGTAAAGTATTCATGGTGCCTCCTGCGACCTGTTCGGTCGATGCGATATCCGCAGCCCAGCCTACTTAGAGTTGTTTAAGTTTGCGTCGCCTTGATCTTGAGCATGTGAACAGCCTGATCCTGATTCGGATCCGGATCCGGATCTGGATCCAAATCCATTATTTCGGTACCACCTTTAGACACGCAACTTTTCCTTGGATGTACTCCCTTCACTGTTCCCCCGGTGATCCAAGAGCTGATCATGGGGTATTCCTTCGCTTCGTCCGAGTTCGAGTCGGGGAGCCACACGGCGTTCGGGTCGTCGAAGAGATCGTTACCGATCAATTGCAGCGTGACCGTGAAGTCGGCGCCTTCTAGGTTGGTGGAGTTTCCTTGGACGTCGAACGGGATGTCGAACATTACGAGACGGACGCCTCCGTCCCTATTGATCCTCCAGTTGCCAGCCGGGACCGTGAATCCGGAGACCACGATCGGGGTCGGCCCTATATAGAATCGGGTGGGGCCCAAAAAAGTTCTCGCAAGAGGCGAATACCGCATCCCAAGCGCACACGGCTTTGTCTGTGGGATTTGTACTGTCCGAGTTGCAAGCAAACTCGCCGGGACGTGAGAATGTGAGTGCCGAGACAGGATTCGGGAATAGAGCGTTTTCCTTCGCGTTCGGAGTGACATCCACGGGGGAGTCGAAGTCGAACACCCTGCCCATTAGCTCGACGGTATACTCGATTCCGGTGGTGTTGTTACCGCCACCGCAGCCCGGAGTTCCGGGAAGGGCGCCGTCACATTTTTTTGGTGCCGCGAAAGAGGGATTTGCGTAGCCGAGCGTCAAAACAGCTACAACTAAGCTCAGTGAAAGAGTTGATAAACGTAAAGTATTCATGGTGCCTCCTGCGACCTGTTCGGTCGATGCGATATCCGCAGCTTGGCGATCTTTGCGTCCTTCGGGGAGTCATCCATGGCTTCTCGGAGAAAGCGAGTTTCCCGTGGAAATCTTGCTTCCCAGCTATTCACGAGCAACCCGAAGCATATCCGGTGTTTTGAGAAA
>JADFSO010000043.1 GCA_022560735.1 Pseudomonadota bacterium
ATCCAACTGGGAATGCCGAAATAGGCCTGGGTAATTTCGCCGACGTTCCAGGCCTGGAACATGTTGCCGCCGGTAACTGCCGAGACCAGCAAGGTGATGCAAAAAACCGTGCCAATAACTTTGCCAAGCCCGGTCAGGCGGGGGTTCATTTTTGCCAGGCCTTTCGCCGCGACCCACATCGGCCCGCCATGCGGATTGTCAGGATCGTCGGTGTTCCGGTAGAGCATCGACAAGGTGACCTCGGTCAGCTTGATCGACATCCCGAAGAACCCGACCACCCACATCCAGAAGACCGCACCCGGCCCGCCGAGAGCGATGGCGAGCGCGACGCCACCGATGTTGCCCAGGCCGACGGTCGCCGACAAGGCCGCGGACAGCGCCTGAAAATGGTTGATCGCGCCCGGATCGTCCGGATCGTCGTAACGCCCCCGCAGGACATGGAAACCATGGGTCAGGGCGATGTACTGGCTGAACCGGGTCCGAATGGTAAAAACGATGCCGGTAAAAAGCACGAAAAACAGCACGTAGTTGTGCCAGACGATACTGTTGATAGCAGCGAGTACCTGGTTGAATTGATCCATCGGGTGGCTACCTTTCTTGTTATGGCCGCATTATTGCGGTGCAGCGTATGTCTCTGCGTAGCGCCTTATAATGTCGGCTCAAGCAGACTCGTGCAAGCGGGCTCAAATAAACACCGGGCTATTTGCAAGCTATCGAAATCCCGTAGGAGGGCCTTCAGGCCCGATATAGGCCCCTGCCGCCGCGATGGCCCGCTAGCGCTCCAGGATCGCGGTAACGCCCATGCCGCCACCGGTGCAGATAGAGATCAGCCCGCGCCCGGACCCTTTTTCAGCCAGCAATTCGGCCATCGTCATCAACACCCGGCCGCCGGTCGCCCCAAACGGGTGGCCGATGGCCACGCTGCCGCCCTTGACGTTCATCTTGTCCCGGTCGATGCTGCCCAGCGCCGTGTCCCGGCCCAGTTTTTCCCGGCAGAATTCCTCTGATTCCCAGGCCTTGAGTGTACACAGGGCCTGGGCGGCGAATGCTTCGTGTATTTCGTAGAAATCGAAATCCTGCAACTGCAGCCCGGCCTGGAGCAGCATTTCCGACACCGCCCGGGTCGGCGCCATCAGCAGTCCCTCGCCACCGACGAAATCGACGGCCGCGGCTTTGCCAAAGCTCAGATAGGCTTGCACAGGCAGGCCGCGTTCGCGGGCCCAGTCTTCCGACGCCAGCAATACCGCGGACGAGCCATCGGTCAGCGGCGTGCTGTTGCCGGCGGTCATGGTGCCGGTCTCGCTGCGATCGAACACCGGCTTCAGTTTTGCCAGCGACTCCATGCTGGAATTCGCGCGTACATTGTTGTCGGCCTTGAGACCGCAGTGTTCGGTCAGTTGATCGTCGTACCAGCCGTCCGCCATCGCGGCCGCGGCCTTCAGATGGCTCTCCAGCGCCAGCTTGTCCTGGTCCTCGCGGCTGACCTGCCACTCCCTGGCCATCAATTCGCAGCTTTCGCCCATGGACAAACCCGTGCGCGGCTCGGTAACGCCCGGGGCCAAAGGCTTGAAATGGCGGGGCCGCAATCCCAGCCACGGTTTGAGTTTCTGACCGAGGCTGCGGCCGGTCATGCTCGCCACCAGTATTTTCTGATAGCTGCGCGGATACACGATTGGCGCGTCGCTGACACTGTCGACGCCCGCGCCGATACCGGAATCGATCATGCCATTGGCTATTTTGAGGCCGATCAGGATCGCGGCTTCAAGGCTGGTGCCGCAGGCACGCTGGATGTCGAATGCCGGGGTATGCGGATCGAGGCCGCTGCCGAGTACCGACTCGCGGGCCAGGTTCCAGTCGGAGGTGTGTTTGGTTACGGCCCCCAACGATACATCGCCGAGCGTTTCGCCTTGCAGGCGGTACTTTTCCACCAGGCCCTTTAGCGATGCAACCATCAGGTCCTGGGTGGTCTGGTCGCGGTAGCTGGTATAGGCTCTCGCGAACGGAATGCGTGACCCGCCGATAACGGCGACGCGGCGAACTTCGTTGCTGTTCATAAATTAAACACCTGCTTCTTTAGGGTTGACGGTGGCCCGGCGGACCATCTCAAAAGACAGAACATACCGCACAATCGCGCCGCAGCAAAACCGGCGGTAATATCGATATCGGTAATGCAGACTGCTAGAGTCTCCGGCCTTGCTCAGTCTGCCAGAATCAGTGGCCGGTTACCTATATGACAACAGGAACACACCGATTGTTGCCCGAGCTGCGCACCTTGTTGCGCTATGGCGGCCCGTTGGTGGCGAACAACCTGGCGATCGCCGGGATGAACCTGGCCGATACCATTATGGCGGGTCGGTTTGGCATGGCCGACCTGGCCGCGGTCGCTATCGGTTCCAGCGTCTGGTTCATGGCGTTTCTGCTCAGCCTGGGTCTGTTGATGGCGATGAGCCCGATGACCGCGGTCTGTTTTGGCGCAGGTAAAAATCGCCGGGTGGGCGTCTATTTTCGCCAGGGGATATGGCTGAGCCAGGCGCTCGCGGTAATCATCGTACTGATCGTGATACAGGCGGAGTCATTTTTCCTTTTCATCGGTATCGACCCCGCGGTTATTCCATTGAGTGTCGATTATCTCAAGGCGATCGTCTGGGGCGCGCCGGCAATCTCGGCTTACCTGGCGATGAGATTTACCAGCGAAGGCGTCGCCTGGACGCGACCGATCATGTATATCGCCGCGTTGGGACTGGTGGTCAATATCATCGGCAATTATGTCCTGATGTACGGCAAATTCGGGCTGCCGGCCCTGGGCGCGGTCGGCTGCGGCTGGGCCAGCGCGATCACCATGTGGGTCATGTTTTTTAGCCTGCTGTTCTATATGAAAATCCAGCCGCGCTATCGGCCATTCGAACTGTTCAGGCGTTTCGAATGGCCCGACTGGGCGCGGCTCAAGGAGATACTCGGGCTGGGTGGGCCGATCGCAGTCAGCGTGCTCGCCGAAGCCGGCATGTTTCATGGCGCGGCGTTGCTGGTCGGGACCATGAGCGCGGTCATGATGGCCAGCCACCAGATCGCGATCAATGTCGCGGCGACGATGTTCATGGTGCCGCTGGCCATGCATTCGGCAACCACGATTCATGCCGGCCATGCGAACGGCAGGGGCGACCGATCGGCGGCGCGGTTTATCGGTTTTGTCGGTATCGGCCTTTGTGGAGCCATCATGCTGATATCCGCAATCCTCATGCTGACCTTTCGCGAGCAGATCATCGGTCTGTATACGACCGATATCGAGGTTGGCCAGGTCGCCGTAGGCCTGCTGTTTCTGGCCGCCATATTCCAGGTTTCCGATGGTTTGCAAGTGGGTGCGGCGGGTGCGCTTCGCGGTTTCAGGGACACGCGAATTCCGGGCATCATCAATGTTTTCGCGTACTGGGTGGTCGGCTTTCCGCTCGCCTGGTATCTCGGCGTGGTCCTGGATTTTGGTTTGACGGGAATCTGGACCGGGCTGATCATTGGCCTCAGTGTCTGTGCCGTGCTGCTCAACTGGCGTTTCTGGATGATTTCGAAACCGGCCAATAACATTGCACAGTGAATGGGAACCCGGGCAACCCACGCCAGTCCCAAAACATCAGAGCTAAATGGAATTGAAAACCCCAAGGAGAAAGCAGTGAAAAAAATGATTCTGGTCGCCGCACTGGCGCTTTTTGGCTGTACGCAGGAAAACGATCGTTCGGCGGCGGCGACATCGGCAACCGGTGAGGCCGGTCCGGTCGATAACGCCGCGTTACTCGATGAACTGTTTGAAGCTTATTTTGAAGAGATACTCGAACTCAACCCGCTTTATGCGACTTTTATTGGCGACAATCGGTATAACGATCGCCTGGCCAATAGCCTTTCTCCCGAATACCGTGAAAAATCGAGAGCCCTGGAGAGAAAATATCTGGGTGCCTTGCTGGCGATCGATAACGGCGATTTGAACAGGCAGGATCTGCTGAGCTATGAAATCTTCCGGCTGGATCGTGAAACTTCGATCGCCGGCGAGAGGTTCCCCGGGGAATTGCTGCCGTTGAACCAGACGTTCAGCCTGGCGAATTTCTTCGCCGTCATGGGCTCCGGTCAGAGTGTGCAGCCATTCGCGACCGTTAGCGACTACGAGAATTTTCTGAGCCGGGCCGACGACTTTATCGAATACCTGGACCAGGCAATCATCAACATGCGTATCGGCATGGAGCGCGGCGTCGTCCAGCCGCGGGTGGTCATGGAAAAAGTCGTGCCGCAGCTTCGGGCCCACGTCGTCGACGATGCAGCGACGAGCATTTTCTACGGGCCGGTTAGCAATATGCCAGCGGATTTTTCCGCTGAGGACCGCGCAAGGCTGACTACCGCATACACGGATATGATCGAAAATCGCCTGGTTCCTGCGTATCTTCGAGTAGCCGAGTTTATCGAGCAGGAATACCTGCCGGCGACGCGCACGACGGTAGGCTGGGATGCGCTGCCCGATGGCGAGGCGTGGTATGCCTTTCGGGTGGAGGACAGCACGACGACCAAGATGAGTCCCGACGAGATCCATGAACTCGGCCTGGCGGAGGTCGCCAGGATCCGGGGCGAGATGGAGGAGGTGGCGCGGGAGGTCGGTTTCGACGGCACGCTTGCCGAGTTTTTTGAATTCCTGAAAACCGATCCGCAGTTCTTCTTTGGATCTTCGGAAGAGGTGCTGGCTGCGTATGAGGCGGCCCGGTTGAGAATCGACGAGCGCCTGCCATCCCTGTTCTCGGTGTTCCCGAAAGCGGATTATGAGATTCGCCAAATCGAGGAATTCAGGGCCCGGTCATCCGCTGGCGCCATGTACCAGTCACCATCGCCCGATGGGTCCAGACCGGGGATTTTTTACGTCAACACTTTCAACCTCAAAGCTCAGCCGACTTATGGTGTTGAAACCCTGTCGATACACGAAGCGTCGCCCGGGCATCATTTCCAGATATCCATCCAACAGGAAGTCACCGGTCTGCCGCGGTTCAGGCGCTTTGGCGGCTATACCGCGTTCGCAGAAGGCTGGGCGTTGTACGCGGAGTCGATCGGCAAGGAACTGGGCGTGTTCACCGATCCCTACCAGTATTACGGGCGACTCAATGACGAACAGCTCAGGGCCATGCGCCTGGTGGTCGATACCGGCCTGCATTCGAAGGGCTGGTCCCGCGAGCAAGTGATCCAGTACATGCGCAACAACTCGTCGCTGGCCGAGACGGATATCATCTCCGAGGCTGAGCGTTATATCGCGACTCCAGGCCAGGCGCTGGCCTACAAAGTGGGTCAGATCAACCTGACGAGGATGCGCGCGGAAGCGGAGCAGGCGCTGGGCGAGAATTTCGATATCAAGGCCTGGCATGCGCAGATACTGACCGATGGCGCATTGCCGATGGCGGTACTCGATGCGAAAAACCGCCGCTGGATAGGGGCGCAAAAATAAGCGGCGGGCGGTCCGGTTTCTTCTATGGTGCCCGGGCGCTGATTACCGGGACATGCCAGACGGCGTAGCGCTCGGGGTTGAGGATATCCGCGACGATCTGTCTGAAGGTGTCCGTGATCTCCTGCTCGCTCAAGGCCGTGTTTTCGGCGATCGTTTTTGTAAAACCGTCCTGCCAGGCTTGCATGATCCGGGCAAATGTTTCGCGTTCGACACGCAGCGTATCGAGAACGATATAGTCGATGTGGATATCCTGCATCCCGAGCCGGTGCAGCATCGTGAAACTGTTGCGGCCGACACGGCCATCGGTGCCGGTATTTTCGAGCAGCGTGATGACGCCGGCGTGCCACAGGCGGTCCGGATTCATTTTCCCATGCTGCATATGCAGCATGCCATAGTCTTCGTTGATCATGTGCAACCAGCCGCCGGGCTTGAGCTGTCGCTTGAGTTGCGCCAGTACCGCAATCGGCCGCGGCACCGCCTGCAGCATGTGCCGGCAGACCACCAGGTCGAAACCATGCGCCTCGAATTCCAGTTTGAAGGCGTCCTGCTGCCTGAATTCCAGCCGGGGCGCCAGGTCCCGGTAGCGATCGCGCGCGATCTCCAGCAAATCCTCCAGCAGGTCGACGGCGATGACTGTACTTTGCGGATAAAGCCTGGCCAGGCGGGAGCTGATTTCGCCGGTTCCGCAACCGACATCGAGAATCCTGCAATCGGCGGACAGGCGATAGCGCTCGAACAGCGGTTCTTCCTGCGGCCAGATCGCGATCGCCTGCGCCGCGAGGTTGCGCACCATGGATTCGTCGCCCATTTGCTCGGCTTGCGGATTATTGTGCTGTGTCATCTGGCGGTTTTTCCTGTTTCCCGCTGTTAACGGACCTATAGTCTGTGAGAAGGTTAGCGTCCCAGGCACCAGTGAGACACTGAATGATCCAGGCCAACAGCACCATCATACTGACGTTTCTCGCGTACCTTATCGTCGTTCTTGTGATTGGCTTTGTCGCCTGGCGACGGACCAAAAACCTGTCCGATTATATTCTGGGTGGACGCAGCCTGGGTAGCGGAGTCGCAGCGCTTAGTGCGCAGGCGTCTGATATGAGCGGCTGGCTTTTGCTGGGGCTCCCGGGTTATGCGTACCTGGCGGGTTTTGAAGCGGGCTGGTTGATGATCGGTCTGTTGGCCGGAACTTATCTCAACTGGCGGATCGTGGCTGCGCCGCTGCGTACGGCGACCGAACAATATGGCGATTCGCTGACCCTGCCGGATTATTTTGAGCGCCGATTCAATGACCGCAGCGGCGTACTGCGCATCGTTTCCGCCTCGTTCATCCTGATCTTTTTCGTTTTTTACACCAGCGCGGGGCTGGTCGCGGGCGGCAAGTTGTTCGCAACCGTTTTTGGCATGCCTTATCAGTTGGCGGTGATCGTCGGCACAGTCGCAGTCGTGACATACACTTTTATCGGCGGCTTCCTCGCGGTGAGCTGGACCGATTTTTTCCAGGGCATGCTGATGTTCGTGGCGCTGATTATCGTGGCTGTACTGGGTCTGGGCGCCAGTGGCGGTTTCACCGGTTTGACGATCAGCATGGTAGAGCAAAACCTGCACTTGCTGATCCCGTTTACCGCAGCCGACGGTTCCCCGCTGACTTTCATTGCCGTGCTTTCGGCGCTGGGCTGGGGGCTGGGTTACTTCGGGCAGCCCCACATACTGGCTCGGTTCATGGCGATCAAGTCTGTGGACCATGTGCCGCGTGCGCGTCATATCGCATTGATCTGGGTAACCATGGCGCTGGCCGCGGGTACCATGATTGGTCTCGAGGGCATCGTGCTGCTCGATCCGCCGCTGCAGGGGCCGGATTCTGAAAAAGTATTCATGCTGCTGACCAGCTTGTTGTTGCACCCGGTCATCGCCGGTATTTGCCTGGCGGGAATACTCGCGGCGATTATGAGCACGGCGGATTCGCAGTTACTGGTGGCGTCATCGGCAATTTCCGAAGATTTTTACAAAGGCTTGCTCAAGCCGGCCAAGATTACGCCGGCAAGCATGTTGCGCGTTGGCCGTCTCGCCGTCGTCGGTATTGCGATCGTCGCAATGGTACTCGCGCTGAACGCGGACGCCACGGTACTCGAACTGGTCGCCTATGCCTGGGCCGGATTTGGCGCAGCTTTCGGTCCGACGATTATTCTTTCGCTGTACTGGAAACACGGCAACTATCTCGGCGCCCTGGCGGGTATTGTTACCGGCGGGTTGACGGTAATCGTCTGGAAACAGTTATCGGGCGGGCCAGGAGGAATTTTCGATCTGTATGAAATTGTTCCCGGTGTGCTTTTCTCATTCATCGCGTTCTGGTCGCTGAGCGTGATTGGTGGCGGAAAAAACGCATGAGCTGGATAAAGACCATCGAACCGTCCGACGCCGATGAGAAGCTGGGCGATGTCTACAAGAGGATCGCCGGTCCGGACGGACAGGTGGATAATATTCTCAAGGTTCAGGGCCTGCGCCCGCACTCATTGCAGGGCCACATGGCCATCTACAAGGCGGTATTGCATCACCGTGGCAACAAGCTTCCCAAATACCTGCTCGAACTGATCGGCGTGTATGTCAGCCGGCTCAATAACTGCGAGTATTGTGTCGCACACCACCAGAGAGGCCTGAGAAAGCTGCTTGAGAATGAGGCCAGTTTCGATGTGATCATCGAGGCGCTGGATTCCGATGTCTGGGGCGATGTGTTCGATGCCAGGGAAAAAGCGGCGCTGAATTACGCTCGGCAACTCACCGCCAACCCCGGGGCGATCAGCGAGGCCGCGGTCGCCGTATTGCGCGATGCCGGCTGCAGCGATGGCGAGATACTCGAGATCAACCAGGTGACCGCCTATTTTGCTTATGCCAATCGAACCGTACTCGGCCTCGGGGTCAGTCGCGAGGATGAAGAACTGGGACTTTCGCCTTCATCGGATAAGCCGGACGACTGGGGGCACCAGTGAAACGGCTGGCGCTGGCCTTGTTCGTTTTGGTGGCCGGATGCGCCGATCCGGGCAGCCCAGAGGAGCAGGTTCGCGATACGATTTTGCAAGCGGAGCTGGCGGCCGAGGCGCGCGACATGGGCGCAATTCGTGACCTCGTCCACGACGAATACCAGGACCGGAGCGGTCGCGACCGCCGCATGCTGATCAACCAGGTGCGCTTGTACCTGATGGCACGCCAGTCGCTGGAACTGCTGGTCAAGATCAATGACATAAAATTTACCGCGAACGACTTCGCCGAAGTCGATGTCACGGCCGCCGGGCTGGGGCTGCGCGCCGGCATGGAAGGTCTCGGGCTGACCGCCGATAGCGATCACTACCAGATTGACCTGGCCAGGGACGATGGCGGAAACTGGCTGCTGATCGGCGCGCGCAGCCTCTGACCGGAGCGCCGTTACATTCTGATGCATCAAGGGAAAACCATGCCTGCAATGGGAAAGAGTAATTTGTTTTTGACGGTCGTATTTTTGAGCGGCTGCATGCTATGGGGTGCGGCAAGCGCACAGGGAAGCGATTTGTTGTCCCAGGCCAGGGCAGCGACGCAGGATATCGAGGCGCAACTGATCGACTGGCGGCGTTATTTTCATGCCAACCCGGAACTGAGCAACCGGGAATTCAAGACTTCTGCAACCATTGCGGCTCATCTGCGGGCGCTGGGTCTGGAGGTGGAAACGGGCGTCGCGCATACCGGTGTCGTGGCCTTGATCCGTGGCAAGAGCCTGCATCCGCTGGTGGCATTACGCGCCGATATCGATGCGCTGCCGGTAACCGAGCCTGCCGGTCTGCCATTTGCTTCGCTCGTGACAACGACATTCAACGACCAGCAAACCGGCATCATGCACGCCTGCGGTCACGATACCCATATCTCGATTTTGCTGGCGGCCGCCCAGGTTCTGACCGGTATGCGCAGTCAATTGCCTGGCTCGGTGCTGCTGATCTTTCAACCGGCGGAGGAAGGCCCGCCGGAGGGCGAGAAAGGCGGCGCGCGGCTGATGCTGGACGAGGGTCTGTTCGAGCGTTACCCGGTGGATGCGGTGTTCGGCCTGCACACCTGGTCTGCACTCAATGCGGGGGTGATCGGCTATCGCAGCGGGCCGATGATGGCCAGCTATGACAACTTCAAGATTCACGTGCAGGGCCTCCAGGCGCATGCATCGAAACCCTGGGCGAGCATCGACCCGATCGTCATCGCCTCGCAGATCGTGCTCGGTATCCAGACCATCGCCAGCCGCCAGGTCAACGTCACGCTGGCGCCGTCGGTCATATCGATCGGCAGTATCCACGGCGGCATCCGCAACAACATCATTCCCGACGATGTGGAAATGCTGGGGACGATCCGCGCGTTCGATGCCGGGATGCGCAAGGATATCCAGCGCCGCCTGGTGACCACCGTGGAAAATATTGCCGAATCTGCCGGCACCACGGCCACCGTCGAGTTTCATTATGGTTACCCGGTGACCGTCAATGACCCGGAGCTGACTGCGGCAATGCTGCCGACCTTGCGATCGATCGCCGGCGTGGACAACGTCATCGAAATTGATTTGATCACCGGTGCCGAGGATTTCTCCTATTTCCAGCAACAGGTCCCCGGGTTTTATTTCATGCTGGGCGCCACCCCGGCCGGTCAGGATGCGGAGCAGGCGCCAACCAACCACTCGCCACTTTTTTTCGTCGATGAAAGCACCTTGCTGGTCGGGCTGGATGCCCTGGTCGGCATCGCGCTGAACTACATGGATTTGCAAGGAAGCGATTAATGATCAGGGCTTTTTGTTTTTCCTGCCCAGGATCGCCGAAAGCCCCTCACCGATAATCGCCGCACCGGTTCGGGTCGCGGTTCTCGTTGCGTTCTCCAGCACTTCCACCGAGGGGATCGACGACACGCCATCGATAACCCCCTGGCGAACCCTTCGCTCGATCTCGTCGCCGAGCAGCGCGGATTTTTCATCGAGCAGCCGGTCGATTTCCTGGCTCAGCGACTTGCGCCACCACAACCATGCGGCGCCGATCGTAAACACGCTGGCGAGTATGGCGCTCAACAGCATCCAGGCGATTTGTGTGCTCATGCCGGTCTCCGTCGCAATCCTGCGTTAGGTTCAGTTTAACGGTTTTGCCAGCGGCAAGGTGATGCTGAATATGACGCCGCCATCTCGCGGCAGATTTTCCGCATTCGCCTGGCCGCCGTGAAACTGGGTGATCAGGCGCACGATGTAAAGGCCGAGACCCAGGTGCGGTTTGGCGCCTTTTTTCTCGCGCTGCGAGACCATTGAGTCGAATAATTGTCCCCGCAGTTCTTCCGGCAGTGGCGGCCCGGGGTTGCTGACTGCGATGCAACAGGATTTTTCAGCGCAGCTCAACGCGATTCTTATCCAGCTGCCAGCGGCTGCGAAATCCGCCGCGTTGTCCACCAGCTTGTCCATCAGCTGCGCGAGCAGATCGGGGGAGGCCTGCACGACACAGGGCCGGTTCACGGTCGCAACCCGGATTTCATGGTGCGGGTAGGCGCTTTGGTATGCCTCGCCGATATCCCGGATCCAGGCGGATAAGTCCAGCGGTTCAATGGCCGCGCCCTTGATCGAGGCCTCGACCCGCGATGCTTCTGACATGGCGTTGAGGATACGTTTGAGACGGTTGGACCCGTCCAGCGCCCTGCGGGTGTATTCCCGTGACTCGTGTGACAGCTCTTCGTGCTCGAGATTTTCCAGCGAAGAGTGAACCACCGCCAGCGGCGTGCGCAGTTCATGCGATAGCTGACTGGCCAGCGTTTCGAGGTACTGGTGATAGCCCCGCAATCGGTCGAGCATGGTGGCGAAACTGCGCGACAAGTCGCCGATCTCATCGCCGGCATCGGTTCCCGGGATGCTGCCCAGGATGCGGCCATCCGCGCTGACCGCCGATTCGGCGGCATTTTTCAGCCGGCGGATCCGAAACGCGAGTAACGACGCCAGGCCGAGCAGGCCGAGCGCCGCAACGCTGACCGCGATCAGGGTCAGATTCATCAGGCGCCGCAACGCGTTGTTGGTTAGCGTCAGGATTGCCTCGCTGCCTTGTTCGATCACGACGCTGCCGATCGCCTGGCCAGAAATCTCGATGGGCGCAAAAACCGTGGCCATGGCCCGGTCGCCTTCGGGTAGCAGGTTCCAGGTGCCGGCGGCCTGGCCGGACAAAGCGCTCTCGCTGGCCGCCGGTGGCAGGCGCCCGGCGCGTCCGGTGGCCGCTCTTTGCAGATCGCCGGTGCCGAGTATCACCTGGTAAAGGCGATCCAGCCAGGCGGAAGCATCGGCTATGTCTAGCGGGGGCGGCGTGCCAATCTCACCGTAGCGGGCCAGTTCCCAGCCCTGGCGGTCGCCGACACGGAGCAACAGTCCCGGTCTGTGATAGGGCGCGAGGGCGGCAGCCAACTCGGGTGACGGCCTGACGATCATCGCCGGTTCCGGCCGGGTCGGGTTCATCGTGCCGAGCAAGGCGGCATCGGCGCCATGGTCTTTCAGCAGAAAACCGAGCCGTGCGCCAAGCATCTCGCGCGGAATCCGGATTTCCAGGTTGAACCCGTCGCCGGTAGGTTGCCATTCGGCCTGTATCCGGGTTTCACGATCGCCGCCTTGCCAGGGTCGAATCACGTCACTGCGCTGAGCAAAAACCTGGCCAGGCGCCAGCGTCGAAAAGCGGTATGCCTGCAATTCCTGGTTGTTGTCTTCCGTTATCAGCAACACGCTGTCGCCTTCTGAATCACTGGTGGCGTAAACGACCTGCGGATCCGTGACTTGCAGAAACAACCAGGCGAAACGCTTACCCATGCCCAGTGCATAGCGAACTGACTGATTGACACCGCCCAGACCGGTCAGCGCACCCGTATCCAGCGCCCAGTCTTCAACGAAGCCATCCAGCGTTGGCGAAGTGTGCAATGAAAACTGGTAAACAGAGACTGCGCCGTCGATGGGTTCCGCGAGCCGGGGGTCCGGATAAACCAGCTCTTGCCGGTCCGCCAGTTGCCTGGCCACCGCCAGCGCGTTACCCAGCAGCGCGCCGGTGTGGGAGCGGCGCAGCGCATCTTCCATTTCCCGCACGTACTGGCAACCCGCCCATGGCAGCACCAGCGTCAGCAGGCTCACCAGCAACAACTGCAGTCGCAGGCTCATTCCTCTACCCAGCGATACCCCATGCCATAGACGGTCTCGATGGCATTGAAATCCGGCGCCAGCTCGCAGAACTTGTGGCGAATGCGTTTGATGTGGGTGGTGATGGTGTGGTCGTCGAGCACGGTATTGGCAGCGTCCATCAGTTGTTGCCGGTTCTTGACATGACCGGGAAAACGCGCGAGTGCATGGACCAGCCAGAACTCGGTCAGGCTCAACGGGACTTTCTCGCCGTCCCAGTGGGCGCTCAGACGGTCGATATCCAGTTCCAGCTTGCCCTTGACCAGTTTCTGCTCTTGCTTGACCGGCTGGCTCAATGCCTCGACCCGCCGGAACAACGCGTTCACGCGGGCCAGAATCTGGCTGATGCTGATGTCCTTGGTCAGGTAATCGTCGGCGCCCAGCCGCAGACCCGAGATTACATCGAGTTCGCTGTCCATCGCGGTCAGGAAAATGATCGGCAGCTCAGGGCTCCTGGTGCGTAACTCGCGGCACAGGTCAAAACCGCCTTCCGCCTCATCGCCCAGGCTCACATCGATGATGACCAGGTCGGGCAGGCGTACCGCAAAGGCTTCCAGCGATTGCTTTCGGTCGCTATAGCCACTGACCTTGTAGCCCTGGCGGGCGAAGGCCGCCGAATAGTTTTCACGGATAGCGGTTTCGTCTTCGACAATCGCAATATGTTTAGCCATGGCCGTGACTGTAAACGGAAATGGTGCCGCTGTTAATTATTTAGCCCTGGTGCGGACAAGGATCGAGCAACTGCGCGAGCGCATTTATGAACAATCCAGGCTAGGCGCGGCGACTGTCTTCCAAAGGCTGATACAGCGCGTCGATGACCGGGCACGAAGGGATCGAATCGCCGCTGCATTCCGCGGCCATCTGCAGCAAAGCTTGTTCGAGGCGCTTGAGGTGGTCTATTTTCTCCCTGATTTCCTCGACGTGATCCATGGTGAGTACCTTGATATCCTGACAGCTGTACTGATGTTCATCGACCAGGCCCAGCAATTGCCTGATCTGCGCCATCGTAAAACCCAGTTTTCGGCAGCGGCGAATGAAAGTCAGGCGCTTCAGGTGGTCTTCCTGGTAGAGGCGATGGCCACCCGCGCTGCGCGGCGGGTCCGGCAGCAGGCCCTGCCGTTCGTAGTAGCGAATGGTTTCAATCTTGCAATCGGTCCTTGCAGACAGGGCGCCGATGCCGATCGGGAAAAATTCAGGGTTTTTCATGGGAAATCGCTTGCATCTGTAGTTAGTACAGATAATAGACTTGGAATCCCACGATTGGTTTCGTCATTTTTTGTGTGGCAGGGTGTTTTTTATGAATGAAGACAGCAAGACAGTATCCACAGACATTACCGGCAACCTGAAAAGACTGCTGGTTGCCTACGGCCTGCCAATCGTTGCCATTTCTCTAAGCGCCAATTACCTGCCGGTAACGCCGAGGACTGTGGTCTGGACGCTTTCCTTCCTGGTAATGGGTGGGGTTTGCGTTCGCAACGCAATCAGCTGCCAGCGAGTCCACTGTGCTTTTACCGGGCCCTGGTTCTTGCTCGCCGCACTCGCTTCGCTGCTGCATGGCACGGGACTCGTCGATTTTGGCGGTGCGCGGGGATGGGGATTGATCGGTAACATCGGCCTGTGGGGTGCATTTGCCGTATGGATCGTCAGCGAAGCGATCTGGGGAAAGTATTTTGCCAAATCTGGATCCAAGTCCAATGCATAGACCGAAAGTCCAGTTTCTGAGTTTCGCGGGTTGCCCGCTGGAACGACAGGCACGCACGGAACTCGAAAAGGCATTGGCCGAATGCGGTTTGGATAGGTACGAAAACGTCGATATCATGGCGGAGCAGACGGTAGAGGAACTGAAATCCTGGGGCTCTCCGACCATCCTGGTGAACGGCAAGGATGTGACCGGGCATCAAGGCGGCGACGGCGTCGGTTGCCGGGTCTATGGCGGTGACTTGGGCGTTCCCGATGCGCAGACCATTGTCGATTTTCTCGAGCGGAGCGCGCAGGATGAATGAAGACAAAAAAATCGTCGCGACGACAGGCAGCGCCATCGGGATCAGCACCTTTGCGTCGTTTATCGGTCTTTGCTGTATCGGACCGTGGGCGGTGGTCCTGTTTGGCGTATCCGGTGCGGTGACGATGGCGCGCTGGCAACCGTTTCGCCCGTACATTCTTGGCGTCGCCGCGTCGCTGCTGGCCTGGGCGTTCTGGCGCGTTTACCGGCCGCAGCCGGTTTGCGAAGACGGCACCTGCCCCACCGGGCCGTCGATTTGGCTGAAGGTTATGTTATGGGTCGCCGCCGCCATGATTGTGCTCGCTTTTTTTGCCGATGACCTGCAATGGATATTGGTCGACCCGACTCCAGTGGGACTGCGTGATGATTAGAAAGCATGTGCTGGCTGTAGCCGCGAGTGTCTTGTTATTGACCGCGTGCAGTCAGGACGGGAGTAATTCCGGCGCTGAGGAATCTGCAGTAGCTGATTACCTGAGCTACGAAGTCATAGATCAAGACCTCGAAAAACTGCGTAATGATTTCAATGCCCGTCGCGGTCAGGTCAGGTTGATGTTTATCAGCGGTCCGACCTGCGGCATATGCCTGCGCGGCATGGCCGATCTGAACGACGAATTCATTGCCGCGAGCCAGAACGACGGGCGGCTCGAGACCTTTGTCGTCCATGTGCCGGTACTTGGCGCGAAAGAGAAGCACGTTAAGGATGTCTTGCCATTGCTGGCTGGTCCCAGGATTCACCATTACTGGGAAGAAAGCGGGATCATCGGCCGGCTCTATCAGGAGGCCATGGATACCGAACTCTATATGTGGGACGTCTGGATGGCTTACCGGCCCGATGCGGTCTGGGAGGGCGAGTTGCCGCCGTATCCTGATTTCTGGATGCACCAGTTGGGACCGTTGCCCGGAGAGCTGATGCTCGATGCCAGTGTTTTTGCCGTGGAAACCCGGAAAATGATGGACCTGGTCGGCGATGCCGAATCTTTCGCCGGTGCGCCGTTGGCAAGACCTGCAGCGGAACAAATCGCAGACGGGCTGGTGATTCCTGACGTCGCGCAGCCAAAAGGCATAGCCATCGGCACCCACATCCGGGGCCGTGGCGGTTACCTGAATCTGAAAAGCATACAGTCGATCGAGCAACGCGGGACGATTACCGCGGGAGAGGAGACTTTCGATCTGCAAATCAA
>JADFSO010000044.1 GCA_022560735.1 Pseudomonadota bacterium
AGCAGAAGCGTACGACGGTTTTGCGACTGGCCGGAGGTGGCGGGAAAAATCCCGGCAAAATTCCGGCAGTGAGCAGTCCGGCAAAAAGCAGTGCTCTAGTGAGTTGACGCTAACTCTTTGAATGGTAGAGGAAAAAACTGGTGGGTGATACTGGGATTGAACCAGTGACCTCTGCCGTGTGAAGGCAGCGCTCTCCCGCTGAGCTAATCACCCACGGTGGTGTGGCGAGGGTGTGAATATTAGGGTCTGGCCTGGCCTTGCGTCAATTCCGGCGGGCATAAAGTGCCGCCGCCTGCCAGGACACAGTCATTGGCGTATACTCAGGGTGTACCCGAAAAATGGGGGATCTGAGCCGTGCTGGATAAAATAAACGCGGCGACAATCGTCGTAATCATAGGTGCCGGACTGCTGTTGATCTCTTTGCTCGCTGATTGGCTCGGAGTCGGTGACGATCCCGGGTTTGGGAATCAGCAGAAGATGGGATCGGCGGTCGGGCTGCTCATCCTGGTAACCGGTATTTATTTCATCAGAAAATCGGACTAGCGACCATTGGCAATCAAGCCGGTGCCCAAGCGGGGGGCATCAGCGTTGATTACCGGTGCCGGATAATCAACCGGGTCGATATGCACAGCCCATCGAAATCGGTGGCGGTGACGGTCAGCGTGGTCACTTCCTCGACATCGGTGGGCACCAGGCCGGCAAAGGTGCGGGTCACCGCCTCGAAGCTCAGCCACCCGGGCAAATCGTCCGAGTTTTCCGCACAGGCGCTCAGCGTCAGTACGTCGCCGGGGTCTGAATCGCGGAAATGGTCATGAGCGAGCTCGAAGGCCAACGGGCTGCCGGCCGGTGCATGTATATCCGGGATCGGCCGGAAAAGCGTCGGCGGCACGCTGGAAATGTTGCTTTTGGCGAGCTCCCGATAACGGCGACCGATCAGTACGGCCAGCCAGATCCAGACCGACGCCAGCACCATGTTGAGCAATGCGAAGTGGGTTATCCCGAAGCCGAGCCAGTTCAGGCCGATGTAAATGACGCCGGCTTGTATCAAGTCGCCGATGCGCCAGAAAAAAGTGTCGATCGCGGTTTTGCCTTCGTATTTTTCCCGTTGCGTCAGCGGCAGGTATATCGCCTGGCGGGTCGTGTTCATGATCGAATAATCGGTGGCGTTTTCTATGACCTTGACCAGCCAGATCAGGCTGAAAATCGGGACAAACACGATCATCCCGTAACCGATCATCGCGATGATCGGCAAGATCAGCAACGCGCCGCCGACACCGATCCAGCGGTAAATGCGCGAGACCAGGAAAATCTGCAGCAAGAACCCGAGGATGGTCGCCGCGGTAAAGTAAAGGCTATATGATTTGGCGATGAAACTGGATTTTTCGGCATCGGCGGCATCGGCCAGGTTCGTGACCCATTCGGCAAAAATATATTCGCCGGTGCTGTTGATCCAGTTCAGCAACACGGCGATCGCCGCAATCAGCATCAGGTAGCGGTTGTTCCGGATCACCGAAAAACCGCCGAGTACGTTATCGAGCTGTTTCTCGTCCTCTGGAGGGGTTTCGGCGTAAACCGCGGCGGATTCTTTTGGCACCGAGCGACCGGATCGACTGGTAAACCAGGTGGTGCTTACCAGCAGCGCGCCCGCCACCAGCATCAGATTGTAAGCGCCCAGATGCGGAAACAGCAGCGAGAAAAGCTGGGCGCCGATCACCGCGCCGAGTGCCTGGCCGGCCATGATGATCGGGAACAGCCGTTGGCCGGTCTTGATGTTGAAATGATCCGCGGCGAAAGCCCAGAACTGGGCGATCATCATGACCCCGAAAATACCGACCCAGATATAGTAGAGAAAACTGAACTCCATGCCGGCTTTGCCCATCATGTAAAAAATCAGGACGTTGGAAGCGAAGAACAGCGTGACCCAGCGGATCAGTTGCTCCTTGTTGCCTTGCCGGAACAAGACGCTGTACAAGGGCACGACGAAAAACAACAGCAGGGTGATGGCGGCGGTCGCGTAACTTCTGACCTCGGCGCTGAATTCGGTCAGGATCAGCGTCTCGCGCATGGTCTTGAACAGGTAATAGCTCAACATCAGGACCAGCGCATACATCGAAAACAGCACGATGGCGGGACCTTCGCCGGCGCGAACCTGGGTGAACAGCGAAATGACGCGTTCGAAGCGGCTGAGATTGTTATTTTGTTCCGCCAATGCCTTATCCCGAGGGTAAGAAGCTGACCATGTTAGCTGGCGGACGGCCGATGTACCAACGGCCAACTCCGACCCACCGTCCCCTTTTTTGTTCTGCTAGAATGCGCATCCTAAGAACAGCAACGGATTCGAGGCGAATCGGCCTCAATAAAAGCCCCGGCGGCCAAAGTTGAAACGAGCAATGAGTGCAGAAAATTCCCCGGCCAGACCCGTCAGGACCCGGTTCGCCCCCAGCCCGAGCGGTTACCTGCACATCGGCGGCGTTCGCACCGCGCTGTTTTGCTGGCTGTACGCCAAAAGACACGGCGGCACCTTCATCCTGCGTATCGAGGACACGGATCGCGAGCGTTCGACCGAGGAAGCCATCCAGGTCATCCTCGATGGCATGGAATGGCTGAGCCTGCGCCCGGATGAGGGCCCGTTCTTCCAGACCGACCGGCTGGAGCGCTACCAGGAACTGACCGAACAGCTGCTCGAACAGGGCGATGCCTACCACTGCTATTGCAGCAAGGAAGAGCTGGACGAAATGCGCCAGGCGCAGATGGCGCGCAGGGAAAAGCCGCGTTACAACGGCCGCTGCCGCGATGGGCGCGAGCCGGTGCCAGGGGTCAAGCCGGTCGTGCGTTTCCGCAATCCCGAGGAAGGCCAGGTCGTAGTCGATGACCTGGTGCGCGGCACCGTGGTCTTCGAGAACAAGGAGCTGGACGACCTGGTGCTGGTGCGTTCCGATGGCATCCCGACCTACAATTTCTCCGTCGTTATCGATGACTGGGACATGGAAATCAGCCACGTCATCCGCGGCGACGACCACCTCAACAACACGCCCCGGCAGATGAATATCTGCAAGGCGCTGGGTGCGGAGCCACCGCAATACGCCCATCTGCCGATGATCCTGGGCCAGGACGGCTCGCGATTGTCCAAACGCCATGGCGCGGTCAGCGTGCTGCATTATCGCCAGCAAGGCTTTCTGCCCGAGGCGATGCTCAATTACCTGGTTCGCCTGGGCTGGTCGCACGGCGACCAGGAGTTGTTCAGTGTGGACGAGATGTGCGAGTTGTTCGATATCGGTGATGTCAACAAGGCGGCGTCCACGTTCAACCCGGAAAAGCTGTTGTGGATCAACCAGCAGCACATCATGAAGGCGCGGACCGATCGGCTGGCTTGCGAGTTGCAGCACCAGCTCGAATGCCTCGGTGTCGATACCACGGGCGGACCCCCGGCCGAAGGGGTGGTCGGCGCCTTGCGCGAGCGCGCGCAGACACTGCATGAGATGGCGCAGAGCAGCGTGTTTTTCTACCAGGATTTCGATGAATACCACGAAAAAGCCGCCCGCAAGAACCTCAAAGCCAGCACTCGCGAGGTATTGGCCAAGGTGCGAGAGGCGCTGGCGGCGCTGGACGATTGGCAGGCAGAGCCCATCCACCAGGTGGTGATCGCGACCGCCGAGGCCATGGATCTGAAGCTTGGCAAGGTCGCACAACCGGTGCGCGTGGCCGTTTGCGGTGGCCCGGTGTCACCGCCGATCGATATCACGCTGGAGTTGCTGGGACGGGACAAAACCCTGGCCCGGCTGGACCGCGCGCTGGCCTATATCGATGGCCTGGAAAACGCCTGAAAGACCTGGTTTCAGGGCTTGACGGCGGTGGTTGGGTATTCTTGACAGGCTCCGGGGGCTACCGTAAAGTGCGCGCTCTTCGTGGGGCTATAGCTCAGCTGGGAGAGCGCTTGCATGGCATGCAAGAGGTCGTCGGTTCGATCCCGTCTAGCTCCACCAGAATTCACTGGCGCCACGCCAGAAACACGAATAAGGACAGCCTCGTCCCCATCGTCTAGTGGCCTAGGACACCGCCCTTTCACGGCGGCAACGGGGGTTCGACTCCCCCTGGGGACGCCATATAAAACAAAGGGTTAGCCCCGTAAGGGTCTAACCCTTTATTCGGATATGGGTTTTGTATGGGTTTTGGGTTGCGTGACCGTCCGCTTATACCGAAAGCAGTCATTCACTACTATCAGAAGTCGCGAATACCAAGGGCTGTTTTCGGCCGAGGCTGTGTGAAAACCCGAATTCGAAAAAGATGGTGGTAAAACTTTGCCAAATACACTCACTCAACATAGTAAACGCCGCAGCCCTGTCGAAACGCTGGATGCGGCCCCTCGAAGACCCGTTCTGGTGTTCCCGCGCGGAAGCCTGGCGGCTCAGCGTGATGGGTCAGGTGCTCAGAACGGCAGCTGATAGTTTCGACCTGTAAGCCCTTGATTTTTGATGCCCGTGCGTAACACCTGTACATAATAAAAAAAAATCGTCTTACTGTTTGGCAAAATTGTCCTAACGGCGCCTATCGTCCTATCCGTATCATATGCCGTAAGAAAGTGACGGGCTCCACATTCTTAATTTATTCATTACCAACCCAACATCATTGGTGAAGAGTAATACCCATGCAGAAACGATACTGCCGTGACAGTGACTGCGGGTCTCACGGGCCTGTCCTGTGAGTCGGCATGAAACTGGTCGCTAGCAGCGCGGCCGTCAGGTGGGGCGGTCGCCTTTCCAGTGGCCGGCGGCACCGCGCCGGCTTTCGTGATTACCTCACACCGCTATCGATACTAGTTTCGGCGTGCACTGCGAACACGACGTTTATGCCTAACGTGTACTCACGCTAGGAGCTTGTATGTTTGTCGATTTCCTTACTCAGCTGATGGGACCCATCGTCGCGGGAATTCAGTGGATTCTGGACTTCATATGGCCATCTGCCGGTCTGTATGGCGTCGATGCGAATAAGGTGCTGGAATTCACGATCCCGGTCGTCGTAATAATTCCAACAGTGCTCCTCGCCACCATCCTCGAGCGGAAGCGGCCCATCGAGAACCATGACACCCAGGAAGCGCGAGCCACTATTCGTACCGAGTGGATGCTCGTGGCGTTCATGGCGACGATTGGGATCTTTCTCGAGATCGTCCTGTTCATTGTTTTTGGACGTGCAGCGATGGCAATTGGGGGCCCCCTGTTGTACCTGGAGGCCCAATCGGTGTTCGGGTCCATGGCATTGGTAATCGTCTACGCCTTGTACATCGACTGCGCGAAGTATTGGATGCACCGGCTCTCTCACATGATTCCGCTACTTTGGGCCATGCATTCGTTCCACCACAGTGCGGAGTGCCTGACGATGGCCACCGGGGCGCGACATCACTGGGCGGAGAAAATCGCTCTTGCCCCCCTGTTTTTCTTGACTTTGATGCTCTTCCAAGTGCCTGCGCACATCTTGTCCATGGCTATCTTACTCATGAAGGTACCGGATGGGCTTCAGCACTTGAACTACAAGATCGCATGGCATCGTGCCGGCATCTGGTTCAACACGCCACAATGGCACCGGATTCATCACTCGGTCGAGCCGAAACACTACGACAAGAACTTCTCCTCAGCCTTTCCGATCATGGATGTGATCTTCGGAACGGCCCATCGTCCAGCGCCCGACGAGTACCCGGAAACTGGGCTGAGACCCCGTGAGAACCCGCAACTGTGGGAGGGAATCATATGGCCGTTTCGGCGGTGGCTGGGGCCTCGCCAAGAGCCCTATTTGGGCGCTACCCATCCTGACGCGGACCTGTAGCCCGGCTCGGCCGCCGGGCGGTCCTCGCCCAGATGCAATGGTGCAATGGCGCCGGTCGTTTAGTTATTAAGTTTTGATCGCTGGGCGGCAACCTCCTTGCATCTGCTCATTGCCTGCCAAATTGCCGATTCAGAGTTCTTGCCAGTCCGATAACTGGTTCAAACAACTAAATAACTCTGCGACTGGCACCATACTGGAAAGATGGAGTGTGTGCGATTGCCGTGGCGGATTGATAGAATCCAGTTTGCATGCATTTCGTTATCTTAATAGTTTTGTTGCTCGCATTGGTCGTGGGGCCAGGCCTGTGGGTTAAAGCGATCATGAAACGCTATAGCCTTCCGGCCGATCGTTACCCATGGAGCGGTGGCGAGCTGGCCCGCCGGTTGTTGGACTCGCTGGGGCTGCACCAGGTGGGCGCCGAGACCAGCGATGTTGGAGATCACTACGATCCGGAGGGCAAAGTGGTCCGGTTGACGCCGCAGAACTATGACGGTCACTCACTGACCGCCGTGACGATCGCGGCGCACGAAGTCGGTCACGCACTGCAAGATGCACGAGGCTACGGGCCGCTGAAGTGGCGGACCCAGCTGGTTCGCTGGGTCCGCCCCGTGGAAAAGGCCGGTGCGGCGCTGCTGATGGCCACGCCACTGATAATCGGCTTGACCCGGGCACCGGCGGCGGGCTTGTTGATGTTTCTCGGCGGTCTCCTGGTCCTGGGGTCCGGTGTCGTCATCCATTTATTGACCTTGCCGACCGAGTTCGACGCAAGCTTTGAACGTGCGCTACCGATGTTGGCGCAAGCGAAAATTCTGCGGCCCGGAGACGAGCCGCATGCGCGACGCCTCCTCCGGGCCGCGGCCCTGACCTACGTGTCCGCGTCGTTGTTGAGTCTGCTCAACATCGCGCGGTGGTGGGCGATCTTGAGGCGATGATGCTTCGGGGACGGTGTTTGATTTCTGCTGCCGGTGTTGGAAATCAGGTTATTGCGTAAAATGAGTTGGTCCGGCCTTCGGCGGAGATCGCATCGGGCCTGAAGGCCATCGTACAGTAAATTCCGGGAGGCCTTCGGATGGTGCACACCAGGGGTGATCAAAGAATCAGGATGCGAGTCGCGATTCTATTGTTGAACTCAGGACGCGGCAGCGGCGAAGTGGCGCGCCGGCAGGCGCGTTATCTCGCGGCGAACGGATGCCGTGTTTTCTTCATGCATCCCGGGATCGGCGAAGGTGCGCCGGGTGCGCTCAACCAGGACATCGAACTTCACAGCTCCGTAACCCCCGTCCACGAACACCTGCCTTCGGCGGGCCGTGACCAGGAACAGGTTGCCGTCATGTCGTATGCGCGCGCCATGTCTTATCTCGCGGACTATGAGCGTGCGCTGGAGTCGGTCATCGACGAGGTCGATGTCGTCCTCGGGCATCATGCCAGCATCAGCGCGATCGCCACGGCGAATATTGCCGGCCGCGCCGGCAAACCCTACGCGCTCTTTCTCCATGGCACCGGGATCGAACCGCGGCACGAGGGGAAATACGACGATCGATTGTGGTCGCTGATCCAGCAGGCGATCGAGGGCGCCAATGGCATCCTGGTGACGACCGAGTACGTCCGCGACCGGCTCGTCCGTGCGCTCATCGATCTGCCGCTGGAACGTTTCCTGGTGCTCCCGTGCGGTGTCGATCTCGACGAGTTCCATCCTGACCAGGGCGCGGTGATTGGGCGCAAGTATGCACTCCCAGAAAGGTACGTGATCTGTCCGGGCGCATTGACCGCATCGAAGGGGCCGCAGAACGTCGTTGCAGCCACCGTCGAATACGCCGACCTCGCGCCGACGGTCTTTATCGGCGATGGCGAACTACGGCAGCAAATCGAGGCGGACTTGAATGGTCGGGGGAGCGTCCTGGGGTTTGTATCAGCCGAGGACAAAGCCGCACTGATCAATGCCGCGTCGATCCTGACGGCGGCGCCGGAGAAAAAGGAGCATTTCGGCATCATCTACGCCGAAGGTCTCGCGGCAGGAACGCCATCGGTGGCTTATGAAGGCGGCGGAGTCGCGTCGATCGTCACGCAGCGGACCGGCATTCTCACCGAACGGGATCCGCAGGCATTGGGTGGCGCGATCCGTGGATTGCTGACCGACCCGGGGCGGCTTGCCGCGATGGCGCGAGAAGGCCGGAGGAGGGCGGAGGAGCATTTTTCCTGGCTCAAGCTGGGGCGCAGTCTGGAAGAGTGGCTGGTGCGAATGAGTTCGCAATAATCGGGGCGTAGGAGGGCCTTCAGGCCCGATTGGCGTTCCCCAATCCTATCGGGCCTGAAGATCCTCGCGCAGGCGCGAAAAAAATCAACCGCGAAAATAAATTCGTCCCCTTTTCCTGGAAATGCAGAGTCTTCTATACTGTTTGTAGAAGAACCGTCACTTCGGCGAGGGGCGGAAAGCAGTAAT
Organism: Pseudomonadota bacterium; assembly: GCA_022560735.1. Lineage (GTDB taxonomy): Bacteria > Pseudomonadota > Gammaproteobacteria > Steroidobacterales > MnTg04 > MnTg04. The sequence continues at coordinate 8,258 of JADFSO010000044.1, forward strand.
TGAATGAATGTAGTTGGAGGGTTTGTCATGAGCGCAATCGATGATTTTCTTGCAAACAACGAAGCCTATGCCGGTAAATTTACCAAAGGGTCACTGCCCATGCCGCCCGCCAAGCAGATTGCCGTCGTCGTCTGCATGGATGCCCGCCTGGAGACAGGGGCTCTGCTCGGTCTCATGGAAGGCGATGCCCACGTAATCAGGAACGCTGGCGGCGTCGCGACCGACGATGTGATCCGTTCACTGACTATCTCGCAGAGGCTCCTGGGGACGCGAGAGATCATGCTTATTCACCATACCGATTGCGGGATGTTGACGTTTACGGATGCTGATCTAAGACAACAAATCCTTGACGAAACGGGGATTAAGCCGCCGTTCGCGATGGAGGATTTCACCGATATCGACGCGGACGTTCGACAATCTGTAGCGCGGATCAAGGCGAGCCCGTTTATTCCACACAAAGATCAGGTTCGCGGTTTCGTGTACGACGTGGAGTCGGGACAGCTCCGCGAAACGACATAGACCGCAAGCACTCACTCACTCACGACACTCAGTCACGAGTGGTCACGAGGACACCACGAGGACACGAGCACTCACGAGGACATCCACAGTCTTCACTCACGAGCGCACTGCTGTCTTTGCCGCACAGAAAGGCCCGCCGGACACAGCGTGAGACACAGTGATAATAGGGCGTACATTCCAGGCTGATCTGGTGCTGGCGGGCAATGGTCATGCTGCAAGTACAGCACCGCCGGCATTCGGCAGACAGCGGGATAATCGTGTCATTTGCCCAAATAGGCTGTGGATGTCCTTATTCAGAGCGGGACCTAACCCTATAGCGCGATACCAACTGTTGAGTTTTCACACAGCCTCGACCCAATGTGGACATAGCGGTAATATATCATTCGGATTCAGTAGTCAGTTCCAGGTAGTATTTTTGGGACGTTTGGCGAACTATTAAGCTATTGCTGGAAGGCGCTAAATGCGTGCGCGAAATATTGTTTTCGCTGCGTTACCTCTACAACACTTCAGGACGAAGACGCCACATGACTACCCTCGACCAGTTTGCAAGTGTTTTCAAATCCGCAGTCAAACCTCATTATCGGCACAAAGTCGTGTCCGTAGATCGCGCAGTGATCGTCACGGACCTGGATCAAACCGCAGCCGACGCGTTTGCAAAGCAAGTCCAACAACTTCTTGCACCACAACAAGTCACTGACTGGGAAATAATCACGGGAGACCAATACAATAGCACCCTGGAATTGCTCAGGTTGCTTGAGGGTAAAAGCACTGATCTCACCTGCTGCTATCGCAATCTGCACAGCCAGGCTTGGCAGCATCCACACAGTTTAGGCTCATATCTTGACGTACTCATTCAGAGGACATCATCGCCGGTATTGATTCTGCCTCATCCAGAAGCTGGCTACGCCTACGCACATGCCTATCACAGTGTCCGCAAAGTGCTCGCGATGACGGACCATATGACAGACGATGATGTGCTCGTCAATTATGCCGCCGAATTTACCGGGCCGAACGGCCGTCTCCATTTAGCGCATATTGAGGATGAAGCCACCTTCGCTCGTTATATCGAGGCAATCAGCAAAATCGAAACCATTGATACTGCGAACGCTGAGGCCACAATCAAACATCAATTGCTGAAGTATCCAAGAGACTATATTGATTCCTGTCGCGCCGCTCTATCGACGAAGTATCCTTCGATGACAGTCGATGCCATTGTGACTTTTGGGAAAAAGCTAGCGGACTATTTGGGTTATGTTGACGAGTTGGAAATCAACCTTCTGTTAATGCATGGCAAAGACGAAGATCAATTGGCCATGCACGGCTTGTCCTATCCCCTGGCCATTGAGCTGCGTCAAATTCCCTTGTTAATTATCTGACGGACCGGTTATGGAAACAGTTGCATTTGAAGTGAGCCAGAGTGTCACGATATTTTTCAGCATCGTTTTACTGCTGATGGTTTTGTCACTTGCTCTGGAAGAAAAGATCCATGCCCAGAAGTCAGTGATCGCCAGTGTATTCGCTATCATCTGTCTGGGAATTGCAACCGCTTTAGGTCTAATGCCAATTGGCGAAATAACGTTACCCAACGGTCATCAAGTCTCGATTCCCGTTTACATCCCTGCGGTAGATTGGGGCGTTATTGCAATCATCCTGGGGTCCAGCATTTTTGTGGATGTGACCTCGAGATCTGGTTTGTTTTCCTGGGTAGCGATCAAGTTAACGAAGGCTTCAGGGGGGGATTCTTTAAAATTATTATGGTTCTATGGCCTGCTAACCGTCGTATTTTCAGCGCTCCTCAACAATGTAACAGCCATGATCATTATTGGTTCGCTTACCGCCGTTTCGCTGAACCGCCTAAATAAGTTAGATAAACTGTTAGGATTTTTACTGATTGAGGCGCTGCTAACTAATATTGGCGGTTTGATGACTTTGATCAGTTCGGTGCCCAATATCATCATCGGCAACGCTGCCAAAATTACTTTCATAGAATTTTTCATCACCGCAAGTCCTTACGTTTTAATAGCAACGTTTTTGACAATACTCATGGGCGCAAAGTTTTTCTCCATTAAGGCATTGACCGATAAAGATGATATCTTGGCATCTGCCGAACTGATTAAAACGTTCGACGAAAATGACGGCATCGAGAGCCAGGGGTTCTTTTGGTTTGGCGCCGGCATGCTGGCGCTGTTTATTCTGACAATAGCCATGACCTCGATACTCCCGGTAGCGCGTGAACTCGGTATGGGCTTCGTTGCACTTTCTTTTGCCGTCATTATGTTGCTGCGTTACAAATCATCCGTGGATCAGTTTTATAGATCTGTTGATTGGGATCTTCTCATGTTCTTTATTGCATTATTCGTTGTGATCAATGTGATGGAGCACGCAAAGGTATTGGAGTTAATCGGCAAAGGGATTTTTCTGGCGATAGGCAGCGAAGAATCTCTATTTGGCACAGGCACTCTATTGGTATTGTCGGCAGCCTTGAGCTCTGTTACCGACAACATTCCTTTGGCTGCCATGCTCGCTAAAATTCTCGGCGCTGAGGGTACGGCCGCTGATTCCGCATTGTGGTGGTCCGTCGTATTTGGCGCTAACCTTGGCGGCAACCTCACACCGATCGGCAGTGCATCGACATTGGTGGCGGTCACCATCATGCACAAAAACAACATCAAGATGAGTTTCGTAGGATTCGTAAAGGTCGCTATTCCCTTCGCTTTCATGCAAATACTATTAGCGCTGGGCTACGTACTTGTTTTCTTGTATTAGTCCACCCTGCTGAACAAGTCGGTCCCTCTAACCAAGATTTTACGACGAGGATTTTAACGAGGACATCCACGGATTTTAACGAGGACATCCACAGTCTTATTGACCGGCGTTTGAGTCGCGTGATGTAGCCCGTGAATTGTCAGCTGTCGATATTTGTAGTGGTCAACAAATTCCGGACACTTTAGTTAAGGCGTTTTTCGTAATTCATTGGTGTCATGTAGCCGAGTGTCGAGTGCAGACGCCTGGAGTTGTAATACGCGGCCACATATTCTCGCACATCAGCAATCCCTTCTTGTCGGGTTCGGTACCAGCGATCACCAGTCCATTCCCGTTTCAGGCTGCTGAAGAAGCGCTCCACCGGGGCGTTATCCCAACAGTTGCCTTTGCGACTCATGCTGCAGATCATGCCGTGCTGCTTGAGTAATTTCTGATAGTCATGACTGGCGTACTGGCTGCCTCTGTCGGAATGATGAATCAGGCCCGGCAGTGGCTTTCTCAAATTGACCGCCATCATCAAAGCCCGGATCACCAGCGCTTTCTTCATGCACCGATCAATGGACCAACCGACCACGCGGCGGGAATACAGATCAATGATCACCGCCAGGTAGATCCAGCCCTGCTGGGTCCAGAGATAGGTGATGTCTGATCCCCAAGCCTGATTCGGCGCCGACGGTGAGAAATCCTGATTCAGGATATTCTCAGCCACCGGCAGCTTGTGCTTGCTGTCTGTCGTTACTTTGTATTTGCGCTTCTGTCTGACCTTTAGCTGTAGCTGTTTCATCAAACGTCGTGTCTTGTCACGGCCAATCTCAAATCCTTCCTGGCGCAGGTTCTGCATTATCATGCGGCTGCCAAGGCTGCCTCGAGAAGCGGCAAAAAGTTCCTTCATACGACGCCTCAGAGCCAGCTCCTCGGGCGCAATGATCTTGCAAGACTGAGCTCTCCAGTCGTAGTAGGCACTGCGCTGAACGCCAAGCTGCTGGCACAGAAGCTTCACCGGAAAATCATTCGCCTGGTCACGAATAAACGCGTACTTCACTTCATTTCCTTCGCGAAGAACTGGCTGGCTTTTTTTAAAATCTCTTTTTCCATGCGCAGTTGGCGGACCTCTTTACGCAGCCGCTTCAACTCCTCACGCTCATCACCGCTCAACCGAATGCCAAACGCTTCGTGCTCAAACTGTCGGCGCCAGCGTCCAATCAGATTGGCTCCAACGCCCAGGCTCCGAGCCGCTTCTGAGATCTTGTAACCTTGCTGGGTAACCAAAGCTACTGCATCCCGCTTGAAATCTTCCGTGTAATTGCTTCGCTGTCTTTTTTCTGTTGTCATCGTTCACCTCGTTATGGCAGTTTACTGCCTTAACTCGGTGTCCGGATTTAGTAGACCACTTCAATACCATTGCTTTCGGCCAGGAGCGGACATTGCGATGAGTCAATTTCCGTCGGCCGCCGCAAACTGTTCACAGGTCCCGTCTTCGGGTTGCCAGACGGCCGCATACGGATTATCAGTGCAGACGACGTCGAGGAATCTTTTACGCTCGCGGGCCTGCCGGGCCTCTTGGCTTGCACGAATGGGAGCAAAACCCGGATCGTCATAGAGCGATTGCAGGTAGGCCTCCTTGGGTGGGATGAAAAACCCGTCTTCGGCCGCCTTGCCAATCAATGCGAGACCGCTCTCTCGTTCACCGGCCAGATAGGCGGCAAAACCCGCTTCATAGTCAACGCTGCAACACTGTCTGGCCCTGATGATCCCGGCCGCGCGATAGCGCCGCACATTGTCCTTTATCGCTGCCACGAGTTCGCCGACTTTGGCCTCTTCACCGGCGGCCCGGCGGATGGCAATCAATGCTTGGGCGTTAGAGGTCTGAAACAAGCCAAAGCGTGTGACCCGTCCACCGCTTCGTTGCCACATCTCCTCTAAAATGGGCCGGGCGCCAGCGTAATCTCCGGTGCCAGCCAGGGCCAGCCCCAGATCGCTGCGGGCTGCTAGAGAATTCGGCGCTTCGGCAAGGCGCGCCTGTGCGGTCGTGACCGCGTCTTCGGGTTTGCCCAACACACTCAGTAAAAAGGGGTGTGGCGCCTCGGAAATGGCAACTGCTTCTTTTTCGAGGCCGATCGCTGCAAGCTGAAAGGTCAGGAAACGCCTGGTAAGGCTTTTCTGCGGATCGATGCGCAAGGCATCCAGGTAGCCCAGGACCGCATTGGCCCATTTCCCGCCGAGAGACGCCCGGTAGGCACGTGCAAACGCGTGAGAGCCCGGGGCGATGGAAGCAAGCTTTTCCAGTTCCCGGTCGGCCTCGTCCAGCCGGTTCATTTCGGTCAGCTGCATTACGTAGTTAGTTGTAGTCGGGATCGACAGCGGATCGAGACGCAGCATCGTCTCGTAAGTGGCAAAACCCTCTTTATAGCGTCCGAGTTGCCAATTGAGCAAGTTCCCCATCCAAAGATAGACAATAGAATAGTTGGGGTTGATCTTGATGGCCTGCCTGAAGTGTGTCTGGGCCCCTTCCAGATTCTCCTGACGCCACAAGAGAAAACCGGTGGCGGCGTGGGCTTCGGCGAGGGTGGGATCCAGGGCCATCGCCCGCTCTGCATGCGGTGCCGCCCTGGCAATGGCTTCGGTGACGGTCAGGTCGAAGTTTAGAAAAACCCCACCCCGTTTGAGGGTAGCCATGGCCAACTCCGCATGGGCAAGCGCATATTCGGGGTCGAGGGTAATCGCCTTTTGGAACTCGCGAACCGCGCCCTCAATGGTGGCCCGTGTGCCCTGGACCATCAGGTACCGGCCCCTCAGGTATGCTTCATGGGCCTCGGTATTTGCTGCTGCAATCACCCGCGGTGCTGCCTCGACCTGAAGTCCCAGATGGTCCTTCAGGGCGTTGACTATAGCCGCCGAAATCTCGTCCTGTACCGCGAAGATGTTCTTGAGTTCCCGGTCATAGGTCTCGGACCAAAGATGAAAACCGTTGCTGGCATCGACAAGCTGGGCGGTGATGCGTATTTGAGCGCCCGCCTTGCGGACGCTGCCCTCCAGAACCAAAGCCACATCTAATTGTTCGCCAATGTCGATAATGTCCCGGTTCTCGCCCTTGAACTTGAACGATGAGGTGCGCGCTGCCACCCGGAGACCGGGTATCTTGGCCAGCACGTTTAGCAGTTCTTCGGAGATGCCGTCGGAGAAATACTCTTGATTCCCCTCAGGGCTTAAATCGGTAAAGGCCAGGACGGCGATGGATTTATCAGCAGTCTCTGCATGGCCGGTCTCGCTGTTCCACTGATGCGTGCTGGCAAAGAAAACCAGCGCAACCGCAAGCACAGCGATGATGGCGAAATCGAGTTTGCGCCCGGTAATTGGAGTGTTGGACTCCGAGCGATCGACGTCCTTTTCTTTTTTCAGGCCCTCCGGTGTCAGCTCGAAGGCCCATGCGAAAATCAGCGCCAAAGGAAATCCGATAACGAGCAGGAGAAACACGAGCCGGTCCACCCACTCGGGTAAGCCTAGCAAGGGCATCAACACGTCCGTTAACTGCAACAGCAGCCAGCTAACGATGGCATAGGCGACCGCTACCCGGACGACATTGCGCCGTTTTAACTCCCCCCAGATTGCGGCCATGCCTCTCCCCCGTATACGAATTCAGGGCTACGCCCAATTCTACCTAGATCGAGGCGGTCGAAGACCCAAAATTGGGTGAAATCTCACCAAATCGAGATCGAAGTCGGACCTCTAAAGAAAGATCTGAATGTCCGTATATGGACTCCTCCTCGTTTGCAAGCAAGCTGCTGTGGCAGACATGGCACGACTGCATACGTATATTCGGCCTCTAAAGTTGGCATTCATACGTTGATGCCGGGCCATAATGGTTTAT
>JADFSO010000005.1 GCA_022560735.1 Pseudomonadota bacterium
ATGGCCGTGAAAGCGTAGGCAAGGCACCGAATCATCGAAAAGTCCCCTACGTTGTTCTTATCAATAGGGTGCGTAGCATCGCATGACTGCCATTACCACGGTCCGGATACGGTTTTTGCGCCCTTCAGGATAGAGCCGCAGACATATATCTGCGGCCAGCGAGGGTTTCTTGCTAGAAACGCCAGCGTAACCTGGCCGCGAAACGTGTCGCTGACTCGCCGGCGAGGCGGACCCGGCTGCCATCGCGCAATGTCATTTCATAGTGATTGTGAAGTTGCCTACCAACGCTGGTTGTCAGAGTCAGTTTCGCGCCTAACTGCCAATCAAATGACCATTCGAGCGCATAAGATTGGTAGACAAATTGAGAATGTTGCGCCAGGTTTTTGTCCAAAACGTACCACTCATTGCCATCCGGAGTGATCTGCAGTGAGGAAGTCGATCCGGCCGAAAACTGATAACGCAATTGTGACGTCGGGTAACCCAACTCAATTGTCCAGACGGGATGAAGTTGCCAGTGGACACCGATCAAAGGATAAATTCGATAATTACCGAAACGGTGATCACCGCAGAGGCCATATTGCAAGCTCACCCGATCGGATAAGCGCCAGTCCCAAACCAGTGCTGCCAGCAGTTGAAATGCATCGACCGTGTATCGGCCGGGGTTTTTCATTACATTGGAAGAAGCAGATAGAGCGGGGGCAATGCTGAAACGAAAACTCCTGACATCATTTTGACTGATTCGGTGCAACGGCAGAAAAAAAGTATGTAAGTAGCCGTTGGTTTGTGGGTCGAACATGTCGATATTAAAAAACGAATAGCGATAACCGACTCCAAAAAGCAGGCTGTTGTCTTCGGATCTGATGATTAGATCAAGATTGAAATTCTCCTGTTCAGTTTCACCGAGGTTTCTCTCAAAAGCGGACTTGTTATGGCTGCTAATTTCCATTGATAAGTAGGAATAAGCGATCGGCGTTCGGCAGATATCAACGCGGGCCAAACTGTCCTGGATGCAAAACAGATAGAGAAACAGGCTCATGCAGTGGGAGAAAAATTGCCGGCTGATCATGGTGACAACCTGAGGATAGATTAGCCTGCATTAACAAGTCAATTACGGGGCTTGGTCATTTTTTTTGGGACACCAGTTAACTAAGAATTACCACGCCTTTTTTTAGTTTCTCTCCAAATTCCTTTTTAATTTGTTTTACGTTCGCCTGTTCTCGACGAATTATCTTTTCCGCTTCTGCAATCGCTTTGGGTATGTTTCCGAGTTCAGGCGCTCGAGCAACAAGAATCGCAAGCTTTTCAAGCTTCGGCGTTTCCGATTCGTCAAAGAGCCTCGACGCATCGCCCGCTAGGAGCTCCGTCTTATGCTTGCAAAGCTTTCCGAATATCCCGGCCTGACAATTACAATGTACCGATAGCTTGTTATCTTCAACTAAAAAATCGACCTGATAAGGGGCATCGCCACTGCTTCTTGCTCTTATGCTGATTTTCATGTTTTGAGCCCTACCGGCTGATATGTCGCCAAGTTTATATATAACCATCAAATTGGGCAATGTCAGGCGGTCTGGCCAAACCTCTACTACACTTAACAGATAACGCCAACAAAGCCAACCCCGCCAAAAGACAGGGCAGGAGGAAGATCAAATGGACATCAAGCGACTCATTATTGGCACCGTGGTCGGTGGCATCGCGTTGTACATACTCGGCTACGTCATCTTTGGTCTGGCATTTGCAGACTTCTATGCCGCAAACAGAGGGTCAGCGACCGGTGTGGCCCGAGACACCCCGCTGATATGGTCCCTCGCGTTAGGAGCGTTGTCCTATGCGGCGCTCTTAACGCTAGCGATCGAGACCCGGACTCGTTCCGCAACGATAGTGGAAGGCCTCAAAATCGCTGCGATCGTGGGCTTTTTGTTCTGGTTCAGCGTGGGTTTCTACCGCTATGCACTCGGGAATGTCTGGAATCTCACGGCGACCCTCGTGGATCCGCTGCTTGAACTCATTCGTGCTGGCATCAGCGGTGCCATCATCGCAGCGGTGCTGGGGAAGATCGCCGGTGCTCAAGAGGGGCCACGGACCGATGCTCAAGAGGGTCCACAGACTGAATAATTCCCCTGGCTAGGTGCATGAACGACAGCATTGATAGAGAACAAAAATTGGCGTTCGATGACGTCAGGGAGAGGTACTTAGTGTATACCGTCAGCACCTATGGAACAGATTTAGTTCTGGTTTAAGAGAGTGTTTTTGTTCATCCTAACCTGAGGAGTTGAGATGAAACAAAGACCAACAGGACGACCCTCGTCGTCAGAACAGACCATTCGCGACATCAAGCGCAAGACACGCAAGCAGTACGGTGCGGAGGAAAAAATACGCATTGTTCTGGATGGATTGCGTGGTGAAGACAGCATTGCCGAGCTGTGTCGGCGAGAAGGCATCGCCCAGAGTCTGTATTACAAATGGTCCAAGGACTTCATGGAGGCTGGCAAGAAGCGCCTCGCCGGCGATATTGTGCGCCAGGCCAACACGAGTGAAGTCACGGATCTGCGGCGTGAAGCACGGGATCTCAAAGAGGTGGTTGCTGAGCAAACGCTGGAACTGCGGCTGCTCAAAAAAAGCATGCTCGGGGATGGGGGCGAACTCGAATGAGATACCCAGCCCCTGAGAAGCTTGAGATCATCCGGCTGGTAGAGCGATCGCACCTTCCGGCCAAGCAGACACTCGATATGCTCGGTGTTGCGCGTACCACGTTCTACCGTTGGTACGCACACTATCGCCTTAACGGAGAAGACGCGCTGGAAGACAAAGCGCCCCTGCCAGGGCGGGTGTGGAACCGTATTCCCGATGATGTGCGGGAGCGGTTAATCACACTGGCCCTGGACAGGCCGGAACTGAGCCCACGCGAGCTGGCAGTAACGTTCACGGATACCGAAGGCTATTTTGTCTCGGAAAGCTCGGTTTACCGGCTATTAAAGGGCCACGACCTGATCACCAGCCCGGCTTTCATCGTCATGAAAGCCGCCAGCGAGTTCACCGACAAGACCACGGCCATCAATCAGATGTGGCAGACGGACTTCACGTACCTGAAGATCATCGGTTGGGGCTGGATGTATCTGTCCACGATACTGGATGACTTCTCGCGTTACGTCATTGCCTGGAAGTTGTGCAGTACGATGACCAGTCGCGATGTCACTGAGACGTTGGAACTCGCTTTACAAGCATCAGGCTGTGACCAAGCCGATGTCGTTCATAAACCGAGATTACTCTCCGACAATGGGTCAAGTTACATCTCCGGCGAGCTCGCTGACTGGATCAATGACAATGCGATGAGTCACGTTCGCGGTGCACCGTACCATCCGCAAACACAGGGCAAGATCGAGCGTTGGCACCAGACGCTGAAGAACCGGATATTGCTGGAGAATTACTTCCTACCGGGCGATCTGGAAAAGCAGATCGAGGCGTTTGTCGATCATTACAACCATCAGCGATACCATGAGAGCTTAAACAACCTGACCCCAGCCGATGTTTACTTTGGGCGTGGCCAATCAATTTTAACAAAGAGAAAAAGGATCAAGAAAAGAACCATCGCGAAACGTCGTTTGCACTATCAACGGCACGCCGCGTAATATGAAAATGATGAGCAGAACACTCGCTTAGCTTGACAGCATATCTGTCCCATTCGTTTGAAGACGGACATTTTATTCACCACTGCCCAACACCTTCTTCGCAGTGCGCTCTACTACACCTCGCACATGCTCATCTGACAGATGGCTATATCGTTTCACCATTTCCAAAGTTTTGTGGCCAAGGACAGCGGCAAGTTCTGCCGTGGTTGCGCCATTCATGGCAAGGTTTGAAGCGCAGGTATGCCTTAGATCGTGGAAACGGAAGTCTTTGAGTCGGGCCTGGCTTCTCGCCTTCTGCCATGCTTTTTCAAAATAGGATGAATTTGCTCCGCCGGACCTAGCATTGGTGAAGATCAAATCATCGTCAATCCGGCGAATCTTCTGCAGTGTTGTCAGTTCATCGACAACCTGGGGCACCAAGGTAAGTGTGCGACGCTCATTGTTCTTCGTGTTGTGCAGGACCGCCCGGCTGGAATCCAGGTCAACGTCTTTCCAGCGCAAGCCCAGGATTTCACCTTTTCTCGCTCCAGCGGTAAGCGCAATCAGGACAATTGCGTACAAATGGGGATGAGGGCTCTTGCTGGCTGCGTCTAGCAAACGGTCTTTTTCTGCATTGGAAAGAAAACGCACCCGGCCCCTGGGCTCTTCCAGGCTGCTGACCTTTCGCAGCGGGTTTGTATCCATCCACTCCCACTCACGTTCCGCCATCGTGCAGGCATGGCTTAGCAGCGCCAGATACCGATTGACAGTTGCCGGCGCCAGCCGTTTTGCCAGTTCGTCGCGTACCTCGACTATCGTTGAGCGGGTTAGCTGAAAAAGCCTTAAATCCCCCAGCCGGTCGATCCAAAAGTCGGCCTGACGTTTGGGGTTTGCCTGATCTTTCTTTTTGGGGATTTCGGTTTCTTGGTATCGCTCGAGCAATTCTTTAACGGTTCGGCGCTTGGCTTCATAAGAAGGCAGATACTTTCCTTTCGAAATGGCTGACTCAGTTTCTCGAGCCCACTCCTCGGCTTCACCTTTGGTGCGGAAAGTAGCGACCTGGGATCTGCGCCCGCCCATACGAATGACCGCCTGCCAGGTTATCCCCTTTTTGCCTTTGCGTTTGCGGAAGTACGCCATTTGCGCGCCTTTTGTCGTTTAGCGTGATTTAGCCTACAGTGTGCGACAAATTTGCGACAAAAACAAACACGGCCACCTGAGAAAGTGGCCGAAATGCTTGTAACTCATTGATTTTATTGGTTGGGGGACTAGGATTCGAACCTAGGTTGGCGGAGTCAGAGTCCGCAGTCCTACCACTAGACGATCCCCCAACTGAAATCGGCCGCAAGCGGCCGATGTCGTTAACGCTTGGAGTACTGGACCGCCTTGCGTGCCTTGTGCAACCCGACTTTCTTGCGCTCGACTTCGCGTGCGTCGCGGGTCACGAACCCGGCTTTACGAAGCACCGGGCGCAGGTCCTCGTCATAGACCATCAGCGCGCGGGTCAGACCGTGGCGGATCGCGCCAGCCTGACCGGTCGTACCACCGCCGGATACGGTCACATTGATATCGAAATTGTCATGCAGGTTGGTTACGTCCAGCGGTTGGCGCACGATCATGCCGCAGGTCTGGCGACCAAAAAACTCGTCAACCGGACGCTTGTTGACCGTGATCTTGCCAGTCCCTTTGCGGATGTAAACCCTCGCGGTCGAGGATTTGCGGCGGCCGGTGGCGTAATAAACTTCGCTCATGCTTCTTTTGTCCTTGTCTCGCCGCTGCTTACAGTTCCAGCGGTTTTGGCTGTTGCGCAACGTGGCTGTGCTCGGGGCCCGCAAAAACCCGCAGCTTGCGCAGCATGCGGCGGCCCAGCGGGTTGCGCGGCAACATGCCTTTCACGGCCAGTTCGATCACGCGTTCCGGTCTGCGGGCCAGCAGTTTTTCCAGGCTGGTGGATTTCAGGTTACCGATATAGCCGGTATATCGATAATACATCTTGTCCTTCATCTTGTTGCCGGTGACGCGAATCTTTTCGGCATTGATCACGACCATGTAATCGCCGGTATCCACGTGCGGGGTGTATTCGGGCTTGTGCTTGCCGCGCAAACGCCGGGCAAGCTCGCTCGCCAGGCGGCCCAGGATCTTGCCATCGGCATCCACGACATACCAGTCGCGGCGCACTTCTTCATTTTTTGCAGAAAAGGTTTTCATCGATCTCAATACCGGTTCGTGCTTCGCGGAAGCCGCAAAGCAAAGGCGCGGAATATTACTGGACGGGGGCATTATTTGCAATCTTCGCGGGTCGATTTGCCGGTTTGCCCCGCACCCCGTTGGGCTGTTCCTAACTATCTGTTTTCTCAGTACTTTTTTGAGGGATGAGCAGCCGCTCGACAACCTCGCCGCGAGCGAGGTGGCTTTCGACAATTTCGCGCACATCTTCCTCGTCTACATAGCTGTACCAGACCCCCTCGGGATAGACGACAACGATCGGCCCTTCCGCGCAACGATCCAGGCATCCGGCGGCGTTGACGCGTACCCCGCCCGGCCCCGAAATCCCCAGTTCCTTGCTCAGTTTCTTGGCAAATTCACGCATTTCCAGGCTACCGGCCTGGCGGCAACATACGCTGCCATCTGCGCGCAGGTTGGTGCAGAAAAATGCATGTCTTTGGTAGTAACTCATGTTTTGGGAACCGGTCCGTACTCTCTTTCAGAACTTGTAACCCAGCGCCAGTATAGTCTTGGTATCGGTTTTCCTGCTGCCTGCAGGCACCTCGTTGTTGTTATCGACGCGATAGGTCAACAGCAGACTCAGATTACCGGCCAGGGCGCTCTCCAGCGTGCTCAGCGACATGGTATAGGTATTGTCGCTGCCATGGTTAACGGTCAGCTCCTGCTTGAACGAAAGGTGCTCGTTGATCTGCCAACGATAGTCTCCGCCAAACTGGAGCACGGCGCCATCCTCCTCGGTGTTGTCCAGCAGCCGGGTTTGCCGGGCGCCGACGCCCGCCTCGAGGTTCAATTCATGGTTTTGGGTATTCACGATCCGGCGGCCATAACCGACGGTTTCATAAAGCTGGCGGACCACGCCTGCAAATCGATCGCGGTCGTACAGGATCTTCCCGTACAGGTAGTTTTTCTCGCCATAGTGGCGTTCCGCCTTTAACTCCGCATGATATTGCTCTTCGGCGTTGATGCCGTTGTCCTGCCGACCGGACCCGGAAACCCGGCCGCTGTACGCCCACAAGCCACGCAGGTATTCTGCCGAGACCGCGCCCGCCAGCGACCGGGTGTCGGTATTGCCGGTCGTACTTTCGAACCCCAGGCGCACTTCGCCGCTAAAGTTTTTTTCCGTTGCCGTTTCCGCTTCTCGCCCATGCGCAGGCGTGGCCAGCAAAACCACGGCCAGCAGTGGCGCAAGATAAATCGTGTGATCCAAGAGTCCTCTCCTTTCTGTCGCTTCGCTCTCGCCTGCCGCTGGCCAGCCGAAACCTGACCGTGACATCGCGGGCCAACAAAGGGCTGCTATGATAACGGCGAAACATCATTTTGCCAGCAGCGGGACTTTCTTGAGCAAAACCGATCCATCGATGGCCAGCCTTTATGTCAGCGAGGCTGCGGACCGCTGCGTCAAATGTGGCCTGTGCCTGCCCCATTGCCCGACCTACGGACTCGAAATGCTGGAAAGCGACTCTCCGCGGGGGCGGATCGCGTTGATGGAGGGCCTGGCAAGCGGTGAACTGCCGGTGAGCGCTGGCATGATCCGCCACCTGGATCGGTGCCTGGGCTGCCGGGCCTGCGAGATCGCCTGCCCCGCCGAGGTGCCCTATGGCCGGCTGCTGGATACGGCGAGAGGCCTGCTGCGCGAGCAGCAGGTCAGACCGGGCCTCGGCTGGCGTTTTTTTGCCCTCGCCGTGCAATGGAGGTGGCTGGTCCGCCTCGGTGCAGTCTTCATGCAGACGCTTGGCCGGCTGCGCCGCGTCAGCGGGGTTTCATTCAAGCGGCGCGGCGGCCTGAGCCGTCTGTTGCGGCTGGTTCCCGACCGGGTTTCGCTATCGCGGCTGGCCGCTTTTCATCCGGCAAATGGCGCGGCGGAGAAACTGGGTACGGTAGAACTTTTCACCGGTTGTCTTGGCGAAGCGCTGGAACAAGACACCTTGCGGGCGACCATCCGGGTGTTGAACCGGCTGGGTTTCGATGTCCGGGTCCCCGGCGAACAAGGCTGTTGTGGCGCTATCCACCAGCACGCCGGTTACCCGCGTAAAGCCGCGCAACTGGCGGCAAATAATATCGCGGCATTCACCGGCGGCGGCGCCGTGATCGCGGTTTCAACCGGCTGCCTGGCCAGCCTGTGCGAATACGACGATTTTTTCCAGGACGAAGGCGAGCGCGACGACGCCAGGCAATTTGCTGCACGCTGCACCGACATCAACGAATTCCTGAATGAACGATTGCAAGCCGTGGCAGCGGACCCGGCGACGGTTGCCAAGTCGGATGTTGCGGCGGCGGCCGTGGCGCTGCACACCCCCTGTAGCCGCAAAGTGATACCGGGAAATTCGCAGGCGGCGCGGGAAATGCTGGCACGGCATGCGCATATCGAGTGCCTGCCACTCGGCAATGGGCAATGTTGCGGCGCCGCCGGCGCATACATGCTCGACCAGCCGGAGTTTTCGCAGGCGCTGGCCGAACGCTACGATATCGGCGTCGCGCCGCTGCTGCTGACCTCCAATATTGGCTGTCGCCTGCAACTGGAGGCCTTGTGCCGGCAACAAGGCATCGCCGCGACGGTCGCGCACCCGGTCAGCGTGCTGGCGGAGAGCGACCGCTTTTGGCAATCGACAGCCGTCCCTGATATATCATGAGCGATATGGAAAACCGTCAGCTGACTCCGTTGGATCGTTTGCTCGGCCAGGCCGACCAGGCTCTCAGGACCATGTTTGGGGGGCCGCCGCCGGCCACTCGTGAAAATCCGGCGGCCGACGCCGAATCTGATCTCAGCGAGGCGGAGCGCCAGCATATTGCCGGTCTCATGCGGGTCAATCACGCGGGTGAAATCGCGGCACAGGCCTTGTACCAGGGCCAGGCGCTGACCGCGCGGCTCGACACGGTGCGTGACGCGATGGAGCAGGCGGCCGAAGAGGAAAACGATCACCTGGCGTGGTGCGAAGAAAGGCTACGCGAACTCAACCATCAGACCAGCCGCCTGGACCCGCTTTGGTTCGCGGGATCTTTCGTGATCGGTGCGCTGGCAGGCCTGGCGGGCGACCGCTGGAGCCTGGGCTTCGTCGCCGAAACCGAGCGCCAGGTGGTAAAACACCTGGAATCACACCTTGCCCAGTTACCCGCAGGCGATCACCGTACCCGCGCCATTCTTGAGAAAATGAAAGCAGACGAAGAACGCCATGGCGAAACCGCCAGCCGTGCCGGTGGCGCGGAATTGCCCGAACCGGTGCGCAGGCTCATGAGCCTGGCCTCGAAGGTCATGACCAGGACGGCTTATCGGATCTGACAGATCGGCCCTGGCACGGACTGAGGTCAGCCGGAAAAATTCCGGCCGTAAAAAATCTCCTGCATCTCGCGATCGATCTGGCGCGCGATTTCATCGAGTTCCACGGGCTCGAACTCGTCCACGCCGGAGCCAAACAGGTAACGGTCGAGATCGGTTTCGCGCAGTTTCAGCTTGCTGTGAAAAAACTGTTGCTGCGGCATATTGTCTTCTTCGATGTGGAAATCGGCGAGAACCTCCGGCGAAATGAAATCGCTGATCGAGTCGATTTCGTGATCGATGTAGTGCTTGGTGCCCTTCAAATCCCGAGTGAAACCCCGCACCTTGTAATCCATGATGCAGATATCCGACTCGAATTCGCCGATCAGGTAGTCGAGCGCTTTTAGCGGCGAAATCTCGCCACAGGTTGCCACGTCGATGTCCGCGCGAAAGGTGCAGATTCCCTGGTCCGGATGGCTTTCCGGGTAGGTGTGGACGGTCAGGTGGCTTTTGTCGAGGTGGGCCACGACCGCGCCGGGCAGCAACGGATGGTTCAATGGCACTTCGATGGGCCCTTCGGCCACCAGCAAGGTCACGCTCGCGCCTTGTGGGTCATAGTCCTGGCGGGCGATATTCAATATATTGGCGCCGATCATGTCGGCAACCTGGGTCAGGATGCCGGTCAAGCGATCGGCGTTGTATTCCTCATCGATATACTCGATGTATTCGAGGCGGTGCGCGGGCGAACGCGCATAGCAAACATCGTAGATGTTGAAGCTCAGGGTCTTGGTCAGATTGTTAAAGCCATGCAAGGCCAACTTGCCGTTGCTGGAGACTGAGCGCGTAGTCATCTGGTCGCCATCCGCTTTGATTTTTGTCAGCGCCAATTTGGAAAAAGCACCGTATTTTATCCTCAAGCCGCCGGTCTGGCGACTTTTTTCGCATGCCGCCGGCGCAAAAGAAAAATCCCGACTTGCCCCTGGGCCCTGCATTAGGTAAAACTAGCGTGCGATTCTTCCTTTTTTCGCAAAACCGGGGCTTACCCATGAACAAGGCCGAAAAAGCGCTTAGCGATATCCCGGCAATCAACAACTTTTTACGTTATTGCCGCATACGGACCGTGCCGCAGAAAACCGTGGTTATTCACGCAGGCGACCTGCCCGATATTTTGTATTACCTGGTTGAAGGCTCGGTCGAGGTCATGATCGAGGATGAAGACGGCAATGAAATGGTCCTGGCCTACCTGAACAAGGGCGAATTCTTCGGTGAAATGGGTCTGTTTTACGAACAGCCGACCCGCAGCGCGTGGGTGCGCACGCGGGTCGAATGCGAACTGGCCGAGATGACCTACCCGAGATTCCGCCAGATCGCCGCCGAATCACCGGGGCTGATTTTCGAACTCGCCACCCAGTTGGCCAGCCGCCTCAACCGGACCAATCGCAAGCTCGGCGATCTCGCGTTTGTCGATGTCACCGGGCGGATAGCGCACGCGATCATGGATTTGTGCAACGAACCGGATGCGATGACGCACCCGGACGGGATGCAGATCAAAGTCAGCCGCCAGGAATTGAGCCGGCTGGTCGGTTGCTCGCGGGAAATGGCGGGCCGGGTGCTTAAGGTACTCGAGGAACAGGGCCTGGTAACGGCCAAGGGCAAGACCATCGTCGTTTTCAACGCCCGGCCGGGTGGCAATACCCGATAACCGCGGCGCTTGATCGACAAGGGGTCATGGGCATCAAGCGCCGCCCCTGCTTTTGCTCAGGCGCAGTGGCGATTGCGGGCGTAACCTTCCAGCGACAGAAAATTCCTTAGCAGGGCGTGACCATTGCGGGTCAATATGGACTCCGGGTGGAACTGCACACCCTGGACCGGCAGTTCGCGATGTCGCAAGCCCATAATCTCATCGTTGGCGCCATCGCCGCCCCGGGTCCAGGCGGTGACTTCAAGACACTCGGGCAGACTATCGGCATCGACGATCAACGAATGATAGCGGGCCGCTTCCAGTGGCTGTTCGATACCCCGGTACAGATGGCGGCCATCGTGCCAGACCCTGGAGGGTTTGCCATGCATGATCGCGCGCGCATGTATCGTTTTACCGCCGAAGGCCTCGGCGATGCCCTGGTGACCCAGGCAAACACCCAGGATCGGTATTTCGCCGGCGAGTTCGCGCACCGCCTGCACCGAAATACCTGCCTTTTCCGGCGTACCCGGCCCCGGGGAGATCACCAGGTAAGCGGGCGACCGGCGCCGGATATCGGCGACGCTTATTTTGTCGTTGCGATAAACCTGGACATCCTCACCCAGTTCCCCGAAGTACTGCACGAGGTTGTAGGTAAAGGAATCGTAGTTGTCGATCATCAACAACACGGCTGAAATACCTGCCGGGTCAGGCGGCAGCAAGCTGCTCGCGCATGGCGGCAATTGTGGCCTGGTAATCGTCGGTGCCAAAAATAGCTGAGCCGGAAACGAAGGTGTCGGCACCGGCTGCAGCGATCTGCGCGATATTGTCCAGCTTGACGCCACCGTCTATCTCCAGGCGTATATCGAAGCCGCTGGCGTCGATTATTTCACGCGCCTTGCGCAACTTGTCCAGCGCCGACGGGATAAAGCTCTGCCCGCCAAACCCCGGGTTGACCGACATGATCAGCACCATATCGATTTTATCCAGCGCATATTCGAGCCAGCTCAGCGGCGTCGCCGGGTTGAATACCAGCCCGGACTTGCAACCGAGACCACGGATGAGCTGCAGGCTGCGATCCACATGAGCGCTGGCCTCGGGGTGAAAAGTGATGTAATCCGCGCCGGCGCCGGCGAAGTCCGGAATGATGCGATCCACCGGATCGACCATCAGATGCACGTCTATCGGCGCGGTTACGCCATGCTTGCGCAGCGCTTCGCAGATCAGCGGGCCGATGGTCAGGTTGGGCACGAAATGGTTGTCCATGACATCGAAGTGGACGATATCGGCGCCAGCCGCCAGCACGGCATCGACCTCCTCCCCGAGGCGGGCGAAATCGGCGGATAATATCGAAGGCGCAATCAGGTAATCTGACATGGTGAGTCCTGTCGAATCCGGGTGCGAAAAACTGCCGGCCACAGTACACCACAAAGACCGCCAGAAAAACCACGGGCTCGCTATCTGCGTTTTTCTTTACCTCAACCCGCGGGTTTTCTTGATCAGGTCGTATGCGGCCCGGATTTCCCGAACCTTGACCTTGGCCTCCTCCATCATGGCTTCGGGCAGGCCCTTGGCCACCAGTTTGTCGGGGTGATGCTGGTTCATCAGGCGCCGGTAGGCCGTCTTGAAGTCGCGGTCGCTGGCATTCTTCGCCACACCCAGCACCTTGTAGGAGCGCGCCAGTTCGTCCTCCGGAGACCTGGCGTCCTTGGACCCGCCCATATGCAATCGAACCAGTTCCTCGATCTGCGCGAGTTCCGCCCGGCTCAGGCCCAGTTCCTGGCAGATCATCCACAGAATTTCCCGCTCCCGCGGGTGCATGCCGGTACCGATCATGGCCGCCTGGACCTGCAGCTCGACGAAAGCGCGCGTCAATCCCGCGTGAAAATGACTGAACTTGCGAAACCTGCGTAAACACTCGCGTAACGGGAAATCCGGCCGCTTGCCCTCGGTGAACCAGGCGATCGCCTGCGTGACCTGCTCCGGGGTCATGCGCATCTGGCGCATCACGCTGCGGGCGGTGTGAATTTCCTGCTCGGAAACCTGGCCATCGGCCTTGGCCATGTGCCCCATCACCTGAAATGTCGTACGGACAAAGGTTTCGCGGGCACGTTGCGGATTGAGACCGCCCAGGTTGATGGCACCGGCGCGCCCGAATCCCTTGTCGAACTGGTGCCCCAGGAAAACCCCGATCACAAGGCCGAGGGGCCCGCCGAATATCAGGCCAATAAAGGCGCCGATCAATTTGCCGATAAATGCATCCGGCATCAGCGGCGCCCGTGCTCCGGTAGCCCGCATATTGACCACATTTGACTTGACCGTAACCCTCGATGGCTGAGAAAATTCGTCGCTTCCATGGACCGACTTTAACCCAAGGCCAAATAGATGGTAAGCAAAGACAACAGTCACGGCGCGACCGGTGACCGCCAATCGGTACTCCGAGAAGTGATCAGCAAGGCGCTGGTTTTTGGTGAAAAGAGTGCAAAAAACGTACCCCCGGAAATCTTCGAAGACCTGGTCATGCACGATTATTTTCTGTTTTTCATTTATGGTGCGGTGGATGCGCTCGGCGATGACGAACGCCTGGACGAGAAACTGACCGCCGCCGAAAAACAGGCGACCATGGCGGAGACGATGGCAGCATTCGGCACCGCGACCGGAGAACAGATCGTGGCCACCGTGAAGCTGCTTGAGCGCGCCGCCGATGACGCGGCGCTCGCCATCAAAAGCGCCGGCCGCGAGGCGGCGACCGACTGGGCCTGGGGAGAAAACGACCAGGCGACCGAACGATTCGTCGCCTTGCTGGAAGACCCCGCCAATTTTCCGCGCGAGGTCGAGCAGGTTTTGAAACCGCTGGAGAACGAGGCCGAAAGCAGCCCGCCGGCCGGCAGCGACGACTTCGATATCATCAAGTAATTTTCCCGGACTATGGTAATGAGCACTGCACTGACACCCCCCGAAGCCTTGTTCGAATCGAATTTGCCCAGCCTGCAAAAGATTGGCAGCGGCAAGGTTCGCGATCTGTACGCGATCGACGACCAGCACATGCTGATCGTGACCTCGGATCGTCTGTCGGCGTTCGATGTCGTGCTACCGGACCCAATCCCCGGCAAGGGACGCGTCCTGACCGCGATTTCGAATTTCTGGTTTACAAAAACCCGCCATATCATCGCCAACCACATTGCCGATCTCCCGCTGAGCGAAGTCCTGCCGGACCCTGTTGAGCGCAGTCAGGTCGAGGGCCGGGCCATGGTTGTCAAAAAGCTCAAGGCGCTGCCGATCGAGGCGGTCGTGCGTGGCTATCTGATCGGTTCGGGCTGGAAGGATTACCAGGCGACCGGCGCGGTGTGCGGCATCGAACTCGCGGCGGGTCTGCAATTGGCGGATCGTTTGCCCGAACCGATTTACACACCGGCTACCAAGGCGGCTATCGGCGAGCACGACGAGAATATTCCCTATGAGAAAACGGTGGAGTTGCTGGGCGAGGATATCGCCGCCCAGGCTCGCGATACTGCGCTGGCGTTGTACCGCTTCGCCGCTGAATATGCGCTGGAACGCGGCATCATCATCGCGGATACCAAGTTCGAGTTTGGTCTCGATGAAAACCAGCGGCTGATCCTGATCGATGAGGCGCTGACCCCCGACTCATCGCGTTTCTGGCCGGCGGACAGTTATCGTCCGGGCATCTCTCCGCAGAGCTTTGACAAGCAATTCGTGCGCGACTACCTGGAAACGCTGGACTGGGACAAGACCCCGCCCGCTCCATCGCTGCCCGAGGATATCGTTCGCCGCAGCAGCGAAAAGTATGCCGAAGCGCTGAACCGGCTGACTGCTGACTGACCGGCAGACCAGATGCTCGAACGCCTGAAAAATCTCGCGGGTGAGGCACTGTGGAATCCCGCGATCGATAAATCGACAGCCATCGAGCATCGGCTGCTGAGATCACTGCGCCTGCCTTATGCGCTGGCACGCGACATGGCGGGCGGTGCGCTCAGCCTGCGCGCGATGAGCCTCGTCTATACGACCATGCTGTCCATCGTGCCGCTGCTGGCGTTCAGTTTCTCGGTGCTCAAGGGTCTGGGCGTACACAGGAAACTCGAACCCCTGCTGTTCAAATTTTTCGAGCCGCTGGGTGAACGCGGCGCCGAGCTGACCGGGCAGGTCATCGGCTTCGTCGACAACGTGAAAGGCAGTGTGCTCGGCAGCGTCGGCCTGTTGTTCCTGATCTGGACCGTTTTTTCCATGGTGCAGAAGATCGAGGACAGTTTTAACTATGTCTGGCAAGTCGAAAAGCCGCGCAGCCTGGCTCGCCGGTTCAGCGAATACATCAGCGTGATTTTGATCGGACCGGTAATCGTGGTGTTCGCGCTTGGCATGATCGCTTCGATAAACAACACGGCGCTGGTCCAGAAACTGGCCGCGATCGAACCCTTTGGCAGCACCTTGATACTGGCGGGTAACCTGGCGCCTTATGTGCTCATCGTCCTGTTGTTCAGTTTCGTTTATGCGTTCGTGCCAAACACCTCGGTAAGAATTCGCGCGGCCCTCGGTGGCGGAGCGATTGCCGGGATACTCTGGGCCTTCACCGGTGCGGTGTTCGCATCGTTTGTCGCCAGTTCGAGTTCGCGCGCCGCCATTTACTCCGGGTTTGCGATTGTCCTGGTGGCGCTGATCTGGCTTTACCTGAGCTGGCTGATCCTGCTGCTGGGCGCCCAGATTTCGTTTTACCTCCAGCGACCTGAGTACATGCGCCATGGCAGGCGACAGATCGCGCCGGTCGGTCAGTTGCGCGAAGGCCTCGCGCTGTCGGTGATGATCAATGTCGCCCAGTCCTTTCGTGATAACGCCTTGCAATGGTCGGTCAACCGGCTGGCGGCAAGCCTGGGGGTACCCGCGACCGCGCTGAGCCCGGTCGTCGACCGTTTGCTGGCCAGCGGCATGCTGGCGATTACCGAGGATGAAAAGCTGCTGCCAGGACGCGAACTCAACCGCATCCGGATTGGAGATATACTCTCGGCGATTCGCGAGAACCGGGATATTCCAGGCCTCGTATGGGAAGCGAAAGTCAGCGCGCTGACCGCCAGGGTAAATGACGCGATATCCGGCGCGACCGGAGACACGACACTGGCGGATATGCTGGACTAAAACTCTATCGCTAATTTCCCGCTATCGTCATCTCGCTCAGCAACAATGACGGCGTGCGAATCCCGGAGCGCACATCGAGATCATCGGCAACCGCGATAATGCCGGTCAGCATGTCGGCAAGATTGCCGGCGATCGTGATTTCATGGACCGGGTACTGGATTTTCCCGTTCTCAACCCAGAAACCGGCGGCGCCGCGTGAATAATCGCCGGTCAGGATATTGACGCCCTGACCGATCAGCTCGGTCAGCAGCAGGCCGCTGCCCATGCGCTCCATCAGTTCCTGTGGGCTTGCCTGGCCGGGTTCGAGTTCCAGGTTGTGCACGCCACCGCCGTTCGCGGTCGTCGCCATGCCGAGCTTGCGGGCCGTGTAACTGTTCAACACGTAGCCTTGCAAAACGCCGTCATCGACCAGGTCGCGATCCGCGGTCGCCACGCCTTCGCTGTCGAATGCCGTACTGCCAACCGCCTTTTTCAGATGCGGCCTTTCATAAACATTGATCCCGGTCGCCAGCACTTGCCGGCCAATCGCATCGCACAAATAGGATGCCTTGCGATACTGCGCGGTTCCCCGAACCGCAGCGACCAGGTGACCCAGGAGGCTGCGCGCGAGCTCGGCCGGAAACAGCACCTGCGCCTCACGCGTATCCAGCTTCCTCGAACCCAGCCGGGCCAGCGCTCGCTGCGCCGCTTTTTCCCCCAGCGCATCGAGATCCATCAACCCGGCCGCGTCGCACGCGCTCGTGTACCAGTAGTCTCTTTGCATTTCCTCGCCCTGTTTGGCGACGACGACGCAACTGGCGCTGTGGCTGGTGCCACGTTTAACTCCCATGAAACCGTGGCTGTTGCCATAAACCGTGACCCCTTCACTACTCGACACGGTGGCGCCCTCGGAATTTTCGATGCGCCGATCGGCCGTCAATGCGGCTGCTTCGCAGCGCGTCGCCAGGTCTATCGCCTGGGTCGCGGGAAGATCCCATGGGTGATACAAATCGAGTTCCGGAAACTCGGCGACCATCAGTGCGGCATCGGCAAGACCGGCATATGGATCCGAGGCTGTGAAGCGTGCAATCGAGCAGGCCTTGCGCACGGTATCGGCGATGGCTTCGACACCGAGATCGGTGGTGCTCGCCGAGCCTTTTTGCTGACCGAAAAAGACCGTAATGCCAAGACTGCGGTCGCGCTGGGACTCCAGCGTTTCAACCTCGCCCATGCGAACCGTCACGGACAAACCCGATGAAAGGCTGGCGCTTGCCTCGGCCTGGCTGGCACCCTCTTTTTGAGCCTGCAGCAAGCAGCCGGCAACCAGGTCCTGCAAATCCTGTACCTTCATTTCCCTGGCGAGCGGCTGTGGCTGAGCCATTGACTTTCCCCATGCAAAAAAGCGAACGAGGAGCGGATTCTAACCGCCCACCGTGTGCCTGCACAGCCGGAAAATCTCCAGCGCAAAGGAGCCGAGTTTATTTTAGCCGCCATGCTAGAATAGCCGGCTAATTTTTGAGGGAGAAGCAGCGTGTGCCCGGCACCAGTGGAACAAGACTGTCAGCGGGGATTTATCGTCCCCATAGGCGGCGGTGAAGATCAACTCAGGGACCGCGAAATATTGAGCCGCTATCTTGAGATGTGCGGTGGTTCGAACGCGCATATCGTTGTCATACCGACCGCCTCGGAGCTGGACGACACCGGCGCGCGCTACCAGGACTTGTTCAGGGAACTGGGTGCGGGTGAGGTCGGCATCCTGCACTGCGACAATCGCAAGGAATGCAACAGCCAGGACTTTGTCGATCTTCTGGACAGGGCCGATGGCATATTCATGACCGGCGGCAACCAGCTGCGCCTGTCCACGACGCTGGGTGGAACCCGGGTCGCGCAGCAGATACGCCGGCGCAACGCCGCGGGCATGCATGTCGCGGGCACATCCGCCGGCGCCGCCTTCGTCCCCGAACATATGATCGCCGGCGGCCACGAAGGATCGACCCCATCGCCCGACATGGTGACGCTGGCGCCCGGCCTGGGCCTGACCAACCGGCTCATCATCGACCAGCATTTTCGCGAGCGCGAGCGCCTCGGCCGTTTGCTGACCGCGCTGGCATTCAATCCTTTCGCCATCGGTATCGGCCTGGATGAGGACACGGCCGCGTTTATCGGCCCCGACGACGTCATGGAAGTCGCCGGCAGCGGCGGAATTACCGTGATCGACCCCAGCGAGCTGGAGTTTTCGTCGATGGATTCGGCCAGGCGCGACCAGCCGGTCAGCCTGATCGGCATCAGAATGCATATACTGGTCGCCGGCGGCACCTACGACCTCGCGACCCGAAAGGCGCGTCCGTAAGCAAATCTGGAAACGGAGACCCGTTGATGAAAATCCTGTCCACCAACGTCTATGTCGGTCCGAGCATTTACGCGCGTTTCCCGGTTATCCGCCATCTGCTCGACCTGGGCGTACTGGAGGAATGGCCGACGGCGCGGCTGGGCAAGGATTTCATCGACCCGTTGCTCGAGTTATTACCGGGTCTGCACGAACACGGTTGTTCCTATCGCGAGCCCGGCGGCTTTGTGCGCCGCATGCGCGAGGACGAGGGCACCTGGCTGGGGCACGTGATGGAGCATGTCGCCATCGAATTGCAGAACGAAGCCGGTTCGCTGGTGACTTATGGTCGGACCCGTTCGACCGGCGAACCCGGTCAGTACAGCATGGTTTTCCAGTACAAAGACGCCGAGGTCGGCCGCGAGGCCAGCCGGCTGGCCTTGCAGTTGATTCACTATTTGCTGCCGGTGGAGGCCAAACCTGAAGACACCCCCGATGATGACTGGGATTTCACCGAAGAACGAGACGAATTCATACGCTACGCGCAAAGGCGGGCGCTGGGCCCGAGCACGGCAGCGCTGGTCAAGGCGGCCGAGGAGCGGAATATTCCGTGGATACGCCTGAACCGTTACAGCCTGATCCAGCTCGGTCACGGCAAGT
The DNA here is from genome assembly GCA_022560735.1 of Pseudomonadota bacterium. Classification (GTDB taxonomy): domain Bacteria; phylum Pseudomonadota; class Gammaproteobacteria; order Steroidobacterales; family MnTg04; genus MnTg04. Next base: position 18,873 of record JADFSO010000005.1, read on the forward strand.
ACCAGAAGCGCATCCAGGCGACGACCACCAGCGCCACCGGCAACATCGCCGTCGAACTGGCCTCGGACAAGGAAGAAACCAGTGCGATATTGAGCGACCTGGGCTTGCCGGTGCCGAAGCAATTACTCGTTTACAACACGCGGCAGGCGCACCGCGCCGCCGAGCGCATCGGCTACCCGGTCGTACTCAAGCCTTTGAACGCAAACCACGGCCGCGGCGTTTCCATCAATCTGAAAACGCCGGACGAGGTGAACGCAGCTTTCGAGAAAGCGCGCGAGCATGGCCGCACGGTGCTGGTCGAAAGTTTTATCAGCGGCTTCGATCATCGAATCCTCGTCGTCAACGGCGAATTGGTCGCTGCCGCGAAAAGAGTGCCGGGGCACGTGGTCGGCAACGGCAAAAACACGATTGCCGAACTGGTCGACGAGATCAACAGCGATCCGCGCCGCGGCGTGGGTCATGAAAAGGTCCTGACCCGTCTTGAATTCGACCACCAGGCCGAGCGCCTGTTGTCGAAGCTGGGTTACACCCGCGAAACCGTCCCCGCAGAAGGCGAAGCCGTGTACCTGCGCTCGACCGCGAACCTGTCGACCGGCGGCACCGCCATCGATGTTACCGACATCATTCATCCGGACAATCGTGAGATGGCGGTGCGCACGATAGCCGCGATCGGCCTGGACATCGGTGGCGTCGACTTCCTGACCACCGATATTTCGGAATCGTGGCGGGTCACCGGCGGCGCCATTTGCGAAGTCAACGCCGGACCCGGGTTTCGCATGCATGTTGCGCCCAGTGAGGGCACGCCGCGCGATGTGGCGGGACCGGTCATCGACATGCTGTTCCCCAAGGGTGCGCCATCGACGATACCGATGGCGGCGATAACCGGCACCAACGGCAAGACCACGACTGCGCGCATGCTGGCGCACATCATGAAACTGGCGGGTTACACGGTTGGCCTGTCATCCACGGACGGTGTTTATATCGATGGCCGGCTGACCGTGGAGGGCGACATGACCGGACCGGTATCGGCCGGCATGATCCTGCGCGACCCGTCGGTCGACGCGGCCGTGCTGGAAACCGCGCGCGGTGGCATGCTCAGGCGGGGCCTGGGCTTCAGCCACTGCGATGTGGCCGCCTGCCTGAACGTCACGGCCGACCACCTGGGTATGCGCGGCATCGAAACCATCGCGGAGCTGGCCGAAGTCAAGCGGGTGCCGATAGAAAGCGCAACCGGCACCGCGGTGCTCAACGCCGATGACGAGCATTGCCTGCGCATGGCCGATTACACGGAGGCCGAACACCTGTGCTACGTGACCATGAATCCGGGCCACCAGTTGGTCAAGGAGCACATACGCGCGGCCGGGCGCGCCGTCGTGCTCGAGGAAGGATTCAACGGCCACATGATCACGATTTATGACCACGGCAATCACATCCCGCTGTTGTGGACTCACTTGATCCCCGCGACCCTGGAGGGGCGCGCGCTGCACAATGTGCAGAACGCGATGTTTGCGGCCGCGCTGGCTTACAGCCTGGATATCAGCCTGGAAAATATCCGCCACGGCCTGCGGACTTTCGACACCACCTTCTTCCAGGCCCCGGGGCGCATGAACCTGTATGACGAGCATCCGTTCAAGGTCATACTCGATTACGGCCATAACCCGGCAGCGGTCAAGGTCATGTGCGACCTGGTCGATCGCTTTGACGTGGATGGCAAAAAGATCGTGGTCCTGTCGGCGCCGGGTGACCGGCGAGACCAGGACATCGAGGAAATCGGCACGATTGCGGCCGGACACTTCGATCATTACATTCTCAAGACCGACGATAACGCGCGCGGCCGGGATCGCGACGAAGTACCCGGCATCCTCAGAAAAATGCTCCTGGAATCCGCTGTCGGCAAGGACAGGATCGAAATCATCGACGACGAAAAAACCGCCATCGATCATGCGCTGACCATGGCGCAACCGGGTGACCTGGTGTTTATTTTTGGCGACAACATCAAGCGTTGCTGGAAGCAAATCATCTATTTCGAAGCGGGCGAGAAAGCGGAGCAGGACGTAAAACCGGCGCGCATCAGCCTGTCCGCGACCGCACCGGGCGATTTCTCGCTGGAAGACGTGGAAATCATTCGCGACCAGCGCGGCGTGCGCATCGCCCGCGAGCCCGAAGAGTCGGACTAGGCAATATTATGGAAGTTTTAGACTCACGCCGCCTGACGGGACCGGGGTTGGTCTGGGACCGTCCCGCCGCGGTCGTGGATGTGCGCCTGGATGCGGACGAGGCGGACACGGTGATCCAGAAATGGCAGGAAAAGGTGCGGGAAATCATGGACCGGCTCGGTCTGGAAAATGAATCGATCAAGGTCCGTCGTTTCGCCGATGGCGCCAGCCTCGCGATCAGCGCCCCGATCGACGCGCTGTACACGGCTACCGAGATCAACGACTGGGCCTGGGCCGCGGTCAGCGGAAAAACCGCCGATGACGAAGCCCCGGAATCTCTGGCCCAGGCGGAACTTCGCCTGGCAAAGGCGCTGGCCGGGGAAAGAAATCCGCAGCTGATCGCGCTGACCGTCGAGACCGAAAAACGCGGACTGCCGTGGCTCAGTGACGATGAAGAACTGACGCTCGGTCTCGGCGTCAACGGGCAAAGCTGGCCGGTCGATCGGTTACCCGAGATAACGGCCGTGGACTGGAACCGCCTCGGGCGAATTCCGCTGGCCCTGGTCACCGGCACCAATGGCAAGACCACATCGGTCCGTTTCCTGACCCGCATGGCGCGCGCCGCCGGGCACACCGTCGGCGTCAGTTCGACCGACTGGATCGCGGTCGATGACGATATCCTGGATCGCGGCGACTGGTCCGGTCCTGGCGGCGCCAGGCGCATATTGCGCGATCGCCGGGTCAGCATGGCCATCCTGGAAACCGCCCGCGGCGGACTGTTGCGGCGCGGCCTGGGCGTCGCCCGTGCCGATGCCGCATTGATCACCAATATCGCCGAAGACCACCTGGGTGAATTCGGGGTCATGGACCTCGACGAACTGGCTGACGTCAAGTGGATCGTCACCAGCGCACTGGGCGATAACGGTATCGCAGTGCTAAACGCCGAAGACGAAAAACTGGCAAAACGCGGGCTGGCCGCCCGCTTCCCGGTGGCCTGGTTCAGCCTGGACCCTGAGCTGCCGTTAGTCCGCGAGGCGGTGAGGCAAAAGCAAACCGTGGTCGTGCTCAGGAACCGGCACCTGGTCCTGATTGAAAACGGCCAGGAAATGCCGATCATCGAAGTCGGCGAAATTCCCCTGGCGATGGATGGCGCCGCTCGCCACAACATCGCAAACGCCCTGGGGGCCATCGGACTGGCCAGTGCACTGGGTCTGCCGCGCGACGCCATGGCCGAAGGGTTGCGCAAGACCAGGCCCGAGGATAATCCGGGTCGTTGCAACCTGTTTGCCATTGACGGCGTGGATGTGCTGGTGGATTTTGCGCACAATCCGCATGGCATCGCCGCGATATTCGAGCTGGCCCGGGCGCGACCGGCGAAACGCCGGTTGATGCTGATCGGGCAGGCGGGCGATCGCAGCGATGAGGCAATCGGTGAGCTGGCGGCGAGCGCGTGGAGCATCGGGCTGGACAAGGTCATGATCAAGGAAATGCCGCAATACGCGAGGGGCAGACCTCCCGGTGAAGTCGCCGGCCTGATCGAAGACGCGCTGCTGGCCTGCGGCGCCGACGCCGACCAGCTTGATCATTTCGCAAACGAGCCTGAAGCGGTCAGCGCCGCACTCGAATGGGCACGACCTGGCGACCTGCTGATACTTTTTATCCACGAGCAGATAGACGATGTCCTGGCCATGCTGAATGACGCAAGGAACCGGTCTACGCCGTCGGCATGAGCAGGAAAGCCAAACAGCCGGCTGACACCGGCGACACACCGGTACCGTCGAAAACGGCGCTAAAGAAACAAATGCACGAACTGCAGGCCGTCGGCGAGCAGTTGCTCGACCTACCCGCGCGCCGGCTGGCATCCGTCCCGCTGCCGGACGTGTTGCGGGAAGCGGTCATGCTGGCCAGGAAAATGCACAAGTTCGGCGCACTCAACCGGCAAAAGCAATACATCGGCAAGCTGATGCGACGGATCGATGCGCAGCCGATCCGCAAAGCCCTGGCGGCGATCGAGCAGGAAGGGCTGGCGGAAAAACATAGCCACAAACTTTGCGAAATCTGGCGCGACCGTTTACTGAATGAAGGCGACCCGGCGCTGGAGGGTTTCCTCGAGAAATACCGGGGCAGCGACCGGCAACAATTGCGCCAAATCATCAGGAAGCATCAAAAAGCCGGCAGCGAAATCGTACTGGCTACCGAAAGTAAAAAACTCTATCGTTTTTTGCACGCGGTCCTGGCCGCGGATGAAAAGACGGTTTCGGACTCGCAAGAGCACTGATAGAATGCGCCGATGACAAAAGTGAAACCATTGGTATCCGTTATCATGGGGTCCAGATCGGACTGGGAAGCCATGTCGAGGTGCACGGATATCCTCGACCAGTTAGGCATCCCTTTCGATGCGAAGGTCTTTTCGGCTCACCGTACCCCCGATCTGTTGTTCGCTTACCTGCAGCCGCTGCGTATCGATGGCGTGGAAGTTATCGTCGCCGGCGCCGGTGGCGCGGCTCATCTACCGGGCGTGATCGCCGCCAAATGTCCGCTACCGGTTATCGGTGTGCCGATGGAGTCGAAGGCGCTCAAAGGCATGGACTCCCTGCTGTCCATCGCGCAGATGCCCGCCGGTATCCCGGTCGGCACGATGGCGATCGGCACCCCCGGCGCTGCGAATGCCGCGTTGTTTGCGGCCGCCATCATGGCGAACAAGCATCCGGATATTCGCGCAGCGCTGGATCGGTTTCGTACCGAGCAGACCGAAAAAGGGGGCAGAAACACGGACCCGCGCGCCGCCCCGGTCTGACTCCCAGCAGGACCAGTTTAGTCTATACTTGACCAGGCAACGACGTGTGGTCTGGGCGAGGAATCAGGGGCTGGCATGTATCTGCAACGCTTCAAGCTGAATGAACAGCCATTCGAACCCAGCCCCGACCCCGACTTTCTCTACCTGAGCAATTTTCATCAGCGCGCCAGATCGTACATGGAGTCGATCTGGGATTTCCCCAATGGCATCGTTTCCATGACCGGCGAGATCGGCGCGGGAAAGACCACGCTGATCAATGCTTTTGTCGGCCGCCTCGACGATGATGTTTGCGTGGCAAATATGAATCAGACCCAGTTGTCTCCGGTTCAGTTTCTGCAACTTCTCCTGGCCCAGTTTGGTTTCAAGGCATTCAGGAAAAGAAAAGCCCAGTTACTCGACATGCTCGCGCAGTTCCTGTCTGAAAAAGCCGCGGCTGGGAAGAAAACGCTGATCATCATCGATGAAGCGCAAAACCTGTCCAGGAATGTCCTCAAGGACATCGGCCGCATGTTTGCAGACGAGCACAGAAAATTTGCGGCATTGCGCATCATTCTCAGCGGTCATTCGGAACTCAACGACACGATGGATGCGGCCGGTATCCAGGGGCTGGTTCGCTTGCGCCTCGATCTCGGCCCGTTGAATCGCCGGGAAACCAGCGCCTACGTCTCGCATCGTCTCGCTGTCGCCGGCGCCGCAGATAAAAAGATATTCACCAACGCGGCACTGGCCGGCGTGTACCGATACAGCGGCGGCATTCCGCGGCTCATCAATACGCTGTGCGACACGGCGATGATTGGCGCCGGGTTGCAAGACCAGGGCACGGTGGGCGAAGAGGCTATCGAGGCAGCAGCCAGGGAATTGAAGCTGGAGGAACCGAGCTCGGAGACCAACGAGCATTCGGTCATGGTTCCGCTTCTGAACCTGCCCGATGGCAAGGGGTTTGGCGTGCTTTCGATCGCGTACAAGGGCCGGACCACCAGCGAATTCCCGCTGTCCATGGGCAAGCTGCTGATCGGTCGCGCCACCAGTAATGATTTACAGATCGACAGCAAGTTCGTCTCCGGACACCACGCGCAGATCATTACCGGCGTGGATGGAAAATCGATGATCGAAGATCTCAACAGCACCAATGGTCTGTTTATCGGGAAGCGCAAAATCAGGCGCTACAAGCTGGCGTCCGGCGACGTTATCGGTCTCGGCCAGCATACGATCACTTATTACAGAGAGCGCCGGGGAAAACCCCGGCTAGAAAATTAGCCCGCAGCCTGTCGGACTCAGGATTCGTCGAGTTTGCGCGAGTCGCCGCCGTATTCTTCTTCGTTGCGACGGTAATCCTTGCGCTTGAGCCAGACCACCATGCCCGCAATCAGGCAGCCAAGACCGACAATCAGCCCGATGGTCGGCCAATACCAATAATTGATATAGGCGGACGCCACCAGCGACACGACGCCAGCGGCCATATAAAAGTAGGGCAGGATTTCATAAACCGGCTTGGTCAACCACACAGTCCGTCTCCGTTTTCCCTTTCATCCTAGCAGTCTGTCTTACTCAGGCCCAGCGCCAAAAAGCAGATTCAGGCGCCGGTTTACATAAGCTGGACGCTCAACCGGTACCGCCGACGGTAAGATCGTCGATGCGCAAAGTCGGCAAGCCGACGCCGACCGGGATCGATTGCCCGTCCTTGCCGCAAACACCGACCCCGCCATCGAGTTCCAGGTCGTTGCCGACCATGCTGACGCGCATTAACACATCGGGGCCGTTGCCAATCAGCGTCGCTCCCTTGATCGGCGTCGTCTTGCGCCCTTTTTCGATCAACCAGGCTTCGTTCGCGCTGAACACGAACTTTCCGGAGGTGATATCCACCTGACCACCGGAAAAATTCGCTGCATAGATACCCTTTTCGACCGATGCGATGATTTCCTCGTGCTCGTGCGGGCCCGGCAACATGAAAGTATTGGTCATCCTGGGTAACGGCACGTGGGCATACGATTCCCGGCGGCCGTTGCCGGTCGATTTCTGACCCATCAGCCGAGCATTCAGTTTGTCCTGCAGATAAGAAACCAGGATGCCGTTTTCGATGAGGATATTGCGCTGGGTCGGGGTACCCTCGTCATCCATGTTCAGCGAACCACGGCGCCCAACCAGGGTGCCATCATCGACAACGGTGCATAACTCGTTGGCGACCCGCTCGCCGATGCGGCCGGAAAAAGCGGAAGTACCCTTGCGGTTGAAATCGCCTTCCAGACCGTGGCCTATCGCTTCATGCAACAGGACCCCCGGCCAGCCTGGACCCAGCACGACAGTCATGGTGCCCGCGGGGGCGGGTTTCGCCTCCAGGTTCATGCTGGCCTGCCGGACCACGTCCCGGGCAAGTTTCTCCGGCCCGCCATCGGCGAATAATTGCCGGTAATCGTACCGACCGCCGATCCCGCCGTAGCCTTGCTCTCTTTGCCCGTCCTGTTCCAGGATGACGGAGATATTCAGGCGCACCAGCGGTCTGACGTCAGCGCTCAAGGTGCCATCGCTGCCAACCACCAGCACCACCTCGTGCAAACCCGAAATACTGGCAATAACCTGCTGAACCCTGTGGTCTATGGCCCGGGTGGTCCGGTCTATCGCTTCCAGGAAGGCGATTTTCTGCTGGTCCTCGAGCGAATCGATCGGGTCTGTCGGCTGGTAGAGCTGCCGCTTGCCGCTGCTTTGCCATGCCTGGATCCGCCCCGAACCTCCCGACCTGGCGATCGCTCTTGCCGCATCGGAGGCCTGGGTGAGCGCCGGCAACAGAATTTCGTCGGAATAGGCAAAACCGGTTTTTTCGCCGCTGATCGCACGCACGCCGACACCCTGGTCGATACTCTGCGTGCCCTCTTTGACGATACCGTCTTCGAGCACCCAGGATTCGTGGCGTGAATGCTGGAAATACAGATCGCAGTAATCGATATCGGGACCACTGAGCCTGGCCAGCAAACCGATCAGGTGATCGTCTTCCAACCCCGACGGTGCCAGGATTCGCTCGCGCGCTATTTGTAATGCCTTGTCGCTCATCAGTACTTGTAATCCAGTCGTTCGTGGGTCAGCACCGGGAATCGTTGCCGAATGCTTTTGAGTTCGTCGATGCCTATTTCGGCGATCAGGACGCCAGGTTCCTTGTCCATCTCCTCGTTAATGGCGCCCCAGGGGTCTACCAGCATACTGTGCCCCCAGGTCTCCCGCCCGTTCTCATGGTGACCACCCTGGGCAGCCGCAACAACATAACACAGGCTCTCGATCGCACGTGCACGCAGCAATATCTCCCAGTGCGCCTCCCCGGTGCCCGCGGTAAATGCGGCCGGCAGGGCCAAGACTTCCATACCCTGATCCAGCAGCTGCCTGAACAACGCCGGGAAACGAATATCATAGCAAACTGCCAGACCGAGCCGACCGACCGGCGTATCCACGCAACAGACCTTGCTGCCGGCGCGGGTGTGGTCTGACTCGTGGTATGCCTCTTCCCGCCCGGGAATGCCCACATCGAAAAGGTGAATCTTGTCGTAGCGGGCTACCTGACCGCCAGCGGAGTCGATGACCAGGCAACTGGCGGCCGGCGGGCGGTCTGCAGATTCATGTTCGTCGCCGAGCAGCGGGATGGTACCCGCCACCAGCCAGATCGCGTTTTTTCTCGCCTGCTCCGCCAGGAAGTCCTGTAACGGTCCGCCACCGGGCGCTTCGGCGATCTCGCGCCGCTGCGATTCTCTTGCCATCAGCGCAAAGTTTTCCGGCAATATCGCCAGCCTGGCGCCCTGTTCAGCCGCGTGCGTTATGCAGGTTGCCGCAACCTGGAGATTGGCTGCCACTTTCGCACCGCTGCGCATCTGGATTAGCGCTATTTTGCTCATCTGTGCTTGCTATGGATATCAACCGCTTTCGCTGTTGGCTACGTTCGCGACTTCGGTTTCCGCCTTCACCGGTTCGATGAGCGGGTCATCCCAGCTACCGGTTATCCGGTAGTAACCCTGGGACAGGTCGTCCAGCGGTTTCTGGAACATTTTCGACAGCAACCAGACCGCGGCGCCGACCGCCGGTCCGCCGGCAAGCGCTCCGGCCACCGGCAGCGTATTGCCAATGCTGGCGGTAACCACGGCGGTCTGATCGTAATCCCGGGCTCCCAGACCAGTCCGCCCCACCACGACGGCCTTTGCGGTCGGGCCATCCAGGGTCAGGTTGTTGGTAAAGGCGTCGCCGTCTCGCAGCACGTAATCTCCGCTAAGCCGGTCGAAGGACAACCCCGATGCGAACACGTCGCTGAAATCCAGGGCGAGACGTCGCGGCAAAGCCGTGATACTGAGCAAACCCAGCAGCTTGCCGGCGCCCGGCTCCAAATCCCGGAGTTCTCCGTTGCGGAAATCCATGCTGATATTGCCGGAAATCACCGACAGGAAATCATCGTTGGGGGCGCCCGGCCAGTAAACCTGCAGATTGATGTCGCCCTTCTTGGCGCGCAACGACCGCATCATGTTCAGGTCTTTCAAGGCGGCGCTAAGATCATTGGACTTGAGCACGAGGTCCAGCTGCGTCTCCTCACCGCTCTCGAGAGTCAACCAGCTTGCGTTGCCCGTCCCCTTCATCGACTTCGTTTCAAACTCAAGGTGTTCGATGACGATTCCAGCGATGCTGCGTCTGGCGCTGGCCGTTGCTTTCCCAAGCCACATATCGGTGAGCTTGAAGTCAGCCACGACGATATCCGCCCCGGGAATATTCCTGGGATCGACCGGGTGGCGATCGCCCCCTTCTTCTGCGCTGATTGGTTCCGTCAGCCAGACGCGCTGCATGTCGGCCTTTATATTCGATTCATTCAGCCGGTATGGAATCTCCATCGTCCCTTCGATCGCTTCGCCCGTAACCGCGAGTAACCACCGGTCCTCCGAGCGCTGCATATTCAACCCCAGCGCTCCAAACTCAAATCCGACGGCGCGGCCTTGCCCGATCGAAACATCGATCTCGCGCACTATGGTTTGCAACTCGACCTCGGATTCGCCGCCATCCGAGTCGCCAAGGCGCAGCCATTCACCCAGGTCGACGCGGGGCAGGTATCCACGGACCAGCAGCCCCGGTTCTTCGGGCAAGGTGGCCCCGCCTTCGGTGGTCACCATCCCGGTCAGTACTTGCCAGGATTCATCGGGCGCTTTCGTCAGCCGCAAGGCAGCACTGATGCCCGGCTCGTACTCGATCATCAGGTCCATCAGGCTATCGGGCAGCAATTCCAGGTAGACCAGCAACGACCGGCTCGCCGCGGGTTTCTTCAGCGGTTCGGGCCAATCCAGAATCATGCCTTCCAGATTGCTTTCGACCCGCAGCAGAAAATTGCCGCCGCCACTGGTCGCCACGGTCGCGTTGGCACGATAAGCCGCCGTGCCGCTTGCCAGGTGTGCCATCGGCACGCCGAGGCGGGCAAAATCTTCACCATCGATATGCCCATCCACGCTGATCACCGCCAGCGTTCTGTTCGGCGTTAGCTGAGGTTCGATACTGATCTGTACCGGGTAATCCAGGAAGCGCGCATCCAGCCGTTCGGCTGTGAGCAGCTTGCCGTCCAGGCGCAGGCTGCCGTTGATTTGCGAAAACCCCGGATCCAGACCGTCGATATCCAGCGTACCGTCACTGATTTCGACCCCCAGCTCGACCTCCACTTCGGAAACATCTCGCAGGTTGAGCTGCAACTCCAGGTCGATCTCGTTCTGGCCGGAAACGCTAAACAACTCCACCGGTTCGCCCAGCATATCCGCCAGCGGGCTTTGCAATACAAACTGCCAGGCGTCCTCCATCCGGCCCCCGAGGTTCGCGTGCAGATCGAGTACCGGCAGGGCCAGGTCCTCGATCCCCGCTGTTATCGTACGCACCCGGGTTCCCAATACCTGGCCGCCCTCACCATGCGCACTGAACCTGGATCCGCTAAAGCTGGCCTGCAAATTGAGGCCGCTAACGACAGGCCAGTCATCGCCATATTGAAGTTTGAGATCCCGCAGCGGAAACTCCGCACTAAAAACGCCTTCGCCATTCGGAAAAGGAATCTTATGCAGTGGCCCATCGATGATCAGTTTTGCCTCGGGGATGGACCCATCCAGCAGTGCGCTGTCCAGCCACAGCACAAGGCTTTCGCTCATGACGCCGGTCGGCAGCAGCCCCGGGATATATGACACATGCAGATCGTTGATCTGTGTGGTCAATTGAATGTGCGGCTCACCGCTCTCCGGCCATTCGACGCTCGCCGAGCTAACCAGTTGCATGTCCTGGTGCCAAAAAGTCAGGTCCCTTGCCAAAACCCGCAGGCTCCCCGCCTGTTGCTGCCACTCCACCTCGCCACCGACAGAATCGAACAACAGCGGAGCGCGAAACAGCCGCGGAGCATCCAGCTCCAGCCCCTGGCTGTGCAGGGTGATCGTCCCGCCATTGTTTTCGGCGGTCACTGTTCCCGACAGACCGCGTACGCCCGGCAGACCGTCCCGGGCCGATATCGCCAAGCCGTCAAATTCCGTGCTGAACCGATACTCGACCGCGCCCTCACCACGATCGCTGTAATTCAACGACAAGTTGCGCAAGCGCCCTTCGGGCCGTACCGCCAGCAGCAGATCCTTGATCTCCATGTCGGGCAGCCAGCCCGCGAGCACCGCGAGTTCCTCGATGCCCACAAAACTGGCTTCAAGGATGATTTCATGGCCGGCTGCGCCCGGCTCATCGCCGGCTTCCGTCGCCGGCAGATCCAGGTAATCGAGCCGTACATCGCTCTTTTCCCAACGCCGGCCAGCCTGCTCGATGCTAAAACCCCTGGCGGTGGCCGACCAGCCGTTGCCAAGCCTGTCCAGCTCGAGCCGTCCGTCTATGACGTGGTAGGCAATCGATGCCACGGACCCCGGTGCGAGAAATATCCTGGTTTCGGCAAGGTCCAGCCGGACGCTGGCATGCTGCACCTGGCCGCCATCGACAAATACATGCAAACTTATGTCTCCGCTGCCTTCCTCGATCACCCGGTAGCGCTCCGGCGTCAGTTCAGACAGCTTCGAAAGATTCAGCCGGGTCGCCTTTACATGTACCTGCCACTGCTGGATATCCGGACCGGCAGCGATATCGTTCAACTCCGCATGCCAGGAAAGCGACTCACCGAGGTCATCGGGCAGTTCGACGCTGCCGTCGATAACGATGTTCTGGCCGTCATTCTGCAATTGCAATTCGACATCGTGGAAACTCCACGGCCCGAGCTCGTTTTTCAGGTCTTCGATGACAAAATCGGTATGCGTGAGTTCGAATATGCCGACCGGCAATTCCGCCACGCTCAAACCATTGCCGGAACCGGCGGCTGGTGTTTCCAGGCCCTGGATCCGGGTCACACCATCGCGTGTTCGTTCCAGCTTGATGTTGGCGCCGTCCAGAGATACCCGGGTCGCACTGACTTTTCTATCCCTGATCAGGGCGATCGGGTCGATGGTGACACGGCCCCTGCGGGCGCGAAACAACACCGCACCGGTGTCCGGGTCCAGCACTCGTACATCATAGAAAATCAGCTCCGGCCCATGCAAACGCAGGCGCGCATCCACCGAGCCAAAACGTACCGGCAGGCCAACGGCGGTACTGGCCTTCTCCTCGAGATCGGCGCGATACTCGGGAAGCTGGGCCGCGGCCAGCCGGAACAGACCGAGCAATATCGCCAGACCGATGACCGGTATTGCCACCAGCAAGACAAGCCCGTTGAATATTCTTCGTCTCAGGGTCATGGGTTTAGCAACGGCCTCACATCAACACGACGTCAAACTGATCCTGCGCATACAGCGATTCGCTTTGCAGCCGGATCGGCTTGCCGGTGAGCTGTTCCAGCTCCGCCAGACTTGCCGATTCCTCATCGACCAGCAACTCGATGACTTCCGGGTACGCCAGCACCAATAATTCCTGAAAATCGAATTGCCGGTTCTGGCGCAGTATTTCCCGGAATATCTCGTAACATATCGTTTCCGGTGTCTTTAAAAAACCACGGCCGTCACAACTTGGACAAGCGTAACAAAGCACATGTTCAAGACTCTCGCGGATTCTTTTGCGAGTCATTTCGACCAGCCCAAGCTCTGAAATCGTGCTGATATTGTTTCTCGCGTGGTCACTGGCCAGGGCTTTCTCCAATGCCTGGAGCACCTGCGAGCGATGCCCTGGCTCGTCCATATCGATAAAATCGAGAATAATGATGCCACCGAGATTTCTCAGCCGCAGTTGCCGGGCAATCGCAACCGTGGCTTCCAGATTGGTACGGAAGATCGTTTCCTCGAGATTTCGATGACCGACATAGCCGCCGGTGTTGACGTCTATCGTCGTCATCGCCTCGGTCTGGTCGATCACCAGGTAACCGCCGGATTTCAGCGGCACGGTCCGGCCCAGGGCACGCTCGATTTCGTCTTCGATGCTGTACAGGTCAAAAATCGGCCGTTCGTCCGGGTACGCTTCGATACGTGTCGCCAGTTCGGGAATGAAGGTGGTCGCGAATTCCGTCATCTCGACGAGGCTGTCGGCAGAGTCCACGCGGATGCGTTCCATGTCGTCGCCAAGCAGGTCACGCAGTATCCGCAGCGGCAGATCGAGATCGGCGTGTACGATTTTCCCGGCAGCGCCGCGCGCGTAGTTTTTTTCAACGACATCCCAAAGCCGAAGCAGGTACATCATGTCTGCGCGCAGAGCGTCAAAATCGGCGCCCTCGGCAGCCGTCCTGACGATAAACCCCCCATTTGGCTGGCCATCCATCATCGTTTCGAGCAGACCTTTCAGACGCAGTTTTTCTTCCTCGTCCTCGATTCGCGATGAAATGCCGATGGCGTTCCCGCGTGGCAAATAAACCAGGTAACGCGAGGGAAAGGTGACGAAAGTCGTCAGCCTTGCCCCCTTGCTGCCGAGTGGATCCTTTAACACTTGCACCAGCAACTCCTGGCCTTCGCTGACCAGCCTGCGGATATCCTCCGCGCGCGTTTCCCCGTTGCCGTTATCCTGCCGGCCACCGGCCATGTCCGACACATGCAGGAACCCGGTACGCTTCAGACCGAGGTCGATGAATGCCGCCTGCATGCCCGGCAAAACCCGCGCGACCCGTCCTTTGTAAATATTGCCGATCAGCCCGCGATGGCTCGCACGCTCGATATAGACTTCCTGCACGACCCCGTTTTCGACGACGGCGGCACGCGTTTCGCGCGGCGAGACATTGACCAGGATTTCCTTAGCCATGCTTCACCGGCTCATGCTGCAAAGCCCAGCCGATGCCGGCCTGCTCGAGCAATTCCACGGTTTCGCAAAGCGGCAACCCCATCACGCCGCTGTAACTGCCGCTGAGGCTTGCGATAAAACCGGCAGCATAGCCCTGGATGGCGTAACCGCCGGCTTTGCCCTCGGGTTCACCGGTTTGCCAATAGCACTCGATCAGCGCTTTGCCGAGCGGCCGCATCGTCACTTCGCTGACGCTGAGCCGGGTGGCTGTTTTTCCATCGGCGGACACGGCGACCGCGGTGAAAACCCGGTGCTCTTTTCCGGACAGGGCCCGCAGCATTTCCCTGGCATCGTCACGGTTGGCCGGCTTGCCAAAAATCCTGCCGTCCAAAACGACCGCGGTATCGGCAGCCAACACCACGGCATCGCCCTGTCCGGCGCTGCGGGCAACATCCTGCACCTTTTCGACGGCCAGGCGCTCGACATAGACGGCCGCTTCCTCGCCATCGAGACTGCTTTCATCGACATCGGCCGCACGACAGGAAAATTCAACGCCGATCTGTCTCAGCAGCTGCTGACGGCGCGCCGAGCGCGAAGCCAGGTACAGGTATTTGGCAGACATTCGGCCAGTTTGTGGCATCGCAGCGAAGGTGGCAAGCCGCCTTTCAGGCGCGATGGTAGGGGTGGTTATGCAATAAGCTCCAGGCTCGATAGATTTGCTCGGCCAGCAACACCCGAACCATCCCATGGGGCAGCGTCAGTGCGGACAAAGACAGCCTGAATTCGGCTTTTTGCAAACAGGCAGCGGACAAGCCGTCCGGACCGCCGATCAACAAGGTGACATTCCGACCGTCCCGACGCCAGTCCTCGAGACATTTTGCCAGCCCCTCGGTATCCAGCGCTTTGCCCGTGACCTCGAGGGCGACCACGCGATCGCCGGCCGAGACCTTGCGCAGCATACGCTCGCCCTCGTCCTTTTTGGCCTGGTCAGCGGAGGATCGCCGGGTGCGCAGGCCCAGCGGGATTTCCACCAGTTTCAACCGGCAGTCGCCACTCAGGCGGCGTGCATACTCCTGGTAACCCTGTTCGACCCATGCCGGCATGCGGGTTCCGGCAGCGATCAGTGTCAGACGCATCGCGCAGCGCCGGGCTACGAACCGGACTGCGCAGCACGCCTGGCCGCACCGCTGATTTTCCAGAGTTTCTCCAGGTTATAAAAATCTCTTGCCTTCGGCTGCATCACGTGCACCAGCACGTCGTTCAGATCGACCAGGATCCAGTCGCCTTGCTGTTCGCCTTCCACGCCCAGTGGCTGGTGCCCGCTTTGCTTGGCTTTCATGACCACGTGGTCGGCCAGCGAGCGCACATGGCGATTGGATGTTCCGCTGACGATCACCATGGCATCGGTGATGGTTGTCATGTCGCTGACATCCAGAACTTCGATGTCTAGTCCTTTCAGGCCCTCGAGCGCGTTTAGCACAAGGTCGATCAGGTTTTTGGTTTCCATACAGGTCCTCGGTTTTTGAAAAATATGTTCAGCCGGCGCTGTTCGCCAGCTTCGAAGCGCAATAACAACCAGTATCCGAGATCAGTTGCCGGACAGCATCCGGCACCAGGAAGCGCGGGTCACCGCCATCGGCGACCAGCTTTCTCAAGCCGGAAGAAGAAATTTCCAGTTGGGTTACGGCGTGAATATAAATCGACCCGGCCAGCGAGTCGTGCAATTCACCGACCCTTGCGGTGCCGCGATCGACCAGCAACTCACCCAGCGGCCCCAGGCCCGGCGCGCGCCAGCCGGGCCGGTGGGCGACGACGACATGGGCCAGGTGAAGAATCTCGCGCCACTGATACCACTTCGGCAAACCGAGAAATACGTCCATGCCCACGATCAGGCACAGCGAGCGGCCGGGAAATTCGGCGCGCAATTCGCTGAGTGTATCGACCGAGTAGGACGGGCCCTCCCGCCTGATCTCGCGGTCATCGACGACAAAGCCATACTGCGCCTCCGTGGCGACCCGGACCATGGCCAGCCGATGCGCAGCGCTGGCGACCGGCGCCTCGCGGTGCGGCGGTACGCCACAGGGCATGAAACGAAGTTCGGTCAGGCGCAAGGCCTCGACGAGTTCGAACGCCGTGCGCAGGTGCCCGTAATGGATCGGGTCGAAGGTGCCGCCAAAAATTCCGATCGGGTTCATGCCGCTTTCCCGAGCGGTTTGCCGGCCATCGCGCTGAGGATCGCGGCGAACTCGGCCCAGGCGTCGCCCGGGAGCTGACCCTTGGATATCGCATCGGCGCGGGTCGTCGCCATCAGCAATTGCCGGCAGTTGTCGATGCCAAGCCGGCGGGCCCCCGGTTGCAGCTGGCGGACTCTGAACGGCGCCATTTTCGCCCTGGCCCCCGGCGGCGCGCCGGCGATCAGGCAAAGATCGATGATATCGCGGGCCAGCGCCCAGCATACGATCGGTGGCGCCAGGTGCTCTGCTTTCAACCCATACAGCACCCGCAAGGCGCGATCCGCCCTGCCGGCCAGCGCTGCCCCGGTGAGCTGGAATACATCGAAGCGGGCGCTGTCGGTCACCGCCTCGCTGACCGCTCTTTCATCAACCGGACCCGGCCCGCGCAACAGCAACAGTTTCTGAATTTCCTGCGACGCGGCCACCAGGTTTCCTTCGACCCGATCCGCCAGCAAGCGCACGGCCGCGGCATCCGGCTGGAGACCGGCCCGCTGCATGCGATCACGGACCCACTGCTGCATCATCTCGGGTTTTGGCGTCCAGGCATCGATCCGCTGGCCGGCGGCGGTCAAGGCCTTGGCCCAGGCAGCCTTTTTCAGCTCGAAGTGTTTCGCAGCGGAGGCGATGACCAGCAGCGTATCGTGTTCGGGTGGATCTGCCGCGATCTCCCTGAGCACGCGACTGCCGGTGGCCCCGGGCTTGCCGCCGGGGATGTGCATCTCGACCAGTTGCCGGTCGCCAAACAGTGACAGGTTGTCGCCACTGGCGACCAGTTCCTGCCAGTCAAAATCTTCGGTAGCAAAAAAAATCTTGCGGATTGCGCCGGCAGCCCGCTTTCTGATGGCATCGACAGCTTCCTGGACCAACAGCGGGTCATCCCCGGCGATCAGATAGACAGGGTGCAAGGGTTCCGCAGGTTCGGGGCTGTGCCGGTTATCGGTAGTCACTAAGGAATCTGCGCGCCTCGCCCGGGTGCAACGATGCGACACCCAGGTCGGGCCAGTGCTCGTGCGGTTATTGTCATTGCCGGCATCTCAGCGGCTGCATCCTGTCTCCAAGTCATGCTGGGCAAGCCAGTGGCTTTACGGGTTTTATCATAACCGCGCGCTGCCATGGCTGCCACCCTGACCAGGCGCATGCCATGGCGGCCGGGCAGGCCACTAGTCCCGGCCGAGCAGGCCACTAGCCCGGATTATTCATGAATGCGCTCCCGCCCTTGCTTGATCCTTTGCCGATCGAATCGAGCGAACGCAGCACTCGCCTGACCAGGTCGCGGGCCAGCTCCTCGCGCAGGATTTCCTCCTCCTGGCGTTTACCGAGCACGATGGTCTGGTCATAGGTGTAATCCCGTGTGACCGATATCACCTGCAAGGGCAGCAACGCACCGTCTTTGGACTTGACCAGGTAGCTGATTTCATAAAACACCTCAAACTCGAGTGGCTGGTTCTGCGCGGAAATCGTGACCAGGCGTTGCCCCGTGTCATCCTTGCTGATCACCAGTGTGGCAGTGGCCTGGCTCGGGTCGCTGGTCAGCGTGATGCCGGCGTCGTCCAGCGCGCGGCGCAACTGGCGATAGAATGGGCTGTAATGGTTCCCGGCCTGCAAAAAAGTTTGCTGCATCTCCGCCGGCAAACGGTCGTAGCTTTGTAACTGGTATCCGCAAGCAGCGAGCAACAGGCTCAGGCAAGCGACAGTCAGCTTAGGTGACGACATTGACCAATCTCCCCGGCACCACGATCACCTTGCGAATCTCCTTGTCGCCAACGAATCGTTGAACATTCTTGTCATCGAGCGCCAGCCGTCCGATCAACTCGCGATCGGCATCGGCGGCCACTGAAATCCGCGACCTGAGCTTGCCGTTTACCTGCACCACTATTTCCATCATCTCCTTCGCCCTGGCGGCCTCGTCCACAACCGGCCAGCGCACATCGACCACGGCCTGCGCATGACCGAGCTCGTGCCAGAGCCGGTGGCAGACATGCGGAACGATCGGCGACAGCAGCAGGCAGGCAGCCTCCAGCGCCTCCTGGATAACCGCCCTGCCCTGGACGCTGCGGTCTGCCGATTTCGATACATGGTTAAGCAGTTCCATGACCGCGGCAATCGCCGTATTGAAGGTAAAGCGGCGGCCGATATCGTCGCCGACCTTGGCAATAGTATCGTGGGTCTGTCTCCTGAGTTCCTTTTGCCCGGCATTTAACGCCGCGATATCCAGATCCGCTGCCGCCCCTTCGCTGACATGCCGGTACACCAGGTTCCACAGGCGCTTGAGAAAACGAAATGCCCCGTGGACGCCCTCGTCGGACCAGTCCAGCGTTTGTTCCGGCGGTGATGCAAACATCATGAACAACCTGACCGTGTCGGCGCCGAATCGATCGATCATTCCCTGTGGATCGACCGTGTTGCCCTTGGACTTGGACATCTTCGCGCCGTCTTTCAACACCATGCCCTGGGTCAGCAAGCGGGCAAACGGTTCGCCACTCTTGATCAGCCCGAGATCGCGCATCGCCTTTTGGAAAAAGCGCGCATACAACAGGTGCAGAATCGCATGTTCGATACCGCCGATGTACTGATCCACCGGCAGCCAGTAATCGGCGCGCCGATCCAGCATCGCGTCGGCGCAATCGTGGCTGGCGAAACGGGCGAAATACCAGGACGACTCGAAGAAAGTATCGAAAGTATCGGTCTCCCGCCTGGCCTCGCCGCCGCAGTCGGGACAAGGAACCTGGTAGAACTCAGGCATGTGATGGAGCGGCGAACCCTTACCCGTTACCGCCACGTCCTCGGGCAATATGACCGGTAACTGGTCTTCGGGCACCGCCACGTCACCGCACTTTTCGCAGTAAATCATCGGGATCGGCGCACCCCAATACCTTTGCCTGGACACGCCCCAGTCGCGCAGCCGGTAATTTGTCCGCCGCCCGCCGATGCCGTTCTCGGCAAAATGTTCAGCCATCGCATCGAAAGCCTGCTGACTGCTCATGCCGGTATACCTGTCCGAGTTGACCAGCGTGCCATAAGCGATGTTGGCGCCCGTGGAAAGATCGACTTCGCTGCCGTCATCCGGTTCGATGACCTGCACGATCGGCAGTCCGTATTTCGTGGCGAATTCCCAGTCGCGGTGATCGTGGCCCGGCACTGCCATGACCGCACCCGTGCCATAACTCATCAGGACGAAGTTGGCGGTCCAGATGGGGATCTTGTCGCCGGTCACCGGGTGAATTGCGGCTATGCCCAGCGCCATGCCTTCTTTTTCCATGGTCTCGAGATCGGCTTCGGCGGTAACGGCGTTGCGGCATTCATCGAGGAATGCCGCCAGTTCCGGGTTGCCGGCCGCCGCCTTGACCGCCAGCGGGTGCCCGGCGGCAACCGCCATATAGCTGACGCCCATCAAGGTATCGGGCCGGGTGGTAAATACGCTCAGCGGTTCCGCCTCGCCCGCGACCGGGAAGCTGATATCCAGCCCCTGCGAACGCCCGATCCAGTTCCGCTGCATCGTGCGCACCGCTTCCGGCCAGTGCTCCAGGTGCTCGAGTTCAGCCAGCAACTCGTCGGCATAAGCGGTAATACGCATGAACCACTGCGGGATTTCGCGGCGCTCGACCAGCGCACCAGACCGCCAGCCGCGGCCATCGATAACCTGCTCATTGGCGAGTACGGTCTGGTCGACCGGGTCCCAGTTGACCGCCGCGTTTTTCTTGTACACCAAACCCTTTTTATACAGTTGCACGAACAACCACTGCTCCCAGCGATAGTATTCGGGCTTGCAGGTTGCCAGTTCGCGATTCCAGTCATAGGCAAAACCGAGTGCGCGCAACTGTTCCTGCATGTAAGCGATGTTCCGGTAAGTCCATGTTGCAGGCGGCACCTGGTTCTGTATCGCCGCGTTTTCAGCCGGCATGCCGAAGGCGTCGAAGCCGATCGGCTGCATCACGTTGCGCCCCTGCATGCGCTGGTAGCGGCTGATGACGTCGCCGATGGTGTAATTGCGGACATGCCCCATGTGCAACCGTCCGCTGGGGTAGGGAAACATGCTCAGGCAATAAAATTTTTCGCCATCCGCGTCTTCACGAGCGGCAAAACTCGCGTGCTCGTCCCACCAGGCCTGCGCCTGTGCTTCGATCGGTTTTGGCTGGTATTTCTCTTCCATGGGTTGTTTGCCTACTGCTCCCGGCAGGCTGCTGGGCCGAACGCGCAAGGATACCGTAGCCGAAGCGGTGGCGACACTATCGCGGGCGCCGGGTCCGCCGGTGGAGCAGCAGCGCGAGCAGGGCGATCAGACCCGTTAGCAGCAGCGGCCAGTTGCCGAAACGCACATACAAGGTCTCACCGGACAACGGCTGGACCGTGGCATCGATAACGGCCGGTACGAACTGTCGCGACACTTCGAGCAATTCGCCGCGCGAGCCGATCACGGCGGAAATCCCGTTGTTGGTCGCCCTGAGCAGGTAACGGCGCGCTTCCATCGCGCGCATGCGGGCGATCTGCAAGTGTTGATGCGGCGCGATGGTATCGCCAAACCAGGCATCGTTGCTGACATTTACCAGCAACGCCGCCGCCGGTAAAAACTGCCGTTGTTCGTTACCATAGGCAACTTCGTAACAAATGCTGGGCGCCACTTTGATGCCGTTGATCTGCAGCGGCAACTGGTCATCGCGCCCCGCTTCGAAATCCGTGTAGGGCAGGTTTTGCAAGCGCATCCAGCGCCGAACGAACTCGGGTACCGGGAAAAACTCACCGAAAGGCACCAGGTGGCGTTTGTAATAAAATTCCACCTGCGGTCCAAGTGCGAGCAAGGTATTACGGTATACACCGCGGTCGATTTCGTAATCGATGATCCCCAGCATCAGCGTGTTACCTTGTTCCAGCATGCGTTTGCGCAATGCCATCAGGTAGTCGTCAACCTGCGCGATCAGCGCGGGAATGGCCGCCTCGGGCCAGATCACCAGGTCGGCGTCCCAGTGCCCATCGGTCATCGTCACGTACAAATCCTGGGTCGGCGCCAGCATCTCGGGCAGCCATTTCTGTTCCTGCGGAATCGCAGCCTGCACGATGGTGACCGACAACTCCTCACCGGCTTCCTCAGTCCATTGGACCTGCCCGAGCAAGGCGGCAGCCGACCAGACAACAACGATCACCGCGGCGCCCAGTATTTTCTGCTGCCGCTGGCCCAGCAGCAGCGCAACCAGCCCGCCGCTGATCACCGCCACGGCCAGGCTGATCCCGTACACACCCAATACCGGCGCCAGTGCGCCCAGCCAGGTATCGGTCTGGCTGTATCCCAGGCTTAGCCACGGAAAGCCGGTGAGAAACCAGCCACGCCACCATTCCAGCAAAATCCAGGCGAAGGGCAGCCCGAGCAACCAGCCGAGCGGGCCACGCTGCAGCCCCCCGCGGACGACCAGGTAACCAAGCAGCGCGTGATAAAGGCCCATGATCGCAACCAGCCCGAGCATCAGGAGCAGAGCCAGCGCCAGCGGCGCTTTCCCCAGGATATGGATCGAGTGGTAAAGCCAGTAGGTGCCCGCAAGGAACAAGCCGGCGCCGAACAGAAAGCCTCTGCGTGCCGCCTGCCGCGCATCGTCGGTCTGCCAGCACAGAAACAGGACGCTTATACAAAGCGGCGCCAGCGGCCACCATCCCAGCGGCGCGAATGCCATCGGCAGCAGCAAGCCCGAGACCGATGCTGCCAGGTCTCCCCGGCGACCGCGCAACCAGCCGGTCAAAGGGCGACCGACCCGGCGCTACTGGTCTTTTTCCGCACCCGGGATGTCCTTTCCACTGATCGTTACCTGGAGGGTATCGATGCGCCGACGGCCTGCGCGAGTCACTTTGAACGCATAGCCATCGATGGTGACGGTTTCATCGCGCCCGGGCAGTTTGCCCATTTCGCTGAGGATCAGGCCACCGACGGTGCCATAGTCCTCGTCGCTGAACTCGCTGCCAAAGTACTCGTTGAAATCATCGATACGGGTCAGCGCGTGCACGCTGAACTGGGTCGCGCTGTCGCGCTGAATAAAAATGTCTTCCTCGATATCGTGCTCGTCATCGATATCGCCGACGATTTGCTCGAGCACGTCCTCGATGGTCAGCAAACCTGCCACTCCGCCATACTCATCGACGACGATCGCCATGTGATTGTGGCTGGCGCGAAATTCCTTGAGCAGGGTCTTGAGCCGCTTGCTTTCGGGGATGAATACCGCAGCGCGCATATACTCACGCATATCGAACGCACTGTTGCCGCCATCGGCAAAATAACGCAGCAGATCCTTTGCCATCAGAATACCGGCGACCTCGTCGCGGTCATCGCCGATCACCGGAAACCGCGAGTGGCCGGACTCGATGATGATCGGCAATATGTCGCGCGCATTGGCATCGCGCTCTACCACCACCATTTGCGAGCGCGGGATCATGATTTCGCGGACGTGGGTATCGGAAACCTCGAGTACGCCCTCGAGCATCGCCTGTTCATCGGCATCGAGCAGGCCTTGTTTGCCGGCCTGCCGAAGATACTCGACCACTTGTGCGCGATCCGTCGGCGCGGCGCCGAACCGTTGCCTGATCCGGCTCAGCCAGCGGCGCTGCCACGGACCGTTACTACCTGGAGGCTGGTCGTCGGACATAGCTCAGTCTACCACCTGTAACCGACCCTGGCTAAGCATGGAAGCTAGCATTCGCCGGTATGCTCATAAGGATCCGGGTAACCGATCGACGCCAGGATGGCGGTTTCCAGGGCCTCCATGTTGGCTGCCTCGTCCGCCTGCCGATGATCGTGGCCCAGCAAATGCAATACGCCATGGATGACCAGATGGGCCCAGTGCGCCTGCGAGTCCTTGCCCTGCGCCGCCGCCTCGCGCTCGAGCAGCGGTGCGCAGATCAGCAGGTCGCCAAGTAACGGGTGGTCAACCCCGGCCGGCAGATTGGCCGGGAACGACAACACGTTGGTCGGGCGGTCCTGACAGCGGTATTTCTTGTTGATGGCCTGGCTTTCCGGTTCACCGACAATACGTAGCGTAATTTCATAATCCCCGCGGCGACCCTGCAAGGCGGCGCTGACCCAGGCCTGCAACTGTGCTTCATCCGGTACCGTCGCCGAATCGCAAAGCACCTGCAGCGCAAGCTCGACAACCGGCCCGGACACGGCCTCAGTCTTTTTCATCGTGTTTCGCATAGGCCTCGACGATGACTTGCACCAGCGGATGGCGAACCACATCCTGCGCGTCGAAGCGAGAGAAGCTGACCCGCTTGACCTTTGACAGGATGTGCACGACCTGGCTGAGTCCCGATTCCTGTCCGTGCGGCAGATCGGTCTGGGTGATGTCGCCGGTCACCACCGCACGCGAACCGAAACCGATGCGGGTCAGAAACATTTTCATTTGCTCGGCGCTGGTGTTCTGCGCTTCGTCGAGGATGACAAAACTCTCGCTCAGCGACCGCCCGCGCATGAACGCCAGCGGCGCCACTTCGATAATACTTTTTTCCACGAGTCGAGCGACCCGCTCAAAACCCAGCATTTCGTACAGCGCGTCGTACATCGGCCGCAGATAGGGATCGATCTTCTGCATCAGGTCGCCGGGCAGGAACCCGAGTCGCTCGCCGGCTTCCACCGCCGGCCGGACCAGGATGATGCGGCGAACCTCTTCCTGCTCCAGCGCTTCGATCGCACGCGCCACCGCCAGGTAGGTCTTGCCCGTACCGGCCGGCCCGATACCGAAAGTCAGGTCGCTGTTGCGCATGTTGTGCAGGTAGGCGAGTTGGTTGCGGCCGCGGCAACGAATCACCTTACGACGCGTGCGCACTTCCCCGTTGATGGTGCTGTTTTCGTCTACCGGCGTCATGCCGGCTTCGCGCAGCGCCATGTGGACACTTTCGGGATCCAGGTCTTCATCGCCTGCCTGCCGGTAGAGTTGCAGCAAAACCGTGCCCGCGGTCTCTATATTCTGTGGATCGCCGGCGATGTTGAAGTGGTTTCCCCTGGCGCTGACAGCCACGCCGAAATGATTCTCGATCAGCTTCAGGTGCTGGTCGAACTGGCCACACAGCCGGGCCAGCCGCTGGTTGTCGGCGGGTTCCAGTGTCAGTTCCAGCAGTTGCTCGCTCATTCAGGCAACGCGGCGCTCGATTTCGAGGCGGCCGCGCAGGGAATTCGGCAACGCCTCGGTGATACGTATATCGGCGAACTGGTTGATCAGCGACGAGTCACCGTCGAAATTTACCCAGCGATTGTTTTCCGTGCGACCGGACAGCTGGCGTGGGTCCTTTGGCGATGGCTTTTCGACCAGCACGCGCTGCACCGTACCCACCATTGCGCGGCTGATTTCCTGCGCCTGCTGGTTGATCCGCTGCTGGAGCATAACCAGGCGCCGCTGCTTTTCTTCAGCGCTGCAGGTATCGGCGAATGAGGCGGCCGGCGTGCCGGGTCTTACCGAGTAAATAAAACTGAAGGACTGGTCGAAACCGACGTCGGCAATCAGTTGCATGGTGGCGGCGAAATCCTGCTCGGTCTCGCCGGGAAAGCCGACGATAAAATCCGATGAAATCGAGATATCCGGCCGTATCTTGCGCAAGCGCCTGATCTTCTGTTTGTATTCCAGCGTCGTGTGACCGCGTTTCATCAGGGCGAGGATGCGATCCGAGCCGCTTTGCACGGGCAGGTGCAGGAAATTGACCAGCTTGGGAATCTCGGCATAGGCTGCGATCAAGCTGTCGCTAAACTCTACCGGGTGTGAAGTCGTAAAGCGGATGCGCTCGATGCCACCGATCGCCGCGACAAAATGAATCACGGTTGCCAGATCCGCCTCGGTACCATCGTTCATCGGGCCTCGATAGGCGTTGACGTTCTGTCCGAGCAAGTTGATATCCCGCACCCCCTGCCCGGCAAGCTGCACGACCTCGGCGATGACGTCATCGAACGGGCGGCTAAATTCCTCGCCGCGGGTATAGGGCACGACGCAAAAAGTACAATACTTGCTGCAGCCTTCCATCACC
Organism: Pseudomonadota bacterium; assembly: GCA_022560735.1. GTDB lineage: Bacteria > Pseudomonadota > Gammaproteobacteria > Steroidobacterales > MnTg04 > MnTg04. The sequence continues at coordinate 44,255 of JADFSO010000005.1, forward strand.
GAAACGAATGCCGTTGCGCCTTCGGCGCGCGGTTTCGGCAGGGCATCGAATTTCTCGATCTCCGGAAAACTGATATCGACCTGGCCTTCGCCGCTGCTGCGCAGTTTGTCGATCATCGCCGGCAGACGATGCAGTGTCTGCGGGCCAAAAACCAGGTCGACATAAGGGGCGCGCCGGCGGATCGCCTCCCCTTCCTGTGAAGCCACGCAACCGCCGACGCCGATGACCAGCCCGGGCCGGTCTTTTTTCCAGTCCTTCCAGCGACCGAGTTGCGAGAACACCTTTTCCTGGGCCTTTTCGCGAATCGAACAGGTATTGAGCAACAGGATGTCAGCTTGCTCCGGGTCGTCGGTCAATTCCAGGCCGTGCGACTCCCTGAGTACATCCGCCATTTTGTCGGAGTCGTACACATTCATCTGGCAACCAAAAGTCTTGATATAGAGTTTTCCGGGCATAGCGTTGACAAAGACCGGCCAAAAGACCTGTTAAAAGACGTAAGTTACTATTTTTCCTTGCATTTCTCCAGCACCAAGCGCCGGCTAGCGGATATAGCCGAGGCTTTCCAGTTTGATCAGAATCTGGTGCGCGGCGCTGTCCGGTGAAATATGCTGGGTATTGATGTTGACCTCCGGAGTTTCGGGTTCTTCATAGGGATCGGAAATACCCGTGAATTCCTTGATGATGCCGGCCCGCGCCTTCGCGTAGAGCCCTTTCCGGTCGCGTTGCTCGCAGATTTCCAGCGGCGTCGAAACGTACACCTCGATAAAGCCGCCGTATTTTTCAATCGCTTCCCTGACCTTGCGGCGGGTAGCCGAATAAGGCGCGATCGGCGCACAGATTGCAATGCCGCGGTTCTTGACGATCTCGCTGGCGACGAAGCCAATGCGCAGAATGTTCAGGTCGCGGTGCTCGCGCGAGAAACCCAGCTCGCTGGACAGGTGTTTCCTGACGATATCGCCATCCAGCAGTGTGACCGGGCGGCCACCCATTTCCATCAGCTTGGTCATCAGCGCGTTGGCTATCGTTGACTTCCCGGACCCCGACAGACCGGTAAAAAACACCGCCATGCCTTGTTTGTGACGAGCCGGATGGGTCTTGCGCAACTCCTCCACGACATCGCCATAGGAAAACCAGTCCGGAATATCCAGGCCTTCCTGCAACCGCCGGCGAAACTCGGTACCGGAAATATTCAGCACCGTCTGCTCGTCGGTCGTCTCATCGGCCGGGATGTACTGAGCCATTTCCTGGACGTAGACCATCATCTTGAACGGCACCATTTCGATGCCTATTTCGTCGGCGTATTGATTGATCAGATCCTGAGCATCATAAGGACCATAAAAAGGCTGGTCATTCGAATCGTTGCCGGGGCCGGCATGGTCGCGCCCGACGATGAAATGCGTGCAACCGAAATTTTTGCGGATCAGCGCATGCCACACGGCTTCGCGCGGACCACCCATGCGCATCGCCAGCGGCAACAGGCTCAACGCCGTGGTCTGCTCCGGATATTGCTTGAGGATGTGCTCGTAACAGCGGACCCGGGTGAAATGATCGATATCGCCCGGTTTGGTCATGCCCACGACCGGGTGGATCAGCAGATTGGCTTCGACCTCGCGCGCCGCGCGAAAAGTCAGCTCCTGGTGGGCGCGGTGCATCGGATTGCGGGTCTGGAATGCGACGATTTTCCGCCAGCCCATTTTTTCGAAGCGCCGGCGCAGCTCGGTCGGCGTTTCCCTGAGATGTTTGAAATCGTAATGCTCCGGAGATTCGATGCCGGTCAGGCGACCGCCCAGGTAAACCGGGTGCGCAATATGATTGAGGTAGTGGACCGCCGGGTGTTTTTCATCGGTCGTGCCAAACACCGCTTCGGCCTCGGCCACTTTGTCCGGCTGCCAGATATCGTCGATCGCCAGCGTGGCGATCAGCACGCCTTCGTGGTCGCGCAGGGCGATCTCGTCGCCGGCGGCCAGTTCGCCGGCGAACTGCTCACTGACATCCAGCGTGACCGGGATCGGCCACAGCGTACCGTCGGCCAGGCGCATGTTCTTCAGCACCGAGTCGTAATCGGCCTGGTTCAGAAATCCTTCCAGCGGGGAAAAAGCGCCACAAAGCAGCAGCTCGATATCGCACAATTGCCGGTCGCTCAAGTCCCAGGATTTTAAGTTGCGCGCTTTTTCTTGCGCACCCTCGCGCTGTTCATCGAGCAGGTAAAGAATTTTCAGTTCTCCGCCATGCGGAGCGATTAATTTTGACATGTTGTAACTCAGTTGTGATCTTAAAAAAACGGGTTGGGGAAAAACAATCGGCGCACCCACGGTGCGCCGATCGGTTCTGATACTCTGCGGCCGCCTCACGGGCGCGGCCTCGGTACCTGCTAAAAAGGAATATCGTCGTCGAACTGGTCACTGGCCGGCGCCGGCGCGCCACCACCGCTGGCAGCCATCGCCGGTGCGCCCGCACCCTGTCGACCACCGAGCATTTCCATTTCGCGGGCCACGATCTCGGTGGTGTACCGGTCACGGCCATCCTTGTCCTGCCACTTGCGGGTGCGCAGCCCGCCCTCGATATAGACCTGCGAGCCCTTGCGCAGATATTCGGATGCAATCTCGGCCAGCCGACCGAAGAAAACGACCTTGTGCCACTCGGTGCGCTCCTTTTGATCGCCGGTCTGCTTGTCTTTCCACGATTCGCTGGTCGCGATACTGATGTTGGTGACATAGGCGCCGCTGGGCATCGCCCGCGTTTCCGGGTCTGAGCCAAGGTTGCCGATCAGTATGACTTTATTGATTCCGCGGGCCATGTTTGCTCCGTATTGTTTGGGTGGGTTGCGCTATGTGCGGGTTGCGTATTGTATGCGTTCAGCCGCTTTTTAGCACCCCGTAATTGGCCTCGAAGAGCCGGATATTCAGTATTTTTCCCAGCAGCCCCCACGCGGCAAGCATGCCCGCCCCGACCGCGTAAACCATGCCGGTCCCGCCGCTGCTCATAACCACGCCCGCCAGCACGCCACCGGCGAAGGCGCCGAGGAACTGGCTGGTGGCATAGATGCCCAGTGCCGCGCCGCGATTTTCCGCCGCGGCCAGTATCGACAGCAAGGCCGGCATCCGCGCCTCGAGAAAATTGAAGCCGGCGAAAAACAGGATCAGGCCGACACCGATCCCGGTCAGCCCGCCCAGGCCCGTGTACAAGACCAACTGGCCGCCAACGACCAATAACACCGCTGCCGTCAGCGCGCCGGCCCCACCCGTCTGCCGGCGACGCTCGGTGAACACGATCATCGGTATGGTTCCCAGCAAGGACAACAGCAGCGATACCAGATATAGCTTCCAGTGCTGATCGACGGCAAAGCCCAGCTCGTCCCTGAGCATCAGCGGCAACGCAACGAACAAGCCAGTCAACGCCAGGTGAAGTACAAAAATGCCGCCATACAGCAGCCGCAGCCTGCGATCGGCGAGACCCCCCGCCAGGTTTCCGGACCCGGCAAGCTGCACCGGCGCCGCCGGCACCCCGAAGCCAACCAGCAGCATCGCCACGACCCCGAGTATCGCCGCCAGCCAGAACAAACCGGCGACACCCCACAGGTTGGCGAGCACCGGCCCGAGCATCAGCGACAACATGAAAGTGCCGCCGATGGTGACCCCGACGACCGCCATCGAACGGGTTCGAAATTCGACGCGCGTGTGATCGGCCAGCCAGGCGGTGACCGCAGCCGATATCGCACCGGCGCCTTGCAGCGCCCGGCCCGCAATCAGCACCATCATGCTATCGGCGCGGGCGGCGATCACGCTGCCGGCAATAAAAATCAGCAGGCCAAAAATGATGACCGGCTTGCGCCCGATCCGATCCGACAACATACCGAACGGGACCTGCAGCGTGGCCTGGGTGATGCCATAAGAGCCGACCGCCAGACCGATCAGCAGCGGCGTCGCACCCGGCAAATCGGCCGCGTACAGGGCCAGCACCGGCAACAGCAAAAACAAGCCCAGCATGCGCACGCCATAGACGCCGGCGAGCACCGCGGTGACCCGCCGTTCAAGCGAATTCAGGCCATAGTCTTGTGCCTTGTCCGTCAAAAGCCGCTCCTTTTGCCCCGCGAATCCAAAGCGGCGTATATTAGCAGGTTGACTCGTCAATACAGCGGACCATGAAAAAGATCAGCATCCGGGGCGCCCGCACGCACAATCTGAAAAACCTGGACCTGGAACTGCCACGGGAAAGGTTGATCGTGTTCACCGGCCTGTCCGGTTCGGGCAAGTCTTCGCTGGCGTTCGACACCATTTACGCGGAGGGTCAGCGGCGTTACGTCGAGTCGCTGTCCACCTATGCGCGGCAATTCCTGTCGATGATGGAAAAACCGGATGTCGATCATATAGAAGGTCTGTCGCCGGCGATTGCCATCGAACAAAAATCCACCTCGCACAACCCGCGCTCCACGGTCGGCACGGTCACCGAGATCTACGATTATCTGCGGCTGCTGTATGCGCGTGCCGGCATCCCGCGTTGCCCCGACCACGGCGGTGACCTGGAGGCCCAGACCATCAGCCAGATGGTGGACACAGTCATGGCGCTGGATGAAGGCAGCCAGCTGATGTTACTGGCCCCGTTGGTCCAGGATCGCAAGGGCGAGCATGTTCAACTGTTGCGCGAGATACGCAGCCAGGGTTTTATCCGCGCGCGGATCGATGGCAAGATTTGCGAGCTCGACAACGCACCGAAGCTCGAGCTGAAACGCAGACACACGATCGAGGTGATTGTCGATCGCTTCAAGGTACGCCCCGATATCAACCTGCGGCTGGCGGAATCGTTCGAGACCGCGCTGCACCTGACCGAGGGCGTGGCCCGGATCGCCTGGATGGACGATACGGACCAGGCCGAACTGGTCTTTTCGGATCGCTTTGCCTGCAAGGTCTGCGGTTACAGCCTGAGCGAGCTCGAGCCGCGCCTGTTTTCTTTCAATAACCCGACCGGCGCCTGCCCGAACTGCGATGGCCTCGGGATCAAGCAGTTCTTCGATGCCGGTCGCGTGGTCCTGCACGACAACCTGAGCCTGGCGGGTGGTGCGATCCGCGGCTGGGACCGGCGCAACGCTTATTACTTCCAGATGATCCAGTCGCTGGCCCGGCATTTCCAGTTCGATATCGAGTCACCGTTCGAGGATCTGCCCGACGATATACGCGAGATCATCCTCTATGGCAGCGGCAAGGAAAAAGTCGATTTCCAGTATCTCGACGGCCGCGGCGGTCATGTCAGGCGGCGCCATGTCTTCGAGGGAATTATTCCAAACATGCGCAGACGCTATCGCGAGACCGAATCCAGCATGGTGCGCGAAGAACTCGCCAAGTACATGTCCAGCCAGCCATGCCCGGAATGCGGTGGCAAGAGACTCAACCGGGCCGCGCGCAACGTTTTCGTCGCGGAGAAAACCCTGTCGGAAATCACCTCGATGGGGGTCGGCGAGGCAAGGGAATTTTTTGCCGGCATGGCGTTGCCGGGTTGGCGGGGAGAAATCGCGACCAAGATCGTCAAGGAAGTCGGCGAAAGACTGCGCTTTCTGTCCGATGTCGGTCTCGATTACCTGACGCTGGACCGCAGCGCCGAGACCCTGTCGGGTGGCGAGGCGCAGCGTATCCGTCTTGCCAGCCAGATCGGCTCCGGCCTGGTCGGGGTCATGTACATCCTCGACGAACCCTCGATCGGCCTGCACCAGCGCGACAACCAGCGCCTGTTGCGCACGCTGTTTCGCCTGCGCGACCTGGGCAACACCGTGATCGTGGTCGAACATGACGAAGAAGCGATCCTGGCAGCAGACCATGTGGTCGATCTGGGCCCCGGCGCCGGCGTCCACGGGGGGCAGATCGTCGCCCAGGGTACCCCGCAGGAAATCCAGGCCCAGGCCGAGTCGCTCACCGGCCAGTACCTGTCCGGCCGGCGCAGCATACCGATGCCGCTGATGCGCACGCCGGCGGACGGCAAACGGGTGCTTGCAATCCGCGGCGCGCGCGGCAACAACCTGAAGAATATCGATGTGGACATTCCGATCGGACTGATGACCTGCGTGACCGGGGTTTCCGGATCGGGCAAATCCACGCTGATCAACAGCACGCTTTACGAAGCGGTGGCCGATCGCATCAACCCCTCCGCGCACAATCCGGCGCCGAACGACGGCGTGGACGGACTGGAGCACCTGGACCGGGTCATCGATATCAGCCAGAGCCCGATCGGCCGAACCCCGCGCTCCAACCCGGCGACCTACACCGGCCTGTTCACGCCGATACGCGATCTGTTCGCCGGCACGCCGGAGGCCCGTTCGCGCGGCTATGCCGCCGGGCGCTTCAGCTTTAACGTCAAGGGGGGTCGCTGCGAGGCTTGCCAGGGCGATGGCGTACTCAAGGTCGAGATGCATTTCCTGCCCGATATCTATGTGTCCTGCGACATCTGCAAGAGTAAACGCTATAACCGCGAGACCTTACAGATCCTGTACAAGGGCAAGAACATTCATGAAGTACTGGACATGACCGTCGAGGACGCGCTGATATTTTTTGCCAATATCCCGGTGATTGCGAAAAAACTGGCGACCCTGACCGATGTCGGCCTGACTTACATCCGGCTCGGGCAAAACGCGACCACACTGTCCGGTGGCGAAGCGCAACGGGTAAAACTCGCCAAGGAATTATCCAAGCGCGCGACCGGGCGCACCTTGTATATACTCGATGAGCCGACCACCGGTCTGCACTTCCATGACATCGCGCAGTTGCTGCTGGTGTTGCAGCGCTTGCGCGATCAGGGCAATACCGTCGTCGTCATCGAACACAACCTCGATGTCATCAAGACCGCCGACTGGATCATCGATCTCGGTCCCGAGGGCGGCGATGGTGGTGGCGAAGTCGTCGCGACCGGCACACCGGAGGAAGTCAGCGAAACCCCTGGCTCCTATACCGGTGAATATCTGAAGCGCGTGTTGAGAAAAGCCGCGAATGGAAAACGGATGACGGCGTGATGCAGACCGCTGGCAAAGAGCCCGGCATCAAAAACAGATTTTTCAGTCAAAGATCTCGCTGCGAAGAAATATCCAGCAAAGCCTTCTCAAAATCCCGGGTAAATTTTCCGGTATCGAACAACGCGCAGGTCTCTCGTTTGCGCGCCAGTTTCTTTTTCAGATCGGCCAGGTCTTCCATGTCCTGCCCGAGGTGAATCGCCATATCGCGATATTCCTGTTCCGAACTCATGATCAGTTCCGGTAATTCTGCCGCCGTCAAAATACTTCCGGCGACCCGCGAGGCAAAAGTGTCCCCCGGCAAGGTCAGCACCGGGCAACCCATCCACAACGCATCGCTGGCTGTCGTGTGCGCGTTGTATGGCAACGTATCGAGAAACAGGTCCGCATGACGGTATGTCGCAAGATATTGTTTTTGTTCGGCTTTTTTTGCAAAAATCAGGCGTTCCGGCGCCAGCCCCAGGTCTTTTGCAGCAGACCGCAGCCGATCTTTCGCCGGCCACCTGGGATCGGGATCGAGCAGCCAAAGGACACTGTCCGGGACCGCGTCAAGAATTGCCACCCAGCGTGCAAAAGTCTGCCGGGTAATTTTCTGGCTCGCATTGAAACAACAATAGACCATGCCCTGGTCGGGCAATCCGAACTCGGAACGGCCCGGCGTGCCGGTTGCGGTTTCGCGATCGCGGTCGTTAACTTGATAGCTGTTCGGCAAGCGGATGATTTTTTCACTGTATGCGGATTCGCTGCCTGCGGGTATCACGAATTCATCGGCAACCAGGTAATCCATAAATTCCGCGCCCATCGTTCCCGGATAGCCGAGAAAACTGAGCTGCAACGGAGCCGGCCGGTAGGCGAAAACTTCGGACATTGCATCCAGCGTATAACCTTTCAGGTCGACCAGGATATCGACCCGGTCATCGCGGATTCTTTGAGCGATCTTCACCGGCGTCCAGCCACTGACATCGACAAACTCGTCGAAAGCATCCACAACCCGCCGGCGAATCGCGCTGTTGTCGTCCGGGCCGTTGGAATAAGCGAGCAGGCGGAATTTGGAACGGTCATGCGCCGCGAACAATCCGGCCATCAGGTATGCAGTCGGGTGCTGGTAAAAGTCGGCGGAGACGTAGGCGAGTGTCAACCGTTGATCGTCCGGCGGATTCTTGCCGGATTTTTCCGCGGGTGGAAGTTTCTCAATCCGGGAAAATTGGCGTGCCCACAATTCAGCGCAATGTTTTTGCTGTTGCGCCGTGCTGTGCTCCAGGGTCAGGGAAAACGGGGTCAGTCCGCCGACGTCCTGCTCAAGCGCCTTGAAATACTGCTGCGACAATCTCTCGGCGCCATCCCAGTCGAATAGCGCCCGGCGCAGAAACAACGCAGCCGAGATCGCACCGCCATGCAGCGGCTCGATCTGCAGCGCGCGACCGTAGCAACTCAGTGCCTCACCGGCCATGCGTGCCTCATCCAGCAACAGGCCCAGGTTGTACCAGGTATCGGCATTATCCGGGGCGGTTTTCAAGGACGCCTGATACGTGCTGACCGCCTGCTGCCGATCGCCTTTCGCCGCCAGCACGGAACCGAGCTGCGCCAGGCAACCCGGGTGCCCGGGTGCAGCCTGCAGCGTATCGCGCACCGCCCGTTCCGCCGCTTCCAGATCGCCCTGCGCCTGCAAAACCATACTCAGGTTGGTGCCTGCCTCAGGGTAGCCTGGCGAAGCCCGCAGAGCCTGCTCAAACTGCGCTTGCGCCTCGCCGAGGCGGCCTTGCAGGAAGCGCGCGCTACCGAGACCGTTTAGCGCAGCAGGCAATGCGGGTTCGATCGCCAGCGCGGCCTGGAAACGCTCCGCGGCCTCAACGGATCTTTGCATCGCGTTATACACTGCACCGAGGTTGCACAATGCGTCCGCATCGCCCGGTGCAGAAGCCAACGCCTGAAGAATCAGTTTCTCGGCACGTTCGTGGCCACCTTGCTGATGATGAACCAGGCCCAAAAAATGCAATGCGTGGAACTGGCCGGGAACGGCCCGCAATACCCTCTCGTAAATCGGTTTCGCCTCATCGAGCGCTCCCGCCTGGTGCAACTGCAGCGCCTGATCGAGAAGCTGCTTAAGCGGCACTTCGCTGCCGTCATCAAGGCGTATGGTTTGATTCATATAGTGGGAGCAAAGATACTGGTAGCTGTTGTTCCGGTTTGATGTTAGCAGATGTCGACGCTGCGACCGGCAACGCCATCGAGAGGACAAAGACATGAGCCAAATCACCGCCACCTTGTCATCCGGGACCGATGTTGAATTGTCGAACGGCCGCCACACCTGGAGAGCGGACATATTTGTTTTTTGCGAGCGGGCTAACTGGACAAGGTGTCAACAGGACTGACGATTGCGCCGGCACGGTTGCGGACGACATGAAGATAGATCTCCGTCGTCCGAATATCGCCGTGCCCGAGTAGCGACTGCACCAGCTTGATGTCGTAGCCGGTTTCGATCAACCGGGTGGCAAAGGAGTGCCTGAAGGTATGCGACCCAGCCCTCCGGTGGATGCCAGCCCGCCGAATCGCCGGTTTGAGCGCTTTTTGAAACGCCGAGTAATGCCGATGGTGGCGACGAAGTACACCGGTTTGCGGATCAACGCAGCGAAGTACCCAATGCAGATAGGTTTTCTCAGTCGCGTAACTCAGACCGCGATCGCGTATCGATTGCCTGAACAAGGAAACGAAGCGTTTGGATTTTCTTGGCAATGCCGGGCGTATATCATCCATGATCCATCCAGCGGTAACGCCGCACCAAGCGCAGAGGCACTTAAAGCTAGCGAAGTTTCTGCAAAACGACCGGCCCAGCCCAAACGCGGCAAACCGCTGGTACGGCGCCAGACTGGGACAACCGCTTAGCCGATATTCTTTAACTCTTCACGTACAACTCTGCGCAAAATCTGTTCCAGGGGTTCACGTGTCTGCACCATGTATTCGTGAAGTGCCTGGTTGATTAATGTCTGATAGTTGCCGCCACCCGCATCGTCAACCTGCTTTTTGAACCATTCGATCACTTCTTCATCCAGGCGAATCGTGATGCGTTTCTTTCCAGTAGGCGCCGAAATCACTGGCCCTCGTTTGCCCTTGCTGAAATCGTAGTCTTTCCTCATTAAATTGCTCCGTAGCATTTACCTTCGCCCTTTGATGCTTTACGGGAAGATATAATGCGGACGACATCGTCACGGTGGGTAAATACAGTAACTAAAACCCGTCCCATTGCGTCCATACCCAATGAAACGAATCGAGTTTCATCCTCTGAATCCAGATCAGCAATGGTAAGTGCCAGCTCGTCCTCCAAGGCAATCACGGCATCCGCGAACCCGACACCATGCTTTATTGCGTTGGCCTTGGTTTTGACCAAATCCCATTCATATTCAACTGAATTTACTGTATGCACAACTGTACACCAATGTCAAGCTAATCGACCCCACCCTGGCTACGGGTCAACGCCATCGTGACCGGCTTTCGCCTGCGGCCTCAGCGTTTTCCTGCTGTCTGATTTATATGGCACCGGGTTTTTTTACACCAACCGCATATCAGGCCAATAACGCCAGATTCATGATTTACAAAGCTTTTCTATCTCTTTTGGGAATTTGCTATCATATATATAGCGCGACATACAAAGCCCTTGATCGAACGCCACAAAGGTGGGTTTTTTGTTATCGCATAAATGGTTGGTGTTGAGAGGCGTTCACCAGCCGTAGACAATAAATTACAAACGCATACATAGAATGATCATCAAAACCAACAACCATAGAATTAACTGTTAGATTCCATGCGCCGTTGGTTCTTACACAGCTTTTCAGTAGTCATCGTCCTGATTACATTGATCGCCGCTTGGCGCATTATGTCGACGACATTTGACCTGGCTGTTATTTACGCAACTGATGAAGACGATGGGCCGCTGCAAGAAATTTACCTTTGGCGAATCCGGAATCTGGAATCTTGTCCCTCCCTGGACTCATCTTCGCCTGAATCGCCAACTGGCTATGTGGTGAATGCGTACAATATGCCAAACACGGATAATGCAAAGGTATTCGAAGTCTTAGCGATATTGATTGACATTGGTTGCGATATTAATGCACGAAATAGTTTTGGGGGAGTTCCTTTACACAACCCAGTTATGGCGGGAGAAATACAGATGGTGCGTTTCTTATTGCGCAACGGTGCGGATCCTTTCCTGCGGTTCGAAGGTAACGAGCGGAACTCGCATCTTTCCGGTCTCAACTCTTTTCAACTTGCCCAGCTTACGCAAGAGAAAATGGGCCGGAACACGGAGGTAATTGGTTTGTTGAGAGAGTATGAAGATGGAATCTAACCAGTGACTGTGGTTCCAAGTCAACCCGATTAGGCTAATTCAGGATCCCAATGCTGGCCGGTTTTCATCATCACATTGAGGATGGTGATCAGTTTCCTCATGCAGGCAACAATTGCCACCTTCGGTGGTTTTCCAGCAGCCTTCATTCTCAGGTAATTTCTTTTCAGCTTCGGGTTGGACTGTATGGCTGACATGATGGCCATGAACAGGACTGTGCGTACCCGCGCTCGGCCACCACGGATGCGCCGTTTGCCTTGGTAATTGCCACTTTCACGATTCATCGGAGCAACCCCCACCAGCGCAGCGATTTGTTTGCGATTCAGCCTGCCCAGTTCCGGCAGATCACTGAGTAGCGTATAGGTCAGGATTTTACCCACGCCGTTGACACTCATCAGCAGATCTCTTTTCTCCTGCCATTGGGGTGTTTTATCGATCAGCCGGTCCAATTGCTGCTCGACCTTTTTGACTGCGGCCTGGAGATACTTGAGATGCCTATTCAAGCTCGCATGGAGCGCTTTGGGGAGTATCGACAGGCGATTCTTTTCCATCGTCGACATGTCCAGCAATTGGCTACGCCGGGCCAGCAGATCACTGATCAGACGTACATTTTCAGGTTTTAGCTGGCTTGGATCAGGTTTTACGGCAGCGCCGAAATGAGCGATGACCCGGGCATCGAGGCGGTCGGTTTTAGCCAGCTGTCCCAGCGCCTGGGCAAACTTCCGGATGTGCATGGGATTGGCGATGGTGACCGACAAGCCGGCCTTTTGAGCAGCAACCACAAAGGGCAGTTCCAGCCGTCCGGTGGCCTCAGTGATGATTCGGGTGGGCTTGATCTTTTTCAGCCGCTGGATGGCTTCCCGCACCCCTGCCGGCGTGTTGGGGACACTGAAAAACTGGTCCAGGGGACGAATATAAAGATCCAATTGAGTTTTACTGGTATCGACGCCGACATTAATTTCGTAAGAAATATTCATGATAAGCTGACTCCGCCTTGCAATACGGGCTCGAGGCCCTAATGACTGTTCGAGTTATTACTTAGGAGAAGCGCAGTGCTCACACTGGTTACCGGTCTCTCAGTAATGAGGAACCGCACATGCATCGAGCTACTGCACCTGGGCCTTCAGCAGCTACTGAAGGTGGGCCTCACTTTACCCGTTTTGCTACAAAATCAACCATACAAGCGCATGCAGTTCGCGCCTGCGGCGCCGGACCGGCCTGCGGCCGGCCGCTGATGCAGGTCGTTAGAAACCTGATCAAGGTATAGAGATAGCGCCCGAGGAACCACCACCGGGTTACTTGCAATCACTCCAAAAAAGGTATATTTTCTATACCATTATGGGATTCGAGTTCGATCCTCAGAAAAGTGACCGAAACCTCGCTAATCACGGCATCGATTTTGTTGAAGCTCAGCAACTGTGGAACGACTCGAATTTATTGGAGATCCCAGCGCGGACCGAGGATGAACCAAGGTTTATCGTAATTGGCCAGATCAATGCTAAACATTGGTCAGCTGTAATTACCTATCGCGGCGATGACATTCGCATCATTTCCGTGCGGCGATCCCGAGAGGAAGAGGTAATCTGGTATGAAAGCTAAGAAATTTGATAGCGATTTTGACCAAGGCAAAGATGTAACCGGTGCCTTGAATCTTTCTAAAGCTCGGCGTCCGAAACAGCAACAAAAACGTGTGAATGTCGATTTTCCAACCTGGATGGTCGAGTCACTTGATAAGGAAGCACGGCGGTTAGGTGTAACTCGACAATCAATCATTAAAGTGTGGCTTGCGGAAAGATTGGAGCAGTCGGCTTCTAACCAGTCGGTGCAGACCGACAGCCAGCAAGCTGGCCGCCGCTGACCTAAGCGTTATGAGCCTTAGAACATTAGCGCCAGCGTGCTATTCTTGATTGTGGTACCATAATGGTACTATTGCAGCATGCCACCAAAGATTCGCGAATTGATTCGAGACCTGGAGTCCGCAGGCTTCGCTAATCGAGGTGGTAAAGGTGGTCACCGCAACTTTCGACATTCGGAAGGGGTCAGTATCACACTCAGTGGTAAGCCTGGTCAGGATGCGAAGCGGTACCAGATTAGAGATGTTAAACGAGCTATAGAGCTGATTGATGATGAAAAAGCGTAATCAATATTTGAAAGTGGTCGAGTGGTCAGAAGAAGATCAGTGTTTCATTGGACGAGTACCAGGCCTGGCATTGGGCGGTGTTCATGGGAAAAACGAAGGCAAAGTTTATGAAAGACTCGGTACCCTCGTGGATGAGTGGATCGCTATATACGAGGCAGATGGGGCTTCGTTGCCACCGGCTACAGCGGGAAGAAGATACTCGGGTCGCTTCAATATTCGGCTAGGCGAAACACTTCATGAGCGTTTGGCTATAGAATCCTTGAAGGTAAAAGAAAGCCTGAACTCATATTGCGTGAAGGTACTAAGAAATGAGGTTGGCTTATAACCAGTCGATGAAGCGGGCCAACCTAGCCGTCACAGGTAATTAAAAGCGAGCGCATCCCATGAGTGAATCAGGAAGAGGAGTCAGCCGTCGTACGGTTTTGCGCGGTCTGGCCTCCGGCGCAGTAGTGGCAATCGCTGGTGCTGTAAAAGCCCGGACGGTCGGTGAATTACCCAAACCGCCTACTGACGTCGCCCCGCAAACACTATCACGTGATGAGGATTACTGGAGTGAAGTGGCCAGTTATTATGATGCCACCGTCGGGACGATCAATCTCGAACATGGCTACTGGGGCAAGATGGCTCGTCCTGTACAGGAGTTTTATCTGTCAGCTACCAGGATGGTAAACAAACAAAACTCTTACTATGCACGCAGGGACTACGACGCAGATCACCAGTCAAGTGTGCAACGTGTTGCTCGCGCACTGGGGGCGGAAGAAAGTGAGATTGTACTTACCCGAAACGCAACCGAGGCCATTCATAATTTAATTCGTCAGTATCGTGGGCTGAGATCCGGCGATGCCGTACTTTATGCCGATGCAGATTATCCCAGTTTCAAGACAACCATGGCGTGGCTGGAAAAGGTACATGATGTGAATGCTGTTGAAATCGAGCTGCCAGCCCGAGCCAACCAGCAAGAGCTACTGAAAAAATATATCAGTGCGTTCGATGCAAACCGCAATCTGAAGTTAATCCTGGTCACTCATGTGAGCAATCAACACGGCATGGTAATACCGCTGAAAGCGATAGCAGCGGAAGCGCGTATTCGTGGTATCGATGTGATTTGCGATAACGCACAGTCATGGGGGTTAATGGACTATAGAATCAGTGACCTCGATGTGGACTGGGCCGGGTTCAATTTGCATAAATGGATCGGTGCACCGCTGGGGGTCGGCGCACTTTACATGCGGCGCGGGTCATTACAGAAAATTGCCCCTTACCCGGGCGAGGTTGACTTGAATAACACCGATGCCGGTGCCCGCGTCCATACCGCTACTTCCAACTTTGCTGCTATTCTTGCCATACCTGCTGCACTGGATTTCCATGAATTAATCGGTGGCGCAAACAAGGAAGCTCGACTTAACTATCTTAGAAGCTTGTGGACCAGCGAAGCAGAGGCAATGCCCAATATTGAAGTACTCGGTGGCACTGATGAAGCATCCCGCACGGGCATGGCGTCATTGCGTCTGGTTGCTAAGAAAACAATTGAAGATGCAAAGAAACTTCAACAAAGGCTGGAAAACGATTTCGGAATCTTTACCGTAGTGAGAAAAGGATTGGCAAGTGGAGGCTGTGTAAGGATTACACCGCAGATATTCAGTACTCCCGGACAAATAGGCCGATTCGTGGATGCACTGCGAGTACTTAACAAATTGAGGCGTTAGGCGTAAACCGAGATACCAGTGGAATTCGACAATTCAATAATTCTGGCAGTGTTTCTGGGTATGTTGCTGCTGCTGGTGATCCTGTTCCTCGGCGTAATGATTGCAGGCGCCCTTGCGCCTAGACCGTCTCGCGGCGCACCGCTAATTGCGTCCGAAGACGGTCATTTTGAAGTCGCGGGGAAACGTATCTCTTGCTCGCATTGTGGCGGCTCTGAATTCAGCGTAAATCAAATTCTTTTGAACACCTGGCTTCTTTCACTGTTAAGGATCGATTGGTTGGACGCAAGCGCCAGTGTTTTGACATGTCTAAAATGCGGGCAACTTACGTGGTTCAATCAAGACTCGGCAAAAGGTGACGAGTGAATGCCATCTTGAGTACTTCGATAACGCGATTTTTCTCTCTGGGGCTGCGATGCTCGTCAGACCCGACGCTGTTACCGGTTTCTTTCGCGAAAATTCGGGCTCACTTGGACTCCATGTCTTAGCGGTAGTGGTCAGACTGATTTTGGGTGCAGCACTCATTGGGTATGCAACGGATTCCAAATATCCAGTCGCCTTGCAGATCTTCGGTTGGCTTTCGGTGGGTGGTGCAATTATTTTGGGAGGAATGGGCCGGGCTCGATTCAAGGCCGTGATTAGCTGAGCGCTCGGTTTCGCCTCATCTCTCATGCGTTTTGCTGGCTTGTTGGCCGCTGCGCTTGGAGGCTTTCTGATTTATGCAGTAGCTTGATTCGACAGTGCTGCAACAAAGCCAAGCGTTGGG
Organism: Pseudomonadota bacterium; assembly: GCA_022560735.1. Taxonomy (GTDB): domain Bacteria; phylum Pseudomonadota; class Gammaproteobacteria; order Steroidobacterales; family MnTg04; genus MnTg04. The sequence continues at coordinate 60,194 of JADFSO010000005.1, forward strand.
CATAAATATTTAAACCGTGGAGTAGTCAGAAATGAAAGCCATCTGGAAAGACACAGTAATAGCACAATCCGATGAAACAGTAGTCGTTGAAGGAAACCATTATTTCCCGGCAGAATCGGTTAGCATGGAGTTTCTAAAAGACAGCGACACAATATCGGGATGCCCGTGGAAGGGAACCGCCAACTACTACAACATAGATGTCGACGGTGAAACCAACCCGGACGCAGCTTGGTACTATCCGGACCCCAAGGACGCCGCGAGCGAAATCCGCGGTCGAATTGCCTTCTGGAAAGGAGTGCAGATCATCGAGTGATGACTTCCGGATTTATGCTTGACCCGTGCAAGCAAGCGAACCTCCTTTCGGTCGACTGCGGTTGCTGGCGTCAGGCATAGAACGGCATGCCGATTTGCTGGCTCAGACCATCGATATGTATGACAATATCTCAAACCGCTTAGGAGAAAATCATGGGGACGATTCCCGCCAAACAATACCTGAAGATAACCGAGCGCTTTCCGGATTATATGAGCGCTGTCGAGTCACTTGGAAAAACTGCAAAGAAGGAAGGCCCGATCGATGAGAAGACCGCCCCACCTGGTTCAAATAGCGGCGGCGGCGGCGATTCGCTCTGAAGGAGCTGTGCACAGTCATACAAGAAGAGCCATTGACGCTGGTGCACAGGCTGATGAAATTTATCACGCCATCATACTTATTACGAGTACCATTGCGTTTCCCACTGTTGTGGCGGCATTAAGCTGGGTAGACGATGTGATTGAAGGTTCCTGATATCAAGTACGTAACACATTATTGCGCCTTCCCATTTGCAGACCGATAATTGAGGTGGTTTCGTTGCGAACCACGGCGCTGCCGGGAAAGCTGCAGCGAATCCGGCCGGCGCTCAATTTCAAACAGCCATTGCATTGGCAGGAGTTTGAGAATCATGACGTTGCCGATCCGCTCTGCCCGATGGAAGATCTTGCTGGCCATGCTGGTTCTGGCGACTAGCCTGAGCGCCTGCGCTTCCATTCCAACCGGTGCGCATTACGACCATGCATCGGATTTCAGTGGCTACCGGTCTTATTCCTGGATCGCCGCCAATCCGCTGATTCTGGGTAGCGGTGAACAATCCTCGATCAGCCCGCTGACCCAGAGCTATATCACCCGGGCGATTGGCGCTGAACTCGAGCGCAAGGATTATGCCTTCGCCGATTCGCCGGCTGAGGCTGACTTCATCGTATGTTATACGCTGGGCACACGGGCGACGATCGATGCCTACTCATACCCGGCCACACATCAGGGAGACTGGGGATGGCATCTGTATGGACGCCATTACTATACGAGTCAAGTGCATCATCGGTCTTATACCGAGGGAACATTGAGTATCGATATTTTTGACGGAAAATCCAGACAACCCGTTTGGCACGGGTGGGCCGGCAAGACGATAAGCGATGCCAACCAGCAAAAACCATTGCCGATCATCAAGAAAGCGGTCGCCCAAATATTTGAGCAATTCCCGCCGGGTCAAGACGCGTTCGATAGTAAATAATCCTGCCCGAAATAGCTGACCGCCGGCATCAGCCACTCAATATCCCGCCGCGTGCCCATCCTTCCTGGTCTCGGACGCACCGATATAAGTGCCGTTTTTCTCATCGCGGCGGATCGCCTGGTAGCCGCCAAAGCCACCGACCGACAGGCTCACATGGTGACCCCTTTGCCTTAGCTCTGCGATGACCTGATCGTCAATTCCCGATTCCAGCAACAGCACGCCGCCATCGTGCATTTGCTCGCCGGTCGGCTGGCTGCTGCCTTCGTGGCGCAGGCGCGGCGCGTCGCCCGCCTCCTGCAGGTTCATACCGAAATCGATCAGGTTTACGAGGATCTGCACATGCGCCTGTGGCTGCATCGCCCCACCCATGATGCCAAAACTCAGCCAGGGCTTACCGTCTTTGGTGACAAATGCGGGAATGATGGTGTGGAAAGGGCGTTTGCCAGGCTCGAAGCTGTTGGCATGGCCCTCCTCGAGACTGAACAACTCACCGCGGTCTTGCAGGTTGAAGCCCAGACCGGGCGGCACCATGCCCGAACCCATACCGCGATAATTGCTCTGGATCAGCGAGACCATGTTGCCGTATTTGTCGGCCGTCGTGAGGTAAATGGTATCGCCGTTTTTCAGCTTTGGGTCCCCCGGCGGATATGCCTTCGCGGCTTTTTCCATCGACAGAAGTTCGCGCCGCCGGTCTGCGTATGCTTTCGATATCATTTCCTTGACCGGCACATCGGCGAAATCCGGGTCGGCATAGAACTTCGCCCGGTCTTCGAAAGCCAGTTTCTTGGCTTCGGTCAGCACGTGCAGGTAATCTGCGCTGCCAAATCCCATGGCGGCAAGATCGAAAGGCTCCAGGATGTTCAGCATCTGCAAAGCCGCGATACCCTGGCCGTTCGGTGGCAGCTCCCAGACATCGTAACCGCGATAACTCGTCGAGACCGGCTCAACCCATTCGGAACGGTGGCTTAGCAAATCCTCGTAGCTGAGGAAGCCGCCATTGGCCTGCACGTGGTCGGCGATGACATGCGCCATCTCGCCCTTGTAAAACACATCACGGCCGCCCTCGGCAATTTTTTCCAGGGTATTTGCCAATCGCGGGTTCTTGAAAATCTCGCCCTTGGCGGGCGCCCGGCCATTGGGTAAATAGGTTTCGCGGAACGCGGGATACTCGCCGAGTATGGTCTCGTATTTTTTCCACAGCCAGGCGATGTATTCGCTGACCGGGAAGCCTTCGCGGGCGTAATCGATCGCGGGTTTGAGTATTTCCTTCATCGGCAGCGAACCAAAACGCTGATGCATCTCGAACCAGCCATCGACCGTGCCCGGCACGCTGACCGGCAATGCTCCACGCGGTGGGATCGACTCGTAGCCGTTGTCGATAAACCATTCCCGCGTCAGCGAGCGCGGCGAGCGCCCGCTGGCATTCAGGCCATACAGTTTTTTCGTTTTGGCATCCCAGATTATCGCGAACAAGTCGCCGCCGATGCCGTTACCGGTCGGCTCCATCAGGCCGAGCGCGGCGTTCGCCGCGATGGCGGCGTCGATTGCGTTACCACCGGACTTGAGAATATCGATCGCTATCTGAGTCGCGAGCGGCTGGCTGGTCGCCGCCATGCCATGCGTCGCGATGACCTCGGAGCGGCTGGCAAAGCTGTCACCTGATTCTCGGTCGTATCCATATCCCATCGGGGTCACCATAAACAACATCAGTCCGCTCAAAATCCACTGGCTTCGCATTCGGGGTCTCCATCGTCGGCGGCAGGCCCCGATTGTCCCACAAAATCGTAATAGGCGGCAGGGTTGTTATACACTGGATTCCTTTGCGGAGACCACGCAATGACTCAGTTGGCAACGCATTACCCGGCCCACCTGGATCGGGTGAAGGGCTTTACGGACCAGGCACTGGAGGCCACCGGCTACGACGAGCTGCTGATCGCCGGTGGCGCACTCAAAGTCGTTTTCCTCGACGATAACAGCTATCCGTTCAAGACGAATCCACACCTCAAATGGTGGGCGCCGATCACCGATAATCCAAACTGCTGGCTGCATTACCGGCCGGGCGAGAAACCGCTGTTTATCTTTTTCCGGCCGCTCGATTACTGGCACGATGCGGCGCTCGCACCGACCGATTTCTGGGTCGATCATTTCGATCTGAAACTGATCGGAAATCCGGGCGAGATTCGTGATCTGCTACCCAAGGACCTGTCGAAAACGGCCTTCATCGGCGAGGACACCAACGCCGCGGGCAATTGGGACGTAGGCGCGGTCAATCCGCAGCCCCTGATCGATCATCTCGACCACCATCGCGCCGCGAAATCCGAATATGAGGTCGCCTGCATGCGCGAGGCATCGAAACTGGGTTGCCGGGGCCATCGCGCGGCCGAGCAGGCATTCCGGGATGGCGCGACCGAGTTCGAAATCCATCTCGCCTATCTCAAAGCCACCGGCCACATGGAGCACCAGCTTCCCTACGGCAACATCATCGCGCTCAACAGTCACGGCTCGGTTTTGCATTACCAGGCCCTGGAGCGGAAAAACCCGGCTGAGCGATTGTCATTCCTGATCGATGCGGGCGCGCAATGCAATGGCTATGCCGCCGACATCACGCGAACCTACGCGGCGGAAGACGGTGATTTCCAGGCGATGATCGCGGCCATGGAGAAAACCCAGCTGGAGATATGTGCACGCGTCAAACCGGGTCTGGATTACCGTGAATTGCATTTGCAGGCCCATCTGCTGCTGGCCGGCATCCTCGCCGACTTCGAGGTGATCAATGTCAGCGCCGAAGAAGCCGTGGCCAGCGGTTTGAGCGGCGTGTTTTTTCCGCATGGCCTGGGTCACCTGATCGGCCTGCACGTACATGACAACGGTGGTTTCTCCGCCGGCGCCGGCGGCGGGAAAATAGACCCGCCCGATGGCCACCCGTTCCTGCGGCTGACCCGCATACTCGAAGAGGACTGGGTCATGACCATCGAACCGGGCATTTATTTTATCGAGCAACTGCTGCAACCGGTTCGCGATGGCAGCGACTCGGCCAGGATCAACTGGACCGCGATCGATAAATTCAGCCCCTGCGGCGGCATCAGGATCGAGGACAATGTGCGGGCCAGCGATGGGGCATGCGAAAACCTGACCCGGGATGCATTTTCCGCGCTATAAAAAAAACCGCGGGTGAACGCGGTTTTTTTGTTGCGGCTGACAGACCGTGTGGCATGCTTGGCCTTATGTTCGTTACCTTCGTTTATTCGCTGGCGGGCGTTTCCTCGACCAGTTTGACCACCGCCATCGGGGCTGCGTCGCCCGTTCGCAGCCCTGCCTTCAGGATGCGCAGATAACCACCGGGACGGTTGACATAGCGTGGACCGATTTCGCTAAACAGCTTGCCCACGGCTTCCTTGTCGCGCAGGCGATCGAAAGCGCGACGGCGTTGTGCAACGCCATCGGTCTTGGCCATGGTGATCAGCGGCTCGACAACCCGGCGCAGTTCCTTGGCCTTTGGCAGCGTGGTGCGAATGGTTTCATGACGCAGCAGCGACACCGCCATGTTCTTGAACATGGCTTTGCGGTGCGAGCTGTTGCGCCCGAGTTTACGGCCGGATTTGCGATGATGCATGTTTATCGATTCCAGTTCACGAAGAGATCGGATCCGCGAGGATCAGGCAATGACCCGCTCTTCTTCAGGTTGCAGGCTGGGTGGCGGCCAGTTTTCCAGGCGCATACCCAGCGACAGTTCATGGCTGAGTAAAACTTCCTTGATCTCGGTCAGCGACTTCTTGCCCAGGTTCGGGGTGCGCAGCAGTTCGACTTCGGTACACTGAACGAGGTCGCCGATGTAGTTAATGCTTTCGGCCTTAAGGCAATTCGCCGAGCGAACCGTCAGCTCGAGATCATCAACCGGGCGCAGCAGGATCGGATCGATCTGCGCTTCGGCCATGCTGGCCGCCGTGTCATCCTGCCCTTGCAGGTCGACGAATACCGAGAGCTGATCCTTGAGGATGCTGCCGGCGCGGCGTATCGCTTCCTCGGGATCGATCGCGCCATTGGTCTCGATATCGATGATCAGCTTATCGAGGTCGGTGCGCTGCTCGACACGGGCCGCCTCGACGCTGTAGGTCACGCGGCGAATCGGGCTGAACGAGGCATCGAGTTGCAGAACACCGATCTCGCGCGTAGCCTCGTCAAAGCGAATCCGTTGCTTGGCGGGCAGATAGCCGCGGCCACGCCGGATTTTCAGGGTCATGCGAAGCTCGCCCTTCTTGGTCAGGTTCGCAATGACCATATCGGGGTTGACCACTTCGATATCGTGATCGACCGCAATATCGCCGGCGGTCACCGGACCGGGGCCTTTCTTGAACAGGCTCAGCGTCGCCTCCTCACGCGTGTGCATACACAACGCAACCTGCTTGAGGTTGAGCAGAATATCTACGATGTCTTCCTGCACGCCTTCGATGCTGGTGTACTCGTGCAGCACACCCTCGATTTCTGCCTCGACAATGGCGCTGCCGGGCATCGAAGACAAAAGGATACGACGCAGGGCATTGCCCAGCGTGTGGCCAAAACCACGCTCGAACGGTTCGATAACCACGCGAGCCTGGTTTTCATTGCGGGATATCAGCTTGACGACCCGCGGCTTTAGAAAATCTGTAGTGCTATCCAGCATTGATCGATACCTTCACATTTACTTGGAGTACAACTCGACAACCAGGTTTTCATTGATATCCGGAAGAATCTCGTCTCTTTCCGGGACAGCTTTGAAAACGCCACTCATTTTCTTCACATCGACTTCGACCCAGTCCGGCAAACCTACCTGGCCGGCAATATCGATCGAAGCCTTAATCCGGTCCTGCTTCTGCGCTTTTTCGCGTATGGAAATCTCATCGCCCGCCGCCACCTGGTAGGAAGAAATGTTGGTGACCTTGCCATTGACCAGCACCGACTTGTGGCTGACCAGCTGGCGAGCCTCGGCGCGGGTGCGGGCGAAACCCATGCGGTAAACCACGTTGTCCAGACGGCCTTCCAGCAGCTTGAGTAACAGTTCACCGGTCGCGCCTTTGCGGCCGGCCGCATTCTTGTAATAGTTGCGGAACTGGCGCTCCAGCACCCCGTACATGCGGCGCAGTTTTTGTTTCTCGCGCAATTGCAGACCGTAATCCGACAACCGCGTACGGCGTTGACCCGGTCCGCCAGGGGGCACGTCCAGCTTGCACTTGGATTCCAGTGGCCGGACCCCGCTTTTGAGGAACAAATCGGTTCCCTCGCGGCGTGACAGCTTACACTTTGGACCTGTATACCTTGCCATCTTTAATCCTCAGACTCTGCGCTTTTTCGGCGGACGACAACCGTTGTGAGGTATCGGCGTCACGTCGGCGATACTGGTGATGCGAAAACCGACTGAATTCAGCGAACGGACAGCCGCTTCACGACCCGGGCCCGGACCCTTGACGCGAACCTCCAGGTTCTTGATGCCGAATTCCAGCGCCGCGTTACCCGCTTTCTCGGCAGCAACCTGGGCGGCAAACGGCGTACTCTTGCGTGATCCACGGAAGCCACAGCCGCCCGCGGTCGCCCACGAAAGAGTATTGCCCTGGCGGTCGGTGATCGTGATGATCGTGTTGTTAAAGGACGCATGAATGTGCGCGATGGCGTCTGCCACCTGTTTTTTCACTTTCTTGCGTGCTTTCGTATGCGTTGCCATATATGTATCCTGAATATCTGCCGTGCGCCTTTATCGGCGCCACTTTGCTAAAAATTATTTCCTGACCAGGCGCCGCGGTCCCTTGCGGGTGCGCGCGTTGGTACGGGTACGCTGGCCGTGCATCGGCAGGCCGCGTCGATGCCGAATACCGCGGTAGCACCCCAGATCCAGCAAGCGCTTGATGTTGATCGAAACCTCGCGGCGCAAATCACCTTCGACGGTATAGTTCGCAACCGCGCCACGAATACGCTCGACTTCGGGTTCGCTCAGATCGCTGACCCGGGTCGCGGGATTAATATCCACAGCCGCGCAAATCTTGCCGGCGCTGCTTAGCCCCACACCATAAATGTGCTGCAGAGCAATCACGATGTGCTTGTTGGTCGGTATGTTTATTCCAGCAATTCGAGCCATTAAAGGCGCTCCTCAATAGCCAGCGCGAAGCCGATCAGTATATGAAAATCCGGGTCCAAAATCTATCCTTGCCGCTGCTTGTGGCGGGGATCCGTACAGATCACCCTGACCACGCGATTGCGGCGAATGATTTTGCAATTCCGGCAAATCTTCTTCACCGATGCACGCACTTTCATGATCTATCTCCCGTCAACAACCTGGGTCAGACAGGGCCTCAGGCCCTGGACCCACTACCATAACCGCGCAGACTCGATTTCTTCATCAAGCCTTCGTACTGATGAGACATCATGTGCGCCTGTAGCTGGCCCATGAAGTCCATCACCACCACAACGATAATCAGCAAAGAAGTCCCACCGAAGTAGAACGGCACCTGCCAGTACATAATCATGAATTCCGGCAACAGGCACACCGTGGCAACATAAAACGCCCCCCACATCGTCAGTCGGGTCAGCACTTTGTCCAGGTACTCCGCCGTTTGGTGGCCCGGCCGCATGCCCGGAATAAAGGCACCGGATTTTTTCAGGTTATCGGCGGTGTCCCTGGAGTTAACCGTAAGGGCGGTATAAAAAAAGCAGAAAAAGACGATCAGCGAGCCATACAGCAGGATGTAAACCGGCTGACCGGGCGACAGGCTCGCAGCGATGGTCTGCAGCCAGCCGACATTATCGCTTTGACCGAACCAGCTCGCGATCGTCGCCGGGAACAAAATGATGCTGCTCGCGAAAATCGGCGGGATCACACCCGACATGTTGAGCTTGAACGGCAGGTGCGAACTCTGGCCCTGCACCATCTTGCGGCCCTGCATGCGCCGCGCGTAATGCACCGGGATGCGACGCTGGCCACGCTCGACGAAGACCACGAAAGCGGTAACGCCCAGCACCAGCACAAAGAGAATCAGCGCCAGCGCCGGCAGCATCTGGCCGGTGCGCACCAACTCGAAGGTACCACCGATCGCCGATGGCAGCCCGGAAATAATACTGGCCAGGATGATCATCGAAATACCGTTGCCGATACCGCGCTCGGTGACCTGCTCGCCCAGCCACATCAGGAACATGGTCCCGGTGACCAGGCTGACCGCCGCCGTGAAAACAAAGGCGGTGCCGGGATTAACGACCACGGCCTGGCTTTGCAGGGCGGTAGCAGCGGCAATTGATTGAAAGCCCGCCAGCCCAACCGTGGCAAAGCGCGTGTACTGCGTAATCTTGCGGCGCCCGGCCTCGCCTTCCTTGCGCATCGCCTGCAACGTAGGGACGACGTGGCTCATCATTTGCATGATGATGGACGCAGAAATATAGGGCATGATGCCCAGCGCGAAAATACTCATGCGCTCCAGCGCGCCGCCGGAAAACATGTTGAAAACGTCAAGCAAGGTGCCGCTTTGTTGATCGAACAACGCAGCCATCGCGACCGGATCTACGCCCGGCACCGGGATAAACGTACCCACGCGATAGACGATCAGTGCACCGACCAGGAATATCAGGCGCGTGCGCAACTCGGAGAAACGCGAGGCTTCACCAAGAGCAGCTGCTGGATTTCTGATTCCCTTTGCCAAGATATTTTCTCGTCCGCTGTGCCTGTTACTCGATTTTTCCGCCGGCGGCCTCGATGGCTGCCCGGGCGCCCCTGGTCACCAGCAGCCCCTTGACGGTAACCGCTTTGTCGATTTTGCCCGAGGCAATGACCTTGATCCGGTCCGCGCGCGCAGACACCAGTCCCGCTCTTTTCAATGCGAGATCATCGACCACGTTTTCGGCGGCCCCTTTTTCACCGGCCCCCTTTTCACAGGCGATGACCAGTTCATGCAACCTGACCTCGGCTGCAAAGCGGGCCTTGCGCGAGGCGAAGCCCACTTTGGGCAGACGCCGCTGCAAAGGCATCTGACCGCCTTCGAAGCCGACCTTGTGATAACCGCCGGAACGGGCGTGCTGGCCCTTGTGACCGCGGCCACAGGTCTTGCCCTGACCCGCGGAATGCCCGCGCCCCATGCGCTTGCCGGCTTTTTTACTGCCCTCGGCGGGCCTTAAATCGTTGAGTCTCATCTTAGACTTCCTCGACCTTGAGCAGGTACAAAACCTTGTTAATCATCCCGCGGTTTTCCGGCGTATCCAGAACCGTCACGCTGTGGTTCATACGCCGCAGCCCCAGGCCACGCACACAGGCACGGTGCTTTGGCAAGCGCCCAAAACGACTCTTCACCAAGGTGATTTTCAACTGCTTCTTATCTGCCATGGTTTTAACTCAGAATCTCTGCCACAGACTTGCCGCGTTTTGCGGCAATGGTCTCCGGGGAATGCATCCCCATCAGACCATTGATGGTCGCGCGAACCACGTTGATCGGGTTCCGCGAACCGTAACTCTTGGCCAGCACGTTGCGCACGCCGGCACACTCGAGTACGGCGCGCATCGCGCCCCCGGCAATAACACCGGTACCTTCGGACGCCGGCTGCATGTAAACGCGGGTCGCGCCATGACGACCGTTGATGACGTATTGCAAAGTGTCGTCCTTCAACGCCACGTTCTGCAGGTTCTTGCGCGCGGCCTGCATGGCCTTTTGAATGGCGATCGGCACTTCACGCGCCTTGCCATAACCGAAGCCGACCCGGCCCTTGCCATCGCCGACCACGGTCAAAGCGGTGAACCCGAACTGACGGCCACCTTTGACGACCTTGGCGACGCGGTTGACGGTCACCAGCTTTTCAAGCAAATCGTCGCTTGGACCTCTATCAAACTTAGCCATATGCAAAAACTCTTCCTGCTAGAACCCTGTCCGACCCCAAAACGGGATCAGAACTCCAGGCCGCCCTCGCGGGCGGCATCGGCCAGCGCCTTGACGCGGCCATGAAAACGAAATCCGGAACGATCGAAGGCGACGCGCTTGACGCCCGCTTTTATTGCCTTCTCGGCAATTACCTTGCCGACCACCGTTGCCGCTTCGACATTGCCGGTCTTGCTGACCGAAGCCTGCACATCCTTCTGCAGGGTCGAAGCCGCGGCAACAACCTTGCCACCGGTCTGATCGATAATCTGGGCATACATGTGCCGCGGCGTGCGATGCACGGTCAGGCGGAACTCACGCAATTGCATAATTTTGGCGCGGGTCTTTCGTGCCCGGCGCAAACGCGTTTTCTTGCTATCCATTACTCACCTACTTTTTCTTCGCTTCCTTGATCCGGACCCGCTCATCGGCATAGCGCACACCCTTACCCTTGTAGGGCTCCGGCGGACGATAAGCGCGTATCTCGGCGGCGACCTGGCCGACTTTCTGCTTGTCGACTCCCCTGACCACGACTTCCGTCTGGCTCGGGGTTTCAACAGTGACGCCTTCCGGTACCTGGTAATTGACCGGGTGCGAAAAGCCCAGTGTCAGTTTCAGCATATTGTCCTGCACCACCGCACGGTAACCGACGCCGCGCAACTCCAGCTTGCGCTCGTAACCGGCGGTCACGCCCTCGATCATGTTGGCCAGCAAGGCGCGGGTCGTTCCGGCGATCGCAATCACCGACTGCTCTGTACGACGAACCTTGACGGTCAGCGCACCATCCTCCTGCTCCACCTGGATATCCGCATGCAGGTCGAGGGTCAGCTTTCCCTTGCTGCCCTTAATGCTCACCTGGCCAGCGCTCAGGTTCACTTCCACGCCACTCGGCAACTCAACTGGTTTTTTGGCGACTCTAGACATCGTCAAACTCGCTATACGTTATTCAATCAGGCGTCTTAAGACACCAAACACAAAATCTCACCGCCATGGCCCTGCTTGCGAGCTTCGCGGTCACTCATTACACCACGGGACGTAGACACGATCGCCACCCCGAGGCCACCCAAAACTCTTGGCAGATCATCCTTGCCGTCGTAACTGCGCAGACCCGGCCGGCTTGCGCGCTTTAGCGACTCGATCACGGGTTTGCCTTCAAAATATTTCAAATCCACATGCAGCGTGCTGTGGCTGCCGTTGACCTCGGTCTGGAATTCGATGATATAGCCTTCATCCTTGAGAACCTTGGCAATCGCCTGTTTGATTTTCGAACCAGGCATGCTGACGCGAACCATACCGGCCTTTTGGCCATTACGGATGCGGGTCAACATATCGGCAATTGGATCGCTCATACTCATTTTCGTAATCCTGTTTAAATTTTCCGCTTACCAGCTGGCCTTGCGCAGGCCCGGTATCTCGCCATTCATCGTGGCCTCGCGAAGTTTGTTCCGCCCTAGACCGAACTTGCGATAAAAACCCTTGGGACGACCGGTAATCGCGCAACGATTGCGCATCCGCGTCGGGCTGGAATTGCGCGGCAAAGCCTGTATTTTCCTCATCGCCGCCATCCGCTCTTCGAGGCTGTTGTTGACGTTGCCGATAATCTCCTTGAGCAGCGCGCGTTTCGCCGCGTAGCGCCGCACACACTTTGCGCGCTTGACATCTCTTGCAATCATGGATTTTTTAGCCATTCAAATCGTCCTTTTTATTTCTTGAACGGAAAGTCGAACGCTTCCAGCAGCGCCCTTCCCTGTTCGTCATTCTTTGCCGTCGTGGTAATCGTGATGTCCATGCCGCGAATCGAATCGATGTGGTCGTATTCGATTTCCGGAAATATGATCTGCTCCTGCACGCCCATGCTGAAGTTACCGCGGCCATCGAACGACTTCGCGCTGAGGCCACGGAAATCGCGAATACGCGGGATCGCAATATTCACCAGGCGGTCCAGGAACTCGTACATGCGCTCGCGCCGCAACGTGACTTTCGCGCCGATCGGGTAGCCATCACGAATCTTGAAACTGGCAACCGACTTGCGGGCACGCGTAACCAGCGCCTTCTGACCGGACAAAAGGGCCAGGTCCGCAGTCGCCTTTTCCATCACCTTGCGATCGGCGACGGCCTCCCCCACACCCATGTTGACGGTTATTTTGCTGATCTTCGGAACCTCCATCGGGTTTTTCAGGTTCAGCTTTTCCATCAGCGCCGGGGCAACTGTTTTTTTGTAATGTTCCTGTAATCTGGACATCGTCATTACTCTCTTAAACGTCCACAACTTCGTTGTTTGACTTGAAGAACCGCACCTTGCGGCCGTCTTCCAAAAAGCGGATACCGATGCGGTCGCCTTTCTTGGTTTGCGGGTTGTAAAGCATCAGGTTGCTTTGTGCTATCGGCATTTCCTTGTCGATAATGCCGCCCTGAACGCCAGCCTGCGGATTGGGCTTCTGGTGCTTCTTCACCATGTTGATGCCTTCGACCAGCACCCGCTCGTCATCATAGACACGCAACACGGTACCCCGGCGGCCCTTGTCCTTGCCGGTGATTACGATGATGTCATCGCCTGTTCTGATCTTTCTCATAACTCTTTGCTCCGCACCCGCTCAAAGCACTTCAGGTGCCAGCGAAATAATTTTCATAAACCGGCTGGTGCGCAATTCCCGGGTCACCGGGCCAAAAATACGCGTGCCGATCGGTTCCATGCGTGCATTCAGCAGCACCGCCGCGTTGCTATCGAAACGGATCACCGACCCGTCGGGACGCCGCACGCCCTTGCGGGTACGCACGACAACCGCGTTATAGATCTCGCCCTTTTTGACCTTGCCGCGCGGTATAGCGTCCTTGACGCTGACCTTGATAATGTCACCCACGCCGGCATAGCGGCGCTTCGATCCGCCGAGCACCTTGATGCACTGCACGCGGCGAGCGCCACTGTTGTCTGCCGCACTGAGTACTGTCTGCATCTGTATCATCGCTACGCTTCCAGTTTGCTCTTTAAAATCCGGGTTCCCCGCTCAACGGCTGGGGGCCCGCTCCACAATGCTTTCCAGTCTCCAGCTCTTGTTCTTCGACAAGGGCCGGCATTCGGAAATAATCACTACGTCACCGGCATTGCAATCATTGTTTTCATCGTGCGCCATCAGCTTTGATGTGCGCCGGATGTACTTGCCATACATTGGGTGCTTGACCAGCCGCTCCACCGAAACGGTAATCGACTTGTTCATCGCACCGCTGACGACCTTGCCGGTTAGCTTGCGCTGAACCTTTTCCCTGTTTTCCGTACTTTTCTCACTCATCACGAATCATCCTTTGACGGGTTCGATACTCGACGCTGCTCGCCCATTACGGTTTTCAGCCGCGCGATATCCTTACGAACCTTGCGGAACTGATCAGGCTTCGCCAGTTGCCCGGACGCACGCTGCATGCGCAGATTGAACTGCTCGCGCCGCAGCTTGATCAGTTCTTCCTGTAACCCGGCAGCACTCTTGCTGCGAAATTCGGCTGCCTTCATTTACATCACCTGCCTAGTGACGAAAGTCGTGGCAATCGGCAGCTTGGCCGCCGCCAGGCGAAACGCCTCGCGCGCAACGTCTTCCGCCACACCTTCCATTTCGTACAAAACGCGACCCGGCTGAATCTGGGCTACCCAGTATTCAACGTTACCCTTGCCCTTGCCCTGGCGAACCTCCAGCGGTTTCTTGGTGATCGGCTTGTCCGGGAAAACCCGGATCCAGATCTTGCCGCCGCGCTTCACGTAACGGGTCATCGCCCGCCGCGCCGCCTCGATCTGCCGCGCGGTCAACCTGCCTCGCCCAATGGCCTTCAGACCAAACACACCAAAAGCGACCGTGTTGCCGCGCTGGGCCAGACCCCGGTTCTTGCCTTTCATCTGTTTGCGGAATTTGGTCCGCTTCGGCTGTAACATTTCTCAGCTGCTCCTCAAACCAGCGCCGCCATCAAGCGGCGTTGTCGGCGGCTTCTTTACCGGTTTCAGTGGTATCGAAAATTTCGCCTTTAAAAATCCAGACCTTTACGCCGATGATTCCATAGGTCGTCTTGGCTTCGGCCAGGCCATAATCGATATCGGCACGCAGGGTATGCAGCGGCACCCGGCCTTCGCGATACCACTCGCTGCGAGCAATCTCCGCGCCATTGAGGCGGCCGGCTACCTTCACCTTGATACCCTGGGCGCCCAGGCGCATCGTATTGGTCACCGCGCGCTTCATCGCGCGGCGGAACATCACGCGGCGCACGAGCTGCTGCGCGATGCCTTCGGCGACCAGCTTCGCATCCAGCTCGGGCTTGCGAATTTCGGCAATCCTGATTTTTACATCCTGAATCTTCAGATCGAGCAAGCTGGCGATATCGTTGCGCAGCTTCTCGATGTCCTCGCCTTTCTTGCCAATCACGATGCCGGGACGGGCCGTGTGAATGGTGATGTGCGTTACCTTGTTAGCCGGACGTTCGATCTGGATACGGCTGACCGACGCTTCCGCCAGGCGTTTGTTCAGAAACTCCCTGACCTTGTGATCTGCGGCGACATTCCCGGCGAAATGCGCGCTGTCGGCATACCAGGTGGACATCCAGTCCTTGGTAATGCCAAGTCGAATTCCGATCGGATGTACTTTTTGTCCCATTACGGCTTCTCTCTTTACTCGTCCGCAACCTGGACGGTGATGTGACTGTTGCGTTTGATAATTCTCGCGCCACGCCCCTTTGCCCGCGCCCGAAAACGCTTGAGGGTCGGCGCCTCGTCTACCATCACGCCCGAAATCCGCAATTCATCGATGTCCGCGCCGTGATTGTGCTCGGCATTGGCGATTGCCGACTCCAACACCTTTTTGAGGATCCGCGCCGCTTTCTTCGGCATAAAAGCCAGGGTCTGCAGCGCGGTCGCAACCGGTTGGCCGCGCACAGCATCGGCTACCAGGCGGCATTTCTGCGGGGAAATCCGCGCATGCCGTAATTTTGCTGCTACCTGCATTATCCCGACTCCTCGATTAAGTCTTCTTGTCGCCCGAGTGACCCCTGAAAGTCCGGGTCATCGCGAATTCGCCAAGCTTGTGGCCGACCATATTTTCGGAAATCAGGACCGGCACGTGCTGGCGGCCGTTATGCACGGCGATCGTCAGGCCCACCATGTCAGGCAACACCATGGAGCGACGCGACCAGGTCTTGATCGGCCGGCGGCTGTTGCTGGCTACTGCTGCCTCGACCTTCCTGGCGAGGTGCGCATCCACAAAAGGACCTTTTTTAACTGAGCGTGGCACAGTGACTTCCTCTGATTAAACTCTGCTTATTTTTTCTTGCGGCGGCGGACGATCATGCTGTCCGTACGCTTGTTACTACGGGTCTTGTAACCCTTGGTCGGCACACCCCATGGCGAGACCGGGTGGCGACCACCGGAGGTACGGCCTTCGCCGCCGCCATGTGGATGATCGACCGGGTTCATCGCCACGCCGCGGACGGTCGGGCGTACCCCGCGCCAGCGGCTGGCTCCCGCCTTGCCCAGCTTGCGCAGGTTGTGTTCGTGATGGCCGACTTCGCCGATCGTCGCGCGGCAGCTGGCCAGCACCTTGCGCATTTCTCCGGAGCGCAGGCGCAGTGTTGCGTAGGTGCCTTCACGGGCGACCAGCTGTGCCGATGAGCCGGCGCTGCGGGCAAGCTGGGCGCCTTTGCCCAGTTTGAGCTCCACACAATGCACCAGCGAGCCGACCGGTATGTAGCGTAACGGCAGGGCGTTGCCCGTCTTGATCGGCGCCTCCCGGCCAGCCATGATCGAATCGCCTTGTTGCATGCCTTTCGCCGCAATGATGTAGCGCCGCTCGCCATCGGCATACAGCACCAGCGCGATGTGCGCACTGCGGTTCGGATCGTATTCGATCCTCTCAACCTTGCCCGGCACGCCATCCTTGTCGCGCTTGAAATCGATAATGCGATAGCGCTGTTTATGGCCGCCACCTTGATGGCGAACCGTAATCCGCCCCTGGTTGTTGCGACCGCCCGTCTTGCTCTTGGGCGCCAGCAACGGGCCGTGAGGCTCGCCCTTATGCAGCCCGGTGTTCTTTACACGAACAACGAAGCGACGTCCGGCTGAGGTTGGTTTTGCTTTTTGCAATGCCATGGCTTTAGCTCTGTATCGTTAACCTTTTACCTGAACCCGTCTTTATTCCGGATTCAGAAAATCAATATCGTGGCCTTCGGCCAGCTTTACGTAGGCCTTCTTCCAGTCCGACCGGCGTCCCGGGGTCTGGCCAAACCGCTTGGCCTTGCCCTTGACGTTTACTACGGTGACGTTTTCAACTTCGACTTCGAACAGCAGTTCGACCGCCTTGCGTATTTCCGCCTTGTTGGCGTCGCGACGCACCCGAAACGCGACCTGGTTGTGCTTTTCCGCCATCCGGGTGGTCTTTTCGGAAACATGCGGCCCGAGCAGGATGGTCATCAGTCTTTCCTGGCTCATCGCAGACGCTCCTCGATCATTTTGATCGCCGGCACGGTGATCAGGACCTTTTCGAAACGCACCAGGCTGACCGGATCCAGCGCGGTCGCATCCAGCACATCGACGTCGTGCAGGTTGCGCGCGGCCAGGAACACCTTTTCATCGAAAGCTTCGATGACGATCAGGGCACTGTCCAGACCAAACTCCTTCAGCTTTTGCACGAGCAGCTTCGTTTTCGGCGCTGCCAGCTCCAGCGTGTCGATAACGACCAGCCGATCCTGGCGGACCAGCTCGGACAGCATCGAACGAATCGCGCTGCGATACATCTTGCGGTTGACCTTCTGGCTATGGTCACGCGTCTGCGCGGCAAATGTCCGGCCACCACCGACCCAGATCGGGCTGCGAATGGTGCCGGCGCGGGCCCGGCCCGTGCCTTTCTGACGCCAGGGCTTGGCGCCGCCCCCGCGTGCGGAAGAGCGGTTTTTCTGTCCCTTGGTGCCGCTGCGCGCACCCGCCATGTAGGCCGTGACTACCTGGTGGATCAGCGCTTCGTTAAATTTGCTGCCAAAAGCCGTTGCGGAAACCTGGATATCGGAACCGCCTGCAGCCTTGTGCAATTTCAGTTTCATAGCCATGCCCTACTGCCCGCCTTTGACCGCCGGACGAATAATCACATCGCCGCCGGCATTACCCGGGACGGCTCCCTTGACCAGCAGCAGGTTGCGTTCCAGATCCACGCGTACCACTTCCAGGTTCTGCGAGGTGCGGCGCACATTGCCCATGTGCCCGGCCATTTTCTTGCCCTTGAATACCCGGCCCGGGGTCTGGTTCTGACCGATGGAACCCGGCGCCCGATGGGCCAGCGAGTTGCCGTGGGTCGCGTCCTGCATCTGGAAATGATGCCGCTTGATAACGCCGGCGTATCCTTTACCGATGGAGGTACCCTCGACATCGACTTTCTGGCCATTTTTGAAAAAATCGACCTTGATTTCGGAACCGGCGCCAAGATCGGCTCCCTCGTCATCTTGCAGGCGGAACTCCCACAGACCGCGGCCGAGCTCCTGCCCGGCCTTGGCGAAGTGCCCGGCGACGGCTTTGCTGACATGCGAGAGCTTGCAGGTGCCGGTGGTGACCTGGAGCGCGCGATAGCCATCGTTCGCCACGGTCTTTACCTGGGTGACCCGATTCGGCAACGCCTCAATGACGGTGACCGGAATCGATTCTCCGGCGTCCGTAAACACGCGAGTCATGCCGCATTTGCGGCCAACCAGACCAAGTGCCATTGTCCTGTTCCTCTACACCGTACCGACTTCGATTGGCCGGTACTGACTACAAAAAAAAGCGCCCGCTCCAGGCGGAAAAACTCCACCAGGCGGTCGTCAAATAGCTGGCCCGGCGCAGATGTACCGCGCCGGGCCAAAAGAGCCAGATATTATAGCAGGAAAACCTGCTAGTTCAATTTAATCTGGACGTCCACACCCGCCGGCAATTCAAGCTTCATCAGGGCGTCCACGGTCTTGTCGGTCGGGTTTACGATATCCATCAACCGCTTGTGGGTACGCAGCTCGTACTGGTCCCTGGCGTCCTTGTTGACATGCGGTGAAATCAGCACCGTAAAGCGCTCCATCTTGGTCGGCAAAGGCACCGGGCCTTTCACCTGGGCGCCAGTGCGCTTCGCCGTTTCCACGATTTCCCTGGCCGATGTATCGATCAACCTGTGGTCGAACGATTTCAGCCGAATCCGGATATTCTGATTACTTGCCATATCTGTCTCTCGTTTGTCTGTTTAGTCGATGATCTTGGCGACGACGCCGGCGCCGACGGTCCGGCCACCCTCGCGGATGGCAAAGCGCAGGCCTTCTTCCATGGCGATCGGTGCAATCAACTCAACCGTGACCTGCACATTGTCGCCCGGCATCACCATCTCGGTGCCATCGGGCAGGTATACCGCGCCGGTGACATCGGTCGTCCGAAAATAAAACTGCGGCCGGTAGCCTTTGAAAAACGGCGTGTGACGACCGCCTTCTTCCTTGGTCAGCACATACACCTCGGCTTCGAACTTGGTGTGCGGCTTGATCGATCCCGGCTTCGCCAGCACCTGGCCGCGCTCCACGTCCTCACGCTTGGTGCCGCGCAGCAAAACCCCCACGTTGTCGCCAGCCATGCCCTCATCGAGCAGCTTGCGAAACATCTCGACACCGGTACAGGTGGTCTTGGTGGTCTCGTTGATCCCGACGATCTCCACCTCGTCGCCCACATGCACCACACCCCGGTCAATCCGGCCGGTCACCACCGTGCCGCGACCGGAAATCGAGAACACGTCCTCGACCGGCATCAGGAAATCACCATCGATCGCACGCTCGGGCAACGGAATATAGCGGTCCATCTCCTCGACCAGCTTCAATACGCTGGGGATTCCGATGTCGCTGTCGTCGCCTTCCAGCGCCTTCAGCGCCGAACCCACCACGATCGGCGTGTCATCGCCCGGGAACTCGTAAATCGACAGCAGCTCACGGATCTCCATCTCCACCAGCTCGATCAGCTCGGCGTCATCCACCATGTCTGCCTTGTTCATATACACCAGGATGTATGGCACACCCACCTGGCGGGCCAACAGGATATGCTCGCGGGTCTGCGGCATCGGGCCATCGGCCGCCGAAACCACCAATATCGCGCCATCCATCTGCGCCGCACCGGTGATCATGTTCTTGACGTAATCGGCATGCCCCGGGCAATCGACGTGGGCGTAATGGCGATTCTCGCTCTGATACTCCACGTGCGCCGTCGCGATCGTGATCCCCCGCGCCTTCTCTTCCGGGGCATTGTCGATCTGGTCATACGCACGATATTCGCCGCCATGCCTCTCAGCCATCAGCTTCGTCAATGCCGCCGTCAGCGTCGTCTTGCCATGATCCACATGGCCAATCGTGCCTACGTTGATATGCGGCTTCGTACGTTGGAATTTTTCCTTGGACACGATGCACCTCTGCTTTGTCTGGTGTGTCTGAGTTTTGCTCTTTAAAACCGTCTTGCTCAGGACGCTTTTTTCATGACATCGTCCGCCACGCTCTGCGGGACCTGGGCGTACTTGGCGAATTCCATCGAGTAAGTCGCGCGGCCCTGTGACATCGAGCGCAGCGAAGTCGCGTAGCCAAACATCTCGGCCAGCGGCACCTCGGCACGGATCAGCTTGCCAGCGGGGCTGTCTTCCATGCCCGATGGCTGGCCACGACGGCGGTTGAGATCGCCCATTACGTCGCCCATGTAGTCCTCCGGCGAGACCACTTCCACCGCCATGATCGGCTCGAGCAACACCGGGTCCGCCTTGAGCGCGCCATCCCTGAACGCCATCGAACCGGCGATCTTGAACGCCATCTCGCTCGAGTCGACGTCATGATAGGAGCCGTCATAAAGGGTCACTTTGCAATCGACGACCGGATAGCCGGCGATTACGCCATTGCACATTTGCTCCTGGATGCCCTTGTCCACCGCATTGATGTATTCCTTGGGAACCGAACCGCCGACGATGGCGTTCTCAAATTCATAACCGGAACCGGCCTCGACCGGCTCGATCCGGATATACACATGACCATACTGACCGCGGCCGCCGGTCTGGCGAATAAACTTGCCTTGCTGTTCGACCGTCGAGCGAATGGTTTCGCGATAGGCCACCTGGGGCCTGCCGACATTGGATTCCACGTTGAATTCACGGCGCATGCGGTCGACGATGATGTCGAGGTGCAGCTCGCCCATGCCCGAGATGATGGTCTGACCCGATTCCTCGTCGGTATGCACCCGGAACGACGGGTCTTCCTTGGCCAGTTTGCTCAGCGCTATGCCCATGCGCTCCTGATCGGCCTTGGTTTTCGGTTCGACCGCGACGGCGATGACCGGCTCCGGGAATTCCATCCGTTCCAGCGTGATGATGTGCTTTGGGTCGGACAGCGTGTCGCCGGTGTTGACATCTTTCAGGCCGACAGCGGCGGCTATATCGCCGGCAAATACTTCCTTGATTTCGGTACGATCGTTGGCGTGCATCTGCAGAATACGGCCAACGCGCTCTTTGCGGCTCTTGACCGGGTTATAAATCGTGTCGCCCGATTTGAGCACACCCGAATAAACGCGGAAAAAGGTCAGCGAACCCACGAACGGGTCGGTGGCGATCTTGAACGCCAGCGCCGCAAACGGCTGATCGTCGGCCGCGAGGCGAGTTGCCTTCTCACCGTTCTCCAATTCGCCCTCGATGGCCGCCACGTCGGTCGGCGATGGCAGCAACTCGATAACTATGTCGAGCACCGCCTGTACGCCCTTGTTTTTGAACGCGGAACCACAGACAGTCGGTACGATTTCGTTATTGATGGTGCGCTTCCGCAGGCCACGAACAATTTCCTCCCGGCTCAGATCGCCCTCTTCGAGATACTTCTCGAGCAAGTCTTCGTCGGCCTCGGCCGCAGCTTCGACCATGATCTCGCGACGTTCCTCGGCAGCCTTCAGCAGATCTTCAGGAATGTCACGGGCCTCATAACTGGTACCCTGGGTAGAATCATCCCAGTAGATCGCCTTCATCTGCAGCAAGTCGATGACGCCTTCGAAATTTTCCTCGGCGCCGATCGGAATCTGCAAGGCAACCGGGTTGCCGCCAAGACGCTCCCTGATCTGCTCGAGGACCCGGAAAAAGTCGGCGCCGGCGCGATCCATCTTGTTGATAAAAGCCATGCGCGGCACGCCGTACTTGTTGGCCTGACGCCAAACCGTTTCCGACTGGGGTTCGACCCCGCCAACCGAACAGAACACCGCGACGGCGCTGTCCAGCACCCGCAGCGAACGCTCGACCTCGATCGTGAAATCAACGTGTCCGGGCGTGTCGATAATATTGATCCGGTGCTCCGGGAACTGCTTGTTCATCCCTGACCAGAAACAGGTCGTCGCCGCCGAGGTGATGGTGATGCCCCGCTCCTGCTCCAGCTCCATCCAGTCCATGACAGCGGCGCCATCGTGCACTTCACCGATCTTGTGGGAGACACCGGTATAAAACAGAATGCGCTCGGTCGTCGTCGTCTTGCCCGCATCAATATGGGCCATGATGCCGATATTGCGGTAGCGATCGATGGGCGTGGTCCGTGGCACTGTCTGTTCCTCTGCGAGCTAAGCGCTGGTTTACCAGCGGAAATGGGCGAAAGCCTTGTTGGCTTCTGCCATACGATGCGTGTCTTCACGCTTTTTGGCGGCCGCGCCACGATTGTCCGCCGCGTCCATCAGTTCATTGGCCAGGCGATGCGCCATCGACTTTTCGCTGCGTTTGCGTGCGGCATCGATAATCCAGCGCATGGCCAGGGTTTGGCGGCGGACCAGCCGCACTTCGACCGGGACCTGGTAGGTGGCGCCACCGACACGGCGGGACTTCACCTCGACCTGGGGTTTGACGTTTTCCAGCGCCTGTTCCAGCAATTCGATGGCCTGCTCATCGGTCGATGATTTTTTCTCGGCGATACGGTCAAGCGCGCCATAGATCACTTTCTCGGCCACTGACTTCTTGCCGTCGTTCATGAGCATATTCATGAACTTCGCAAGCAGTTCACTGCCGTGCTTGGGATCCGGGAGAATGACACGTTTTGGGGCGGATACACGTCTGGACATTGATCGATACTCTTTAATTTGTTGGCGCTGACTGCTTTCTTGCCGCGGTCAGGACTTGGGTTTCTTGGCGCCGTACTTGGAGCGGCCTTTGCGCCGGTCGGATACGCCGGCGCAATCCAGGGTTCCCCGGATCGTGTGGTAACGGACACCCGGCAAATCCTTGACCCGGCCACCACGAATCAGGACCACCGAGTGCTCCTGCAGGTTATGCCCTTCGCCACCGATGTAACTGGTCACTTCAAAACCATTGGTCAGGCGCACCCGGGCCACTTTCCGCAGGGCCGAGTTCGGCTTTTTCGGCGTTGTGGTATAGACCCGCGTACACACGCCACGCTTTTGCGGGCTGGCTTCGAGCGCCGGAACCGTGCTTTTCGCAACCCGCTTTTTGCGTGCTTTGCGGACCAATTGATTTACTGTCGCCATGCTCTTTCTCTTTATTTGACGCGCCTTCAGGCGCACCCGTGAAACGTTCCCCGCTGCTTTACTCAAAGCGAAAATCTCATCGCGGAGAAACAGCGAGCCGCCTAAATCGGCGGCTCGTGAAATCCCTTAAACAAGCGCACAGACCGGCCCCAGCCGAGCTGCGTGGTTAAGAGTGGGAATTTTATGAACCGGCCCCTCGGGTGTCAAGCAAAGTCGGGTGAAAACCCCCGAATTCCACGCCCGCGGAGCCGGTTTATGGTTCGTGACTCCGGGCCGGCCTCAGGCCTGCTCGTCCGCCGCCCCTTTGGCCTCCTCCCCTTTGGCCTCCTCGATAAGCACCGGCGCAGCCGTTTCCACGACCTCCGCCTTGACCACTTCCTCGACGGCGACCGGCGCCTCCGCCGTGACGGTTTCCGCCTCGGCCTCTTCGGCAGCGGGGATCTTGACTAACTGATTCGCCAACGCCTCGGCCTTCGAACGGCGCCGGTTGCTATGATACGACATGCCCGTACCGGCGGGGATCAGGCGCCCGACAATCACGTTCTCCTTCAGGCCCCGGAGGTCGTCACGCAAACCGCGAACAGCCGCCTCGGTCAGAACCCGGGTCGTTTCCTGGAAAGAGGCCGCCGAAATGAACGATTCGGTGGCCAGCGAGGCTTTGGTGATGCCCAGCAGCACCGGCGTGTGCTCGGCCTGCTTCTTGTTCATGCGTTCCATTTCCCGGTTCAACTCGATCAGCCTGGCACGATCCAGTTGTTCGCCTTTCAGCAGGCGGGTATCGCCCGGATCCTTGATCTCAACCTTGCGCAGCATCTGGCGAATGATCACCTCGATATGCTTGTCGTTGATCTTGACGCCCTGCAACCGATATACGTCCTGGATTTCACGAACCAGGTAGTCAGCCAACGGCTCCACTCCCTGCAAACGCAAAATGTCATGCGGATTGGGCTCGCCATCGGCAATTTCTTCGCCGCGCTCGACCTGCTCGCCTTCGAACACGTTCAGGTGCCGCCATTTCGGGATCAACTCCTCGTGTGACTCGCCGTTCTCGTCGGTGATCACGAGGCGGCGCTTGCCCTTGGTTTCCTTGCCAAAACTAACCGTGCCGGTATGTTCGGCCAGGATCGACGCTTCCTTGGGCTTGCGGGCCTCGAAAAGATCGGCCACCCGCGGCAGACCACCGGTAATGTCACGGGTCTTCGAGGTTTCCTGCGGGATCCGCGCAAGCACATCACCAATAGACACCTTGACGCCGTCTTCTTTGTTGACCAGCGCCCCCGCCGGCAACGCGTACACGGCGGGAATATCGGTATTGGCAAAGCAGACCGGCTTGGCGTCCTTGCCTTTCTTGTCCATCAGCGTGACGGTCGGTCGCAGATCGCGGCCGACAGCGGTGCGCTGCTTCACATCCAGCACTTCGATGCTGGTCAGCCCGGTAAATTCATCGACCTGGCGGCTGACGGCCACCCCGTCTTCGAAGTCTTCAAAGCGGATGTAACCGTTCACTTCGGTGACGACCGGGTGGGTGTGCGGATCCCAGGTCGCAACCATCTGGCCTGGCTCGACCGATGCCCCGTCGCGGATCAGGATCATCGCGCCGTAGGGGATCTTGTACCGTTCGCGCTCGCGACCGTACTCGTCCATGACGCCAAGCTCGCCTGAACGCGATACCGCGACCAGGTGCCCCTTGGTATGCTGCACAGTCTTGATGTGACGCAGGTGCACAGTGCCCTTGCTCTTGATCTCAACGCTATTGACCGCTGCCGCACGTGAGGCGGCGCCGCCGATATGGAAGGTCCGCATCGTTAGCTGGGTACCGGGTTCACCGATCGACTGCGCGGCGATCACACCGACGGCTTCGCCGATGTTGATTTGATCGCCACGACCAAGATCGCGTCCATAACAGCTCGCGCAGACACCGTACAGGGTTTCACAAGCAATCGGCGAGCGTACCATCACGGAGTCGATCTGGTTTTGCTCCAGCTTGTCCACCCAGCGCTCATCCAGCAGCGTACCGGCCGTCGCAACCACCTCTTTTTTGCTTCCCGGTTTGACCACGTCCTCGACCAGGACCCTGCCCAGCACTCGTTCGCTGAGCGGTTCGACCACATCGCCGCCTTCGACCAACGGGGTCATTATCAGACCGGTCGTCGTGCCACAATCTTCCTCGGTGACGACCAGGTCCTGCGCAACATCGACCAAGCGCCGTGTCAGGTAACCCGAGTTCGCGGTTTTCAGCGCGGTATCGGCCAGACCCTTGCGTGCGCCGTGAGTCGAGATAAAGTATTGCAGGACATCCAGGCCTTCCCGGAAATTTGCAGTAATCGGCGCCTCGATAATCGATCCATCGGGTTTGGCCATCAAGCCACGCATGCCGGCAAGCTGCCTGATCTGCGCCGCCGATCCACGAGCGCCCGAATCGGCCATCATGTATATCGAGTTAAAGGAATCCTGCTGGACCTTCTCGCCTTTGGCGTTGACCACCACTTCGGTGCCCAACTCCTTCATCATCGCGTTGGCCACCTGGTCATTGGTGCGCGACCAGATATCCACGACCTTGTTATAGCGCTCACCATCGGTCAGCAAGCCAGAGGAGTACTGATCCTGGATTTCCTTGACCTCGGCTTCGGCCGCCGCCAGGATCTCGGTCTTTTCCTCGGGCACGACCATGTCGTTTGCACAGATGGATATGCCGGCGCGCGTCGCGTAGTGGAATCCCGTGTACATCAGTTGATCGGCAAAAACAACAGTCTCTTTCAGACCGACATCGCGGTAGCAAGCGTTGATGACTCGCGAAATCGCTTTCTTGTTCATGGTCTGGTTAACGAGGTCGAATGGCAGCCCCTCGGGCAATATTTCGCTGAGCAGGGCGCGCCCTATTGTAGTGTCGTAAACCTTGTTGGTGACCGTTTTCTCCCCTTGTTCGTCGACCGCCGTTTCCTTTATCCGCACCTTGACGATGGCCTGCAACTCGACATACCTGTTCTCGTAGGCTCGATGGACTTCGGCGACATCGGCAAACATACTGCCTTCACCACGCGCGTTAATGCGATCCCGCGACATATAATAAAGACCGAGCACGACATCCTGGGACGGCACGATAATCGGGTCGCCGTTGGCCGGCGAAAGAATATTGTTCGATGCCATCATCAGCGCGCGCGCTTCAAGCTGCGCTTCGATCGACAACGGCACATGTACCGCCATCTGGTCGCCATCGAAGTCGGCATTGAATGCCGTACAGACCAGCGGGTGAAGCTGGATCGCCTTGCCTTCGATCAGCACCGGCTCAAAGGCCTGGATACCCAGGCGATGCAGCGTCGGCGCTCGATTGAGCATCACCGGGTGCTCGCGAATCACATCTTCGAGGATGTCCCAGACTTCCGGGCCTTCGCGTTCGACCAGGCGTTTCGCGGACTTGATCGTCGCCGCTTCGCCGCGCGATTGTAACTTACTGAAAATAAAGGGCTTAAATAGCTCAAGCGCCATTTTCTTTGGCAGCCCGCACTGGTGCAGTTTTAGCGTGGGACCGACGACGATGACCGAACGGCCAGAGTAGTCCACCCGTTTACCGAGCAGGTTCTGCCGAAACCGCCCCTGCTTGCCCTTGATCATGTCGGCCAGCGACTTCAGCGGGCGCTTGTTGGTGCCGGTGATCGCACGGCCACGCCTGCCGTTGTCGAGCAGCGCATCGACCGATTCCTGCAACATACGTTTTTCGTTGCGCACGATGATGTCCGGTGCGTTCAACTCCAGCAGCCGGCGCAGGCGGTTGTTGCGGTTAATGACGCGGCGGTATAGATCGTTCAGATCGGAAGTCGCAAAACGGCCCCCATCGAGCGGCACCAGCGGACGCAGGTCCGGTGGCAGCACCGGCAGGACGGTCAGCACCATCCACTTCGGCTGGTTGCCCGAGGAGATAAAAGATTCCAGCAGCTTCAGTCTCTTGGACAACCTCTTGAGCTTGGTCTCCGAACCGGTGGCGGCCATATCCTCGCGGACTTTCACGACTTCGGCGTTGAGGTCCAGGCTTCCCAGCAGTTGGTAAACCGCCTCCGCGCCCATCCTGGCGTCAAAATCGTCGCCATGTTGTTCGATGGTTTCCAGGTAGGCCTCATCCGAGAGCAGTTGCCCGCGCTCCAGCGGCGTCATGCCGGGATCGATAACGACGAAGGCCTCGAAATAGAGGATGCGTTCGATTTCGCGCAGCGTCATATCCAGCATCAGGCCGATACGCGATGGCAATGATTTCAAAAACCAGATGTGCGCGACCGGGCTGGCCAGTTCGATGTGACCCATACGCTCGCGGCGTACCTTGGACTGGACGACCTCGACACCGCATTTCTCGCAGACCACGCCACGATGCTTGAGGCGTTTGTACTTGCCGCAAAGACATTCGTAATCCTTGGTCGGGCCAAAAATCTTGGCGCAGAACAAGCCATCGCGTTCCGGCTTGAAGGTTCTGTAATTGATGGTCTCGGGTTTTTTGACTTCACCCCAGGACCAGGAACGAATCATTTCCGGCGATGCCAGCCCGATGCGAATCGCATCGAAATCGTCGTTCGGAGTCAGCTGCTTTGCGAATTTCAGTAAATCTCTCATTGGCTCAATCCTGCTCAAGTTCAATGTTGATGCCCAGCGAACGAATTTCCTTCACCAGCACGTTGAACGACTCGGGCATGCCCGCATCCATCGTGTGAGTGCCATCAACAATGTTTTTGTACATACGCGTGCGACCCTGCACGTCATCCGACTTGACCGTCAGCATTTCCTGCAGCGTGTAGGCGGCGCCATAGGCTTCCAGCGCCCAGACCTCCATCTCGCCGAAGCGCTGGCCACCGAACTGGGCCTTGCCTCCCAGCGGCTGCTGGGTAACCAGGCTATACGGTCCGGTGGAGCGCGCATGCATCTTGTCGTCAACGAGGTGGTTGAGTTTGAGCATGTACATATAACCCACGGTAACGGGGCGGTCGAAGCGCTCACCGGTACGACCGTCGTAAAGAATGCTCTGACCATCGGTGGCCAGACCGGCGAGCGTCAGCATGTTCTTGATCTCGCTCTCGGATGCGCCATCGAATACCGGGGTCGCCATCGGCACGCCATCGCGCAGATTACCCGCCAGTTCAATCAACTCGGCATCGCTGAAGGACTTGAGGTCCTCCTGCTTGCCACCGGTGGTGTTGTAAATCTCGTGCAGGTATTTGCGCAACTCGGTTATCGGTCGCTGCTGATCCAGCAATGCCGCAATTTTCACGCCGAGCCCCTTGGCTGCCCAGCCCAGGTGCGTTTCCAGGACCTGGCCGACGTTCATACGCGATGGCACACCCAGCGGGTTCAGCACGATGTCGACCGGCGTGCCGTCTTCAAGATAAGGCATGTCTTCGACCGGCACGATGGTCGAGATGACGCCCTTGTTGCCATGGCGACCAGCCATCTTGTCGCCCGGCTGGATGCAGCGCTTGACGGCAAGATAAACCTTGACCATCTTGAGCACACCCGGAGCCAGGTCGTCGCCTGCAGTAATTTTCTGCTTTTTCTCTTCGAAACGGCGATCGAACTCCTGGCGCTGTTCTTCGAGACGTTCCTTGGCGCGGGCGAGCTTGCTCGCCGCATCGTCGTTGTGCAAGCGTATCTCAAACCACTGGTCGCGCGATAATTCCTCGATATAGGCCTTGGTGACCTTGCTGCCCTTTTTCAGCTTGTTCGGCCCGCCATCGGCGACCTTGGACAGCAGCATCGTCTCGATCCGCTGGAAGATGTCTTCTTCGAGGATGCGTTGCTGGTCGTTGAGGTCTTTCTTGACCTGTTGCAGCTCGCTTCCTTCGATCGCCAGTGCCCGCGAATCCTTGTCCACGCCATCACGGGTAAACACCCGGACATCGATAACGGTTCCATCCATCCCCGGCGGGACCCGCAAGGAAGTGTCCTTAACATCCGATGCCTTCTCGCCAAAAATAGCGCGCAACAGCTTTTCTTCCGGTGTCAGCTGGGTTTCGCCCTTTGGCGTGACCTTGCCCACCAGGATATCGCCGGCATTGACTTCCGCCCCGATAAAGGCGATTCCCGATTCGTCGAGATTGGCCAGCGCCGAATCGCCGACATTGGGAATATCCGCGCTGACTTCTTCGGAACCCAGCTTGGTATCGCGCGCCACACAAGTCAGCTCTTCGATGTGGATCGTGGTAAAGCGATCCTCGTGGACCAGGCGCTCCGAGATCAGGATGGAATCCTCGAAGTTGTAGCCGTTCCACGGCATGAATGCGACCATCAGGTTCTGTCCCAGCGCCAGTTCGCCCATGTCGGTTGACGGCCCATCGGCCAGCACATCGCCGCGCTCGATCCGATCGCCGGCTTTTACCAGCGGACGCTGGTTGATGCAGGTGTTCTGGTTGGAGCGCGTGTACTTGGTCAGGTTATAAATGTCCACCCCCGATTCGTTGGCGCCGGTCTCTTTGTCATTGACGCGCACCACGATTCTGGAGGCATCGACCGAATCGACCAGGCCGCCGCGACGCGCGAGCACGGTAACACCCGAGTCGATGGCGACGATGCGTTCCATCCCGGTTCCCACCAACGGCTTTTCAGCGCGCACCGTGGGCACCGCCTGACGTTGCATATTCGAACCCATCAGGGCGCGGTTGGCATCGTCATGCTCGAGGAACGGGATCAACGATGCCGCGACCGATACGATCTGGCGCGGCGAAACATCCATATAGCTGATCTGATCCGGGTTGGCCATCGTGAACTCGTTACGCGAGCGGCAGGAGATCAGGTCTTCGGTAAAACGCCCGAGCTTGTCCAGTTTCGCGTTGGCCTGGGCGATCATGTACTGACCTTCCTCGATCGCCGACAGGTACTCGATTTTGCCGCTAACCTTGCCCTTGTTCACTTTGCGATACGGTGTCTCGAGGAAACCGTACTCATTGGTGCGGGCATAAACCGCCAGCGAGTTGATCAGGCCGATATTCGGACCCTCGGGCGTTTCGATCGGGCACACCCGGCCATAGTGAGTCGGGTGAACGTCGCGGACTTCGAAGCCGGCACGCTCACGGGTAAGACCACCCGGCCCAAGCGCCGACACGCGCCGCTTGTGGGTAACCTCCGACAAGGGGTTGTTCTGATCCATAAACTGGGACAACTGGCTGGAACCGAAAAATTCCTTGACCGCCGCCGCCACCGGCTTGGCGTTGATCATCTCCTGGGGCATCAGCCCTTCGGATTCTGCCAGGCTCAGCCGTTCCTTGACCGCGCGTTCGACACGAACCAGACCGATACGGAATGCGTTTTCGGCCATTTCGCCGACGCTGCGGATACGACGGTTGCCCAGGTGGTCGATATCATCGACCGTGTCGTTGGTGTCACGGATATTGATCAGCGTACGCAGGGCGGCGATGATGTCTTCCTTGTTGAGCACACTCGAGCCCTCGGAATGGTCGCGGCCAACCCTGCGGTTGAACTTCATGCGCCCAACAGCCGACAGGTCGTAACGCTCCGGATTGAAAAACAGGTTGTTAAACAGGTTCTCCGCGGCATCCTTGGTCGGTGGCTCGCCGGGACGCATCATGCGATAAATCTCGACCAACGCCTCGAGGCGATTGGTGGCCGGATCGATGCGCAGCGTATTGGAGATAAACGGACCCTTGTCCAGCTCGTTGATATACAGGGTCTGGATTTTCTTTTCGCCGGCCTCGATCAGTTGCTCGACCAGTTCCACGGTCAGCTCGTCGTTGGCCTTGGCCAGCAGCTCGCCGGTTTCCTTGTTGACGATGTTGTGCGCCAGGATCTTGCCTGCAAGATATTCCGGAGATATCTCCAGTTCCTTGATCTTGGCGGCCTCGATCTCCTTGACATGACGAGCGCTGATGCGGCGCCCCTCTTCGACGATGGTCTTGCGACCCACCTTGATATCGAACGGCGCCGGCTCTCCGCGCAAACGCGACGGCAACAGCTTCATTTTTATCGCTTTCTTGCCCAGCGTTATATCGTTGAACTCGAAAAACGTGGACAGGATTTCCTCGTCGTCCATTCCCAGGGCGCGCAGAATGATCGTGACCGGCAATTTGCGGCGGCGATCGATGCGGGCAAAAATACAATCTTTGGGATCGAACTCGAAATCGAGCCATGAACCGCGATAGGGGATGACCCGCGCGTTGAACAGCAATTTCCCCGATGAATGGGTCTTGCCCTTGTCGTGGTCAAAGAACACGCCCGGCGAACGATGCAACTGCGAGACGATGACGCGCTCGGTGCCGTTGATCACGAAAGTACCGTTATCGGTCATCAGCGGCATCTCGCCAAGATAGACTTCCTGCTGGCGGATTTCCTTCACCGGCTTCTCGCTGCCCGGCGCTTCCTTGTCCCGGATTTCGAGATCGACAAGCACCCGCAACGGGGCCGAGTAGGTCAGACCGCGAAGCTGGCATTCCTTGACATCGAATGCCGGCACGCCGAGACGATAGCTTACGTACTGGAGCGCGGCGTTCCCGGAATAACTGACAATGGGAAACACGGATTTGAATGCCGCGTGCAAGCCCATGTCCTTGCGCTTTTTCGCCTCGATATCGACCTGCAGAAATTTGCGGTATGAATCGAGCTGTATGGACAAAAGATAAGGTACATCAAGAATATTCGGCTGCTTGCCAAAATCCTTGCGTATACGCTTTTTCTCGGTGAACGAATATGCCATCGTGTGCTACCTCGGTTCGGGCTGTTGCATCAGGCCGTTAAACGGCTTGCAGCCCGGCATAAAACAGAAACGGGAAAAGGCCGGCGACAACAATCACCAGCCGATCCCGGTTGACGGGCAATGCCCATACGCGCAAAACATAGCAAGCGGCTTCGCTTACTTGATTTCAACGCTTGCGCCAGCTTCCTCGAGCTGCTTTTTGACGTCCTCGGCTTCGTCCTTGTTTACCCCTTCCTTGATCGAGGCGGGAGAGGATTCCACCAGGTCCTTGGCTTCTTTCAGGCCAAGACCGGTCAATGCGCGAACGACCTTGATGACCGGGACCTTGGTGGCGCCAAATGAAGTCATGACGACTTCAAACTCGGTCTGTTCCGCCACCGCTTCGTCGCCACCGGCAGCCGGCGCCACGGCAGCCGCCACGGGGGCGGCAGCGGACACGCCGAACTTCTCTTCCATGTCGGCAATCAGTTCGACAACGTCTATCACGCTCATGTTTGAGATCGCTTCGAGAATCTCGTTTTTCGATACAGCCATTTCCAAAACTCCTGTTGTGTTACCCACACAAATATATTGATTGGTCCAAAGGTCAGTAGCGGGTCACGCCGCCTGCTGTTGGTCGCGAACAGCTGCGAGCGTACGCACCAGCTTGGTGTGCGGCTCGGCAAGAGTGCGGACCAGCTTGGTGATCGGCGCCTGGATGACGCCTGCGAGCATGCCCAGGGCTTGCTCGAGATTTGGCAGTGCTGCCAAACGATCCAGATCGGCGGCCGGCAGCAAATTGCCGCTAATGGCCAGACCGACTGTTACCAGCTTGTCGTTTTCCCTGGCGAACTTCTTCACCACGCGGGCCGCTGCACCCGGGTCCTCCTGCGAGAACGCCAGCAACAACGGGCCGCTCAGGATCTCGCCCAGGCACTCGAATTCAGTGCCCTCGATCGCTCTGCGCGCCAAGGTGTTCTTGACCACACGCAGGTATACGCCGGACTCGCGCGCTTGTTTGCGCAACTCCGTCATCTGCGTAACGGTCAGACCACGATATTCAGCCACCAGGGCCGAATAAGCATTGGCTGCCACCACATTGACCGCTGCGACAAGTGCTTTTTTGTCTTCCAGACGCAATGGCATGGTTACCTCCTGACTATTAAGGGTCCATCTATAAATAAGGAGGAACTTCCCGTTCCACCCACCTCTCACGGATACTCCGGCGTCTCCGCCGTCGCACCACCGACAGTGGCCCTCCAGCACGCAATGCTGACCTGGGTAACACCGTCTGCGCAGGCCGATAGCCTCGATTAAAAGTTCCGCGTCCCGGCCGTGTCTTTGCGGCCATGCGTCACTCACCTGCGGTCTTTGACGATTACCGGATTGCTCCGGCTCTCATGCACTCCCTTGCGGTTCCCGGGCTCAGCCGCCAAAAAATGGCTGACCAGGCTGGAAACCATTCCTGTATTTAAATCGTGGCGTGATCCACCCGGATGCCCGGGCCCTGACTCGATGACAGGGTCAGACCTTTCATATATATGCCCTTGGCCGAGGCCGGCTTTGCCTTGACCAGGTCGGACAACAACGCGTCGAGGTTTTCCCTCAGCGCCTTGGCTTCGAAATTGCTGACCCCGATCGGGCAATGGATGATCCCGGCCTTGTCGGTGCGATAGCGCACCTGTCCTGCCTTGGCATTCGTTACGGCGGATGCGACATCGGCGGTCACCGTGCCAACTTTTGGATTCGGCATCAGCCCGCGCGGACCCAGGATCTGTCCCAGGGGACCGACGACACGCATCGCATCCGGAGTCGCGATCAGCACGTCGAAGTCGAGTTTGCCAGCTTTGATTTGTTCGGCCAGGTCTTCAAAACCTACGAGGTCGGCACCGGCTTTCGTCGCCTTGTCGGCGTTGTCGCCCTGGGCAAAAACCGCCACGCGCACCGTTTTGCCCAGACCATGCGGCAACACGGTCGAGCCACGCACGACCTGGTCCGACTTACGCGGATCAACACCCAGGTTGACCGACACATCGACCGATTCGGTAAATTTGGCCGTGGCCATTTCCTTGACCAGCGCTATCGCCTCGTCGATGGCGTAAATCTTGCCCGGCTCGATCTTGTCAGCCCAGGACTTTTTGCGTTTACTGATCCCGGCCATCTCAAACGCCCTCCGTTTCTATGCCCATGCTACGGGCCGTGCCCGCGATCGTGCGCACGGCCGCATCCATATCGGCGGCGGTCAGATCCGGCTCCTTGGCGGTGGCAATTTCCTCGAGCTGGGCGCGACTGACCCTGCCGACTTTCTCGGTGTTCGGTGTGCCGCTGCCCTTCTTGATTTTCGCGGCTTTCCTCAGCAACACCGCGGCGGGCGGTGTCTTGCTGATAAAGGTGAAGCTGCGATCGCTGTAAACCGTTATCACCACGGGAATCGGCAAGCCGGGCTCGACACCCTGGGTATGGGCGTTAAAGGCTTTACAAAATTCCATGATGTTGACGCCATGCTGGCCCAGCGCCGGTCCTACCGGTGGGCTGGGGTTAGCCTGGCCAGCCGGGATTTGCAGTTTGATAAATCCCTTAACTTTCTTGGCCATGATTCAAATCCTCGCTTGGGTGCAAACGCCTTGCGGCTCCCCGCCTGCTTCCGTTCCGATATGCCGGCGAACCGGCCTCGTCCTTGTATTTCCCGCCTCAGGCTTTCTCGACCTGGGCAAAATCCAACTCCACCGGGGTGGAGCGTCCGAGTATCTGCACGGCAACCTGCAGACGACTCTTTTCATAATTGACCTGCTCGACGACTCCGTTGAAATCATTGAACGGCCCATCAACCACGCGAACCAGCTCGCCGGGCTCAAACAACACCTTGGGCCGCGGCTTGTCGACCCCTTCCTGAACCCGCTGCTCGATGCCCTCCGCTTCTTTTTCGGAAATCGGCGCTGGCTTGTCGCTGGTTCCGCCAATAAACCCCAGAACCTTGGGTACTGACTTCACGAGGTGCCAGGTTTGCTCGTCCATATCCATCTGCACCAGCACATAGCCCGGGTAAAACTTTCTTTCGCTCCGCCTTTTCTGGCCATTCTTCATTTCCACCACTTCTTCGGTGGGAACGAGAATCTTGCCAAACTTGTCCTGCATGCCATCGAGCTCGATACGCTCTTCCAGCGATTTTTTTACCTTGTGCTCGAAGTTCGAGTAGGCATGCACCACGTACCAGCGCAGGGCCATGTCAGCCTCCCTGCCCGGTCAAAGTCTTGGTTACCCACAACAGACCCATGTCCAGACCCCAGAAGAACACGCCCAGGATGATGACGAATACGATCACCGCCAAAGTGGTCTGCGTCGTGTCCTGCCGGCTTGGCCAGACCACTTTGCGTAACTCGACGCGCGAAGTCTGGATGAATTGCCACATGTCCCGGCCCATCGCAGTCTGCATGACGATGACGATGGCGATCACTACGGATGCCAGAACGCCGCCTGCCCTGATCACGACCGGCATATCCGGATAATAGTAATAGGCGCCGATCCCGCTGATCAAAACGGCAATCGCGAGAAAAAGCTTTACTGTATCCAGTGCGCTGGCACCAGTTTCGGTCTGGGCGTTCATGGATGATCGCAGAATCAGTCGTCAATGCAGCTGCCGGGGCTCTCCGGAACCGTGGCAGGCCAGGAGGGAATCGAACCCCCAACCTGCGGTTTTGGAGACCGCCGCTCTGCCAATTGAGCTACTGGCCTGTTGTACCTCTCGCGGATAAAGCGGACACACGACCGGAAAGCTCCGCTCGCGTACCTGTGTGATAAAAAAATTACTCGATGATCTTGGCGACGACGCCGGCGCCGACGGTCCGGCCACCCTCGCGGATGGCAAAGCGCAGGCCTTCTTCCATGGCGATCGGTGCAATCAACTCAACCGTGACCTGCACATTGTCGCCCGGCATCACCATCTCGGTGCCATCGGGCAGGTATACCGCGCCGGTGACATCGGTCGTCCGAAAATAAAACTGCGGCCGGTAGCCTTTGAAAAACGGCGTGTGACGACCGCCTTCTTCCTTGGTCAGCACATACACCTCGGCTTCAAACTTGGTGTGCGGCTTGATCGATCCCGGCTTCGCCAGCACCTGGCCGCGCTCCACGTCCTCACGCTTGGTGCCGCGCAGCAAAACCCCCACGTTGTCGCCAGCCATGCCCTCATCGAGCAGCTTGCGAAACATCTCGACACCGGTACAGGTGGTCTTGGTGGTCTCGTTGATCCCGACGATCTCCACCTCGTCGCCCACATGCACCACACCCCGGTCAATCCGGCCGGTCACCACCGTGCCGCGACCGGAAATCG
The DNA here is from genome assembly GCA_022560735.1 of Pseudomonadota bacterium. Lineage (GTDB taxonomy): Bacteria > Pseudomonadota > Gammaproteobacteria > Steroidobacterales > MnTg04 > MnTg04. The sequence goes on from JADFSO010000005.1 coordinate 96,084, forward strand.
AGAACACGTCCTCGACCGGCATCAGGAAATCACCATCGATCGCACGCTCGGGCAACGGAATATAGCGGTCCATCTCCTCGACCAGCTTCAATACGCTGGGGATTCCGATGTCGCTGTCGTCGCCTTCCAGCGCCTTCAGCGCCGAACCCACCACGATCGGCGTGTCATCGCCCGGGAACTCGTAAATCGACAGCAGCTCACGGATCTCCATCTCCACCAGCTCGATCAGCTCGGCGTCATCCACCATGTCTGCCTTGTTCATATACACCAGGATGTATGGCACACCCACCTGGCGGGCCAACAGGATATGCTCGCGGGTCTGCGGCATCGGGCCATCGGCCGCCGAAACCACCAATATCGCGCCATCCATCTGCGCCGCACCGGTGATCATGTTCTTGACGTAATCGGCATGCCCCGGGCAATCGACGTGGGCGTAATGGCGATTCTCGCTCTGATACTCCACGTGCGCCGTCGCGATCGTGATCCCCCGCGCCTTCTCTTCCGGGGCATTGTCGATCTGGTCATACGCACGATATTCGCCGCCATGCCTCTCAGCCATCAGCTTCGTCAATGCCGCCGTCAGCGTCGTCTTGCCATGATCCACATGGCCAATCGTGCCTACGTTGATATGCGGCTTCGTACGTTGGAATTTTTCCTTGGACACGATGTTCTCCCCGTTCCAATACTGTTTACGCCAAATCCGGGCCCGGTTTCCGCCGATCTCCCGCAGTCCGTTTCGTTTGTGCCACGCCACCTCGCCGGGTGGAGCCCACAACCGGATTTGAACCGGTGACCTCTTCCTTACCAAGGAAGTGCTCTACCTCTGAGCTATGTGGGCCGTGTTCATTTCCAGCTTGTTGCCTGATGGAGCGGGTGATGGGAATCGAACCCACATCATCAGCTTGGAAGGCTGAGGTTCTACCTTTGAACTACACCCGCCACGAAAACCACCACCTTCACCGCCGACAGACAAATAAACCTTTGTTTTTAAAAGATTTTTTTATTCATGCGTTGGTGGAGGGGGTAGGATTCGAACCTACGAAGGCATAGCCAGCAGATTTACAGTCTGCCCCCGTTGACCGCTTGGGTACCCCTCCGCGAATCCAAGCCGGCTATTGTGCTTGGCATGATAATGCGTGTCAACCAAAAGCGAGTAAAATCTTGCTTGCGCCGCATCGCCCGCAAGCCATACCACGAAAGGGTTCGAACACCCGGGCGATGACCGGCGCCGGGGTCGGAGCCAGGCATGGAAAAGAACACCCTGATTTCTTCGTTATTATGAAAACTGGCCCTTAACAAATGGCCAATCCCGTGCATAATGGGTTCGCCGATCCGAGGACAAAAAAAAGGATGGACGGGGTGGCAAAGAGACCCGAGCGAAGAAGCAATCTGCGGCACAAGGCGCTGACGACGGTGTACCTGTCGATACCCGGAACCGGTGGCCGCCGGTGTATCGCACGCAACGTCAGCTCCAGGGGCGTGTTTGTCGAAACCGACACCCTGGACCTGATGCGCGGCACCCAGGTCGAACTGATATTCGCCGTCAACCTGGGCCAGGTAACCCGGATTCACAGGCGCCCCGCGGAAATTGCGCATGTCAGCACGATAGGCGCCGGCCTGCACATGACCTTGACCGGTACCGATACCCTTTATTGAATCTGCGGTCATGCCGCGGTTCTTGTTTCAGAAATCGCCACGGGTCGTGGCTCAGGGTTCGGCGCCGACGGCGCAGGCGATACCGGTCCCACCGAGACCGCAGTAACCACCAGGGTTTTTTGCCAGGTACTGCTGGTGGTATTCCTCGGCCAGGTAGAATTCACCGGCCGGCACTATTTCCGTCGTTATTTTGCCAAAACCGGCCTGGTCCAGCGGCTTCCGATAGGACTCGCGGCTTGCCAGGGCCTGCTCCTTCTGCGCTGCAGTGCCATACGCGATCACTGAGCGGTACTGACTGCCGATGTCGTTGCCCTGGCGCATCCCCTGACTCGGGTCATGGCCTTCCCAAAAAACCTTCAATAAGTCCTGGTAGGAAATTTGCCCAGGAAAATACACGATCCTTACGAACTCGGCATGACCGGTATTTCCCGTGCAAACATCCTGATAGCTCGGGCTCTTCGTTGGTCCGCCGCCATAGCCTGCAGCCGTGGAAAATACGCCCGCCAGCGGCCAGAACAGCTTTTCCGCACCCCAGAAACACCCCATACCAAACACCGCCGACTCGCTATCAGCCGGAAACGGCGGCTGCAACAGGTTGCCATTGATGAAATGAATCAACTGTTCGCCGTCCGGCATTCCTGTCACCCTTTTCCCGGTCGCTGCATGGTTAGTTGCTGCCCGATCAATACACTGCGGTCATGTTTCACCGGTTCAAGGGCCAGATCAACGAAACCTTGTTCCCGCGCCAGCGCCACGATGGCCTCGCTTTGCCCCGCCGGACCCGCCGCCCTGGCAAGATCTTCATAGCGCAGCCTGGCGCCGGCAAGTTCCTTCCTGCCCCTGGCCGTTTGTTCCCGGGCCGACGCCATGCCCCGTGAACCCAGGACTTCCAGCGCGCGGCTGCCAAATCCCATCGCCAGGCGCAGGGATTCTGGCGAAAAAGACGACGACGCCTCGGTGCCGAGGCGCGCAGCTATTTCGTTGACCCGGTGGCGGCTTTTTTCCGCGTCCTCATTACCGGCGGCCGCCCGGCCTTCGTTCATCAGGCTGATTTGCTCGATCAGCACATCGACCGCAGCATAAAATTTCAGCTTCTCGATCAACTCGATCTGCCGCAACTGCTCGCGACCCCTGCGCAGCACCTCCGAATCGTGATCGTGCATGATAAAGCAGGCCCGGCCATCCGGTTCGAGCACCCGCCACAGTTCCGCCAGCGCGGCGCCATGGCGCGTGTATTCAAATGCGTATTGACCGCTGACGCCGGCAAACCACTGGTCTTCGAAGGGCAGGTTTTCGGCCGACGCTTGCGAATGAAAGGTGATCGAAGCGACGAGTTCCGCCTTTTCCTTTAGCGAACGCCGCGGGTCGATCGAGGCCCGGTCTGCTCCGTGAAGTTCAAAATCCCGCTGTTCATTACGCGAATACTCCGCCGCCAACATCGCGATCGCGCCATTACCGGTGCCAATATCCAGCAACCGTGAGCGTGCCGGAAAAACGGAAAAAAACTGCAGCCAGCGGTCGCGCAGCTCGCCCTGGTAATTGGTTTCGAAACCATCGACCATCGAGGTCAACGGTCCCGCCGCCCAGTATTCACCCCAAAAATCCTGCTCTTCGTTCAACATGCGGCCCGTGTATGCGGAAAACACCGATTGTCCCCTGCCGCCCGGCTTTAATAAAGTCCCCCCTTTAGCTAACCTTCGTTTCACCGAGGTGGTGGCGTAAATGCACGATATCGAATCCATTCGCAAACAACTGGATCGCGGCGATTTCGACCCGGCCGATGTGGCGCTCAATGAAGCCTTGTTGAAAACGCCTGGCGACGAGGAACTTCTCGCGCTACGCGGCAACCTCCGGCACCTGCAGCGCCGCTTCCAGGCCGCGGTTGTGGATTTTGAGGCGGCCCTGATAAAGCAACCGGATGAGGCGACCTGGCACAATGCGCTGGGCAAAAGCCTGAATAACCTGCGGCAGCCGGTGGCCGCGGAGAGCGCTTTCCGCCGTTCACTGGAAATCGAACCCGGTAACGCGGAGGCCTGGCACAACCTGGCCTTCGCGTTGCGTGCCCAGGGCAAGCATTACCAGGCCGCGGACGCATTTTCAGAAGCGTTGCAGATTAAACCGGACTATGTTTCCGCGTGGCACAACGCGGGTCTGGTCTACCTGGCCATGGATGACCCGGATCAGGCACTCGCTGCGTTTCTCAAGGCGCAGACACTGGCTGCGGACAGGCCTCGGCTTGCCACGCACATCGGCGTGGCCTTGCACAACCTGGGCCGTTACGAGGATGCGGTTGCCACCTACCGGAAGGCGCTGGCGGGGGAACCGGAAGCCGAAACGCAAAACAACCTGGCCGTCAGTTTGCAGGAACTCGGCCATGGCGATGAGGCGCTGGCCGCATACCGGGAAGCGGCCCGCCTCGCACCCGATGACCAGGAAATCCAAATCAAGATTGCCGATCTCCTGATCGGCATGGGTCGACCGGACCAGGCGATCGATATCGCCAGGCGATGCCTGGCCCGCGTACCGGGACAAACCGGCGCCCTGGCAGTGGCCGCGGTCGCCGGCCAGGAGCCCGGTTGCGAACTCATGGATACCGAACTGCTCAACTTCGACAAGTTGATTTTTCAGGCCGAACTGGGCGTTGTAAATCACGCTGATTCAGCGGAGGAATTCAACCAGGCGCTTGCTACCCATGTACTCGAACACCCCACGCTGGTTTACGAGCCAGCGGGCCACGCGACCCGCCATGGCAGCCACACCGGTGACCTGCTGACCGGAGAAAAAGGCCCGCTCGCGATCATCGAAAAGGAAATCACCGCAGGTATCGGCCGTTTCCTGGCAACGCTGGATGAGAAGAAAGCAGGGTTCGTGTTTGCCGGCAAGCCCGATAGCTGGCGCCTGACCATGTGGGCGGTGGTCATGGATGCGCTGGGACACCAGTTGCCGCATATCCACCCGGCGGCCTGGCTAAGCGGTGTTTATTATGTCCAGGTCCCCGGGGAAATAAACGATCATGACGAAAGCAAAGCAGGCTGGATCGAGTTCGGCGCGCCGCCGAAATCGATGAATTGCCGCGGCGACCACCGCCTGAAAACCTTCCGCCCGGTTGCCGGCAATTATTTCCTCTTCCCCAGTTATTTCTATCACCGGACCATCCCTTTCGAGAGCAAGCAAAAAAGAATCTGTATCGCTTTCGATGCAATACCCTCGGAAAAACCCCAGGATTGAAAAACCGCCGGCGACCTTCTGCTATATTGGACCTGACCCGGAAAAACGGAACCCGTTCGACAAATAGCGGTCACTGTTTCAGTAGCGATGTTGCGGGCATTCGTACAGGAAATACATGCGAGAAGTCAGATCACATACAGCTAAACGCCGCAGATATTCGATTCGCAGCCTGCTTTTCGTTTTGCTGATGCTGGGTGGCCAGGCCGCCCTCGCCTCCCACCAGGCTTCGCACGAGACATCGGCCGAGTTGTCAGCCTGTGTTAGCTGCCTGGCCAGTAATGCCTGTGACGAGTTGTTAAACAACAGCGATGAATACGCCTCACTAAAAATTGTTCATGTCATGGCCGAAACGGGCGACCGTCCGGTGCTGGCCAGGCGAACCGTCTCCCACCCCACGATACGCGCGCCGCCTTCCAACATTTCCTGATTTGAAGTCCATCGCCGCGTCAAGCGGCGGTCACAAGTATCGTGGAGTCTCTCATGAACAACAACGCTTCGATGGTGTTTTCCAGGCGCATATCCCGCCCGGGATCCGGCTTGTTTTTTCAATTCTGTTTATTGCTGACCGCTGTCTGTCTGCTCAACGGCGCAGCCTCCGCGCAAGCGGTATCCGGCAACCGGTTTAACCCGGCGATCAGCCTGATCCTCGATGGGCAATTCTCGGCATACTCCAATCGTGCCGAAGATTTTGAAATTTCCGGTTTCCTGATCGACGATGAAGCCGGACCGATCGCCGAAGGATTTTCCCTGGATGAGTCAGAACTGGCAATCAGCGCGAATATTGATGACCAGTATTATGGCTTTGTCGATGTGGCGTTTGTGCAAGAAGCCGATGGCGAGACCGCGGTAGAAATGGAAGAGGCCTATTTTCAGACCCTGAACCTGCCGTCGGGGCTGACCCTCAAGGGCGGCAAGTTTTTTTCCAGCATCGGCTATCACAACGTCTTCCACTCGCACACCTGGCATTTTGCCGATGCCCCGCTGGCGTACCAGGCGATGCTCGGTACGACCTTTGCCGATACCGGCGTCCAGCTGCGCTGGCTGGCGCCGCTGGACCGGTTTCTCGAACTGGGCGTCGAGATTTTCCAGGGCGATAGTTTCCCGGCGGCAAACGACAACGGCAGCCCCGGCGCATTTTCCGTTTTTGCCAAGACCGGTGGCGATGTCGGCATCAGTCACAGCTGGAAAGCGGGCCTGTCGTATCTGGATTACGAGGCGCGCAAGCGGGATGGTGGCGAGGCCCTGGCCGACTTGATGTTTGCCGGTGACGGCGAAGTGTTTATTGCCGACTTTGTCTGGAAATGGGCTGAAAATGGCAACCCGCGATCAAGGAATTTCATAATTCAAGGTGAATACCTGCATCTTGGCGAAGACGGGCAGGTCGATTTTTTTAATGGCGTTGCCAATGAAAGCGGTCCATACGACCTGGACCAGTCGGGATTCTATATACAGGGTATCTATCAGTTCAAACCGCGTTGGCGAGTCGGGCTGCGTTTTGACCGCCTGTCGTCAAGCAACCAGCTTCCCGCCTTGAGTGTGGTTACACCGTTGAGCGATGACGACAGGAATCCGCGGCGTTTGACCGCGATGGTCGATTTTTCGAACAGCGAATTCAGCCGTCTGCGGTTACAGCTTGCCATAGACGATTCTTCCGCCGACAACGACACGCAGGTGCTGCTCCAGTATGTCATGAGCATCGGCGCCCATGGCGCACACCAGTTTTAGGGGCAGGCACAACCATGAAAAAAATCATTTTCAAATTTATTCTTTTGCCTGCACTGCTCCTGGCCGGATTCCCGGCGCAAGCGGCGTTACGGGTGTTTAGCTGCGAGCCCGAATGGGCGTCGCTGGCCGAGGAACTCGGCGGCGACAAGCTGGATATTTTTTCCGCGACCCACGCCCAGCAGGATGTCCATTATATCCAGGCCCGTCCGAGCCTGATCGCCCGGCTGCGGCGCGCCGATCTGATGATCTGCACCGGCGCCGATCTCGAAATAGGCTGGCTGCCAGTGCTGTTGCGCCAGGCGGCCAACCCGACCGTGCAACCCGGGCTGCCGGGTTTTTTCGAGGCGTCCGCGTTCGCAAAATTGCTGGAGGTTCCCGATTCCGTCGATCGGGCACAAGGCGATGTGCATCCCTTTGGCAATCCGCACATTCAGCTCGACCCGCGAAACATTGCTAAAATCGCCGCCGCGCTGGCGTTACGGCTACAAAGCCTGGACCCGGACAACGCCGATTTCTACCGGCAAAGATATGCCGATTTCGACCGGCGCTGGCAGGAAAAAACCAAGCAATGGACCGAGCGGGCCAAACCACTGGCCGGCATGGGCCTGATCGTTTATCACCGTAGCTGGGTATATCTCGTTGACTGGCTGAGCCTGCGCGAGGTTGGGGCGCTCGAACCCAAACCGGGCATCCCGCCGAGCGCGGGCCACCTGGCCAGCATCCTGCAACGGATCGAGAGCCAGGATGTCGCGCTGACCGTGCGCTCGGTTTACCAGAGCTCGCGCGCCACGGAGTGGATTGCCCGGCGCAGCGACGTTCCCGCGGTTGTGCTCCCGCATACGGTTGGCGCCACCGCTGGAGCGGACGATCTTTTCGGTCTGTTCGACTCGCTCGTCGATATTTTGCTGGAGCACCGACGATGAACATGGACGCGCTGGATATCAGTATCCTCGGCCCCGGTTTCCTGGCAGGTCTGCTGGTGCTGGCAACCCATGTCCCGCTCGGCAGGCAAGTGCTCAAACGCGGCATCATTTTCATCGATCTGGCGGTTGCCCAGATGGCCGGGCTTGGGGTCGTTGCCGCCAGTGTCCTCGGCTGGGACACGCATGGTATCGCCGCGCAAATTGCGGCCGTTTCGGCGGCGCTGATCGGCGCGGCCTTGCTGACCTGGACCGAAAAGCGCTGTGGCGATGTCCAGGAGGCGATAATCGGCGGATTGTTCGTGCTGGCCGCCAGCGGAGGGATCCTGTTGCTGGCCAACCACCCGCGCGGCGGCGAGGAATTGAAAGACCTGCTGGTGGGCCAGATTCTGTGGGCCGACTGGCATACGCTGGGGCCGGCTGCCATGGTCAGCGTGGCGGTGTTGCTGGCCTGGTATTCGATCCGGGAAAAACTCGGTCGCACCGGTTTCTACCTGCTGTTCGCGATCAGTGTGACGGTATCCGTGCAACTGGTCGGTATATACCTGGTGTTTGCCAGCCTGATATTGCCGGCGCTGGCCACCCGCAACCTGGGGCGACGCGCCGGTCTGACCCAGGCCTACGCACTGGGCGTGCTGGCTTATTTTTCCGGACTCGTGTTGTCGGCGCTGCTGGATCTTCCCAGTGGGCCGGTCATCGTCTGGATGCTGGCCGGGCTGGCGTTGGTGCTCAGTTTCCGACACAGTAAATCCAGAGCCGGCTGAAAATTCGGCCGCGGCTGCCCGCAAACGAAGTGACCCTGATGAGCCACACCAAGACATTGAAAAAAGCCGTCAGCCAGCACCAAAACGGTGAGTTTGAAAACGCGGCTAAATTGTATCGGCAGGTACTTGCCGAAGAACCAGGCAACGCAGACGCCCTGCACATGCTTGGGCTATTGTCTTACCAGGAAGGACAAGCTGACCGGGCCGTGGATCTGATTTCACGTTCGCTGGCAATCAATCCGGACTTTCCCCCGGCGATCATGAACCTCGGTAATGCATTGCTGGCCACGCAAGACCATGCAAAAGCGGAGGAAATTTTTCGTCGTGCCTTAGCCGTTCAAGACCCGCAGACCGGCGCCATGCTCGGTCTGGCGGTTTGCCTGTGCGGACAGGAGCGATACGAGGAGGCGATCGAGTGGCTTGACCGGCTGCTGGAAACAGAGCCAGAAAATGCATCGGCACTTTTCCAAATGGCGCAGTCATACAAAGGACTCGAGAAATATTCCGCAGCCCGCGAATACCTGTCGAAAGCGATCAAAATGATTCCGGATAATCCGCATTGGCTGCTTAGCCGCAGCCAGATGCATCAGTTCCTGGCCGAATATGAAGCGGCCGAGACAGACTGCCGCCGGGCCTGCGATCTGGAACCGGGCAATGCCGCGTACCGTCATGAACTGGGCCTGATTCTGCGCCTGCAGTCGCGACCGGCCGATGCGGAACAGGAATTGCTGGCAGCAACCGGGCTGGATCCGCTCCTGACCAATGCCTGGATCAATCTTGGCAACGCCTGCCGGGACCAGGGCAAGTTCGCAGAGTCCATTGCTCATTTCGAGCATGCGCTGACCCTTGAGCCGGATAACGCCCTGACACATACCTATCTTGGCGCCGCGCGTCTGCAATCCGGCCAGGCGAAAATCGGTCTGCAAATCCTGGATCGGAGCAGGATGCTGAACCCGTTCGATAGAACAACCATGGCGTATCACGTCGTTGCGCTGAGCGAAAACGGGCAACTGGAAAAAGCCCGCAAGCTGCTGGATTACGACCGCCTGCTTGGCAGGCATGAAGTCAGTGCGCCAACAGGGTTTGACAGCCTTGGCGAGTTTAACCGGGCATTGGCGCGACACGTGGCCGATCATCCGACCCTGCAGTACGAACGCAGCGGAAATACCACGATAAAGGGGTGCCAGACCGCCAATCTTCTCGAGTCCGCCCCGGGACCCGTCACCGCGCTTAAAGACATCATCGACCGCGCGGTCCGGGATTATTTCGCGTCGCTCGCAACGGATACCAGCCATCCGTACCTGGCCTGGAAACCGGAGCGCTGGCGATACGCGATGTGGGGCGTGATCCTCGACAAGCAGGGTCGCCAGGACCCGCATATTCATCCCGATGCCTGGCTAAGCGGTGTGTACTATGTGCAATTGCCGGCCGAAATAAAAACCGGCGACGATGACCCGCAGGGTTGGCTTGAATTCGGTCAGCCGCCGGCAAGTCTGAATTGCCGCGCCGAGCAACCGACCCGTTTAATGCGGCCCGAGGAAGGCACATTATTCATGTTTCCCTCGTTTTTTTACCACCGTACTATCCCGTTTGACAGCGAAGAACCAAGAATTTCAATAGCTTTTGACCTGCGACCGCTGGTTTGAAACCGGCATTGTCAGCCACCAGGAAAGACCGGAAAAGAAGAACATGAAAATAATCGGGCTCCATTTCGGTCATGACGCTTCGATCACGATCATCATCGATGGGAAAATCGTGGTACATGTGCTGGCCGAAAGACACAACAGGGTCAAACATTCGGTCGGCCTGCGGGCCGCTGAAATGGATGCCGCACTTTCCGCGGCGGACCTGGAATGGCGGGAGATCGATTGTTGCGCGGTGGTCTCCACACAGGACCTGGAAATAATGACCGGGCTGGTCGGCGACGATTTTGCCATCAGGCCAGGCGAAACCAAGCAGCACCCCGTGCCATCTCCTTTCATGCAACTCCTGGAATCCGCCGGTACGCCGCTCGAATCGCTATTGGTCAAGGGCCTGCAAAAAGTTGCCGAGTTGGATGAAGAACGCGCGGCGCTTCCGGAAAACCAGCGCTGGACGAAGATTTTCCCGGAGTGGCAAGAATTTCGCGCAGGCCGGATCAGCAGCATCGGCTGGCTGAATGTTTTTATCGCTCACGATCGATGGAACGCCGGGCGTGGTATGGAGGACATTCGGACCGATGGAATCGATCCAGCCATGTTTGGCAACGCAACCCGCCTGGGCATGCATATCCCCGTCACGGTCAGCTGGAAAGGTCATTCGGTACCCGGTTACTTTGTCGATCATCATGTGTGCCATGCGGCCAGTGCGTATTACCGGTCGGGATTCGAAAACAGCGCGATCATTACTCATGACGGCGGCGATGCCTCGCGTAATCTGAGCGGGCTGTTCTGTTACGGGCAGGGATCCCGCCTGTTTACGCTGGGCCCTCACCACCTGGCTCTTGGCGGCATATACCGGGCCATGGGCATCAAACTGGGATTCGGCGCCATCGGCCCCGAGGGTAAACTGATGGGTTTGTCGTCTTATGGTCAGCCCAGGTTTTTTGACAGCCGCTTTGTCGGCAATGTGCATGATTCGCAAAAGCGTTTCGGGGAAGGGCCGTTTTCCGCCTGGTATCGGCACTGTCTGAAACTGGCCGAACAAGCCCATTATGACTTGTTGCACGGCGAGGCTTCGCAGGTGCTGAATCCGATCAGCGTCGATATGGCGGCCAGCACGCAGAAACTTTTTGCAGAGGGTTATCTGCTCGCGGCGGAAGTGCTGCACCAGGGGCTGGCCGAGAGCGATCGCGGTACCGCGAACCTTTGCCTGACCGGTGGTGCGGCACTGAACTGTCCGAGCAACAGTCGCCTGTATAACGAGAGCGCCTTCAGGGATATCTATATCGATCCGAATTGCGACGATGGCGGACTGTCGGTGGGCGGGGCATTGTTTATTTTTCACAACCTGATGGATCATCCGGTTGATCTGGCCACCGCAAAAAACAACCGCTCACCATTTTTTGGTTTGCAATGGCCGGCCGGCCTCAGCGAGGAAATTTTTGTCGATGCCGGCCAACGATACGCCGTGTCCAAACCGGACAACATGGCGGCGAGCGCAGCAAAAGATCTCGATGAAAACAAGGTGCTGGCTTTGTATGAAGGGCGCAGTGAAATGGGTCCGCGGGCCTTGTGCCATCGATCGGTGCTAGCCAACCCCACCGATCACGGCAATTGGGCCAGGGTCAACGGGATCAAGGGGCGGGAGGCCTGGCGACCCTTTGCGCCGGTGGTCATCGAAGAAAAAATGCAGGATTGGTTTGCCGGGTGTCCGACCCATTCGCCGTATATGCTGTTTACCGCCAGGGTACGATCGCGCCGGCTGCCGGCCATCACCCATGTGGATGGATCCTCAAGAATCCAGACCGTGAGCGCAGAGACCGGCGCCATCTACCAGATCCTGCGCGAGTTCGATGCACTGACCGGTATTCCGGTGCTGATGAATACCTCGCTGAATGGGCCGGGCGTACCGATCGTCGAACGACCGGATGAGGCCTACGAGCTTTTTAAAGACAGCGCGGTCGATGTCCTGTATTTGAACGGTATGCGGATCGGTAAAAATTAGCGGGCAGGCTGAATTATGCGGCATCCGTGTCTGGCAACAACTCGCCCAGCGCCAGTACTTTTGCTTTCATCACGGCCTGGTTTGCCCGCACCTGTTCGAGGATCGCCTGGAAATCGGGGTTGTTTTTGAGCTTATCGAAAAATGGCGTCTCGAGATCGTGAGGAACCGAGTAGCCATTGTCCGCCGCCTGTTGCAGCGTATACAAAGCGCGGATTCGTTCACCGGCAAGCGCATAATACGCGGCGCGCAACTGCTGAGCATCCAGGACATAATAGCGCTGCTCGATCGCATTGCCGATCTGGATACCGACTTTTGCGAGCAGATCGCCGGCCAGCGCAGTCTGATCGAGGCGCAACTGGCGATAGCCTTGCGCCGCCCATGCGTCCGCGTCGTTCGGGTCCAGTTCGAGCGCCTTTTCGATCAGCGGCCCGCTCAGCCGCAACGACTCGGTAATCGACAATGAGCCATACTCGTCCATATCCAGGTATGTACTGCCCAGCAATGCCATCGCCGCCACATAGCCCGGTTCCCGCTCGATCGCCCTTTGCAGATAATCCGCGGCACGCTCCAGCGCCCCGGCGTCGTTCTCGTTGAGTTCGCCTCGCGCCCTTAGAAACAGATCATAGGCCGCGGGATCGATCGCGACCCTTTCCGGGGCAATCTCTTCATCGAGCAACTCGATACGCAAGGCCTTGACCACGGCCGCCGCGATCTCGTCCTGCAACGCGAAAATATCGGTCAGTTCCCGGTCATAGGTCTCCGACCACAGGTGAAAACCATCGGCCACGTTGATCAGCTGAGTCGTTATGCGCACCCGGTTGCCGGCGCGGCGCACGCTGCCTTCGAGTATATGACCCACCCCCAGTTCCTCGCCGATTTTCTGGATGTTCTGGTCGCTGCCCTTGTAGGCGAAAGACGAAGTACGCGCCGCCACCCGCAGTGAATCCACCTTGGCCAGCAAGTTGAGCAGTTCTTCCGCCAGGCCATCGGAAAAATAGTCGGTCTCCGGGTCGGAGCTCATGTTGACCAGCGGCAACACGGCGATCGAGTGGGTGCCGTCCTGGGCCGGTACGGGTACCGCCGAATCGGCCGCGTCAGGGTCTTTGAAATAAATACTATAGACAAGCGCAAGCACCAGCGAGCCGATGATGACAAAATCGATCCTGCGCCCGGTTTGGCTGGTAATCGATTGGCTGCGATCGACGTCTTTTTCCTTCTTCAGCCCTTCGGGCGTCATCTCGAAAGCCCAGGCCAGGATCAGCGAAATCGGAAAACCCAGGATCAGCAACAGAAAAATCAGTTTGGATGACCACTCGGGCAAATTGAGTATCGGCACGATCAGATCGGCAACCTGGAGAATCAGCCAGGCGGCGACCAGGTAGACGAAGGCGACGCGCAACACGTTGCGCCGCCTGAGTTCCGTGAAAAAGCTATCGCCCATATGTTGTCGCCGTACGCTGGTATGGCGCTAAACCTAGCAGAATTGGGCTATAGGCGCAGTATTTCCACTACATCAGGGACTACTTCACCAGTTCGGTCGATGGATTGAAAGTGTACCAGGCGAACCAGAAAAGCCGCCCCGTGCTCCATTTCTCATGACTGTCGCGATCGCTGATCGTTACCGTCCCGTCTTCTGCCATCGACAACGCCAGGTCGCGACCCGCCAGGCTGACTTCGATTCGGCTGGTTTTTTCGAATGCCGCCTCGGTTACCGCAACAGGCTGCCCGCCGACGCTGGCGCCGAACACGACGGTTTTCGGATGTACGCGCTTGTCTTTGTCAGAGACCGGCATGAATATCGTTCTTCCCTTTCGATACTTGGCATAATGGTCCGTGGAATAGTCTTGATCGAACCCGGTATCGATCGACAATACTTTGCTGCCGGGATGCTTTTTTTGCCAGCGAGACCAGCGCGTCATGGTGACCGGCAAGGTTGCCAGCTTCTGGCCGGTATTCGGTCCGGCTATAGCCACGCCTTCGATCTGGCTCCACAGCGTATTGCTGGCCCGGTCGTAGATAACCAAATCACTGTTATACAGGATGCCCGATACGCCAAACTCTGTAACCACATCTCCCATGACACGGCTCATTGCCACGCCCGAACCACACAAGGGGCAAAAGGTAATGGCGATCGGCTTGCCGCCGACCGTATCGTTGACGATTTCATGGTGATCCAGAATTTTCGCCGGGTAAGCGCGCGCATCGCCGTCGATAACGATGCCGAGTATCAGGTCGTCAGCTTTCAGGAAATCTGCCTCGTCCGCCGTTACAAACCTGGGGTAGTCGATCGAGCGGATGCAGTCGCGTATGGGGCAAGCCTGGTACAGCTTGTCGAAATCCACGCTGCGGGGGGTGCTGTCATCGAAAGCAAAGGTTTCTTCAAGTATGTTGGTGTCGTAATGGCGTTGTGCAAGTACCGGCAACATGACGAACACGAGCAAAGCTGCAGTCACGATCGGTTTGATTTTTTGGTTCATGGGGCCCCCGGAGCTTAGGTCCGGACAAACCGCCGGATCATCAAATGGAAAATCGATTCGGCCATGCATGCCGGCACAAACGACATCGACCGCTTCACCAATTAGACCCCTAAAGCAGGCCTTTTGTTACCGGTGGCGGCTGTTTCATTGCAAATTCGGCGCCATTGTCCATACCTGGGCGAGTCCGGAGATCCGAGCCAGGCGCATGCGTTCGTTTTTTGAGGAATCGAAACGCAGAAACGTCTTCCGGGTGGCGATTTTCTGTTATTGGATTCGGCTTGGTTTGTGGCGGGTCTTCTTGTACCTGGGCTTCATGCCCTCGGCCCAGCTGATGCCATACCAAAGCGCCGCATCCGGCCGTCGCGAAAAATCTCGCAGGGCATACAACGCGTCGATGTATTTCTTTTCGCTCATTAGCCCGGCCTGGATCACTTCCTCGGCCGCACCACCCAGCACTTCGTAAAGATTGTGCACGATGCCCTTGAACTCGCGCATGCCCGCGCAGCCGCCATAAAATACCAGCGTGTTTTTTTGCGGTTCGGCGCCGACCTGGTGCAGTAACTGGACCAGTTTCCGGCCGATAAACGGGTCGTTGCCATTTTTCCGGTAGGTTTCAAAGTAGGCCCGCCACGCATCCATGACACCGGGCGGCTCCGGCCACAGGCGCAACGTGTCGTGATCGTCGTCGGCCAGCACGATACGACCGCCATTGCGGACCGCCTCGAACATCGTTTCCACGACGCCCAGCGGGTTGTTCACATGCTCGAGCAGAAAGCGCGTATGCGCCAGGTCGAAACGACCCATTTCATTTTGCCGTAATGGCAGGAATGCGGCTTCGCCGACACGAAAATCGACCAGATCGGCCTCGTTGTCCGCCAGCGCCCGATCAACCGCCGTGGCCAGTTGCGCCGGATCGCGTTCGATGGCGATGACTTTGGAACTGTCCGGCAGGCATCTGGCGATCGCGCGGGTGAATTCCCCCGTTCCGCAACCGACATCGAGCACCAATTCCTCGCCACCGGGATCCAGCGCACGCAGACAGGCCTGGTTGATGAGCTTGTTCATCAGGGCCAGGCGGCGCTGTTCTTTTTCAGAACTGCCGTGTACGTACCGGTCTTTCATTCCACTGAGCGCCATGCAAACCATACGTCATTCTAAACCCTTCATGGATCAGGGAAAACCTGTGTCCTTTTGGCGACACTTTTGCCGAATCAAACTCGCTCCGGTGGTATATTGCACCCAGAAACGATCCGGAGACAGCAATGAACCGATACACACTGGTATTCATGATGCTCCTGGTATCCATGGGCGTGCAGGCCCAGGATACGCGCCTGACGACGTCCGCAAAGCCTGTGGCGGTGGATTCGGTCAGCGATGAGCTTGCCAGTATCGTCGTGCTGTGCGCGACCCGGCACGAGTCCGGGCAGTTGCATTCGCAATGGGCAGACTACCTGCAGAAACATTACAACGATGCTATGGATATCGATGCACTGGTCCGGGAAATCACCCGGCAAGCTACCGGTTACTGGCAAGTCCGGCTGATCAGCGCCAGCATGCTGGGTTCGAAGAGTCGATCGGGCGCGCCCATCAGCCAGGCGGAAATCCGCGCCAAGCAAAAATTGCAGGATTTTGTCCGCGCGGCTCCCGCAATCGAAAAGGCCTTGCGCAACACCGCCAGGGCGACCGTTGCCAATATGAGCAACTAGAAGAATGAAGGGGACAGATTTCAAATCTGTCCCCTTGCCGTGTGTTGGGCAGATTTTGCCAGCGTATTTTTTATCTGGCGGTTCTACCAGCAGTCGGTACTAACGCCGGAGTTACTTCTGAAACCGGCCTGGTCCAGCATCAAGTTGCCGCAATCGGTATCGTTGTTCGCCTGATTGAGCTGCGGCACGGCGATTACCAGGAAGGAAGTCGGGGTTACGTTTGCGACGCTGGCGGCGTAAATGCGATCGGCCGCCACCGCGGGGATCGTGTTGCCCTGGTTGTCTATCGTGATAAAGGCGTTGCCATAGCCCAGCTCGTTCAGATCGACCGCGTAACGTTTGTTGTCAACAAAGAAATGTTCCTGCCGACCCGCCAGCACCACCAGGAATGCCTTGGCGGTCGCACGCTTGGTGCGGGTCAGGTAGCCCGTGTAACTCGGGTAGACCACTGCGGCCAGCACGCCGATAATTGCAATGACGACCATCAATTCGATCAGCGTAAAGCCGCGTTGGCCGTTTTTCCTGTCATCGTTGTTCATTATTCCAGATCCCGTATTTGTATTTGCAAATCCAATTGTCGCTGGTTCTTTTCAATATCAAGCGCTAAAGATCGGTATCTTCCGCGTTGTACCAGAAGGTCTTCCATCGAGTCGACGATGTCGCATCTTCCGTCGTCAAGTCGGGCCGCAGCAGTTTGTTTGGCGGCAGGGACACGACTTCGGCCGGGATGCCTTCGGAATTCAGCAAAGTCTTGCGATCGCTGGCGGTGCTGGCTACACCGGAACCATCCAGGCCATCATCGGTCGAATCGAAGTTCTTGACCGCAAAGGCGTTCTGCAAATTAATGGCGTAAAGCAGGCCATTCCCTTCCGATGGCGTACATTGATTTGATTGCAGACCGATCGGCGGCAAAAAGGTCGTAAAGAACACGGTTCCACCGATGGTCAGCGGCGTCGACAAGCTCTTTTCGCCGGTCCCGGTCAGCCCCAGGCGCCAGCCGTTACTGAGATTCAGCGCACAAAGGCCTGCCTGCAGGCAGTTATCCGTCACATCGGCAAGACCGGCATGCGTGAGCATGCTGTCGGCTCCGCCACCAATGCCAATATTGCGATCCTTGATCATATAAAAGAAGTCGTCAGCCTGGCCGCCCTTGCCCAAGGGGTCGGGACGATTGCCCGAGCCGATCAGCACGGCGTCGAATGCGCCGATGGCATCGCGACTGGGCACGAGGTCCGGACGATGAAAGAACCGCCGGTCATCGGCTGCGCCCGGCCCCGCGAGCGCGTGCCGGCCCAGGTTGGCCAGCATCGTTATTTTCCAATTGCCGGGGCTGTTGCCGGCCAGGTCGACACGCCACACTTTGCCACCCGAGTCGCCAACAACGATGCGGTCCGTCAAGCCATCGCCATCCATATCGGCAATGGCGACCGGCGATGGGAAACTGTCTACCATGTCATTGTGTACAAAGGTGTTCGCAGCGGGAACTCCGCTGCCCACTGCTTTCCAGATCAGTGCACCGGTTTCTGCATTGACCACATACAATGCTTTCCCTTCAGCGTCGTTGGTGCCGATACCTGACCGGTCATCCTTGTTGGTGTCATAGCCGCCGGCAAAAATCAAAACCGGCTGCGGCCCAGAGCCGAGATCGACGGTGCCGACTCGCGGCGTCGAGAATGTCATGCCCAGCTCGCTGAAGTCGGGATCGGAATTGTCAATATCCCAGAGGTATTCGGGATTTTCCGGGTCGGTCACATCAAGCGCATGCAAGAATTTGCCGCCGCGACGCGCGCCAATATAAACATAGGCCTTGTCGCCATCGATGGCTTCGATCGTACCATCGCCATCGACATCGAGCATATAAGCAACCGGTGTACCGTCAACCGTATACGGGTGGCTGAAAGAAGACGCGTTGGCGCGCAACTCGGGCAGCACGTCCAGCGTTTCTTTCGGCATATAAGCCCAGACTTCCTCGCCGCTTTCGCCACCCGAAGCCGTGGTATTGCGAATCATATGCAGGTAGCCGTCGTTTGACGCTATCGCCAGGAAAATGGCCGGATTGGTATCGCTATAGCTGCCCCACGCACCATAGTTGAGCGGCAACGGCCGCGAATGCAGCGGGTCGGCCATGACCCACGAACGCGCCTCGGCGAGAATTCCGTCATTGTCCAGATCGTCGACGTCATAGCCGCGTGCGTACATGGTCATCCAGGTGACTTCGGCGACCATGTCGACGAGCGGAACCGAGAGCTTGAAGTAGGGGGTCAGGTCGTTGATGACGTTGCTGTCCACATCCATGGCCTTGAGTACGCCGCCCATCTCGTAAAAGACCTGGCGCGCACCGATATCGCTATTGAGCAGGCCGATTTGCCCGCTGGTCATGCCCGGTATTTTTTGCCCGGCTCCGCCGCGTGCAACCGAGCGGCCGTCGCGCAGGGCAAACTCGTCTTCATCCGGATCGGGTGGCGGCAACGCGTTGGGGTCGGTCCAGAAGGTCAGCGCATCGAAGCGGATTCGTCCATCGGCGG
Organism: Pseudomonadota bacterium; assembly: GCA_022560735.1. Classification (GTDB taxonomy): domain Bacteria; phylum Pseudomonadota; class Gammaproteobacteria; order Steroidobacterales; family MnTg04; genus MnTg04. The sequence continues at coordinate 114,730 of JADFSO010000005.1, forward strand.
CGACCGCCGGCTGATCCAGCGCATCGGCGAGAAAAATGTTACCGGTACCATCGGTGAGTCCGGCCAGCCTGAGTTTTTTGAGATTGCCGGTCCAGTATGGCCGCCCAAGGGCATCGGGCTGGAACAGGGCCAGGAACACGTTATCCACGACCTGCGCCCGGTTAAACACGTTGACCGGAATCGACGCCGCAACCAGGGTGGTACTGACGCTCAGAATCTGACTGAAGATATCCCTGATGGTATTGACCAATTCCTCCGGATTTTCCGACAGCGGCAGCGGCTGACCGGTATTCCCTGCCCTGGCGTAGCCAATCGTTGTGACATTGGCTTTCGGCGTCAGGAAGAAGGAAGTAACGTTTTGTCTGCCATCGAGGTTCGGCGCGTTACCGATGAATCCATTGGCAAGATCCTGGTCATTCAGAAACTGCAGCACATCGACAAATTTGGCGCGCGGCGATCCTGTTCCACCATCGACAATAGCCTGGGCAATCGCCGCATCGGAGTCATTTTCCTGGTTGGCGACAAAGAACAAGGGATTGATGGTAAAAATTTTCGTGCACTCGCTGGCGTCCACCAACGGGCTCTGGTAAATCCCCTGGTTACCGGGCTTCTCGATACCGGTGTCCCAGGAGATGGCCGGGAAGTTGGCATCCAGATTGATCAGCGGGTCGCCGGCATAGTCGAGATAACCGACATGGCCATTATAGATACCCTGGCCGGTCAGATAGCGGAATAACTCGAAAAACAGTTCCTTGCCCTGATAGGGGTGAGACAGGTTGCCTTGGGGCAGGGGAATGGCGGATAGCAGCTGATGAAAGCGAGCCTTGGCGCCGTTTGCATCACCAAGCTCGAACAATTCAAAGCCCATCGCAATATAGCCACCGTTTGAGCAGCGCTTTATGCTTTCCTTGGCCGGGCCCGCGCAGTTGTCCTTGTTGTCATGATTGAGCATCAGGCCGACTTTGATATTCTCCAGCGGATCCATGACCATCCTCAGCACGCCGCGCAGCATGTCGAAAAATGTGTAGGATGCCTGGGCCGGCAGAACGCCGGCATCAACCAGGAACTGGCACTCGCCGTTCTGGCAAACCGTGGATCCAAGGTTCGGACGATAATCCAGGCTGAACATGACCAGGGGCTCGCTGCCCGGCGGAAGATTACCGCCAAAATAAATATCGATATCGTCGGCCTGGGCCGGCGTACTGGCGCCCAATGTCAGCCCGATTGCGAGCAACAGGCTGAAAAGCCGGTTTTTGAATTTATCTCCAAACATTGAAAACTCCCCCACCTTCCTAGTTGGTAGGCACTAAAATCAAAACGCCTTCGACCACGGTGTCCCTGCCGAAGCCTTGATCGGCCATGTCGAAAGTGCTGGTGATTGAAAAAGCCGCGGCGCTGAACTTATCCGCGCTCGAATTTATGCCGCGCGGCGGCGGGCGCAGCGCAGGCGCCAGCCTGACGATCACGCTGTTCATGACACCTGAATTCAACTCATCGGCATACCTGCCGTTTGGCAGGCGCCAATTTTCTCTGTCGCAATTGACTCCGGTACCGGTACAGATCGTAAAAC